>URDX01000009.1 GCA_900546695.1 uncultured Eubacteriales bacterium | reverse complement strand
AGAGCGCCTCCGGCGCGATCTCCTTGACGAGCGTGACGTTTTCATGCACGGTCAGCGTCGGCACAAGATTATAAAATTGAAACACAAAGCCGACCTACGCCGCGCGGTATTCCGCCAGCTCGTCGCGCGTCAGGCCGGAAATATCGCGCCCGTCGACGACGATGCTGCCGCCCGTCGGGCTGTCAAGGCCGCCGAGCAAGTTCAGCAGCGTGCTTTTGCCCGCGCCGCTCGGCCCAAGAATGACGATGAATTTTCCCTCCTCGAGGGACAGGTTCACATGGTCGAGCGCGCGGCACTCATGGTCGCCGCTGGTATAGACGCGGCTGACGTCCTTCATTTCAACAATTGCCATTTCTTAGCCCTCGTTTCTTTTCTCCTCGAGCTGCGTCAGCCGATCCTCCGGGATCGACGCCAGCAGCGAAAACGCCGCCGTCTGTGCGTCCTCAAGAGCAGGAAAACTGTCCTGCAGCGATTCGGACACGAGGCGGTAATATTTTCCGTACCGTGCGGCGATCTCATTGCCCCGGTCGGTGAAAAAGCAGGCGCGATAGGCGTCCTTCTGCACCAGACCGAGCCGCCGGAACGTGTTCATCATATTATGAACGCTGGGCTTGGAAAGCCGAAGCGCATTGGCAATCGCGCTGCATCGCACGCCGCTGCCATCGTGGTCCAGCTCCTTCATAGCCAGCAGATAGCGGATGTTGGAAGCAGTCAATACGATCGGTTCCTCCACAGGGGTCTACTCCTTTCCAGAATTGGGCGCCGCCGTTTTGGAACGCACGGCGCCGATCGAATTAAAGTCGGGAGGCGCAGAACCGAAATTCTGCGCCTCCGTTAAAAATCACTTTTTGTGACTGTGACAGGAGCCTGCCATTGCGCAGTGGGCACAATTGTTACCGCAGGTGGACTTGCCTTTCTTCTTGTCTCGCCGCATTCCGATGAGGATACCGACCACCATCAGCACAAGTGCCAGACAAATCAGGATTGTTGCAAGATTCTCAGAGATCCATGTTAACATTTCGGAAGACTCCTTTCGTTGGAAATCCGTTTCGCCGGTGCTCGCAGATGTGCGCCGGGAACGGGCCGCTCAGCCGGCGCGAGCGCGGCGGAGCGACTGTATGGCTCGATTCCCGTCAGACGCGCGCGGACAGCTTGGTCGCTTCCTTGTACTTCTTGATGAAGAGCATGTAGAGGATAGCGAGGAGTGCAATAACGGCGAAGATAAGACCTACAACGTTCAGGTTGCCGGTGAACGCGCCGCCGAACTGGTTAACCATGAGCGCGATAACATATGCGAAGCCGCACTGATATGCGATAGCGAACCAGGTCCACTCAGCGTTGTTCATCTCACGCTTGATAGCGCCGATAGCTGCGAAGCAGGGTGCGCAAAGCAGGTTGAATACGAGGAAGGAGTAACCGGTGACCTCGGTGAATGCCTGACCGATGGTCTGCCAAACGGTTGCGTCTCCGCCGCCGTAGAGGATACCGAGGGTGCCGACGATGTTCTCCTTTGCAACAAGACCCGTAATGGATGCGACAGCCGCCTGCCAGTTGCCCCAGCCGAGAGGTGCGAAGATAGGAGCGATAAAGCCGCCGATTTTAGCAAGGATGGAGAGCTCGATCTCGTCCTCAGCAAGCATTCTGAAGCCTGTATCGGTGAATCCGAAGTAGGTGGTGAACCATACAAAGATGGTCGAGAGCAGGATTATTGTACCTGCCTTCTTAATGAACGACCAGCCGCGCTCCCACATGGAACGGAGAACGTTGGAAACGGTAGGAAGGTGATATGCGGGAAGCTCCATAACGAAAGGAGCGGGGTCACCTGCGAACATCTTGGTCTTCTTAAGCATGATACCCGAGATAACGATGGCAGCCATACCAATGAAGTATGCGCTTGTTGCGACCCATGCAGAGCCGCCGAAGATAGCACCTGCTATCATGGAGATGAAAGGAACCTTTGCGCCGCAGGGGATAAACGTAGTTGTCATGATGGTCATACGGCGGTCGCGCTCATTCTCGATGGTACGCGAAGCCATGATACCGGGAACGCCGCAGCCTGTACCGATAAGCATAGGAATGAAGGACTTACCCGACAGACCGAACTTACGGAATACACGGTCGAGGACGAATGCGATACGAGCCATGTAGCCGCATGCCTCAAGGAATGCAAGCATCAGGAAGAGGACGAGCATCTGAGGTACGAAGCCGAGAACGGCGCCGACACCTGCAACGATACCGTCAAGGATCAGACCGCTGAGCCAGTCAGCAGCGCCTGCCTTCTCAAGGCCGCTGCCGATAAGAACCGGGATACCGGGGATGTAGGGTCCGTAGTCTGCGGGATCGGGCTCGTCAAAGCCGTTCTCCTTGAAGTAATCGACAGCCTCAAGGTAAGAAACACCGATGGTGGACTCCTTGTCCTCCTCAGAGAGGTTATCGGGAACCTTGTCAAAATAAACGGTCATATCGGAGACCTCAAGTGTCTCCTCATCCTCTACCTCAACGGCAGCGGTCTTGTCTGCGGACTTAACAGCCTCCATAGCTGCGAGAGCAGCATCGGCATCAAAGTCCTCAGCCTCTGTGTCAAGCTCATAGTAAGCGTTTACAGCGTTCATAGCGTCGCTGTACTCGCCCGAAACATCCTCATAATCGGAGGAACCGATTCCGAGGAGGAACCAACCGTCGCCGAACAAACCGTCGTTAGCCCAGTCGGTCGCGGGTGCGCCGACACCGACCATTGCTACCCAATAAACGATAAACATAACTACCGCGAAAATCGGCAGACCGAGGAAACGGTTTGTTACGATGCGGTCGATCTTATCGGAGGTGGAAAGCTTTCCTGCGCTCTTTTTCTTATAGCAGGACTTTATCATATCAGCAATGTAGATATAGCGCTCGTTGGTGATGATGCTCTCTGCGTCGTCGTCGAGCTCCTTCTCTGCAGCAGCGATGTCGGACTCGATGTGCTTCTTTACATCGGCGGGGATGTTAAGCGTCTCGAGAACCTTTTCGTCGCGCTCGAACACCTTGACGGCATACCAACGCTGCTGCTCCTCGGGCATATTATGTACCGCAGCCTCCTCGATATGCGCGATAGCGTGCTCGACGGGACCGGAAAATGTATGCATGGGGATGGTCTTGCCGTTCTTAGCAGCGTCGATAGCAGTCTCTGCAGCCTCCGTGATACCCGTTCCCTTAAGAGCCGAAATCTCAACTACCTTGCAGCCAAGCTGACGGGAGAGCTCGGAGATATCAATCTTATCTCCGTTCTTCTTGACAACGTCCATCATGTTGACGGCAACTACTACCGGGATACCGAGCTCGGTGAGCTGGGTAGTGAGGTAAAGGTTACGCTCAAGGTTCGTACCGTCGATGATATTGAGTATAGCATCGGGACGCTCGCCGATAAGAACGTTTCTCGCTACGACCTCCTCAAGGGTGTAGGGCGAGAGCGAATAGATACCGGGAAGGTCGGTGATAATTACACCCTCGTGCTTTTTCAGCTTACCTTCCTTCTTTTCGACCGTAACGCCCGGCCAGTTACCGACGAACTGGTTTGAGCCCGTCAGGGCGTTAAAAAGTGTTGTTTTGCCGCAGTTAGGGTTTCCTGCAAGGGCAATTCTGATGTTCATCTTATTAATGCTTCCTTTCTGATCCTTCTGAATCTGCTCCGTCGGAGCTTTGAGCGGTCAATCCGACCGATTATAACCTTGCGCAGGGCATGAATTACAGCAGCTCGACCTCGATACGCTCGGCATCTGCCTTGCGCAGCGAAAGCTCATAGCCGCGGACGGTGATCTCGATCGGATCTCCGAGCGGTGCGACCTTACGGACGATAAGCTCTGTCCCCTTTGTAATACCCATGTCCATAATCCTACGCTTGATAGCTCCCTCTCCGGTGAGCTTTACGACCTTCGCGCTCTTTCCGAGCGGCAGTTCACGCAGTGTCATTGCTTGTGTTCCTCCTATATGTAAATATAAATTTAAACCATTATCTTTCGGGCAAGCTCGTCGCTTATCGCTACGCGCGATTCCTTGACCTTGACTATAACGTTTCCGCCGAGCATGCTTACAAGGCTTACCTCACCGCCGACCGTAAAGCCGAGATCGGTAAGGTGCTTCTTCACCTCAGGCGTCCCGCCTATCTTCTTTACAATCTGAGGCTCGCCCATATCGGCAAGATTGAGTGGCATCATTAATTTCTTCACCTCGCGACGATTGCTGCGTTAGCTGAGGCTAACATTGCATCATAAAAGTATGGTTAGTCCCGACTAACCGTACTATATTATAGTTGTCTATGGCTAACTTGTCAAGGGTTTTGTGATTTTTTTGTAGGAATAATTTTTTACGAATCGTTCTTGATTTATCCGCCCGTTTGTGTTATGATTATACAAAGACGGAGGCGGGCTGCCGTACTCCGAAGAAAGGTTGGTACCGCAATGCCCATTCATGAATCAAGAGAGATGTATCTTGAGACGATATTCATCCTCTCACACAAGACATCCAAGCTCAGAGCGGTAAACATTGTTGACTATATGGGCTTTTCAAAGCCCTCTGTAAGCCGCGCGATAGGTATTCTCCGCCGCGGCGGATATATTACTGTAGACGAAAACGGCTTTATCACCCTGACGGCAAGCGGCAGGGCAACCGCAGAGCATATCTATGAGCGTCATACCGTGCTTACCGAAATGCTGCTCGGTCTCGGCGTTGACAAGGGGACCGCCGCAAACGACGCATGCCGCATGGAGCACTACATAAGCGATAAGAGCTTTAACGCTATCAAGCGTCATCTGACCGAAAACGGCGTGACACTCCCCGCCCTGCCGCACGATGAGGTTGCGGATGAAAATGACGATGCAGCCGCACACGAGAGCGAGCCCGAGCATCACGGCACGGTAACGACTGCAAAGGCTAAGCGTGCGGGAAAAGCAAAGTAAGCCGCGCTTTGAGCAGAAAACATTCGGCAATAACGCACAATTAAAACGTATGACAATAACGTACAACAGAGGTGCGCAGCAATACCGCACAAAAAAGATATGCAGTGATAACACACGATATAGCCGTGCGCATTACATGCAATAAAATAGTACTAAGAAACCGAGACGGTCATGAGCTGTCTCGGTTTTATCTTTATCGCGGTATGGTGCCGTTCATCCGGGCGGAAGTACGTCGCTCCGCCTGAAATAAACACGGCAGTGCGAAAAATCGCACTGCCGCATATTGTCAGCGAAAACTGTCGCAAATCAAAGAAGAACTTCCTTGCCTGTTCTTGCGGACTCGTAGATACCGTCGAGAATCTTAATCATGTTAAGACCCTGCTGAGGTACATAGTCGGGAGCTCTGCCGTCAAGCAGAATCTCGGAAAAGTGACGGATAGCGCGGTCGTGACCGTTGCCCATTTCGGGGAGCTCGGGCTTCTCGTCAACGAGCTGACCCTCTTCCTCGCCGAAGATCTTAACAGAGCCGTCGTCGCCCCATGTAAAGCCTGCCTTTGTACCGCGGAGCTCTACGAAACGCTTCTCCTCCTCGATGTTCGATGCCCAGCTGAACTCGAACTGGAGGCAGGAGCCGTTGTCAAAGCGGATGAAGCCCATTGCAAGGTCCTCAACGTCGAAGGTACCGTCTGCAACAGCTTCACCGAACTTAGAGTGCTCGGAATCGCTCTCAGCCTCATCGTTTGCAAACTTGGTGTAGGTGCAGCCCGAAACGGCAACGGGAGTGGGGTTACCCATGAGCCAGATGGAGAGGTCGATCATGTGAACGCCGAGGTCGATCAGAGGACCGCCGCCCGAACGAGCCTTAGTGGTGAACCAGCCGCCCTTTCCGGGGATACCGCGGCGACGGATCCATCCGCAGCGTCCGCAGTAGATCTCGCCGCACTTGCCGTCGGCGATGTACTTCTTGAGGAACTGCGAGTTGGGGTAGTAACGGTTGTTGCGCATGCACATAAGGAGCTTGCCGTTCTTTTCGGAAGCATCCTTCATCTTCTTCTGCTCGGCAGCGTTGATAGCGTCGGGCTTCTCACAGAATACATTGATGCCGTGCTCGAGAGCGTAAACGGCGATAACGGAGTGCATATCGTTAGGGGTTGCGATGTCGACAACGTCGAGTTGCTCCTTCTCGATCATCTCCTTGAAGTCAATGTATACCTTGATACCCTGATCCTCGATGTGGGTGCGCTTGATGTACTCGTCGCACTTCTCGGGCTTGATATCACACATTGCGATAATGTCGGCACGGGGGTTCTCCCTCCAGGAGTCGGAGTGTACGTTACCCATACCGCCGAGTCCGACGATACCTACTCTGAGTCTTTCCATAATGAAAATATCCTTTCTTATACTGCAATAGTATTGCCTTTTTATATTATAACCGGCGACAGCGCTCGGATATAAACGTTATTTATTTTTTGCCGTCAGCATCGCCGCTCGCATGTGCGGTCTCGCTCCTGTCGGTGCCTGCTGTCTCTCCGTCCGTGTGTACTGTCTCGCGGTCGGAAGCCTCTGCGGGCTGCTCAGACGCGACAAATGTCACGGCAGGCTGCTCGTGTGCAGATGCGGCATCGGATGCGGGCTTCTCGGACGTGGGCGCAGCGCTGTCGGACGCAGTCTTATCAAAAAAACGGTGCTTGCTCTTTCCGTCCTTTTTGTTCTTTGCGCCGTTCTTGTCCTTTGCGCTGTTTTTGCCCTTTGCGCTGTTTTTGCCCTTTCCGCCGTTATTATCCTTCGCGGCGGGCACGGCGGCGGAAGCGGCTGCATCTGCATTCGCCGCTGCGGCGATGCGAGCCGTCTCTTCCTCCTCGAGCTTGCGATATGCGACCTTACCGACAAGCGTTTTCGGCATATCCTCGCGGAACTCGATATCGTACGGCATAGCGTACTTTGCGATGTTCTTGCGGCAGTAGGAGAGCAGCATCTGCTTTGTCTCATCGTTTGCGGGTACGCCCGCAGCGAGTTTAACGAATGCCTTTACCTTCTGCATTTTATACGGATCGGGCACGCCGATAACACAGCTCATCTGTACGCTGTCATGCGCGTCGAGAATGTTCTCTATCTGACCGGGATAAACGTTATAGCCCGACGTGATTATCATTCTCTTTGCTCTGCCGCGAAAGTAGACAAAGCCCTCCGAATCCATTATACCGAGGTCGCCTGTGTGGACCCATGTCAGACCGTCTTCGCCCACGCGGAGCGTCTGCACGGTCTCGTCGGGATGGTTCATATATTCCTTCATAACGGTAGGACCCGCGAGCAGTATCTCGCCCTCCTCGCCGTACGGTACCTCATCGCCGCTCTCGCGGTCGACTATCTTGATATACGTATCGGGGAACGGTACTCCGATGCTTCCCTCCTTGAACATATGCGGCGGGGTCAGGCAGCATGCGGTGACCGTTTCGGTCGTGCCGTAGCCCTCACGCACCTGAATAACGCTCTTGTGGTCGTAGAGGAAGCGGTCAAGCTTCTTTTTAAGCTCGACGGAGAGCGAGTCGCCGCCCGAGAAAACACCCTTGAGACAGGACAGGTCCGCGCCGTCCATTGTCGGCAGACGCAGCAGCGCTTCATAGAGCGTAGGAACGCCCGCGATAAAATTACATCTGTACTTTATCAGCAGCTTTGCATAGCTCTTTGCGGTAAAGCGGGGGACAAGCAGGCATCTGCCGCCCTGCGAGAGCATAGTGTGTATGCACACGCCGAGACCGAAGCCGTGGAAAAGCGGCATCGCTGCGAGCATGGTATCGCCGGGGCGAAACATCGGATTTGCGGCGATGACCTGCTGTCCGAGCGCGTTGAAGTTAAGATTCGTCAGCACGATGCCCTTTGTCGTTCCCGTCGTGCCGCCCGAATAAAGGATGACGGCGGGGTCGGTCGCCTTGCGCTTGACACGGTAGTTATAGAAGCAGCTCTTACCGAGGCGCATAAATTCCTTCCAACGGATGATGGGTGCGTCGTCGGGTATCTTTGCAATCTTTCTGCCCTCCGTGAGCATGTAGCCTGTACGGAGAGGATTGGAGAGCTCATCCTTTATGCTTGCAATAACGATGTTGACGAGCGGGGTGTTCTGTCTGATACGCTCGAACTTTCCGTAAAACTGGTCGAGCGTTACCGCAGTAACGCTGCCCGACTCGCACAGATAGAACTCTATCTCCTTTTCCGCAGAGAGCGGATGTACCATGTTAGCAATACCGCCGATAAGGTTGACGGCATAGAACATGTATATCGCCTGCGGGCAGTTCGGCATGGCGATAGTTACCCTGTCGCCTTCGCGTACGCCTATGGTGCGCAGCGAACGCGCGCATGAGTGCACCATCTCGACAAGATGCGAGTAGGTCTGACCCCTACCCATAAAATCAAATGCAATCGCGCGCGGATACTTACGTGCTATCGCCTCAACAGCCTCGAACATCGAACCCGCGAAATAGTCAAGATGCATCGGAACTCCGCCGAGATGCCCCTTCCACGGAGTCCTTACGGCAATGGGTGCCTGAGGTATCTCAAACTTCATTGATAATCGACCTCCTTCGAGAGCGGCTGTTCAAGCAGCTCGGGGTTTTCAAGCAGATGGCGCATCAGACGCACCGAGCGCGAGAAATAATAGCCGTCGGCTATACGTTCGTCGACAGTAAGCCCGAGGTCAATGCTCATGCGCATCTCGACGTTTCCTTCGTCATCGTAAAACGGGCGCTTTTTCTTTTCGCCTATAACGACGAAAAACGAATTCGTACCCCAGTTTGTCAGGTGGTGATAGCCCGCATGGAGCTTTATCGAGCCGAGATTCGACAGCATTACCGTCGAATACTGCGGGTCGCTCGCGATGAGCCCCTTCGGTACCCAACCGTGACGGTCGAGAAATCTCATAAAGCTGAGCAATATCCGCATAACGGGGCGCGGTATCTTAGATATGATGTTCATGCTCTCGGTAGATGCATCGTTCTTCTTCACGTCTCTGCACTCGGTAACGATACGCTCTATCTCCGAATGAACGGTATCAAGTGTATCATCGGGATGCGCGTGAATAAATGCAAGCGCCTCACCCGATGCATCCGAGAACTGCTTCTTTACGACGAATGCCGCCGTGAGCTCGTTGCGCTCGTAGATATTGTTGTTTACGATAAAGCGGTTCATTTTCGGGCGCAGCATGACGGTGCGAAGCATAGCCGTAACTATCAGCTGAAATATGTTGTATTTGTAGCCCTCGTTTCCCTCGTTTCGCCGTGCAAGATATTCCTCCGCAGCGCTCAGATCTAGCTGTTCGGAGATGAATGCCTCGTTATCCGCGCGGTTTGGCAGGATATGCGGCACTATGATGTGCATCGAATCAAGATCGCGGAGCAGTCTTCCGTCCTTGCGATCGCCGAATCTCTTAGCTGACATTAGAATCCCGTTTTCGCCGTACAGCGAAATCCTCTCATATAAATATGTATCATAAATTACAGTGACGGACTGACCGAGCGTGTCGCGGCAGACAGTACCGCGCAAGCGCCCAATCCTGTGTTATTATATATCATTTGCTCCGTCGATGCAAGCCCTTTGCCCGATTTTTGTGTCAAAAAAAGAAATATTAATAATTCCGCCCGCAATGTCGCGTATGCTGCGAACACGCACACCGTGCGGGTAATTTCCGATATCGGGAAAGCTTCCTTTTTCGGGTATTTCCCGGGAAATAATGCGCTCGGTTACAGAAGCAGCTGCGCCGCTCACTGTTTTAAGGCATTACCGCACACTGCATAAAAGCGCCGAAAGTCCTCTGCACGGAGTTTCGCACTACTATGCTCAGCGTATCGCCATGCGCTCCGCTCGGAGCATCACCGTGCACTGCGCTTGGAGTCGACACGCTGAATATCATCGCCGCGAGACGTCTCAAAATCACCGACGTGCCCCGCTCCGTTCAAGCATATCGCAGCAAACGGCAAGCAGATCGCGCGCAAGCGGTGCGGTCGTGCCGCCGCGCTTTGTTATAAGCAGCGTTTCGGTCTCAAGCGACGGCTCGTAGAGCGTTTTTATATCAAGCCCACGGCACATGCTGCGCATGGATGCGGGAAATACCGCGGTAGCAAGTCCCGCGCCGACCCACAGCATAGCGTCGCGCGCATCGTCGCAGACGCAAAATACCTCGGGCGAGAGCCCGCGTGCGGCAAAAGCCGACATTATAAGCTCCTCGTAGCGGCGATAGATTATCAGCGGTCTGCCGATAAGGTCGGGCAGACAACATTCCGCACCGCAGCTCAGCGGAGAGCCTGTGGGTGAAACTGCAAGCATCGGCTCATGCGATAGGGTCAGCACGTCGACAGCATCGAGCCGCAGTGGGGTGCGCGCGACCGATATATCTATTATGCCGTCGAGCAGCAGCTGCAGCAAAGTGTAGCTTGAGCCGTCGTGCACCTCAAAGCTGACATCGGGGCTGCGGCGCACAAATTCGGATATAAACGGCAGCACCGTAGGCACTGTCGACGACGTTATACCTATCCGCAGCACCCGCCGTTTCCCCGCTTCGCTCACCTCGCGCTTTGTCGAATGCGCAAACTCGAGCAGATTTTCTGCCCGCTCGTACAGCAGCCTGCCCGCAGCGGTAAGCTCTACCCCCTTTGCGCTCCGTGTGAACAGCTCCGCACCGAGCTCACCCTCGAGCTGACGCAGCGAATAGCTGAGCGGCGGCTGCGACATGTTCAGCTTGCGCGCCGCCTCGTTTATGCTGCCCGTATCGGCTATCTTTACGAAATATTCCAGCTGCCTGAGCTCCATACCGCACCTCGTTATATATAAATTATATTTCTAATAAACAAAAACAATATTATCTGTATTGAGTATAATGTGTTATAATGAATTTGTCAATACTTAAATCAAAATCGACCCGTCGGCGCGGCTGCCGTATGGGCAACACGGAAAGGCTATGACATGAAACGACTGCTGCCGTATCTGCGCGAATACCGAAAGGAAAGTATTCTCGCCCCGCTCTTCAAGCTGCTTGAAGCAATATTCGACCTGCTCGTTCCGCTCGCCGTTGCACGTATGATAGACGGCGGCGACAGCAAGCGCACCGTGTTTATCTATTTCGGCGTGCTTATCGCAATGGCGGTAATCGGGCTGACATGCACCGTCGTTGCGCAGTTTTTCTCTGCGCGGGCGAGCGTCGGCTTTGCGGGAAAGCTGCGCTGCGCGCTCTTCTCGCACATTCAGAAATTTTCATATTCCGACCTCGATACCGCAGGCAGCGATACGCTGATAACCCGTCTTTCGGGCGACATCAATCAGGTGCAGAACGGTCTGAATATGGGTCTGCGTCTGCTGCTGCGCAGCCCGTTTATCGTGCTCGGCTGCACGGTTATGGCGTTTACCATAAATGTCCGCTGCGCGCTGATATTTGCGGTTACCGTGCCCGTGCTGTTCACCGTTACCTTCCTTATTATGAAGGTCAGCATACCGCTTTTCGGGCGTGCTCAGTCGGGACTTGACCGTGTTACGCGGCTGACCCGCGAAAATCTTTCGGGTGTGCGCGTTATACGTGCATTCTGTCGTGAGGAGAGCGAGATCGCAGAGTTCGACAAGAGCAACCGTGATCTTACAGCGCTTAATCTCTTTGTCGGAAGGCTCTCCGCCCTGCTCAATCCCGTGACATATGTTCTTATCAACCTTGCTGCCGTCTTTCTCATCCGTGAGGCGGCTGTGCGTGTAGAGCTCGGCTCGCTCGCACAGGGCGAGGTCGTTGCACTGTACAACTACATGCTGCAGATAATCGTCGAGCTAATCAAGCTCGCATCGCTTATCATAACGCTTAACCGCTCGCTCGCATGCGCGGGCAGAGTTGCCGATGTGCTTGCGGTCGAGCCGGACATGAAATACAGCGATTCACCCGCAGACAGGATATCGAGCGGAGACGTTGTGTTTGACAATGTTTCGTTTACCTATCGCGGTGCGGGCGCACCGAGCCTTGACGGCATAAGCTTCAGCGCCCCCGACGGCTCGACCGTCGGCATTATCGGCGGTACGGGCAGCGGTAAAACGACGCTTGTCAATCTGATACCGCGCTTTTACGACGCGACGGACGGCAGCGTCACAATAGGCGGGCGTAATGCGTGCGAATATTCGCGTGCCGCGCTTGCGGATGCCGTCGGAGTCGTTCCGCAGAAGGCGATGCTGTTCAGCGGCACGATACGCGAAAATCTGTTGTTCGGCGACGAAAAGGCGACCGATGAGCAGCTGTGGGATGCGCTCGCGACCGCACAGGCAAAAGAGATAGTAGAGGGCAAGCCCGGCGGGCTCGACAGCACTGTTGAGCAGAACGGGCGGAACTTCTCGGGCGGTCAGCGTCAGCGGCTGACGGTTGCACGCGCGCTCGTCAAGCAGCCGAAGATTCTTGTTCTTGACGACAGCTCAAGCGCACTCGACTACGCGACCGACGCTGCGCTCCGCCGCGCACTGCGTGCGCGCCGCGGCTCAACTACGTTCATCGTCTCGCAGCGCATCGCATGCGTTCGCGATTCGGATATGATACTTGTGCTCGATAACGGAAGACTCGTCGGCAGGGGCACTCATGAGCAGCTGCTTGAAGGCTGTGAGGTCTACCGCGACATCTATTGCTCTCAGTTTCCCGAAGAAAGGGAGAGCATCAAGCGCCGTGCAGCGTGCAAAAGCGTAACGGATAAAGACATCTCGGATACCGAAACAAACGGAGAGGGGGTACAGGCATGAAAGGTCAGAAGAAAAAAACAGGCGGTCTTGCAACATTAAAGCAGCTGATGCCGTATCTCGGGCGCAGGCGCATTTCCCTGCTGCTCACCCTGCTGCTTGCGGCGGCTTCGGTCGTGCTGCAGCTGTATGTTCCCGTGCTGTTCGGCTCGGCGATAGACGCGCTGACGGGCGGGGTCGACTATGCGGCTATGGGTCGCAGTCTCGCACTCGCGGCGGCGCTCGCTGCGGGCTCGGGCGTGTGCACCTTTCTTATGAATCTGCTTAACAACAGTATAACCTTCCGCGTAGTTGAAGATCTGCGCTCGGATGCCGTCAGACATCTGCAGCGCATCCCGCTCTCATATCTCGACTCGCACGGCACAGGCGACACACTCAGTCGCGTGACGAGCGATGTAGACATCCTCTCTGACGGTCTGCTGCTCGGCTTTACTCAGCTGTTCTCGGGTGTTATCACCATCGTTGTAACGCTCGTGTTCATGTTCTCACGGAACATCCTCGTTTCGCTCATCGTCGTGCTGCTCACTCCGCTCTCCTTCCTTGTCGCGCGGTTTGTTTCCTCGCGTTCGTATCGGCTTTTCATCCGTCAGAGCGAGATACGCGGACGGCAGACGACGCTGATAGATGAGGCGGTCGGCGGACAGAAGGTTATACGTGCATTCGGCTATGAAAAGCGCGCGCAGCAGAGCTTTGACGCGCTGAGCGACGAGCTGACCGAATGCAGCACTCAGGCGGTGTTCTACAGCAGCCTTACAAACCCCTCCACCCGCTTTGTAAACAATCTTGTCTATGCGGGTGTCGCGCTTGCGGGCGTGCTGCTCATCCCGGGCGGCAGTCTGACGGTCGGCGGGCTCTCCGCGCTGCTTGCATACGCAAACAGGTATATGAAGCCCTTTAACGATATCAGTTCGGTAGTCACCGAGCTCCAGAATGCGCTCGCGTGCGCCGACCGCGTATTTGAGCTGCTCGGCGCCGAGACCGAATCACCGGATGCACCCGCAGAGCTTGAAGCGCCGACGGGACGCATCGAGCTGAACAATGTCACATTCTCATATGACCCCGAGTGCCCGCTTATCCGCGATCTTTGTCTGCATGCAGAGCCCGGGCGGCGCATTGCGATAGTTGGTCCTACCGGCTGCGGCAAAACGACGCTTATCAATCTGCTCATGCGCTTCTACGACGTAGATGGCGGCATGATATCGGTCGACGAGCACGACATTCGCAGCATAACGCGGCATTCGCTGCGCCGCAGCTTCGGCATGGTGCTGCAGGATACATGGCTCAAGAGCGGCACAGTGCGCGAGAATATCGCATTCGGCAAGCCCGACGCGACCGACGAGGAGATTCTGAGTGCCGCAGAGGCGGCACACTGTCTCGGATTTATCCGCCGTCTGCCGCAGGGGCTCGACACCGTCATATCCGACAACGGCTTGAGTCAGGGTCAAAAGCAGCTGCTCTGCATCGCTCGTGTAATGCTCTGCCTGCCGCCGATGCTGATACTCGACGAGGCTACATCAAGCATTGATACCAATACCGAGGTTAAGATTCAAAGCGCCTTTGACCGACTGATGCGCGGCAGAACAAGCTTTATCGTAGCACACAGACTCTCCACCGTACGCGATGCGGATACCATTCTCGTAATGCGTGACGGCAGAGTCATAGAGCAAGGCAGTCATGACGAGCTGCTTGCACGCCCCGGAAGCTACTACGCAAAGCTCTATAACAGTCAGTTTGCACCGTCGGCGTGACCGCAGAGAGGGATTTTTCGGAACGTCTGACCCGTTCCATGGGGTAGACAAAGCGCGAAAAATATGCTATAATGCATGAAAATGTCAAAGCGGCGGATGCTGCAGGTAATGATTATAATGCAAGGGCGATAAACACCGCCTGTAACACAAAAAATCCTGCGTGAAAATCTCATGCTTTGAGCGCTGTCCGCATTTGCATAGTGTTTACATCGCCAACCGCAAAACACCGAAACGAAAGGACGCTCCCGCACTGCGTGAGCAAAAGGTCACTGTATGCTTGTTCCGATTCTTCTGTTTATTCTCGGTCTCGTTATGCTCATCAAGGGCGGAGACTGGTTTGTCGACGGCGCGGTTGCCGTCGCGCACCGCTTCCGTCTGCCCGAGCTGCTTATCGGCGCGACCGTCGTCTCGATAGGCACGACACTGCCCGAGGTCATGGTATCCGCTACAAGTGCCGTCAGCGGTCACGGTGAGATTGCCTACGGCAACGCCATCGGCTCGGTCATCTGCAATACGGCGCTTATCGCCGCTATCACAATAGCCGTGCGCCCCGGTAAGGTAGAGCGCCGCTCGCTCTGGCTGCCCGTTGCTTTCTTCTTTGCGGCTGCGGTGATATATTCGGTCGTCGCATACGCTTCGGGCGAGTTTACACGCCCCGTCGGAATCGGACTTTTGCTCATATTCGTCGCATACATCGTTCTGACGGTGCGCTCCGCGCTGAGTGCGCGCAAAGCAACACCCGCAGATCTGCCTGATGCGCAGCCGGGCGCGGGCGACGACAGTGCAGAAGCCGAGACAGAAATACCTATGCTGCGTGCAGTCATACTGCTGATAATCGGTGCTGCGCTCATCGCCGTAGGCGCTAATCTGCTCGTAGATAACGGTACAAAGATAGCCGCCGCGCTCGGCGTGCCCGAATCGGTCATAGCGCTCACCTTCGTTGCGCTCGGCACCTCGCTGCCCGAGCTTGTCACCGCGATAACCTCGCTTGTCAAGGGTCACGGCTCGCTCTCGCTCGGCAATATCGTCGGCGCTAACCTGTTCAATCTCGTGCTCGTGTCGGGCGTTTCCGTAACGCTCTCACCGTTTGCTGTCCCGTGCGAAAAGACGGTAGGCGGCATGAACGCCTCGCTCGTCGTCGACATCCCGCTGATGTTCGCCGTCATGGCTATAATGACCCTGCCCGCGCTCATACGCGGAAAGCTCTCGCGCTTTCAGGGCATTCTGCTGCTCGCGATTTACGCCGCATTCTGCGTATTCCAGTTCGTCGCATAAGCGGATACCGCAGAAATGCGAGTATGCAGACAGACCTACGGTATGCACGGCATGCCGCGGTATGGCAGGGTACACAAACTAATTAACAAAGAAAAAAGCAGTATCACCCGACGGTCGGTCGGATGGTACTGCTTTTAATGTTACGGTCCGAAATATCGCTTATGCTACAGCCCAAAATATCGCTCGGCTTCGGCGACAGGCTTTTAAGCCTTTCACACCGCCCCGCCGCCGTACCGCATCATTCCCTGCCCGAAAGCAGACCGTCGACAAGTTGACGCGCAAGCCGCGCGGAACGGTTTCCGCGTTCAAGCGCAAAGCGCTCGGCGAGCAGATCGAGTTTATCCTCAGGCATATCAATGCCCTGCTGTGCCGCAAGACGGTGAACGATATGCAGATATGTCTGCTTATCGGGCTTTGAGAAGGTAATGTGCAGCCCGAATCGCTCGGAGAGCGAAACAAGCTCCTGCATGGTATCGTTGCGATGGATATCGTCGCCCTCACGGTCGGAGAACCGCTCCTTTACGATATGTCTGCGGTTGCTCGTCGCATAGATAACAACGTTTGACGAGCGCGCGGCAACAGAGCCTTCAAGCACCGCCTTGAGCGAGCTGAAATTATCGTCGTCTCCGCTGAACGAAAGGTCGTCGATAAACAGCACGAATTTAAGCGGGTTGCCCGACAGCTCGTCAAGCACGCGCGGTATCTCGCGCAGCTGATCCTTGCGCAGCTCGATAATGCGCAGTCCCTCCTGCCACAGTGCGTTCGCCACCGCCTTGACGGTAGACGATTTTCCCGTGCCCGCATCGCCGGAGAGCAGGATATTCGCGGCGGGCTTACCGTCAAGCAGCGCGCGGGTATTGTTCATAATTGCCTCGCGCTGCCGCTCGTAGCCGATAAGATCGGAGAGCTCGGTACGGTCGGGATGAAGCACCGCGGTTATGCTGCCGTCGTCGGCAAGGTAGAACATATGATGCTCGGCATATATGCCGTAGCCGAATCTGCCGATATTATCTACGCGATGCAGATAGAGCTCGCACAGAGACGGTGCGGAACTTGTAAACGCAGGCAGAAAGCCACCGTATCCGAGCCCGTCACACAGAGCATCGGGCGTCAGCGCCGCAATGCGGCTGAGCAGCTGCAGCTCCGCGACGAGTGCCTCAAACATGAAATTCGGCACCTCGCCGCCCGCTGCCGCCGTTCTGACGTATATGTTACCGTCGTTCTCGCACAGCGTGCGCACATGCTCGCCGATATCGCCGCCGCGCTCATAAAGCACGGAGACAAATTCAGCATATGCGGGAGCGGAGGGCGACGCGAGATATTCACGCAGCGCCGATATCACGGGGTCGCGGAGCAGCGAGCGGAAGATACACAGTGTATCAAGCCCCGCAAGCAGCTCCGATTTTGTTTTTTGTCCGTCCATAATCATACTCATCTCGATTTATCATCCGTAGTTACTCTCATAAAGTTTGACCGTCCGCAGCCTTCTGCATATCGGTCGACCGCTTACAGCATCATAATCAGTTGAGTATCGCGCCAGAAGCACCGCTCGAGACAAGCGCGGCATAGCGGCGCAGATATCCCGACAGTTCCTTCTTCTTAGGCACGAAATTCTTCATTCTCTCCTCAAGCACAGCCGCGTCAACCTTGAGCTCGATGCGGTTATCGGGGATATTGATGCTGATAATGTCGCCCTCCTCGACAACGCCTATCATGCCGCCCGAAGCTGCTTCGGGGCTGACGTGACCGATGCATGCGCCGCGTGTAGCGCCGCTGAAGCGTCCGTCGGTGATGAGCGCAACGCTGCTGCCGAGTCCCATTCCCATAATAGCGGAAGTGGGGTTCAGCATCTCGCGCATACCGGGTCCGCCCTTCGGACCCTCATAGCGGATAACGACGACATCACCCGCCTTTATCTTGCCCGCATTGATAGCCGCCTGCGCCTCCTCCTCGGAGTCGAACACGCGCGCGGGACCCTCATGCACAAGCATCTCGGGAAGCACGGCGGAGCGCTTTACTACGCTGCCCTCGGGCGCAAGATTGCCCTTGAGCACCGCAATACCGCCCGTCTCGCTGAACGGGTTGTCTATCGGGCGGATGGTGTCGGTATCAAGAATCTCACAGCCCTCGATGTTCTCGCCTATCGTATGCCCCGTAACGGTCATGCAGTCGGTATTCAGCAGTCCGCGCTTTGTCAGCTCGTGCATCACTGCGTATACGCCGCCCGCCTCGTTCAGGTCCTCCATATAGGTCCTGCCCGCGGGAGCAAGATGGCAGAGATTAGGCGTTTTTGCGCTGATATCGTTTGCTATATCAAGATTCAGCTCAACACCGCACTCATGCGCAATAGCGGGCAGGTGCAGCATGCTGTTCGTAGAGCAGCCGAGCGCCATATCGACGGTAAGCGCATTCATAAGCGCTCCGCGCGTCATAATGTCACGCGGTCTGATATTGCGGCGCAGCAGCTCCGTTACAGCCATGCCGGCATGCTTTGCAAGCTCGATGCGGGCGGAATAGACGGCGGGAATCGTACCGTTGCCGCGCAGACCCATACCGAGTGCTTCGGTCAGACAGTTCATAGAGTTAGCCGTATACATGCCCGAGCATGAGCCGCACGACGGGCAGGTCTTGCATTCGTACTCGAGCAGCTTTTTGTCGTCAATTTTTCCCGCGTTATACGCGCCGACCGCCTCGAACATGCTCGAAAGGCTCGTCTTTTTGCCTTCAACCCTGCCTGCAAGCATCGGACCGCCGCTGACAAATACAGTGGGCACGTTGACGCGCGCCGCCGCCATAAGCAAACCCGGAACGTTCTTATCGCAGTTAGGCACCATGACAAGAGCGTCAAAGCCGTGAGCGAGCACCATAGCCTCGGTCGAGTCGGCGATAAGGTCGCGGGTGACGAGCGAATACTTCATTCCCGTATGACCCATCGCGATACCGTCGCAGACGGCGATGGCGGGGAAAACGATAGGCGTACCGCCCGCCATTGCAACGCCGAGCTTGACAGCCTCGACTATCTTGTCGATGTTCATATGTCCGGGAACTATCTCATTATACGAGCTGACAATACCGACGAGCGGTCTCGCCTGCTCCTCCTCGGTCAGACCGAGCGCGTGAAACAGACTGCGATGGGGCGCGTTCTGCACCCCGTCGACAATGTTTTCTCTCGACATAAAATGCCTCCGATCAGTTATTGATGAGCTTGTCCTCGTCGCTCCAGCTGTACAGCTTGCGTATCTCCGCGCCGACGGCCTCGGACGGATGCTCGCTTGCGAGCTTTCTCATAGCGTTGAAATGTACCTGACCGCCCGCAGACGACATGTCGAGCAGGAAGTCCTTTGCAAAGCTGCCGTCCTGGATGTTCTTCAGTATCTGCTTCATAGCGCGCTTTGTGTCGTCTGTGATGATCTTCGGACCCGTGATATAGTCGCCGTACTCAGCGGTGTTGGAGATGGAGTAACGCATGCCCGCAAAGCCGCTCTGATAGATAAGGTCGACGATGAGCTTCATCTCGTGGATGCACTCAAAGTAAGCGTTTCTCGGGTCGTAGCCTGCCTCGACAAGCGTCTCATAGCCTGCCTGCATAAGTGCGCAGACACCGCCGCAGAGAACAGCCTGCTCGCCGAACAGGTCGGTCTCGGTCTCGGTGCGGAAGGTGGTCTCAAGAACGCCCGCTCTTGCTCCGCCGATGCCGAGCGCGTAAGCAAGACCGATATCCCATGCGTCTCCCGTAGCATCCTGCTCAACGGCGATAAGACACGGAACGCCCTTACCTGCCTGATACTCGGAACGAACGGTGTGTCCGGGACCCTTGGGGGCAATCATGATAACGTTTACATTTTTCGGGGGCTTGATGCAGCCGAAATGGATATTGAAGCCGTGTGCGAATGCAAGGGTCTTGCCCTCGGTAAGGTTGGGCTCGATGGACTCCTTGTAGAGTGCAGCCTGCTTCTCATCGTTGATAAGAATCATGATGATGTCGGCAGCCTTAGCGGCATCCGCGCTCGTCATAACGCGCAGTCCCTGCGCCTCTGCCTTTGCCCAGCTCTTAGAGCCCTCGTAAAGTCCGACGATAACATCAACACCGCTGTCCTTAAGATTCAGTGCGTGAGCATGTCCCTGAGAGCCGTAGCCGATAATAGCTACCGTCTTGCCGCTGAGCTTACGGAGATCGCAGTCCTGCTGATAGAAAATTCTTGCCATTTTGTTTACCTCTTTCTTATATTTTGATTTGATTTAATGCGTAAAATTAAAGGTTGATTACCTGACGGATAGTGGTGCTGCCCTTTTCGAGCGAGACGCTGCCCGTGCGGCATATCTCGAGAATGGTATAATCGCGGAGAATGTTGATAAAATCGTCAATCCTCCTCGAGCTGTCGGTCAGGCGGAAGGTTATATAATCCTTTGAATAGTCAACGGTGACTGCGCCGAAAGCGTCCGCCGCGCGCTGAATATCGTCCCGCGACTCGGGCTCGTTCAGCATCTTTATGAGCAGAAGCTCGCAGCTGACCGAGTTATCCTCGCTGAATTCCTTGATGGAGCAAACATCGGGCAGCTTATAGAGCTGATTGATGAGCTGCTGCTTTGAGGTCTCCTCGCCGTCGAAAACGACGGTGATGCGCGAGAGATCGCTCGTCTCGGTCTCGCTGACCGTCAGCGCGCTGATGTTGAACTGACGGCGGCGGAAAAGACTTGTTACGCGGTTGAGCACACCGAACTGATTCCGTACGAGTACGGCTACCGTATACTTGTTCATCACTGCACCTCCGCCTTTACGATAATATCATCCATGCTGCCGCCCGGCGGGAGCATCGGAAGCACAAGCTCGTCCTTGTCTATGCGGCAGTCGACGATGTACGGTTCCTCCGCGTCGAATGCGCGCGTGAGAGCTGCGTCGAGCTCTTCGGGCGTACAGACCGTCTCGCCGTCTGCACCGAACGAGCGGGCAAACGCGGGAAAGTCGGTCTTGCGGTTAAGTACGGTATTCGAATAATGCTTGTTGAAGAACAGCGTCTGCCACTGACGTACCATTCCGAGCACGCCATTATTGAGGATAAGAATGACAATCGGAATATTGTAGGTAACGGCGGTCGCGAGCTCCTGCAGACACATGCCGAAGCTGCCGTCGCCCGTTATGAGTACGCTGCGCTCGCGCGTTCCGAAAGCTGCGCCGATAGCCGCGCCTAAGCCGAAGCCCATCGTTCCGAGGCCGCCGCTCGATACGAATCTGCGGGGAGTGCGGAACGAAAGATTCTGCGCAGCCCACATTTGATGCTGACCGACGTCGGTACAAACGGCGGTATTCTCACCGAGATGGCGATTAAGCGTAATTATGGCTTTTCTCGGGGTCATGCCCTCTCTGCGGTCGAGATATTCGTCCTCCTTTGCGCGGAAGCCGTCGACCTCCGCTCTCCATTCGGACTTTTCGCCCGCAGTGATGAGCGGGAGCAGCGCATCAAGCGTAAGCCTGACATCGCCGCGCAGACCGCATACGGCACTGACCGTCTTTGAAAGCTCGGAGCCGTCAACATCGATGTGCACTATCTTAGCTCCCGTTGCAAACTTCTGTCTGTTGCCCGTTACACGGTCGTTGAAGCGAACGCCGAGCGAGATAATAAGGTCGGCATGGTGCATCGCCATCGAGGATGCATAGTGACCGTGCATACCCTGCATTCCGAGAAAACGCGGATGGTCGGTCGGGATGCCCGATATGCCCATGAGAGAACAGCCTATCGGTGCGTCGATGGCATCGGCGAGACGGAGCATCTGCTCCTGCGCGCCTGCGGTTATCAGACCGCCGCCGAAATAGATATAGGGTCGACGCGCAGCGTTGATATACCCGGCTGCCTCCTTTATGCGTATCTCCTTCGCCGCCTTCGGGGGTTCGGGCTTTGCGGGCGGCTGCGGCTCATATTCGCAGCACGCGACCTGAACATCCTTCGGCACGTCGATAAGCACGGGACCCGGTCTGCCCGACGCTGCAAGCGCGAAAGCCTCACGTATCGTGTCGGCAAGCTCCTCAACGCTGCCTACAAAATAGTTATGCTTTGTTATCGGGAGCGTGACGCCCGTGATGTCTATCTCCTGAAAGCTGTCTGTGCCTATCTGCGTCGTAGGAACGTTTCCGCAGATAGCGACCATCGGGATGGAGTCAAGGCATGCGGTAGCGATGCCCGTGACAAGATTCGTAGCGCCGGGACCCGACGTTGAGATAACAACGCCGACCTTGCCCGTAGTTCTCGCATAGCCGTCTGCGGCGTGTGCCGCGCCCTGCTCATGCGCCGTGAGTATATGATTTATTTCGTTCTGATGTGCGTAGAGACTGTCGTATACATTGAGTATCTGTCCGCCGGGATAGCCGAAAACGGTATCGCAGCCCTGCTCTATTATTACTTTGACAATGATATCTGCGCCGGAAAGCCGCATTTACATCACTCCTTTCTGAGATAACCCGTGATGAGCTCACCGCAGCGGCTGCAGCCCACCTCGGTCTTGCCCTTGCTCATAATATCCGCCGTGCGGTAGCCTGCGTCGAGGAAATCGGACACCGCGCGCTCGATGGCATCCGCCTCCTGCGGCATGTCGAAGCTGTAGTGCAGCATCATTGCAGCCGAGAGGATTGTGCCAATCGGGTTTGCGATATCCTTGCCCGCGATATCGGGCGCAGAGCCATGTATCGGCTCGTAAAGTCCGCAGGAGGTCGCGCCGAGACTCGACGACGGAATCATTCCGATAGAGCCCGTTATCATGGAAGCCTCATCGGAGAGAATATCACCGAACATGTTCTCGGTCACTATAACGTCGAACTGCGATGGATTCTTTACTATCTGCATAGCGCAGTTGTCTACGAGCATATCCGAAAGCTCAACATCGGGATACTCCCCAGCGAGACGGTGCATGACCTTCTTCCACAAACGGCTCGAATCAAGAACGTTGCTCTTTTCTACCGAGCAGAGACGGTGCGAGCGGCGGCGCGCGGTCTCAAAGCCTATTCTTCCGACACGTTCTATCTCGGGCACGCGGTATCTGAGCACGTCGGTAGCCGTATCCCCTTCTGTGATATGCTCACCGAAATAGATACCGCCGATGAGCTCGCGCACGATAATAAAGTCTATGCCGCGGTCGACGATAGAGCTTTTCAGCGGCGATGCCTCTGCAAGCTGATGCCATATCTTAGCAGGACGGTTGTTCGAGTAAACACCCATGCCGGCTCTCAGGCGCAGCAGACCCTTCTCGGGGCGCTTCTCGCCCGGCAGACCGTTCCACTTGCTGCCGCCGACGGCGCCGAGCAGAACGCTGTCTGAGCCGACGCATTTTTCAAGTTCCGAATCGGGGAGCGGGTCGCCGAACTTATCAATTGCGCAGCCGCCCATGTCAACATCCGTATACGTAAAGCTATGCCCGTAAAGCTCGGCTACGCGGTCGAGCACGCGCAGCGCTTGACCGACTGTCTCGGGACCTATGCCGTCGCCGCGGATTACCGCTATATTCTTATTCATTGCCCTTCTCCTTCAGCGATTTAAGCAGTCCGCCGCACCTGATTATGTTCTGAATAAACGGAGGGAACGGCTGTGCCTTATATGTTTTACCGGTGGTGATGTCGCTTATCTCTCCCGTGTCGAAATCGACCCTGATCTCATCGCCCGCTGAAATCTCCTCCGCAGCCTGCTCGCATTCGAGAATGGGCAGACCGATGTTTATCGCGTTGCGATAGAAGATGCGCGCAAAGCTCTTAGCAATAACGCAGCCCGTGCCGCATGTCTTGATAACGAGAGGTGCGTGCTCACGCGACGAGCCGCAGCCGAAGTTCCAGCCCGCGACCATAACGTCGCCCGCGCTGACCCTGCCGACAAACGACGGGTCGATATCCTCCATGCAGTGCTGTGCAAGCTCCGCAGCATCGGAGGTGTTAAGGTAGCGCGCGGGAATGATAACATCGGTATCGACGTTGTCGGGATACTTAAAAACCTTGCCCTGTGTATTCATCGCTCACGCCTCCTTATACTCGGTGATATAACCTGCGAGCGCACTTGCCGCAGCGGTCTGCGGGGATGCAAGATAAACCTCGCTGTCGACATGACCCATGCGCCCTACGAAATTGCGGTTGGTTGTCGCGATGCAGCGCTCTCCCGCCGCGAGAATTCCCATGTAGCCGCCGAGACACGGTCCGCAGGTCGGTGTCGAAACGACCGCGCCCGCGTCGATAAATGCGGTATACCATCCGCGCTCGACGCACTCGCGCAGTATCTTCATCGTTGCGGGAATTATGATGCAGCGAACGCCGTCCGCAATGTGCCCGCCCCTCAGAATGTTATAGGCAGCCTCCATATCCTCGAGACGCCCGTTAGTGCACGAGCCGATAACGACCTGATCTATCCTTATATCGTGCAGCTCGCTTGCGGGGCGGGTGTTCTCGGGCAGATGCGGGCATGCTACGGTCGGCTTTATCGATGCGAGATCAATGTCGATAACACGCTCATACTCTGCGTCGGGGTCTGCTGTGTATATAACGGGCTCGCGCTCGCTTCTGCCGCGCAGATATCCGAGCGTAACGTCGTCAACGGGGAATATTCCGTTCTTTGCGCCTGCCTCTATAGCCATATTGCAGATGCAGAGGCGGTCGTCCATCGAGAGTGCGGCAACGCCGTCGCCGACAAATTCCATGCTCTTGTACAGTGCGCCGTCTACGCCTATCATGCCGATAACGGTCAGGATAACATCCTTTCCGCTGCAGCCTGCGGGAAGCTTGCCGTGCAGTACGAGTTTTATCGCCGACGGGACCTTGAACCATGCCGTACCCGTCGCCATTCCCGCCGCCATATCGGTAGAGCCTACGCCCGTAGAGAACGCGCCGAGCGCGCCGTAAGTGCAGGTATGGCTGTCTGCGCCGATGATACAGTCGCCCGCGGTGACTACCCCCTGCTCGGGGAGCAGCGCGTGCTCGATACCCATCTTTCCTACGTCGTAAAAGTGACTGACGCAGTGCTCGCATGCAAACTCGCGGCAGGTCTTTGACTGCTCCGCAGCCTTTATATCCTTGTTAGGTACAAAATGGTCGAGCACTATCGCAACGCGGTTCTTATCGAAAACCGAGTCAAAGCCCGCCTTGCGGAATTCGTTTACGGCAACGGGCGTTGTGATGTCGTTGCCGAGTACTATGTCGAGGCGCGCGCTTATCAGCTGCCCCGCGGTTACTCTGTCAAGTCCTGAGTGTGCGGCGAGGATCTTCTGTGTCATAGTCATTCCCATCGTCTCACGCCTCCCTTGTCATATTATAGAATGCGCTGAGCAGCGCGTTTGTATTAGCCTTGATAACGTCGGTATCGGTGCCCGCGCCCCAGAACATTCTGCCGTCCTCGCGCTCGAGTCCGATATACGACGCCGCAACACTGCGCGAACCCTCGCCCTGCATGCTGTGCTGCGTGTATACCTGCAGCGTGTACTGCTCGCCCGTCAGCTCGCTGAGCGCATTGTTGACTGCGCTGAGCGTTCCGTTGCCCTCAGCCTCAAGCTCGGTCTCGGTATCGCCCCGACGGAAGGTCACGTCTATCTTTACCGCATCGTTCACGCGCTCGAAATCGAAATCGGTGACCTCGATATCGCCGCGGAGATTCAGATAATGCTCGGTGAAAATCTCAAGCACCTCGTCGGGCTTGAGCTCCTTGTGCTCCCGGTCGGATATCTCCTTACACAGATAGCTGAAATCCTCGCGCATCTTAGCGGGCAGATTGTAGCCGTAGCTCTGCTCGAGCAGATAGCCGATGCCGCCCTTGCCCGACTGGGAATTTACGCGTATAACATCCGCATCGTACGTCCTGCCGATATCCTTCGGGTCTATCGGAATATACGGAACCGTCCACTCGTGCAGCTGCTTCTTCGCGCGGTATTTCATGCCCTTTGCGATGGCATCCTGATGCGAGCCCGAGAACGCGGCAAACACCAGCGCGCCCGCGTACGGTGCTCTCTCATAGACATGCATCCGTGTGCAGTTCTCGTACTTTTCGACGAGCGACGGCATGTCCGAAAAATCAAGCCCGGGATCGACACCGTGAGAATACATATTCATGGCAAGCGTGATAATATCGACGTTGCCCGTGCGCTCACCGTTTCCGAACAGCGTTCCCTCGACCCTGTCAGCACCCGCAAGCAGTGCAAGCTCTGCATCCGCAACGCCCGTACCTCTGTCGTTGTGCGGGTGGAGCGATACGGTCACATGCTCGCGGTAGTGCAGATTCTCACACATATATTCTATCTGCGATGCGTACACATGCGGCATGCTCATCTCAACGGTCACGGGGAGATTGATTATAACGTTGTTATCCTCGCTCGGCTCGAGCACGTCAAGCACCGCGTTGCATACCTCGAGCGCATATTCGGGCTCGGTTCCCGTGAACGACTCGGGCGAATACTCGAATCGGAAATTGCCCTCATACTCGGATGCAAGGCGCTTTACGAGCTTTGCGCCGTCGACGGCTATCTGCTTTATCTCCTCCTTCGACTTCTTGAACACCTGCTCGCGCTGAGCAACGCTTGTCGAATTGTAGAAATGGATGATAGCGCTCGGTGCGCCCTTGCATGCCTCAAACGTGCGACGGATAATGTGCTCGCGGCACTGTGTGAGTACCTGCACAGTCACATCGGACGGTATCATGTCGTTATCTATCAGCGTGCGCAGGAATTCGTACTCCGTCTCGCTCGCTGCGGGAAATCCGACCTCTATCTCCTTAAAGCCGACCGAAAGCAGCACCTTATAATACTCGAGCTTTTCTTCAAGGCTCATCGGAATAACAAGGCTCTGATTGCCGTCACGCATGTCGACGCTGCACCACACGGGAGGCTTTTCGACACGGTCGCGCTCTACCCATTTGTTATATTTCTTATCGACCGGGAAATATCCGATATGATATTTGCTTGAATCCATCATTTTGTGTTTACTCCTTCTCCGCGATTACTTCTACCTCTGCAAGTGCTCCTTTCGGTAGGGCTTTTACCGCAACGCAGGAGCGCGCGGGCTTCTCGGAGAAATACTGTCCGTAGACCTCGTTGAAGACTGCAAAATCAGCCATATCTGCGAGGAAGCAGACCGTTTTTACTGCGCTGCGGGTGGATGCTCCGGCCGCTGCAAGCACCGCCTCGAGATTGCGGCAGATGCGGTGTGTCTGCTCTGCGATACCGCCCTCGACCATCGCTCCCGTCGCGGGGTCAAGCGCGATCTGACCCGATGTAAATACAAGGTTTCCGACCGATACAGCCTGAGAATACGGCCCTATCGCTGCGGGTGCGTCGTTTGTGTGTATCTTGTTGCTCATTGTTATATCCTCCGTCAAAAAGTTATATTTCTTAAAGCTTGTCTTAAAGGCTTCGCCCTATGCCGTTTTGACTTGTAAATTCCTTATACTATCTTAAAGCCCTCGTCGCGCAGCCGCTTTGTGATGGCATGCAGATGGTCAAAATTCCTCGTCTCCATCTCGACGCGCAGGAAGCAGCCGTTGACGCTTTCGGTGTTGCCCTTCTCGTAATGAACGCCCGTGACGTTTGCGCCGCAGTCGGCGATGATGCTAGATATCTCCTTGAGCTGACCGGGCTTGTCAAGCAGCTCTATCAGCATGCTTGAGGAGCGTCCCGAATTGCGCAGACCGCGGTCGATAACGCGCGACAGACTCGTGACGTCGATATTGCCGCCCGACACGACGGCGACGACGCGCTTGCCGCGCAGATCGAACTTACCCGCCATCACGGCAGCGACCGCCGTCGCGCCCGCGCCCTCAGCTATCATCTTTTGCTTCTCGATAAGCGCGAGGATAGCACTCGATATCTCATCGTCGGTGACAAGCGCTATCTCGTCGACATATTCACTGACAAGTGTAAAGGTATTATCGCCCGGCTGCTTTACCGCGATGCCGTCTGCGATGGTGGAGACCGACGGCAGACACTCTATCTCGCCGTCCTTTACCGAGTTATACATGCTGGGTGCGCCCGCCGCCTGAACGCCGTATATCTTGATAGACGGGCGTATCTGCTTTGCGGTATACGCGATGCCCGAGATAAGTCCGCCGCCTCCTATCGGAACGACGATAGCATCAATGTTGTCAAGGTCGCTGAGTATCTCAAGCGCGATGGTTCCCTGACCCGCGATAACGTTCTCATCATCGAACGGATGAACGAAGGTATAGCCATCGCTGTCGCGAAGCTCGATAGCCTTCCTATAAGCATCGTCATAGCAGCCCTCGACAAGACATACATCCGCGCCGAAGCCCTTTGTAGCCTCGACCTTTGATATCGGTGCGGTATCGGGCAGGCAGATAAGCGATTTTATACCGTTCTTTGTCGCAGCAAGCGCAACACCCTGTGCGTGGTTTCCCGCAGAGCATGCGATAACGCCGCGCGCCTTTTCCTCCTCGGACAGCATGGCTATCTTGTAGGCAGAGCCTCTTACCTTGAAGGAGCCCGTGATCTGTAGGTTTTCGGGCTTTAGATACAGCTCGCACTCGGGAGCAATTCCGTATGCTCTGACCACATTCGTTTCGCGGATGATGCTCTTAAGCACCATCTGAGCATTAAAAACCTTGTCGAGAGATAACATCGTTATTCCGCCTTTCTTTTTTACGAAATGTCGGCTCCGCGACAAAGCAAAAACCCGCCTCAAAGCCGTTAAAAATTGCTTTGAGACGGGTGATGATACAAAGTACAGCACTCGCGGTACCACTCAAATTGCGGACACGGTCCGCCACCTCTTCGAAGTCAATCAACTTCTATGCACTGACGTAGCATTCACGGGAGATATCTACGGGCGATGCCCTTCGGGTCTCCGGCTCGGAAGTGATGGGAAGAACTGCTGTGTTTCGTCGGGCTCACACCGTCCCCGACTCGCTCGGAAAACAACTCTGCAGACTCCGTCTTCGTCGCAGCCTTTGCTCGATCGAAGTCTATTAACCTCTATGCACTGACGTAGCATACACGGAGCGCCCTACACACCTTTTCGGCTTCAGGCTCCCGGCTCGGAAGTGAGAGGACTGGGATATTCAACACATCGGTTTTCACCACCCACCGATTCTCTACGCCGTTCTTCTCAGAGTCCATTCTTCGTCTCAGCCATTGTAAAATATTTAATTTTTCTGCATTGTAGCACAATTATACACGCTTGTCAAGAGCTAATACGGCATATTATAATTTGTTTTCAAATTATTAATCTTTCGACCGAATCCGACAGGCATTACGCCGCACAGCATCGTGCGGACAGTGCGCAAACGCCGCCCGACAGCCATACAGCACTTTGCGCAGACAGCCGAGAGGCGCAACCATCAAAGATCGAGCTTCATATCGCCCGTCTTGACAAGTCCGAGAGCGCGCAGTATCTCATTAAATGCGATAGATAGCAGCGCGGGGAGCACGATGCAGAGCAGCAGAATGCCGACCCACATGAGCGGCGTATGCTCTGTAGCGGAGATGATACCGAGCGGTCCGACAAGTCCGCATGTACCCATTCCCGCGCTCACGCCCTCGCAGCGCAGACCGAAAACAAGAGTAGAAAGCGGTCCGCAGACGGCGGCGGCGAGTGTAGGCGGTATCCATATCTGCGGCTTTTTGCAGATGTTGCCCATCTGCAGCATACTTGTTCCCAGACCCTGAGCGACAACGCCGCCCCAGCGGTTCTCACGGAACGAAATTGCAGCAAAGCCGACCATCTGTGCGCAGCAGCCGACCGCAGCCGCACCGCCGGCAAGACCCGATATACCTATCATCGCGCAGATAGCGGCGCTCGATATCGGCAGCGTCAGAATAATACCGACGACTACGGCGATAACAATGCCCATAAGCAGCGGCTGCAGCTCGGTAGCGGTGTTGATAAAGTCGCCGAGCCAGTACATAACGTACGCGACTGCGGGGCAGATAAGACGGGCGACTGTGTAGCCCGATACAAGCGTTACAATCGGGGTGACGAGAATGTCTATCTTCGTTTTCTTAGATACCAGCATTCCGACCTCTGCGGCGACGATCACCGCAAAGAATACGCCCGCAGGTCCTGCGGAATATGCTATTTCACCCGCAGTGGTGGAGATGGTCGTACCCATCGCGTAGCTTGCTCCGCCGACCGCTGTGCATGCAAAGAGCACGAACGGATGCGCGCCGAGCGCCTGCGCGACGGCAACGCCGATAGCCATACCCGTAGCCTTGCTTGCGTACCCTGCCATCTCGTTCAGTGCGTCCGACAGCCACCCGAGCGAAATGTACTTTGCGACGGTGGAGAGGATGGTGGAGAGGAGGAGCGTTGCGAACAGTCCGAGCGCCATCGCCCCCATAGCGTCAATGAAATACCGATGGAGCAGTCTCTTGACTCTGCCCTGTTTTGCTTGTTCTGCCATTACGGTGCCTTTCTCCGTGAGCGCGGTATCCGCGTGTCGCGGTAAAAATGTTAATTTGCGCCATTATATCATATCCCGAGCAATAAATCAAGCGAAAATCGGCGGTCGGTTGCACCTGCACACCCCGCCGGACTTGATTTCGGGGGCGAAACATGCTATAATATAATAAAAAATGGGAGGCAGACAGCATGAATACCGAAAAAAGCACCGACAAAACCGCACCGCAGCTGCCGAAATATCTATACCTCATCGTTTCGGCAATTACCGCCCTGCTGCTCGGTGCATATCTTATCAATACTTTTGTTACAAGATTCTCGGCAATGGCGTTCGTCATGCCGTTCTGCGCCTTTACGCTCGCATGCGTTGCGCTGTTCGGATATAAGGTACTGCCGCGATGGCTGCGGCGCGTGCTTTTTGCGGGAATGTCGCTTTTTCTCGCGACGTATATCGCGTTTCTCACCTACTCGCTTTCGACTGCGGCGGCGAGCAAAGCAAGGCTTGATTCTCTTCCCGAGAACGAGCAGATGACCGTTGTCGTTTTCGGCTGCTATGTGCGCGGAGAGAAGCCCGGGCGCACGCTCACTACACGCCTCGATGCCGCGCTGTCGCTGCTCGAGCGCTACCCCGATGCCGACTGCGTCGTGTCGGGCGGTCAGGGCTCGAATGAAGCGATAAGCGAAGCGGAAGCGATGCGGCGTTATCTTGTCTCACACGGAATAGCCGAAGAGCGCATAACGCTCGAGGACAGATCGACAAACACAAGCGAAAACCTTGAATATACCTTTGCCATCCTGACGGGCTCGGAATCAGACGGCGCGGCTGCGTCAACGTCTGGCAGCTCGGAATCGGACAGCTCGACCGCATCAACATCGGGCGGCTCGGAGACGGGAGCGGCAGCGAATGACGCAGCATCGGACGGCAGTACAGCCCCCGCACAGAGCAGCGGCACAGACGGCAGACGGCTCGTCGGCGTATCGAGCGAATACCATCTGCCGCGAATACGCATGCTCTCCCGCGCGCTCGGCCGGGAGATAGAAACATATCCCGCATATGACGAAAACATAGGCAGCACCCTCATCTACACCCTGCGCGAATACATGGGCGTTGCAAAATTGTGGCTCGAATCGTAATGCGGGGCTTGTAAAATCCGCACACTTGGTATATAATACTCCTATCATTATTATTTCATTTGCCGAAAGGAAATGTCATGGAAAACGAAAAGAATAACGAATGTACGCACGACTGCTCGTCCTGCGGAGCCGATTGCCCCTCTAAGAATGCGCCCGAATCGCTGCTTGCGCCCGCAAACGCAGGCTCGAACGTCAGTCATGTTATCGGAGTTGTCAGCGGCAAGGGCGGCGTGGGCAAATCGCTCGTAACAAGTCTGTTCGCGGTCGGTACAAAGCGTCTCGGATATAGCACGGCTGTTCTCGATGCCGACATTACAGGCCCTTCTATCCCGCAGATATTCGGCATGCACGACATCCGCATAACGGGCGATGACAGCGGAATGGACGCACCCCGCACCGCATCCGGCATCCCGATCATGTCGATAAATCTGCTGCTGCAGGAGGAGACTGCTCCCGTCGTATGGCGCGGTCCCGTCATTGCGGGCACGGTAAAGCAGTTCTGGACCGATGTCCGTTGGGGCGACGTTGACTATATGTACGTTGATATGCCGCCCGGAACGGGCGATGTGCCGCTCACCGTATTCCAGTCGCTCCCGCTCGACGGCATCGTTATCGTGACAAGCCCGCAGGAGCTCGTCTCGATGATAGTCGGAAAGGCGGTCCGCATGGCTGAGATGATGGATATTCCCGTGCTCGGCATAGTCGAAAACATGAGCTACGCCGTCTGCCCCGACTGCGGAAAGCACATCGAGCTGTACGGCAAGAGCAAGATAGACAGCCTCGCCGCACAGTACGGTATCCCCGTGCTCGCACGCATGCCGTTTGATCCGCAGCTTGCTGCGCTCTGCGACAGCGGAAGAATTGAAGCACATAACGTCGACTATATGGACGACGCTGTCAAAGAGCTGACAAGTGCGAAGAACTGACGGTCACACATGCACCTGCGGTTATCCGACACCGACAGATCATAAAAAAATTATCCCCTCAGCGCCGACCGAAGCAAGTGCATCGACCGCTGCATCGGCAGCGCCCTGTAATGTATTTATTATGGAAGATCTGATCTCACGCAAATATACGCGGAAAGAGCGCATCTATTCTTTCCTTGCGCTCTTTTTTGCGGCGCTGCTGCGCTTTACCGCATACGGCACACAGTATTTTCTCCAGCTCGACGATTACATTCAGCTGATACTGTACTCGCAGAGCGAATCCCCGTGGCTCACCGTCACCGCAAACGGCTTGCTGTCGACCCGTCCGCTTGCCGCACTCGGCGATATCTTTGTCTGGGGAAAGCTCATCATGCGTCCGCTGCTGCCGATGCTCGTTACCGCCCTGATGCTCGCACTGACGGCGGAGCTTTTCCGCGCGGTCATGGGCAGATATTTTCGCGTTGGCATCGCCTTTTCCGCCGCGCTGATACTCATCCCCGTTAATTTTGAGGGCACCTACTGGATATCGTCGTCAAACCGCATCGTAACGGCAATGCTGTTCACCGCCCTCTCCGCGCTCCTGCTGCTCCGCTTCATCGAAACGGGCAAGTGGTACTACGCGCCGCTGTACTGTGTCGCACTGCTGCTATCCGTCGGCTTTTACGAGCAGCTGCTCGCCCTCTCGGTGACGGTGACGGTTCTGATCGCCGCATCGCACCTTATCGGAAAGAAACGCACACCGCGCGCCCTGCTCGGTCTTGCGTTTATCCCTGCTGTCATGCTGTATTTCGCAGTCTGCGCTCACTTTGCCGCGCCCGACAGCGCAACAGGCTCAAGAGTTTCGATGGTGCTGCCGACGAACAGCTGGTGGCATACCTATGTCTTTCCGACACTGCTCGGTCAGATGAAGGAAGCAATACTCGACGCATCACCGCGCATAATCTACCGCGGATTTTTACGCGGCGTGCAGCTCGCACTGTCGGACGGAAAGCTGCTGTTTACCGTCTGCGCGGTCGTGCTCTCCGCACTTCTCGGCAGCCTCGCGTACCGCTGCAGCGATAAGCAGCCCGATAGTTCGCGCCGCCCCGCTCTGCTGACGGCTGCGGTCGGTGTACTGCTGACACTTGCGCCGATGTCGGTGCATCTGATAGTCGGCGAACCGTGGTTCTCGATGCGCGCAATAACGCCGTCGCTGCCCGGTCTCTGTCTGCTCGGCGATGCCGTGCTGCGGCTGCTCTGCCGCCCGCTGCCCGCTCGCGGCAGACGGATTGCGTACGGCGCAGTTTGCGGTCTGATGTCGCTTGTGTTCCTGTTCGGCTCGCTCTCCGAGCTGCACGATTACCGCGAGAGCTATCTTTACGGCGAGCGCCTGACCGATACGCTGACAGCGATGGACAGCGAATGGTCGGCAGCTGCCGCAAATGCGCCGGACGGTAAGCTGAAAATTGCCGTTGTCGGCACACACAGCGCGACAGAATCGCAAAACTACCTTTATCACGAGCATGTTCAGACTATCGCCGCATCCGTTTGGTCGCTTGCAGGCTCGCTCACAACACGCTATCGCGCACCGCGCGGCTATACAGTGACCCCGATGGACCTGTGCACCGAAGAAGCACCCGTTGCAGCACTGCGCAGCACCGATGCCGAAGCGATATACTCGTATGACCTCTACTACCTATATAGTGACACCGACTCCTCTCTGCACCCGCTTACCCTCGTCGGCGACACGCTCCGCGACGACACACACACGGTCGCACACATCATCCGCGACGGCACACGCATCTATCTGTACAGCGCGGACTGAAGGTTGAATCCACCCAATAACTAAAATAACGACCGCCCGAATCACCGTAAAATGTGATTCGGGCGGTCGTACTTATCAAGGAGTCGCGTTATTAAATTTCAAGCACAAACCAAGCAGCGGTCGCGCGATATACAATCAATACTTTATCCACTGATCGTAGTACGGTGCAACGTCCTTTTCCTCGTGCATAAGCTGCCAACGGTCAATCTGCTTCTGCGTAGCGTGATTGATAACGTCGTGAACACCCATACTCTCGGTAGTTCCGTCTGCGGATACTGCGGTTATCTTATAGATAACGATATCGTGATCGGCAAAAACAATGCCCGTATCGGTGTAGCTGCGCTCGGTAAGACCATCTGCGATCTTCTCATAGGTCTTAGACTGATCGCATGCGCGGTAGACGGTATATGTAACGTCCTCATCTGCGCCGTTCCATGTCATGGTAAGCGTATCGCGGTCGATGCGGAGATCGGTCGGGCGGGTAATTCTGTGCTTTGCGGGAATGCCCTCGAGCAGATAGGTCTTTCCTGCCTCGGTATCGAAGGAAATGAAATCAATACCGTCGCTCTCGGTCTCGACGGGCTTGCCGTCAACGGTTACTCGTGCGAGCGAAATATTACCCGAGTGAATGACCGCCTTGCCGCCTACGCGCGAAAGAACGCTGACGGTGTGCGGGGTGGAATCCTTCCACTCTGCGTCGATAACGAAGTTGCCTCTTGCAACAAGTCCCTTGAAGCGTCCCTTGCTCCAATCATCGGGCAGGCAGGGGCAGATATTGATATAGCCGTCATGGCTCTGGAGCAGCATCTCTGCGATACCTGCGGTGCCGCCGAAGTTACCGTCTATCTGGAACGGCGGGTGAGCGTCAAAGAGGTTGGGGTATGTACGTCTGCCGATAAGGAAGCGCAGACAATGGTAGCACTCCTCTCCCTCGCCCGTTCTCGCCCATGCGTTGACGCGGTGAGCGACCGACCAGCCGGTCTGCATGTTCTTCTCGGAGCGATAATGGAGCGAAACGGCAGCGGCATCTCTCCATACGGGGGTAGCAGCGCTGATGGTGTTTCCGGGATAGATAGCCATCATGTGCGAAAGGTGCTTATGCCACCACTCGCCTATCTCGCCGTAGAAATTCTCCTCCTGGAACTCCTTGACCTGTCCCGACCATCCGACAAGAACGGGGGAATAATGGTCTATCTGCTCGCGCTGAAGCTTCTCTTCGGGACCGTCCTTACCGAGAAGCTCCGCCGCGCGGAGAAAGTCCTTGCCGTTCTCATGCACCATCTCCTGGTCGTATGCGCAGCCGACCGTAACATACGGGAAGGAGCCGCCGACCCATGCGCCGTTGATGACCTGCTCGGGCGATACGGAGGGTGCTACGAGGTATTCGTCGCCGTACTTGCGCACAGCCTTTACCGAGAACTTACTTACATCCTTGAGCGTTGGGTAGGTATATCTCTCAAGCACAGTCTTGTCGCGTGTGAAGTCCCAGTAGTCCCACATCAGCTTAGACGCAAGACCGCCGTTTCCGGGACCGCCGCAGCGGTCGGGACCCGACGTCTCAAGCGCCCAGTTATTCGTACCGATAGCCCACCCGCATGCGCCCTCGCCCTCCTCATACTGAGAGGGATTGTTCTCGAGAACGAACTCGCTCGCCTTGCGGTGACCGTTCGGAACGGTCGCCTCGAAATAGTCGGCAAACGCGCCGAAAAGCTCTGCCATATTCGTATTGAACACGGGCCAGTAGTTCATCTGAACATTGATATTGAACCAATAGCCTGCGCCCCACGGAGCGTTCTCTGCGCCGTTCCACACACCCTGAAGGTTTGCGGGCAGACAGCCCGGGCGCGAGCAGGAGATGAGCAGATAACGTCCGAACTGGAAGTATACCATCTCAAGATACGGTATCTTCTCGCCCGCAAGATAGCGGCGGATAAGCTCGGTCGTCTCTGCCTCGTAAACGTCGTCGGGAGAATCGAGCTCGAACTCCGCGCGGGAGTAGATGGTGCGATAGTCGGCGATGTGACGGCTGCGCAGCTCATCGTAAGAGACGGATGCGGCGTGATCCGCCATAGCGGTGACCTCGGACTCCATGTCACGGTAAATAAGCTTCTTTGACGGGTCATCCTCAAGGAATACCTCGGGGCGAAGGTCAAGGTTAGTGTCGGTGCAGAAGCGAACGACCGCATAGCTTGCGCCGTCAACTCTGATGCCGCCGTCGACCGCAGTAACGGTACCGTCGGTCTCAAGGTCGGATATCGCCGCATACTGAATGCGGTAGTAGTTTATCTGACCCTTTGCAATCATTCTGCTGCCGTCCCATCTTATCTCTGCGGTTCTTCCGCAGCCGTCGCCGGGCTCTCTCGAATAATCGCGCACGTACAGGAACTCGGGCTTATATGTTAAGCTGAGCGCTCCGCTGCGGGATGCCTCAAGGCGCGTTACGATGACGCGGTCGATATAGGACGCGAAGGTCTCGCGGGTATAATGAACGCCTGCGCAGTCGTACTCAACGCCCGAGAGCGAATTGTCGATATCGAGCCAGCGACGGTAGCCGCTGACATCCTCATGTCCGAGCTCGAAATATAGATCGGCAAAATCGGTAAGTCCGAGCGAATCCTTATCGACGAACTTGTTCTGTGTTATCTGAATGCGCTCGCGATCGGTCCTGCCGAAGATATTTGCGCCGAGGTAGCCGTTTCCTATCGGTATGGAATAGGTCTCCCAGCCGTAATAGCTGTCCTCTGCGGGTGAGAAATACAGCGTTCTCAGTTTTTTCATAACCATGACCTTTGCCCGCCGCGACGGGGGCAATCCTTTCAAAAATGAAATGTTGCTGTCAGTATAGCACATCCCTTCCGTGCCTGTCAACAATCTCGGCGATTTTATCACACATATTTTTATTATAAAATTATCCGCACGCCCGCTCCCCGCCCGCACGCTCATGCCGCCACCGCCCGTCGCGCCCTTGACAAACAATACATATAATGATAGAATACGGGAGAAAATACAGCCCGTCGGGGCTTTAAACGGACACTGTAATGACTGATGAATGTATAACCATAAATGAGGATTCCGCACGGGAAACCGCGCGCCGCACACCGATAGCGGTAATCGATTCGGGCGTCGGCGGGATATCCGTGCTGCGCGAGCTCGTGCGGGTAATGCCGAATGAGAGCTATGTTTTCTTCGGCGATGAAGCAAACGCACCGTACGGCACAAAGACGCGCGAGGCGGTCAGACGGATTACCGAGGAAAACGTCGATTTTTTAATCGACAGATACCATATCAAGGAGCTTGTCATCGCATGCAACACGGCGACGGGCGCGGCGGCAAAGCGTCTTCGCGAGCTGCATCCCGACATACCGATAATAGGCATCGAGCCGGAAATCAAATCCGCCTGCGCGCTACCGGGTACGCCCCGCGTGCTTATCATGGCAACGTCGCTGACGCTGCGTCAGCCGAAATTCCGCGCGCTGCTCTCGCGCTACGAATCCGGCGCAGCCGTAACTCTGCTCCCCTGCCCAGGGCTTATGGAGCTGATAGAAGAGGGTCACACCGACGGAGAGCTGCTGCGGGGGTATCTCCGCTCGCTGTTTGCTTCGATGAACGAGCCGTGCGAGAGCTTTGATGCGGTCGTGCTCGGCTGTACGCACTATCCGCATGCAGGAAAAGCCATCGCGGAATTTTTCACGCATGCGAGGTTTTACGACGGCTGCCGCGGAACGGCGGCTGAAGCGGCGCGCCGACTCGAATCGCTCGGCATGTGTACCGACACGCGCGCACAGGGCGGGATAGAGTATATCACAACTTCGGATAACCCCGGCTTTCGCGCGATATGCGAGCGCTTGATGCAGGCGTGATGTAACGGCATTTACAAGATATGTGAGCAACTGATGCAGAGTGTTGCGAATCTTATGACGTGAGGTGATATGCCGTCTGCTATGTTATCTGACGCGTCGGAAGATTATTTTTGCAGGAAATATTAAAAAATTGAAAAAATATATTGACTTTTGCAGGATAAAGTGATAAAATATGCAATCGTAAGGGATAGGAACTTTCTTCCTTTCCGATGCGGCTTTTCGGAGCCCGAAAAAATACGACAGGAGGCGGACTGAAATGGCAGGAGCGTTTTTCGCACAGAGAAATTTTGTCGGCTCGGTCTATACCTATGCGCGTTTTGAGGCTTACCGATATTATTATTTTCACAGGGCCGCATAATACCTTCACACGGTTAAGGCAGAGCGGCTCGTCATAAGACGCAGCCGCTTATATTTTTATCATTTTTATCATTTTTCGCGTTCGGCTGAGCGCGAGCTGCGCCGCGTATGCGGCATGAGAGAGGTTGTAACGGGCATCGCCCGATACACATAAATATTCATGAACATTTTTATACGGAGGGATTCGATCATGAAGAGATTTCTTTTGGCACTGCTTGCAGTCACAACACTCGGAACGATGTGTGCATGCAGCTCCGACACAGGAACAACAGAGACTACGGCAAGCGGCGCGTCTGCGTCGAACGGCAAGTACAAGATAGGTATATGCCAGCTCGCACAGCACCCCGCTCTTGACGCTGCTACCGAGGGCTTTATCGAGGCTGTCGAGGCAGGTCTCGGCAAGGACAACGTTGAGATAATCAATCAGAACGCATCGGGCGAATCGAACAACTGCACCACCATCATTTCTGGCTTCGTTTCGGACGGCGTTGACCTCATTCTCGCAAACGCTACCGCACCGCTTCAGGCAGCGGCAAGCGCAACTAAGACCATACCCGTTCTCGGTACCTCCATCACCGATTACGCAACCGCGCTCCAGATAAGCAACTGGACAGGCACCGTCGGCGGAAACATCTCCGGCGCATCCGACCTTGCTCCGCTCGATCAGCAGGCTGCTATGATCAAGGAGTGGTTCCCCGATGCAAAGAATGTCGGTCTTCTCTACTGCTCCGCAGAGCCTAACAGCAAGTATCAGATAGACACCATCACCCCCTACCTTAAGGACCTCGGCTACACCGTTAAGCCCTACTCCTTTACCGACACTAACGACGTTGCATCGGTAACCAAGACAGCATGCGACGAGAGCGACGTAATCTATATCCCGACCGATAACACCGCTGCTTCCAACGGCAAGGCTATCGCGAACGTAACCGTTCCGGCAAAGGTCCCCGTAGTAGCAGGTGAGCAGGGTATCTGCTCCAACTGCGGTGTTGCTACCCTCTCCATCGACTATAAGTCGCTCGGCGAGACCACCGGTAAAATGGCTGTAAAGATACTCAAGGGTGAATCCAAGGTATCCGAAATGCCTATCGAGTACAGCAATAGCTTTGTTAAGTACTACAATCCCGAGATCTGCGAGCAGCTCGGAATTAAGGTTCCGTCCGACGAGTATACCGCTCTCAGTACCGAGGGCTGATAAAAGCAGTCGGAAGCCGCATCACAGTGCATCAGCGCGGCGCATTTCGCCGACCTAAGCAATCGACAACCGCGCGTGCCGCCCGGCGGTGCATGCAGCCGACAATGTAAATATGCAAATATGGGAAAGGTTTACACCTTTCCCATAGCTCGGTTTTAAGGATAGACAAAGAACGTCGCTCAGAGCGGAGCATTTTTCACCGCGGATTGATATTTATTCATTCTACTCGGTGCGGATATCGCCGCATATGATGATTGTGTATTGCCCGTTCCCTTCAGCGACAAGAATAAACGAATCACCGTATTAACCGTAAAAGGAAAATAAGCTATGGCAATTTTAAACTTCTTTTCATCCCTCGCCGGCTCGCTGCCGAGCGTTGCAGCGCAGGGTCTGATATGGGGCGTAATGGCTATCGGAGTTTACATAACCTTCCGTATTCTCGATATCGCCGACCTTACGGTCGACGGCTCGCTCGCTACGGGCGGCGCGGTCTGCGTTATCCTGATTTCCTCGGGTGTCAACCCATGGCTCGCCCTGCTCTGCTCGTTTCTCAGCGGTCTGCTCGCGGGTCTCGTCACGGGTCTGCTGCACACCGCATGCGGAATACCCGCTATCCTTGCGGGAATTCTTACACAGTTCGCCCTCTACTCGATAAATCTCCGTATCATGGGAGGCTTTGTCTCGACAAGATCAAATATCCCTCTCCCCTTCAATATGTCAAGCGTCCTCTCGTCCTCTAACTTCACCCTCGGCGAGTCGACCTCGACCATCTTAAAATCCGCGCTCATTCTGCTTGCGTTTATTATCGGAATAATCGCTCTGCTGTACTGGTTCTTCGGAACGGAACGCGGCTGCTCCATCCGTGCAACGGGCGCAAATCAGAACATGGCACGCGCACAGGGCATCAACACAAGCACGAATATCGTTCTCGGTCTCATGCTCTCGAACGGTCTCGTCGCGCTCTGCGGCGGAATGCTCTCGCAGTATCAGAACTTTGCCGATATCAATATGGGCAGAGGTGCGATAGTAATCGGACTCGCTGCGGTCATCGTCGGCGAAGTGCTGCTCTCTAAGGTATTCAAGAACTTTGCACTCAAGCTGCTGTCGGTCGTTATCGGCGCTATCATCTACTACCTTGCAATGACCGTCGTGCTTAAGCTCGGTCTTAACACCGATGACCTTAAGCTCTTCACCGCTATTATAGTCGCGCTCTTCCTCGCTCTTCCGTATTTTAAGGCAAAGGCAAGCAAGAGAAAGGTAGGCAAGACCGCTGCCGTCGCAGCAGAGGGAGGCAAAATAAATGGTTGAGCTTCATGATATACACCTCACCTTCAATCCCGGCACCGTCAACGCAAAGCATGCACTCTGCGGACTTAACCTGACAATAAACGAGGGCGAGTTCGTAACCGTCATCGGCGGAAACGGCGCAGGAAAATCCACCATGCTCAATACGATTGCGGGAACCTATCGTGTCGATTCGGGAAAGATACTCATCGACGGAAAGGATGTCACCCGCCTCCCCGAATATAAACGCGCGATCTATATCGGACGTGTATTTCAGGACCCCATGCTGGGCACCGCTCCGACCATGCAGATAGACGAGAACCTTGCACTCGCCGCGCGCAGGGGCAAATTCCGCGGACTCGGATGGGGCATCACGAGAGCCGAGCGCGAGCACTACCGCGAGCTGCTGCGTGACCTTGACCTCGGTCTTGAGGACAGAATGTCGAGCCGCGTCGGACTGCTGTCGGGCGGTCAGCGTCAGGCGCTGACCCTGCTCATGGCATCGCTCAAGAAGCCGAAGGTGCTTCTGCTCGATGAGCACACCGCCGCACTTGACCCCAAAACCGCAGCTAAGGTGCTCGACCTCTCCGAGAAGATAATACAGGAAAACTCGCTCACCGCTCTCATGATAACGCATAACATGCACGATGCCATCACGCACGGCAACCGCCTTATCATGATGCACGAAGGCAGAGTTGTCGTAGATATCAAGGGCGAAGAGAAGAAAAAGCTCACGCCCGAAGAGCTCGTTAAGCTCTTCTCTACCGCAGGCGGAGAGCTCTCCGACAAGGCGATGCTGTCCTGACAAACTCGTCTAAGCAAAATATGCAGCGAATATAAAGCCTTGCCCGAGCAGCTGCTCGGGCAAGGCTTTTTCTTATGCTGTGATATTTCGCTTTGTTTTGTCAGGCAATCTCATTTTGTTCAAAGGCAGTCCGGCTGCACGGATTCAGCATAGCAGGGGCAGAATTCATTATTTTTCGTCAAGCACCGCTTTGTATATAATGTTCTTTGCAACACCGCGGTCGGCTGCGACCGCCTTTACCGCATCCATGTGCTTCATGCCTTTTTCCTCATAGTACGCGACGTGCTGCGGCACGCTAAGCTCATGCCAGAAAGCATCCGAATCTCCCCGCGCACCCTCGAGAACAAGCACATACTCCCCGCGCGGTGCCCGCTCTGTGTAGCTCTCTGTCGCAGCACCGAGCGTTGTGCGCTCGATTTCCTCGTTCAGCTTTGTCATCTCTCTGCACAGAGCGACGCGGCGCTCCGCCCCGAAATATTCGGAAAGCGACGCAAGCACGCGGCGCAGATCGTGCGGCGAGGAATAGAATATCATCGTTCTCCGCTCGCCGCGCAGAAAGGAAAGACGCTCATCAAGCTCCTTCTTTTTCTCGGGCAAAAAGCCCTCAAAGCAGAATCTGCGCGTATCAAAGCCCGAAAGTATAAGCGCATTTATTGCCGCACAGCAGCCGGGCGCCGACGTTACGGGAATGCCGCCGTCGATACATGCGCGGACGATATCGCTGCCGGGGTCGGAAATACCGGGCGTGCCTGCATCGGTCATAAGTGCGCACGTCTCGCCGCCGCGCAGTCTGCGCACAATCTCCGCGCCCGCCTGCTGCTTGTTGTGCTCATGATACGGCATCATCGGCTTTGAAATGCCGAGCGACGAGAGCAGCTTTCCGCTGACGCGGGTATCCTCCGCCGCAACAAAGCTGCATTCGGACAGCACCTTTACCGTGCGCTCCGAAATATCCGCAAGATTGCCTATCGGCGACGCGAGAAGGTAGAGCGTGCCCGCCTCTGTTCTGTTCTTCTCTCTTATTTCCGCACCGTTATCGGAAAATCCGCTCATTGTATATAACCATCGCTTCCGCACGGCGAAAGCTGCCTTTCTGTAATCATATCGCGTGTGTTTTCGTTCAATATCCGTATCGCTCGCCGGGTGCATCATGCATTTCCGCGCCCGCATGTTTCAAAATCGGCACCAGACAAAAGCCGTATCAGCCGCCAAAGCTCATGCTCCCGATTATCTCGCGGTATCTCTCGCTCTCACAGCCCGATGCATCGCGCAAAAGAAGCGCAGGCAGCAGACGCAGCGCAGCAGAGCCACCGCGCACCCCCTCTGCAAGCACAAGCGACGGCTCGTGCAAAGCGTCGTACTGCACGTAGCACATGCGCTTCGGCTCTATGCCGACATCGCGCATAGCGCAGATAAGGTCACATAGCCTGTCGGGGCGATAAACAACGTAGAACGGGCTGCCCCATTCGAGCAGTTGCGCCGCCACAGCACAAAATTCGGATATCCCGCCGCGCGTCTCGTGCCGTGAACGGTTACGCCCTCCGTCGGCAGCAGCCTTTCCCGAGCTTACCTTCATATACGGCGGATTTGACACCACTGCGTCAAATCGCATTCCGCGCGGCAGCTCGCGTATGTCGCTCTCAAGAACATCAACGCGGTCGGAAATACCGTTCAGCAGAACATTGCGACGGGCAAGCGCCGCATAGTCGGGTTGCGCCTCAACTGCGGTAACATGCTCATACTTTCCCGCCGCAGCAAGCAGCAGCGATATCGAGCCCGCACCGCTGCCGAGATCAGCGCAGCGCCCCGCGCCTCCCCCGCGCGCAAAGGCGGCGAGCAGCAGTGCGTCTGTGCCGTAGGTAAAACCGCCGTCGGTGCGTATCATACGCATACCGAGATTTATGTCAATGACCGATTCCCCCGGCAAACATATATCGTCCATCTCTCCGCCTCCTTTTAATTTGCACGTCTGCGCGTTCGGATTGAGCTGCATAATGTCAGTCTGCTTTCTGCGCAGCAGCGACCGATTTCCTAATTATATTCGAACCGTTTCCTGCTCAAGCTTTTTAATCCTCACGTAAAAGAAAAGGGGTTGTTAAAAAACAACTTTTTAACAGCCCCTTGGGGACAGATAAAAATGTTCGGAGTGAGTGATTTTGCCCCGTCAGGCGTACGTCAAGGGGCAAAAGCGCTCGCAGAAAAAGTAAATTTCATTATTCCCGAAAAAACCGGTAGGATTTCTTCTGATTTCGCTTAGCTCTTCTGCAATGCAAAATCGGAGTAGCTGCTTATTCACTTTTTCGGTCCGGACTTTTTCAGCGTCCCAACCTGATGGTTTAAAATCACTCAGCAGCAGGTGCGCCTACGGGGCAAACCTCTGCACATGCACCGCAGCTCAGGCACTCATCAGCGTTGATTTCGTACTTTCCGTCACCCTCGGAAATAGCACTTACAGGGCACTCGCCTGCGCATGCGCCGCAGGAAATGCACTCATCGGAAATTTTGTATGCCATCGTAAAATACCTCCATGTATTCTATATCGTCTTCCTTCGGGCGCATCGCCCTCGGGACGGTGCTATTATATCACACAGGTTCAGTTATGTCAACAGCATTTAACGGCAGCGCTGCTAATTTTGTCGAATCTTTATTTGTTTTTTACCCGTGCTTTAATTGCCCTGACCGCCCGAATTATTCGAGCCGCCCGACCCGCGGCGTCCGCGTCTGCCGCGCCCGCCCCTACGGCGGTCTCTGCCTTCGCGCTGTTCACGGTTGTCGTGATTATCACGGGATTCTCTCCCCTCACGTGTTTCACGGCTGTCACGATTTTCACGGGGCTCTCTGTTTTCGCGGGGTTCGCGATTGTCACGGCTTTCACGCTGTTCACGATTTTCGCGACTTTCGCGCGGCTCGCGGTTATTGCGACCGTCCCTGCCGCGACCGCCTCTGCGGTCACGCGGCGGTCTGCCGTCGCGGCGGCGTTCGCCGTCACGCGGTTCACCCTGTCCGCCGTCGGTCTCAGCCACAGCGGCAGTCTCAAGTCCGATGCAGGCGCGCGCCTGCGCTGCGCGCTCTGCGCGGCGGGTCTCTGCCTCCTCTATGGTTGCAGCCTTATCCGGCTTCGACATCGGCTTGCGCTCGGGTCGCTCGTGACGCTCGGGGCGGGATGCCTCGAGCCGTTCAAGCTCGGCATTCTTCTCCGCGATATACTCCTTCGCACTCTTACCCTGAACGACTGTAACATCATCGCGACTGTACACCTTGACCGACGTATCGTGCTTCTTTCTTACCTCAACTCTGACCTTGCCCGTCAGCGGCATGGTCTCCTTGACAATACCCTCACCGTCGGGGGTCTCAACGACCGCGTCGAGCTTAGGCGTTTTCTTTATCTCCTCGCAATAAACGTCGTACTCGTAACGCAGACAGCACATGAGTCTGCCGCACGCGCCGCTCGTCTTGCTCGAATTGAGCGAGAGATTCTGCTCCTTTGCCATCTTTATCGACACCTGAACGAAGTCGGAAAGGAAGGAATGACAACAGAACGGGCGACCGCAGATACCGAGACCGCCCATAAGCTTAGCCTCGTCGCGTATGCCTATCTGACGCAGCTCGATGCGCGTTCTGAACATAGCCGCAAGGTCCTTGACGAGCTCGCGGAAATCGACCCTGCCCTCAGCGGTGAAATAGAAGATGAGCTTGCTGTTGTCAAACGTATACTCAACATCGACGAGCTTCATATCGAGCCCGTGCTTAGCTATCTTTTCAACGCAGGCATTGTACGCGTCTATCTCTTTTCTGAGATTGTCGCGATGTATCTGCTCGTCCGCATCTGTCGCGCGACGGAGAACGGGGCGCAGCGGCTGTACAATCTCGCGCTCGGTCACGGCGCGGTTTCCGCAGATTACGGAGCCGTACTCCGTCCCGCGCGATGTCTCAACTATAACATTGTCACCGCGCGAATAGCTCTCGCCCGCAGCATCAAAATAGTAGCCCTTTCCCGACTTTTTGAAGCTGACAGAAACGACATCGTAAACGCGCCCTGCGTCGCCCTCGGCTGCTTTATCCTCAGCCGCACCCGCAGCGTCGTTCCCGTTTTCGTCGGCGGGACTCTCGCTGCTGTTATTATCCGTTTCGGCATCAATGACACAGCCGTCGGAATCGGCATAACCGTCTACGTCGATGTCAGGCTCGATATCATCTTCCGCATCACTTTCATCTGCAGCATAGAATGCGGCATCCTCAGCGCCGACGGGCGCTGCCGGCATATCGTCGTCCGCACCGATTGCCTCTGAATCATCCATAGCGTCATCTGCATCTGTCGGCTCGTCACACACATCCGCATCGTCAGTCTCGACAGTCATCTCAGCGTCGACCTCGAGCTCGATATCCTCATCGGGCAGCGCGTCAAATTCCTCCGCGTCGCGCGCGGAAAGTTCTCCGTTAAATTCGGTATTATCCATATTATTTCCTTTCGGTTACAGGCATATTAGCTTTTGTGCGGCACTGCCGCATGTCGGTCGGCGGCGCGAAATATTCGTCCCCGTCAGCCGATTACAGACCTCAGCCGCAGCGCAGCGGAGGTAAGCGCAAGACGAACGTTTGCATTGTGCAGGATACGGTCACGGGCATCGCACAGCGCGGTGATGCAGTCGCATATCTCCCGCGTGCTCATGGAATCGGCAAGGCCGTCGTCGGCACTCGCGTCCGATGCAGCATCATACAGCGGCAGCTCGGCAGCGCCGTCCGTCTCCGTGCCCGCGCAGCGGCGATAAAGCAGCTCGCGCAGTCCGTCAAGCGTCATTTCGAGAATGTCGGATGCGTCGGAGCGGTCGGAAGAAAGCTTCGACACCGAAAGCATAACCGCAGCGCCCGAGCGGGACGCTATCGCGTTTATTATGCCCTCCGATGCCAAGCGAACGCGATCCGCGCCGCCCGAGCGGGCAAGCAGACGCAGCGCCTCACCTATCGAGCCGTCGGCGGCGGTGATTATCCTGTCAAGCTCGACTCCGCCGTCACGCGCAAGCGCTGCGGCGCGCGGGCTCGACTTTATCAGATATTCCCTTACATCCTCGTCACGACAGCGCTCGGTACGCAGCAGCTGTGCGCGCGAACGTACGGTAGGCAGCAGCATCGACGCAGAAAGACAGAGCAGCACAAAGTATACCCCCTGAGGCGGCTCCTCAAAAAGCTTAAGAAATGCATTCTGCGCGGACACCGTCATAGTCTCCGCATCCTCGATTATAAACATACGAAAGTTGAACTCGTTCGACGTAATGTACGCGGCGCGAGTCAGCTCGCGAACGGTCTCGACACCGATGGTCTTGCGACCTTCCGCGCAGCCGATGAGCCGCACGTCGGGGCAAAGCCCCTCACGCATTCTCCGCTCGGTATCCGCATCGCCGCCCGCAAGCGCGGCAGCGGTCGAAAATGCAATGGTATGCCGACCGCTGCCCGACGCGCCCTCGATTATCAGCGCGTGCGGCAGCCTGCCAACACCGACGGCACGGGTAAGCATATCCACCGTATTCCTGTTTGCAACAACCGAATCGAACAAGTCTGCGCCTCCGTATATATTTTCATACAAATTTTATTATAACACAGCAAGTTCGGTTTGTCAAACAAAATGCACCGCAGTCAGAACACGCGCAGCAGCACCGCAGATCGACCGTTTTCACCCGGAATCGGCAGGAAAATGCCGCAGGCGGCGGGTGCGAGCGCATATTTTTGAATATATTATCAAAATCAACACAAAAAATTAATACATTAGTGATATAGTTAATCAGTATGTATTTGTGTGTCGGAGCGTATCCGACCGTATCGCCGACGAGGGTCGGCATTAACACGATTCGATCGGAGAAAAAGCATGAAAAACAGCGAAAATTCGGCACAGCGGCAGAGCCCCCGTCAGAGCGGCACGGCAGCGATGCTCGGCAGAGTCCTATGCATGGCGTGCATAATGTATACCGTCATAACGCTTTTGCTGACCGCGGCGGCATCCTTCTTTACGAGCTATGCGCCGTCGTTTGTTACGCTGGTATCGGTTTTTGTTTTCTCGCTTATCGTTTCGCTGCTCGGTCTGCTGTTCAGACTGCCCCGTCTGCCGTTCGGTCTCGCACTGCTGCTGCACTATCTCGGCTCGGCTGTCAGCTTCGTTCTGATATTCGTGCTGATAGCAAGTGACGGAAAGAATACCCGCGGCGGGCTGCTTCTCACCGCGCTGCTCAGCGTTCTGTACTGGATAGGCGGCGCTGTCGTGTCGATAATTCACGACAAGCGCAAAAAGCAGGCGGAGGATTGCCGCAGCTATAAATCCATGTTCGGATAATCGCAGCGTTCGCCGTGCCGGCAGTGCCGCATGAGGCATGCGAATATTCATAAATTTAGTCCATATAAGAGGAACCGAAATGTTTGATATCAAGATAGGCACACTTATTCCCGCGCAGAGCGCACTTACGATGATACCGCAGCTCAATGCCGTAGGCTTTGAGAGCTATGAGCTGAACTTCAACGACTGCTGCGCGCTCGCAAACGGCAGCGAGGGAGACCTTAAAGAATACGGAAAGCGCGTTCTTGACGTGCTCGACGGACGTAAGATCTCCGCACTCGGCATATACGCAAACACCATCGAGGACGAGGACACCCGCCGCGGAGTTGAAAACCTCATTGCAAACGCAGAGTACTTCGACTGCGACCGCATAGGTACGTTTGCGGGCGGACACCCCGCACTCAGCGTACGCGAGACTATCCCCGATTTCGTCAAGGTATTCAGTCCCCTTATCGAGTTTGCGGAGAACAAGGGTGTAAAGATTGGTCTCGAGGGCTGCGGCGACGGCTGGGACCGCGGAAGCCACAATATTGCATTCTGCCCCGAGGCATGGGAGCTTATCTTTAACGAGATATCGAGCGACGCGCTCGGTCTCGAGTGGGAGCCATGCCATGCCGTCATGCAGCTGATGGACCCCATTCAGCAGGTCAGACGCTGGGGCAGCAAGATAGTACACGTTCACGGTAAGGATGCGACGGTAGCATACGACGTTATCCGCGAGTACGGTCTGCGCGGCATTCACGGCTACGCTTGGAACCGCACACCCGGCTTCGGCGATACGAACTGGGCTGATATCTGCACCGTACTTATTCAGTGCGGCTTCAAGGGCAGTATCGATATCGAGGGCTATCATGATCCCGTTCACTACGACGATATGGAATGGACCTCGCAGCTGACATCGCTTGAATATCTCAAGCGCTGCCGCGGCGGTGTTACCTTCTTTGACGGGCCTACCGAATATCGCGGATATCAGGGCAGGCGCCTGAAGTAAGCGCGGCTTGGAATTCTCCGAGCAGCCCGGAGGTATTCGGAGTTTATCGGATTTTCCCTAAATTTCGGATTTCTCCGATTTTCGGATTTTTCACAATATTTTTCGGGAGATATGAGATGAAGGCATACGGAAAAAAGGTCTGGCTGATACCCGACACATTTCTCAGCTCTGTTTCGGGCGAGGGTGAGCAGGTAAGCCATGAGGCGATATGCGTCACAAATACGGGCGAGCGCGCTGCGCACATCGGTCTGACGCTGCTTTATGAGGATAAGCCCGAGCTCGACGGATATCACGCGGAGTGCGGCGCGAGACGTACGCACCATATAAGGCTTGACCGTCTGCTCAGCGACGACGGAGAGCCGATACAGCGCGATGTTCCCTACTCTGTGCTGCTTGAGAGCGACGAACCGATAGTGGTACAGTACAGCCGTCTCGACACATCGAGCACGAGCATGGCGCTGATGACAACGATAGCCTACGCAGTCGAGTAAGCCCGACGGCGCACGACATAACGATAATTACAGGAGTGAGTGAAATGGCAAAAAGAACATATGTAGACCTGAGCGGAAAGAACGCGATAGTTACGGGAGGCGGCGGAGTTCTCTGCTCCGGCTTTGCAAAGGAGCTTGCTGCATGCGGCGCTTCGGTCGCTGTCTGCGACCTGCGTCTTGAAGCAGCTCAGGCGGTAGCAGATGAGATAAATATCTCGGGCGGCGTTGCGATAGCGGTAGAAGCAAACGTTCTCGACCGCACAAGTCTTGAGGCTGCAAGAGAGAAGATATATGCAGAGATCGGCTATCCCGACATCCTTATAAACGGCGCGGGCGGAAATAATCCGCGCGGCACCACCGACAAGGAATATCTCTTCCCCGAGGACCTCGAAAACAGTGAGGAGGCAGAGAGCATCAAGACCTTCTTTGACCTTGATCCCAAGGGCGTTTCCTTCGTTTTCGACCTCAACTTTATGGGCGTGCTGCTCCCGACGCAGGTATTTGCGCGCGAGATGATAGGCAGAGAGGCTCCGACGATAATCAATATCTCGAGCATGAACGCATTCCGCCCGCTGACCAAGATACCCGCATATTCGGGCGCAAAGGCTGCCGTTTCCAACTTCACGCAGTGGCTCGCGGTTCACTTCTCTAAGGTGGGCATCCGCGTTAACGCCATCGCACCCGGATTCTTTGTCACCAACCAGAACAGGGGGCTTTTGATGAACGAAGACGGCTCGCTTACCCCCCGCTCCGAGAAGATTCTCTCTGCAACTCCTATGGGTCGCTTCGGCGAGGTTGAGGACCTGCGCGGACCGCTGCTCTTCCTCTGCGACGCCGATGCATCCGCATTCGTCAACGGCGTTGTTCTGCCCGTCGACGGCGGCTTTGCCGCTTACTCGGGAGTATGATTGCCGAGTAAGCGTATCACGCACACTTCTGCGGGCAGTGCAGCTGCGCCGCCCGTACCGATTCAAACAATAACCGACACGAAAGGAATATTATCATGGGACTTTTTGACGGAATTAAGGGAATATTCGCCTCCAAGACCGACGAGGAAAAGATAGCTAAGTGGAAGGATGACGGCAACTCCGAGAAAATTGCCGACTTCACCGACGAGGGCTACGAGCAGGCGCTGCGTCTGCTTGCAATCTCCGCACTCGGCGAGATTAAGCGCGATGAGACCGCAGTTAACACCTGCATGAAGCTGATAACAGACGACGACAAGGCTATTCGTCTCGCTGCATGTGAGGCGCTTAAGGTCATCGGCACAAAGCGCGAGGTAGACCGCCTGTACTTCGTTGAGACAAACGAGACCGAGGCTGATGTTAAGCGCGCACTGCTCGACGCTGCCGTCGCCTCCAAGGAGCGCACACCGAGATTCATTTAAACACCGGCAGGTCTGAAAAATCGTTGTCGATGCAAGCATATCGACGCATACGAACCGATGTAAGCATGTAGGCGCGAGCATTCCGACGCTGCGGCGTAAGCATTCCGACAAAAGCACGTCGATGCAGGCATACCGCCGACGCTGCGGCACGAAATTTTCAGCGTAAAATCTCATAGGACCCATGGGCTGTAAAACCGTTTTACAGCCCTTTTGCGCAGAGCGGAGGAGAGTGCATTTGCATCCGACAATCGGACATCACCCGAAAAGGCAGGTCGGAACGCTCATTCCCGCGCTTCTGCGGACAAACTAACGAGAAAAGGTAGAACGAATTATGCCTAAGAAAAAAACAACGGCTCCGACGGAAACACAGCCCGCGGCAGAGGTCAGGCAGCAGCCTATCACCGAAACGGTCGAGAAAAACTTCATGCCGTATGCGATGAGCGTCATAGTCTCCCGTGCGATACCCGAGATAGACGGCTTCAAGCCCGCACACCGAAAGCTGCTCTACACCATGTACAAGATGGGGCTGCTCACGGGCGCTAAGACAAAGAGTGCGAACGTCGTCGGACAGACGATGCGGCTGAACCCACACGGCGACGCGGCGATATACGAAACGCTCGTTCGACTGACGCGCGGTAACGAGACGCTGCTGCACCCCTTCATCGACTCAAAGGGTTCGTTCGGAAAGCACTATTCGTCGAGCATGGTATACGCGGCATCGCGTTATACCGAGTGTAAGCTCGACCCGTTCTGCGCCGAGATATTCGGCGGCATAGAGCATGATGCGGTGGATATGTGCGATAACTACGACGGCACAATGCTTGAGCCCGTGCTGTTCCCTACCTCGTTTCCTAATATTCTGCTCTCGCCGAATAAGGGTATCGCCGTCGCGATGTCGAGCTCCATCTGCTCCTTCAATCTTGCAGAGCTCTGCGACGCGACCGTGCAGATGCTGATAAATCCCGAGACAACGGTGGATCAGCTGCTCGACATACTCATTGCCCCCGATTTTCAGGGCGGCGGGTACATCATCTACAACCGCGAAACGCTCCGCGAGATATACCGCACGGGTCACGGCAGCATCCGCCTGCGCGCAAGATGGAGATACGACAAGGATCAGAACTGCATAGACATCGTTCAGATACCGTATTCGACGACCGTTGAGCTTATCAGCGCAAAGCTGACGCAGCTGATAAAGGAAGGCAGGATAAAGGAGATAACCGACTTCCGTGACGAGACCGATATCAGCGGCTTCCGTCTGACGCTGGATCTGCGTCGCGGCACAGACCCCGACAAGCTGATGGCAAAGCTGTACAAGGCGACTCCGCTCGAGGATAGCTTTGACTGCAATTTCAACGTTCTGATAGACGGCGCACCGCGTCTGCTCGGCGTAGGCGAGATACTGACCGAGTGGATACGCTTCCGCATGAACTGCGTACGTCGCGAGCTTAGCTACAACCTTTCAAAAATGAAAGCAAAGCTGCATCTGCTGCAGGGTCTGGGCAAAATTATCCTCGATATCGACAAGGCGATAAAGATAATCCGCGGCACGGAGCGCGATGCGGACGTCATACCGAATCTCTGCTCGGGCTTTGACATTGACGAGGATCAGGCGGAATTCGTCGCAGAGATAAAGCTGCGCAATATCAACCGCGAATATCTGCTGCTGCGCATGAAGGATATACGCGACCTTGAGGAAAAGATTGCATCGACCGAGGAGATAATCTCGAGCGAGCGCAAGCTCAAGAGTTATATCGCAAAGCAGCTGCGCGAGATAAAGTCGAAATACGCAAAGCCGCGTCAGACGCAGCTAATCTACGAGGATGAGCTGGTAGAGCCCGTGCTCGTCGAGCCCGAGGATACGACGGTAAATCACGTCATGTTCACACGTGAGGGCTACTTCAAGAAGGTAAGCATGCGCTCGCTCAAGGCGACCGACTCGCAGAAGCTCAAGGAGGGCGACGAGATAGAGCGCGAATTCGACGCGACCGACTCTGACGAGCTGCTGTTCTTCTCCGACCGCGCGCAGGTATACAAGGCGCATGTGCGCGACTTTGATCTGCTGCGTTCGGGCGAGCTCGGCGATTATGTTCCCGCAAAGCTCGGCTTTGACAGCGGTGAACGCGCCGTTGCGATGTGCCGTCTCGAGCGCGACTGCGAGTCGCACAGCATCGTTCTTGTGTACGAGAACGGCGCATGCGTGCGTATCCCCGCCTTCGCATACAGCACAAAATCAAACCGCAGAAAGCTCACGGGAGGCTATTCCGACCATTCGCCGCTTGTCGCTGTCTTCTACGTGACCGAGCCGATAGAGCTGCTGCTGCGCACCGAATCGGGCAAGGGCATCGTGTTCGACAGCTCGGCTGTCGCGTTCAAGACGACCCGCACGAGCCGCGGCGCGATTGTCATCAATCTTAAAAAGGGCGATCGCGTGATATCCGCAACAACCGATCTGACGACCGTTCCCGACGCAAAGCGTCTGCGTAAGACAAAGCTGCCCGCATCGGGTGTGACCGTCTGAGCACGGTCTGCGAGCACGAGCCGTGCCGACGAAATCTGCGTCCGCCGCCGAGCAGAATCAACTCATGTGACGGGCAACAAATAATATACAAATAGTAAGATAAGACCGATGAGCATAACCGAACAGGCTGCTCATCGGTCTTATTTTTTTATCCGGGCATTATCAATCCGACATTATCGGGAAAAGTTCCGAATCGAAGGTATAGCGAAGCAGATATATTGCGTCGTCGCTGTCTATGCTGCCGCTGCCGTCGACGTCGCCCGAGGCGTGAAGCGGATACGAATCGGGATTGAAGGTGTAGCGCAGCAGATATATCGCGTCGTCGCTGTCCACAACGCCGTCGCCGTTAACGTCTCCCGCCATAGGAAGCGGAAGCGCGGGTAGCTCAACGCTCGAGAGCGTTTCTCCGCAGCCGTCACAGACAAAAGCTCTGCTGCCCGCAACGCCTTCAGACGGCTCAGCCGTCACCTTCTGCGTGAAGCGGTGTCCGCACGCAACGGTCGACGAGAGCTTGACCGTAACAACGGGGTCATATGTTCCGCTCGCGCCGTACTCATATACATTAGCGCCGTTAACGTCTATCGCACCGAACGAAAGAAGGATAGAAGCATCCTTTTTAAGCGTAGAGCTGTTCATGGGAACCTTGAGCTCAACAAAGTATCCCTCATCCGCCGCTCCGAGACGGGTCATATAGAATTCGTTGTTCTCCTTTATAGAGCTGCTCATTGACTTTCCTGAAGCGTTGCTCGAGCACGCGCCCGCAGCAGTACCGCTCTGCTGAATTACATATGCATAACCGTCCTGCGAGGTCACGGGATTATTTTGTGGGGCGACCGTATTGGTAGCATTAACTCCGATACGCGCCCATGAGCTGCCGTCCGACGGGAAAACACGGAACACCGCAAGGTCGTTCTTTATCGGGTCGTCGAGACTGTATATCTGCGCGAAGCGGTCGGGGTCGTTTATCTGAGCGTAGATATACAGATAGCTTGCATCCCACAGATAGTATGCAGTGCCCGAAAGCGTTCTGCCGTACTGCGTCTCGGTGAACGAAAGGCTGTACGACGAACGGTATGCCGCATCAAGCGCAGCATTGCCCGCCTCAAGCCCTTCAGGACGCTTAAGGATTATCGCCTCGCCCGTGCTTGTATAGCTGCTGCCGCCGTCGGTCGTGAGCGCGCTGCCCGTACCGCCGTAAAGCGCGGGATTCGAGCTTTTCAGCACAGGCGCGGAGTTGTCGAGCGTCAGCGAAACGGTGGTATCAAACGACGAGAACGCGGAGGCAACGCCGTCCGCCGTGAAGGCAGAGCCCGCCGCAGCGTCAAACGCATACAGCTTAAAGCTCTGCTCCGCGCCCGCGACGAGCGAGCCGTCGGTCAGCGGGATGCAGACCTCCGATATATAGCCGACGGACGTTCTTGTCGCGCGCACATATTTCTTATTTACGGTGATATCGCCGTCCTTCGGCGCAAGTATCCCCGTGCCCGTCGTGCCGTCGCCCGCAAACAGCGCATAGCCGTTTGCGTCGGTTCCTATCCAACCTCTGTAATTGATGTCATACGCAAGCGCATCGGTCCAGAGCATCGTCTGCGAATAGCCGCTGAGCTTTCCGTAGAACTGCGGTCCCGCAGACACTACATCGTCGTCGGTAACGACCGAGCAGATGTACATGCAGCCGTCGTCCCATGTAACGTACGTTGTGACCGAAATCGAACCGCCCGTCAGCGTCAGACTCGCACTGTCGAGATATTCGGGGTCGAGCAGACCGTCAAGGGTCGGGGTGAAGCGCTTTACAACGCTCGACGACACCTCCGTCCTACCGTCCTCGCCCTTTGCGGGCAGTATCTGCGTCTCCTCAAAGCCGCAGACGGTGCATGCGCGCTTCTGAGCGCCCGCCTCGGTCTTTGTCGGCTCGGTCGTTACCGACCATCCCGAAAACGTGTGCGGATACGGCTGCGTCGTCGTGCCGCAGGAGCAGCGCCATCCGTGATTGTATTCATCGAAAACTATCTCGGCGTAATCATGCGTGTGCGAGAGCGCTTCATAACGCGAGATGAGCTCGGCGCGGGTAGCGGGTCCGACCTTACCGTCGACATCAAGCCCCGCATCGGTCTGAAAAGCGCGAACGGCGCTGTCGGTTCCGCTGCCGAACCAGCCGTCAATATCGAGCTTATAGCCGAGCTGGGTGAGTATCGCCTGCAGCCACGAAACATCCGAGCCGTTCATAAGCGAGCCCGAAACGTAGTAGAGCGTTCTCGTCGGAACGGTATAATCGGCGGGGTCGGTGCTTGCGGTCGAACCGCTTCCCTCTCCCGTCAGCGATATGTAGCCCATTATCGGCAGCGAGCCGTAGACCGCGCGGTTTTTGATATTGACGCACGAGCTTGTAACGCCGCTCGTGTTGCCCTCAACCGTCTTTACCGTATTTTTCGCTGCAAAGCCGTCCTGATATATGATGCCGACATGCGTCGAATCGTCGGAGGTATTTCCTTTACTTGAGAAGAATACGATATCACCCTTCTTCGGAACATAATCCGAATTATAAGCATACCATTTTCCGCCCCATTTTTTAAGCAGAACGATAAGCTGATCGCAGCTGCCGTTGCGCGGGAAATTCGGTATACCCGCAAGCGCTGCGCAGCCGCAGACGAAGTTCGCGCACCATGCCTCGGTAAAGCCGAGCTGCGCCTTTGTCTTGCCGTTCTGCGCTGCTGCAACCGCAACAATGTCGTCACGGATATTTCCGGTCAGAGTGTAGTTCTTTGAAAAGTAGGAATCCCTGTTCTGCGTAGCAGATACCGTCAGTCCCTGAAAAGATAACAGCATCGCCGCCGCAAGAAGCATCGAGATCACCCGTGATATGCGCTTTTTATGCATCTGTATCTCCTCCGTTCGACAATACGTTCACACGAGTGCCGCAGTTTACGACACAATTATACACACATCCTTCTCATTTGTCAACAATGACAAACAAAGTCACCTATAGTCGTTTTCTTTTGTTTTTTTTGGTGTTTCAGGGAGAGCTTTGTGCGGTCCGCCGTTGTTGACAAAAAGAGCGAGTCATGATATAATATGTAATATTAATTGCATCTCGGACAAGGCACGGTCGGGGCGGCTGTCAGTCGTCTGCGATCGTGTATTATTGCCGACAAAACGCGGTGAAAATAAACGGAGGGCACGGCATGAGTGAATATGCGGGCGCAAAAAAACGCCGCTCGGCACTGATACTAACCCTCGGCTGCCGCGTGAATCACTACGAGAGCGAGGCTATCGCAGCAAAGCTGCGCGAGGCGGGCTTTTCCGTTTCATTGTCGGAGGATGCATCGGTCGGCGGCTGCGATACCGTCATAGTAAATACCTGCTCGGTCACCGCGATGTCCGACCTCAAGTCACGTCAGACGGTGCACAGAGCGATAAAGAATAACCCCGATGCAGCGTTCTACGTCACGGGCTGCTCGGCTCAGAATCATCCGCAGGCGTATGCGGGTCTGCCGGGCGTGCGCGCGGTCGTCGGAAATCGCAGCAAGCTTGAAGCGGCGCTGCTTGCGGCATCGGATGCGGGCACGGATAAGCCGACGGGTACCGATCTTTCGGGCGCACCGTTCGAGAGCATGAGCGTATCGTCCTTCGGTCGTCTGCGCTCGTATATAAAGATAGAGGACGGCTGCCGCTCAAACTGCGCATACTGCATCATACCGAAGCTGCGCGGTGATATCCGATGCAAAGCACCCGACGATGTTACGGCGGAGGCGGGAGCGCTTGTCCGCGGAGGCAGTCCCGAGATAGTGCTTACGGGCATAGAGCTTAGCGCATATTCGTACGGGCTCGCCGAGCTCATCAAGCGGCTTGACGCGATAGACGGTATACTTCGAATCAGGCTCGGTTCGCTCGATCCGTCGTTCATACGCGCGGATTTTGTCGATGCCTATGCTGCCTGCAGGCATACCATGCCGCATTTTCATCTCTCGATGCAGAGCGGCTGTGACCGAACGCTCGCAGCTATGCGCCGCAGATACAACACCGCGCAGGTGCTCGAGCGGCTGCAGCTCATGCGGGAGAGGATACCCGCGCTCAGGCTCTCCGCCGACATCATCTGCGGATTCCCGGGTGAGAGCGATGCGGACTTTGAGCAAACGCGGAGCTTTCTCGCGGAGGCTGATTTTTTCCATCTGCATGTTTTTCCCTACTCGCGCCGCGAAGGCACAGAGGCGGCAGACATGCCGAATCAGATACAGTCACAGACGGCAAAGGAGCGTGTAGCCGCTCTTATGCACGACAGCGGCGAGCGGCAGCGCAGAGAGATATCGCGCCTCGCGGCGGAGAAAACCGCGGTGCGGCTGCTCGTCGAGCGAGTACAGACGGACGGAGACGACGTTGTTCTCACAGGGCACAGCGAGGAATTTTTCGAGACATCGGTCCGCATGACGGCGGGCGAAGCGACAAGGCTGATTGACAAAGCAGCGCCGTCGGACGACACCTCAGTCAATGCAGAAGCGGCGTCGCCGTCGGGCGGCACGGAAAAGACCGACTTCCGCCGTCTGCGCGGTCGCGAGCTGACCGCATACATAGATGGCATCGACGGCGCGCGGATAACAGCGAGGCTCCGACAAACAGCTCGGGGTACTTGAGCCCCGTACCATATACATAAGCAGCGTTAACGTTGGCATAAACAGTTTTAGTTTTAACATCAGCAGCGTCGACATCTGCTGAATATTTTCAGCAGCAGCATCGGCTGCTTCAACATCACTGCATGCAGTGCAGCTGCGGCGAATCGCCGCTCATCAGCAAACAGAAGGAGACCCATCCTATGATAAAAATCGGACTAGACATCGGCTCGACCACCGTAAAGGCGGTCGCACTCGACGAAAAAGGCAATGTAGTATTCGAGGATTATCGCCGACATATGTCCAAAATCACCGAGATGTCCGCAGCGATGCTGCGCAGCATCGCCGAGAAGACCGGAGAGGCGCGCGCATGCCTTTCCATCACAGGCTCGGCGGCAATGGGCTTTTCCGAGAAATGCTCGCTCGACTTCGTTCAGGAGGTCTACGCGACAAAAGTCTCGGTAGACAGGCTCATCCCCGGCACCGACGTAGTCATAGAGCTCGGCGGAGAGGATGCGAAGATACTCTTCCTCTCGGGCGGCTCGCTCGAGGTACGCATGAACGGCTCGTGCGCGGGCGGAACGGGCGCATTCATCGACCAGATGGCTACCCTGCTCGGCATAACCGCAACCGAGCTGAATACCCTTGCTACCGAGCACAAAAAGCTGTATACCATCGCATCGCGCTGCGGCGTTTTTGCAAAGAGCGATATACAGCCGCTGATAAATCAGGGTGCGCTCAAGCCCGATATATGCGCCAGCATTCTCGGCGCGGTGGTCAATCAGACCGTTTCGGGTCTCGCTCAGGGCAGACCCATCGAGGGCAACATAGTCTATCTCGGCGGACCGCTGACCTTCTTTTCCGAGCTGCGCGCGGCGTTTGACCGTACACTCGGTCTGCACGGTACTCTCCCCGAGCACTCGCTCTACTACGTCGCTATAGGCGCTGCGATGCTCGCACATACCGAGCTCTCGCTCGAGGATACCGCGCAGATGCTCGAAAACTTTGTCCCGACCGGCGGCTATCTCTCCTGCCCCCCGCTGTTTAAGAGCGAGGAGGATTACCGCGAGTTCCGCGAGCGTCACGCACGTGCGAACGTTCCCGTAACCGAGGATACGTCCTACAGCGGCGCTGCATACATAGGCATCGACGCGGGCTCTACCACCGTCAAGGCTGTCGCGACCGATGAGGACGGCAACATCCTTACGAGCAGATATCAGCCGAACGGCGGCGACCCGATACCGTTCGTGCGCGAGTTTATAACGAGCTTCCGCGAGCGCTTCCCGCACGCCTCTATCCGCGCTTCCGCTGTCACGGGCTACGGTGAGGACATGATACGCAGCGCGTTCAGACTTGACTACGGCATAGTCGAAACGGTCGCGCACTTCACCGCCGCGCACCGCTTCCGCCCCGACGTTTCCTTTATAATCGACATCGGCGGTCAGGACATTAAATGCTTCAAGATACATGCGGGCGCTATCGACAATATATTCCTGAACGAGGCATGCTCGTCGGGCTGCGGCTCGTTCCTGCAGGCTTTTGCGAGCGCGCTCGGCTATTCCATCGAGGACTTTTCCGCGCTCGGTCTGCTCGCACCCGCGCCCGTAGACCTCGGCTCGAGATGTACGGTGTTCATGAATTCGTCCGTAAAGCAGGCGCAGAAGGACGGCGCAAGCGTCGGTAACATCTCTGCGGGCCTCTCCATCTCTGTCGTCAAGAACGCGCTTTACAAGGTCATCCGCGTCGCATCGCCCGAGGAATTCGGCAGCAGCATCGTCGTTCAGGGCGGCACCTTCCTCAACGACGCGGTGCTCCGTGCCTTTGAGCGCGAGGTCGGCAGAGATGTCGTACGACCGTCGATAGCAGGACTCATGGGCGCATTCGGCGCTGCACTGTACGCTCAGGAGCGCGCAAACAAGCAGGGGCTCAGCGAGAGCTCCATCCTTTCGCCCGACGAACTGAAGGGGCTGAAGCACGACGTTAAAATGACCGCCTGCAACGGCTGCGAAAACCATTGCTCGCTGACTATAAACACCTTTACGAGCACCCTTTCCGACGGCACGGAAGGCTCCTCCCGCCGCTTTATCGGCGGCAACCGCTGCGAAAAGATGATACGCGGAAAGCAGGAGCGCAGCAATCTGAACATGCTCGAATACAAGCGCACCCTGCTCGCATCATATAAGCCGACACAGGGCACGCGCGGCAGGATAGGCATACCGATGGGGCTTAATATGTATGAGCTCTACCCGTTCTGGCATACATTTTTCACCTCACTCGGCTTCGAGGTGATACGGTCCGCACCCTCAACGCGCGACACGTATCTGCGCGGGCAGACGACGATACCCTCCGATACCGTCTGCTACCCAGCAAAGCTCATACACGGTCACATCCGCGAGCTTGTCGACGACGGGATAAAGACGATATTCTACCCCTGCATGACCTATAACATAGATGAGGGCAAGAGCGACAACCACTATAACTGCCCCGTCGTCGCATATTACCCCGAGGTCATACGCGCTAATATGCATCTGCCCGAGGATGTGACTGTAATAGACGACTATGTCGGTCTGCACCGCCGTGAACTGCCGAAAAAGCTGCACGCTATACTGCTCCGCTACTATGACGGCATTTCGCTCGCCGAGGTAAAGGCGGCATGCAGGGCGGCGTTTGCGGAGCAGCGGGCTCATATGGAGCGCATACGCACGGAGGGCAAGCGCATGCTGCGCGAGGCTTACGCTGCGGACATGCCTGTTATCGTGCTCGCTTCCCGCCCGTATCACGCCGACCCGGAGGTCTGCCACGGCATTGATAAGCTCATATGCGATCTCGGTGCGGCGGTCATAACAGAGGATGCGGTCGCCGATGAAATACCGAAATTCGAGGTAAACGTTCTCAATCAGTGGACGTATCACAGCCGCATGTACGCCGCCGCGCGATACGTTGCCGAAAACGCGCGCGAGCATCCGAAGCTGAATCTCGTTCAGTTCGTGTCGTTCGGCTGCGGCGTTGACGCCATCACCACCGACGAGATACGTTCGATACTCGAGAGCTCGGGCAAGATATACACGCAGATAAAAATAGACGAGATAACGAATCTCGGAACGGTAAAGATCAGGCTCCGCAGTCTGTTCGCAACCATGTAACTTTGCACATAAGAAGAGGTCGTCAATGAGAAGTGTTCCATTTACACCCGAAATGAGAAAAGAGTATACGATACTCATCCCGAATATGCTTCCCATCCACTGGAACTTTTTAGTACGGATTTTCTCTTTCTACGGATACAACGTCGAATTCATCGACTCGACCGACCGCGCGATAATAGACGAGGGTCTGCGCTCGGTCCACAACGATACATGCTACCCCGCCCTGCTCGTAATAGGTCAGTATCTTTACGCGCTGCGCTGCGGAAAATACGACCCGCATAAGGTCGCTATGCTCTATTTCCAGACGGGCGGCGGCTGCCGCGCATCGAACTATATCTGTCTTATGCGTAAGGCGCTCGACCGCGCGGGATTTGACTATGTTCCGATACTGTCAATCAACTTCAACGGCTGGAAGAACGAGGGCGGCGGCTTTAAGATAACCCTGCCCATGCTCCCCCGCGCAATGTCCGCGCTCGCTTACGGCGACCTGCTCATGCTGCTGCGCAATCAGACCGCGCCGTATGAGATACACAAGGGCGACAGCGATAAGCTCGTTTCAAAATGGACCGATTATCTGTGCGGGGAATTCAATCACGGGCGGCAGCTGCACGGCTCTGCAATAGCTAAGACGATGGACAAAATAGCGGCTGAATTCGAGGCTGTCGAGCGCGACACAAAGCCGCGCGTTAAGGTCGGCATCGTCGGCGAGATCTACATAAAATACTCCGCACTCGGAAACAACAATCTCGAGCGCTTTCTCGCGTCAGAGGATTGTGAGGTCATGGTGCCCGGGCTGCTCGACTTCATGCTATACTGCGTGCAGGGAGGCATCGAAGCATACGACCTCTACGGCGGCGAGAAGATGCCGCTGTACGTCCGCCGTATAGCGCGCAGATACCTTGAAGGTGTCAAGAGCAGGATAATCTCAGCCGTCGCAGCGCACGGCTTTACCGCTCCGTCAAGCTTTACACAGCTGACAAAGCTTGTCGACGGTATAATCAGCCGCGGCTGCGATATGGGCGAGGGCTGGCTGCTTACCGCAGAGATGGCGGAGCTTTACGAGCTCGGATACAAGAATATAATCTGCGTTCAGCCGTTCGGATGTCTGCCTAACCACATCGTAGGTAAGGGAATGATACGCAAGCTGCGCGAAAAATACCCGCGCGCAAACATCGTCCCCATCGACTACGACCCCGGCGCAACCGCCGTCAATCAGGAAAATCGTATAAAGCTCATGCTTGCCGTCGCACGCGAGCATCCTGCGGAAGCGGAGACAAAGACATCGGCGCAGTCGGGCACTCAACCGGCTGCCGTCAAACAAACCGAGAAAACGTCAAGCCGATGAGCGGCAGTACAAAAGAGACAAAAACGATAATTACATACCGCTCACTCAGCTGATGTCATAGACAGAATGCACAGTCACCTAATATGCCGTCTTTTACATGCAGCAGCGTCCGCAACGCTTATTCTACGAATCGCCTCGATGTTTGTGCCGACGTTTTTTCGACATTTTGCTGCGCCGCACCGTCTGATATCTGTCGCCGCGTGAGTGCGACATCCAACCCGACGGATAGTATTTTTTCGGAGAAAATCGTCATAGATTGCCATAATTATAACGTCACATAAACTTTTACATAATTCTTTTATGCAATTTGCAGAAATTACTGTTGACAAATAAAAAAATAGATGATATAATCATACTTGCATGAGGCCGTTAGTATATTGTATGTTATACAACAGACGGCAAATTCCCATTGTTCATCAGGAGGTTATTCAGATGAAAAACAAAAAGCTGCTTACATTTGTTTCCGCAGCACTTATCGCTGCTACTGCAGTTGCGCCCACTGTCATGAGCGTTTCTGCGGCAGGAACGAACACAAACTACGTCCGCTTCGCAACCCCTACTCTTGACGGAGAGCTCGACAACGCATATAAGAAGTCGTTTTCCTTCAAGCTGTCGGACCTCGTAAGCTCCGGAAAGCTCGATATGAACACCTTCCAGCTTCAGCAGATGCAGTTCTATGACGTCTACGATGCTTCAGAGGATGATCCCTACATCATGATCTTTGATGCAAATAAGAAGGAGATCACTAAGGCAGAGTTTGATGACAAGTATGAGTCTGATTTCCAGCTGCTTCCCGAAGGCTGCACCTTCCGTTGGACTAAGGCAGGAATCAAGAGCCCGTTCTTCAAGGAGGCTGAGTTCTACTTCCTCTATAACGGCGAGAACATCTACATCTATGCAGATGTTACCGACAACGCAATTTATTCCCTTTCCGAGAAGGAGCTCCTTGAGGATTATTCCTCCGGATGGTCGGGCAGACCTTGGCTCTCCGATTGTGTCGGCGCTACCTTCTACCTTGACGAGCTTGCTAACAAGCACTACAAGATAGACGACGCTACAGGCAATGTAGTTGAGGATACAAATCAGTCTACCGCTTACAGTGAGCTCAGCGTAAACGCTTCTGCTGACGGTAAGATTTACTATTCAAAGACCAGCGGCGAGGAGTACTTTGATACCGAGAAGGCTGCCTTCACAAACACTGGTGCCCTCACCTCGCTCAGCGACTATAATATCAACTGGTGGGAATACTGCTGCTTCGAGGATTCCAACAAGCGTGCAGAGGAGTTCCGTTCTCATAACTGCGACGACTCTGATAAGACACCCGTTGTTAACTCCGAGACAGGAAAACAGAGGTACTGTTACTACGGCGAAGATGGCAAAAGATATGTAGTTGACGATCCCTCTAAGGCTCCCGCTGAGTATCAGGATAAGTGCGAGCTCGCATTTGACATCTGCAGCAAAGACTTCCATACCTATCTCTCGCGTCACATCTTCAACGCTGAAAAGCTCGCAGCAAGAGACGCAGGTCGCGCAGCAAACCTTGAGCACGTAAAGGCTAAGGCTACCGATAAGGGCTACGCTGTTGAGATGGAGATCCCGCTTACCGAAGGGGCTAAGGCTTATATCGAGAGCGGCAAGTCCGTATCCTTCTCCTCTAACGTTTGCAACGCAGACGCAGGCAGAGGCGGCACACCGACATTCGCAGGCGGAAGCGCTACCAACTGGTATCTGCTTGCTATGCCCGCTCAGCAGTTCCCTATTACCTTTACTAAGGCTGACTTCGCTTCTGCTCTTACCGCAGGCGACGTTAACGGCGACGGCGTGATCGACACAAAGGACCTTATCCGTCTTATGAAGTCCGTATCCGGTCAGTCGATTGCTATCTTCAACGCTGACCTTAACGGCGATGATGAGATCAGCACCAAGGACCTTATCAGACTTATGAAGAAGATCGCAGGCGCAGAGGTTGAGCTTGTTGCTAAGGACCTCGTTTGAATTCAGACAACAGTTATAATTTAATAACATCGTTTACCGTAAGCGGTGCGGCTCATCCCGCACCGCTTACATTTTATCTGTGAGCATTACTCGGTTAACGAAGCGTGTATTCCTTCTTTTACGCACCTGCGCCGTACTGTCGTCATACGTGTTCCGGTTAATGTTCGCACAGTGCCGAAAATTATATTATATCCTGCAGCACATAAAACAAACACAAACAGTTTCTTTAGTTTAATTCACTCAAATAACAATTACAAATACGGAGTAAAAAAATGAAAGCAATTAAAAATCTGCTGTTTACCGCAGCAATCGTCGGCGCAGCTACAGTAGCGGCGACTGCCGTCATATCCTTCGGCGCGCAGTCGAAGTACGGCGACGTTAACGGCGACGGAAAGGTCGATACAAAGGACCTTATCCGTCTTATGCGCTATATTTCGGCTGACGGAAAGGATATCGAAGCATTCGGTGCCGACCTGAACGGCGACGGAAAGGTCGACACAAAGGACCTTATCCGTCTCATGAAGTGCATCTCGAATCCCGGAGCATACGAGACCGATCCGCCAGAAACCGAGGAAACGCTCGCACACGAGGATGAGACAGAAATCCCGCTCGGCGAGATAGATGCGACTGTCGGCAAGGTTGAAAAAGAGGACGGCGCCGAGGCGGTAGAAAACTGGAAGGAGCTGCTTGACAGCGCCATCGAAAAGACCGCAAATCTCGATGAGCTCGATATAAAGGCATACCGCACCCTTCACGCGACCGACAGCACAAGCGACTATGCGCGGGTAGGCAATCTCAAGCTCCGCACGTCCGAGGGCGAAATCGAGCGTGCAAAGCTCAGAGAATCGGTATCCGTGGGCACTGAAACGACCGAGAATTACATCTTTTACGGTGCAGGCAAGGCATATCTGCCGCTGCTTGAAGACCCGAGCTACATGAACAAAAAACTCGGACTCTATACTCTTGAGCAGGCTGCCGCTCTCTATCTGCCCACCGGGCTTGATACATCGGCTCTCAATAATGTCAGCGCATACAAAAACAACGACGGCTCGGTATCTCTCACCGTCAATGCAACTGCAGAAATGCTGAGCGGAAGCTCGATTGACCTTATCGCACTGCGCACAGAGGGTCTGTCACATCTTAAAACCATCGAAAGTCCAATGGCACCCTCAAACATAAGGCTGAACCTTGGTATCAGCAAGGATGGCTATCTAACCTACATCAATATCGGCTTCGACTTTAATGCAACACTGCGAATAGACCCTTCCAACACAAGACCCAGAAGCATGGTCTTTGATCTCTCCGTATCCTTTGATAATGTCGGTGAAAGGCTCTCCATCGGCGAGCCCGAAAATCTTGATTTGTTCATCGAGTACGATGCTTACGACGATATCGCAGAAGCAATACGCGCTATGTTCGACGGCGGCAAGAAGATCGACGGATTCGATGCAAGATATGCCGAGCTCTGCGACCTCTACGGCAAGGATTACGTTGATGAGGTAGTTCAATCGCTCAAGCTCGAGAGCGAATTCGGGCTATGATCGCCTGACGTTATTTGCAATTATCAGTATAAACAATATAAAACCGTTCCGACATATCGGTATAAGCGATAGGTAATAATAAAGCTGTTCAGACCTTTCGTTAAAACAAATAAACAATAATTAAAACGACTCCGACTGAGCCGAGAACATGTCACCGCATAATGTGATGTAATTGTTCTCAGTGGCTCGGTCGGAGCCGCTTTGTTTTTTAAGTCAAATATTTTCTCAGAAGACGTTTTTCGGTCGGGAATTCGTTCTTTTCGAGATGCTTTTCAGAAACTGACAAGCAAGCATGCGCACCGCCCTGTCAGCGCAGGGCTTTCACATCCCGCAGGCAGGAATACACAGCTGCCGCTGCGCAGCGAAACGGAATATGCACACAAATCGTCTGCCGCTGCACCCGATGCAGCACCGCGTGTATCATCCGTCGCAGTACCGAATTCAAGCCGCCCTTCCCCTTCAATGCAAAGCAGCGCAGAAGCCGCACCGTGCTCTGTCGGAAGGGCACGGAAGCCGTGCACGTCAAGCCGCAGCACGCGGAATGCATGGGTAGTACAAAGCTCATAAAGACCGTCGGCGAGCGGTGTCGGTGTAAGCGCGGACACGGGTCTGCCGTCAAGCACGGCGACATCCAGCGCGGCATCAAGATGCAGCTCGCGCCTCCGTCCGCTTGAATCGACCCGTCCGTAATCCCACAGCCGATAGGTAACATCCGAGTTCTGCTGTATCTCGGCGAGCAGCACGCCCGCTCCGATGGCATGAACCGTCCCCGGCTCTATCAGAAACGCATCACCGCGCTTGACCGACACATGCCGCAGATATCCGTCAATATCGCCGCTGAGCGCCGCATCACGCAGCTGCTCACGGGTCACGGGGCGGTTAAGACCGAGCGTCAGCTGAGCGCCGGCGGGCGCTTCAAGTATGTACCACATCTCGGCCTTTCCGCTCTGTCCCTCATGCAGCACGGCATATTCATTATCGGGATGCACCTGGACGGATAGGTCCTCGCGCGCGTCGATAAGCTTTATCAGTATCGGCAGCTCCGCTCTGACTCCGAGCATCGACGGGTGCGCAGCCAGAATATCACCGAGCCGCTGACCGACAAAAGCCCCGTCCGATGCCACAGACTGCCCCGCCGGATGCGCGGAGCACTCCCATGTCTCCCCGAGCGTCGGAATATCCGCCCGCTTGCCGTAGAGCCGCGCGAGTCGGTCTCCGCCCCATATGCAGGAGCGGCAGTACGGCTCAAGCGGTATCGGGCGGTTTTCTTCTTTATCGCTCATGTCACGCCTCCTGCATTACAAACATATCCTCAAACCTCGCATCTGCAGAGACAATACTCAGTGAACAACATAGCTGCACACGATTTTATTGCTCTCACGTATGCGATATCAGCTTTAAATTTAAAAATGAAGCTCAGACACGGACGACATAGCCGTCCTTACGCGGCAGACGCTCCGAGGGTCCGTCGGCCGGATACCCTATCGCAATGCTGCCGACACCGCGCAGCGTAAGCGGCAGACCCCATTCGCGGAGCAGCTCCTTCCCCGCCTCGCTCTCGAAAATCTCCTTTTCGCGGTGCACCCACACGGTACCGAGTCCGAGCGAATGCGCGGCGAGCATCATATTCTCAAGCGCGCAGCTGCCGTCCTCAACGCACGTGCGAATGCCGCCGTCCGCGAGCACAAGTATCACAACGGGCGCACCGTAATACGGGTCGGTGTCAGTGCCGAGTGCCGCAGCATTCAGCTCCGCTATCCTGTCACGGTTTTTCCTGCTTTCTACCGCGATAAGAACAGGTGACTGCCGTCCCATACCCGACGGGGCAAACTTTCCCGCTTCAAGCACGGCGTCAAGCAGTTCGCAGGGATGGCATCGCTCTTATACGAACGTATGCTGCGGCGTGTTTTGATTATATCCAAGGTTTCGTTATTCATAATTTCCTTGTATGATATAGTTAAGGCTACATCATACCCTTTCTGAATTATTTACGCTTACCCAAAAGACAAGCTTTTTTTATATGTAGCGCACCGCGCCCATAGGGTCGGATTTGTGATATAATTGTTTAGAACACCGTGGACTTTTTATAAATCTCTGTCATATTGACCGTTTCGCTTCACCTGCCAAGCTTTTGGCTTACGCAGGTCTTGACCCTACCGTTTGTCAGTCCGGCAAGTTTAAAGCCCGTTCCACAAAGATGTCCAAACGCGGTTCTAAAATACTTCGTTTTGCTTTAATCAATTCCGCTTGGCAGCTCACTTTAAAAAACGATATACTTTTCAATTATTACCAACTGAAACCTTCTCAAGGTCTCAGTCACTATGCCGTTTTAGGTCATGTCGCTCATAAACCTGTCCGTGTTATTTTTGCTCTCCTAAAGCACAATGTTCTGTTCGATCCTACCCGTCTTGTTTAGTTTTATTTTTTCCTGACCTTTCATAGCCGGTCTCCTTCGGCGGATAATCCCCACCGAGTCTGATTTTATCACAAAGTGCGGACAAAATCAAGGGGTAGTGCGCTTCCGCCGTATATCGCAGTAAACTGAAATCCCGGTTTTGTCCCGAAAGGTTGATTAAAATATTGAACAAAGCGTGCGCGAGTATTTCCCTGAAACAAATTTGAAACGCATTCGTGTGGTCTACGGTTGCACACAATCCGAGCTTGCGGAGAAGCAGATGTAAATCTTCGTTCCATTCAAATGTACGAACAGCGAAACAAAGATATCAATAAGGCAAGCGTTGATACAGTATATCGGCTTGCCAAAGCGCTTGGCTGTACAACGAAAGACTTAATGGAAAGATAAAAGATTTAGATAAGAGTGAATAGGTAAAAAGTAATAAGTAAAAATCCCGTTCACCGAGGTGAACGGGATTTTTGGCTGTTGCGAACCGTTATGATGCATCCTGTTTTTGGTATATCGTACTTTGTTAGGCTTGGTGCTTTTCGTGATATGCCTCACTTCGTTCGGCGTGATATTTTTGCTTTTGCAAAAGGGATATTGCGCCTATGGCGCAGTGGTATTCTATTCGCTCACACAACTGCCGTAGGCAATAGCACTCGGCGAAGCCGAATATCACTGCGGAGCAATAGAACTCGCGTAAGGCGCGAATAGAACTGAAAAAGCACTTGCAAATGCAAGTGCTTTTTCTGGTGGGGGAAGATGGATTCGAACCATCGAAGTCACTGACAACAGATTTACAGTCTGCCCCC
>URDX01000008.1 GCA_900546695.1 uncultured Eubacteriales bacterium | reverse complement strand
TCGCCGTACAAGCGTACGGCAGAGGCGATTTTCGGCGGTAGAAAAAGCGGATAATCATTTCTTCGGAGAAATCCGATAGGATTTCATCAGCTTTCCTTGTATTTGTGCTGAATAAAAGCCCAAAATTCACTTTTATCCGCTTTTTCGATCTGCGCTTTTTTAGCCTCCCCGAGAGCTTTTTCGGTCTGCGCTTTTTCAGCCTCCCCGTGCGAAATATTTCTATGTACCATTGCCTCGAGTTGAAAAGCGTGTTATAATATTAATATAAACAGATAGCGAGCCTCCGCGATGCGGTAAATTTTATATAACCCATCGTGCCGCAAACGCTCTGCTCGCTTATAAACCGTTACATTCCCCGAAAGGCATAACCATGGAAACCATCAAGGAACCGACAAAGCCCTCTCTTATACTGTTCGACTACGGTCACACCCTGCTCTCCGAGCCGGGCTGGGATCCGATGAACGGGCTGCGCGCGCTGCTTGAGCACGCCGACCGCCGCATCTCCGAGGATGAGCTGCAGCACATCTATGCGCTTGGCAGCGAATATTACAACTCGGTCATGATGCCCGTAAAGGAGCGCGGAGGCGATATCTCATGGCAAACCGCCGCGCGTCTTGTGCTCGGCAGCTGCGGGATAGGGCTGACCGTGCCGCTGTGCGAAGCGGAGGATATATATTGGAACGCCGAGACCTGCGGGGCGGTCATGCCGGGTGCTGCGGAAATGCTCGAGGCGGTAACCGCGCTCGGCATACGCTATGGTATCGTCAGCAATCTTACGATGTCGGGCGAAGCGCTCGCGCGCAGGATAAAGCGGTTGATTCCGCACGCCGCACCCGAGCTCGTTGTGACATCAAGCGATATCGGCGTGAGAAAACCAAACCCCATGATATTCAGATACGCGCTGAGCCGCTGCGGCACGACCGCCGAGCAGGCATGGTTCTGCGGCGACAATCCGCAGGCGGATGTAGAGGGCTCTTTCGCCGTCGGCATCTATCCGGTGTGGTACGACAGCAGCATAGAATGCCCCTACCGCGACAAGGAGCGCGAGACCGTTCCGAGCTGCGACATGCTGCGCATACGCGAATGGAGCGAGATGACGGGGCTGCTCGAGCTGTTGTAAACGCTTACATATATTTGCAATGTAAAATTCCGACAATGCTTTTTTCATCCAGTATTTATTTCATTCACTTGCTAAGAGGCAAATTGATAACCATACCAATATGAAGGGAAATGATATCTTGAACTTAACAAATATAAATTCATTGGAGTCATTGGAACAAAAAGTCATAGAGCAATTATCGAAAAAAACAATAGATGTATTTGATATCCCTAAAGAAATCGAAAATAATAAGGTCATCATCGAAGCAGAAAGGAATCTCGGATATCGCACAACAAAAAGGATCGGATTCGACATCATTTCGTACAGCTATTTCGTAGAAGAAGCACTATCCTCTCGAGACGGCGAAACTTTGCACGTAAAAACAACATTCGAAGAATTCACAGACTATTATAACTATCTTAACGGAAAAATCTACGATAATGCTTGCTATAAATACTTAGACACATCAAAAATAGACAAACTACGTGATTTCACCAAATCACTGAATTCGTTCACTAACGAAACTGTAGATGATTTTAAATCAAAATATCAACCATCTGTCTCCGCCGATAAGTCAAAAGAATGGAAGTCAAAAGAACGCCGAAAAAAATTACTTCAAAAGAACATTAAGAGTCTTGATATGTGCAATTCATTTGAGGAATTCTTTGACTTGATTTCCAAATTCAGAAGATCCAAATTATCAGACATAGTCGATGTTTCATTTTATTTTTATAACTATATTTTTAAAGACACATCCGATATAAATAGATTTAACATGGTGATGCAGTACATATCGACAGGATATTATCCGACATATAAAATTATCTATACTTTATGTTCGATTTATAATCCTGACGACGTAATAAAATCATTAAGTTATAAAGAAGGATACTTTTCAAGAACGGCATTCTACAACATGAGAAATAAATTAAAAAACTATGTTGCGCAATTCAAAAAAGGAGCGCAATGTGCAGCGTCAGTTTATTTCGACGCAGAAACTCATTATTATTATGAAGAAACATATATAATTCTTAAAGGACCTTCTTTCCCATATGCTTATCGTAGATATTTCCCAACTTTTGCGGAGCTGGTCGAGTATCGAAACGGAAATCTCGTCAATTGTGATTTTTCTAACAATCCTTATTTTAATTTTGACCTTTCACCGTATAAGACAGATTTAAGCACAATATTACCACCAAATATTTCAGATACTCCCGATAACGCAGATGAAGCACCTTACCGTGTACAAAAGAAATATCATAACGGCAAATTTCAAATAATTCAGGAATGGGGTAGCTATAGTAATCAACAAATTGACGAATTCGACTATTTTTTTGACTTTACAGCTTTCCTCAAAAATGATTTATCTAATGCCGATCTTATTACTTGTGACGGACTTAAAAATCTGAGTGAATGGAAAGATATAAATTTCAAAAACGCCAAGTTAACAAGTGAATTGTGTGACAAATTCGGAATTAAGTATAAGCATATCAATAAAATTTGTGCTGCTACGTTCAATCAAGATTTCTACTCCAAAGATATATTTAAAGCCTCTCAAACCAGTCTCGTTATCAACGATGGTGCATTACCGACCAAGCATGACATTTCAAATGAATATGACAAACAGTGTCAAGACATAAGTTATATTACTGACCTTCACCTAATGCACAAATTGATGAGAAAAAATTGCAAATCGGAAAATGATGTATTATGCGTAATAAGAAAAGTTACAAGTGCTATCGTAAAAGAATCAAAGAGTATTCTGTTAATTGGTGGAGATGTTTCATCTAATTACGATATTTTTAAACTCTTTGCAAAAGAGCTCCATGATGAAATTGCATCAGCACAACATTGTTTCGGTTTATTGTCTCGGCACATAACTGTTATATTTGTTATAGGTAATCATGAATTTTGGTCATTTAACAATACTGATATTAATACTATAACAGACAAATACAGACGCATGTTGAGCAGTTATAATATGTTCTTACTATCTAACAGTCTGTTATATACAAAAGACTATATTAAGTATGAACCCATCAACTATGACACGTTATGTAATGCAACCGAGGAAAAAATCATAAACCACTTGCGGTATTCAAAATTAGTCATATTCGGCGGAACAGGTTTTTCAAAATATAATTCCCAATTTAATGCGAACAACGGGATTTACGGGAAATCCATTACACGCGAAATGGAAATACTCGAATCTGAAAAGTTTGAAAAGCTTTATAACAATTTATCAAAAATTTTAGTCAATTTTAACTCAATTATTCTTACGCATATGCCGAAATGCGATTGGTGTTCAAACAGCGACTATGATGGTAATTTAGTATATGTCAGTGGTCATACCCATAGAAATATTTTTTACGATGATGGATATTATAGAGTATATTCAGACAATCAAGTCGGCTATTATTTAGACAATCCAACTGTGAAATCCTTGTTGATGGAAAAAGCCCAAGATTGTTTTTTTGACTACTCAGACGGCATATACACACTAACCCGTGACAAATATATAAAATTTTATCAATCGCAAAATATTCATATGAGACTCAATAGAGACCTCGGTACAATCTATATGCTTAAGAAAAATGGTTACTATTGTTTCATATGTAAATCCAAAAATGGGGCACTGGGCTTATTAAACGGCGGGGCTTACAAAAACTTGAAGAATAATGATATCAAATATTATTATGAAAACATGGATTTTGTAATTGACACCATTTCAAAGCCATTAGAGCACTACACATCGATTCAAACCGATATATCAAATGCTATAAAATCAATCGGTGGAAGAGGCACTATACACGGCTGTATAATAGACATTGACTTCTACAACCATATTTATGTTAACCCATTTAACCTTACAGTAACGGGCTACTCTGCATCGGATACAGTAACAAAAGCAGTATTTTCAACAATAGAAGACCTAATAAAATCCGAATGTCCCAATTTATTGGAAAAATTGAGCAACCATGGAGACATTATTTTCCCAACAACAGGTGATAAAAAACCAGTTGATCCGAAACTATATTTAAGTACAGATATTTATAGAGTTTCGAGAGAAATCAAAAAAATGCAAAAACTGAATTCACACATTTTATCTACATGGTACGATGTTGACTTGCACCGCAACACATAGCGCAAACCACCCGTGCCGCGACGACTGCACCGCAGCGCACGGCGCACAAAATAAAAAGCAACGGAGATGCCGACCGTCGGCGAAACCGCTGCTTTTATTTTTGCATATCAAATCATCATGTCAAGCTGCCGTGATACCCCGATGCATTTAAACATCCGTATAATCACCGAGATAGCTCTCGCCCGCAGTAAACGACGGGCGGTAGGGCGCGACGCCGAGACCGTAATCCTTCTTTTCCGCCATCGTACCCGGTTCGAGCGCCGAATACGCCTGCTCGTACATAAAGACGCGGCTGTCGCACAGGTCGAGCGTATACAGCACAAACGCCTCAAGAATAGCGGGGGTGACTATCGTTCCGTACTCGGGTATACCGTGATGCGCCGCAAGGCAGTGCCGCAGCAGAAGCAGCTTTTCGCCCTCTATGCCGAGACGTGCAGCCGTCTGTGCGACCATATCCTCACCTATCGCGAGATGTCCGAGCAGCTGACCCTCTACGGTATAGGAGGCTGTACCCATCTCATCCGTGCTGAGTTCTGTCAGCTTTCCTATATCGTGCAGCGCGACGGCGGTGAGCAGCAGCTCGGGGTCGAGCGAATCGTAAACATCGAGCATGCCCTCCGCAACGCCCATCATCCGATAAACATGAAACAGCAGCCCGCCGCGGTGATTATGGTGCATACCCTTAGCCGCGCTCCAGCGCAGCAGAGCATCCCTGTGCTCCTCGTATACGGCAACGCCGATGCGCGAAACGGTCGCGCCCTCCTCGGCTGCAAGCACGCGGAGTCTGTCGACGATATCCTCGTACATATCCTCCTCGCGCAGCGGGGGATGACGTACAAAGTCATCGGGCGAGAGGTCGGGCACATGCTTTGCCTGAGAATTTATATTGTATCCGAAGCTGTTGTGCAGCACCGTCGCTTCAAAGACCTCACCCGGCTTTACGGCAAGGGTAAAGCCACTGAAATCCTTTGCCGTCACTGTGCTGCTCTTGTCGGATACGGTGACATCGTAGTAAGGTCCCTTAGCGCCCTGCTTCTCCACACTGCCGAGCAGCAGCAGCGGCATTACGAGCTTTCCGTCCATGGGTATATCCGCGAGTATGTTTCTCTTTCTTTTTGCTCCGCTCTGCATGTCATCGGCTCCTTTTTTCGCTGTTCTTTTCGTACTGCTTTTCTTTTTCGGAAGCTCCGCCGATGCCTTTTCCGCATTCGGCACGTCCGCCGAAGTCCCGTCGGATACATCGACATCTGCCGCATCCGCCGACCGGTCAGCCGATTCGGTAACGCTCGCGGACATTGCCGCGACGGCATCATCCTCCGAGCGGTCATTTTCGCCGCCGTCATTTTTACCCTGACCGTTTGCGCCGCGGTTATTTTCGCCCTGCGGGCTTGACTTTTCCTCAGCTCCGCGCGATGCGCCGCCGTTCGGTTCGCTTTCGCTCGGTTCACTGACATTCGATTCTCCGCCGTTCGGTGCAGCAGGCTGCGGACGCTTGACATGCACTGCAAAATCGCCGTCACCGTACGGGCAATGCGCCTGATCGCCCGGCAGGATATTCACAACCGCATAATCCGCATCCTCCGATTCCTCGGGCATCAGCTTTGCATATACGGTCTGCCCGACCGTGTCAGGGCAGTTATAGTATTCCGAGCGTCTGCTGCCGTCATAGCGAGCAAGAACTATTCCGCTCCTGTGCGCGAGCGTCAGAACGCTGTAGCCGTCCCGCTCGGATATGCCGCACAGAAGGTAGTAACAGCCCTCTCCGGGTCTGTGCTCGTTTGTTCTCTCGCCCATGCTCCGCCTCCTCTCATAATTCGGGTACTATTCCGAGACAGGCGCGAGGGCATAAAAGCCTCCGCGCCTGACCGTCGTTATCTCTTTACTCTTGCGTTGCCGCTCCATACGCTCCAGACCTGATCCTCGTCGGCAGGCTGTGCGTAGTCGGTAAGGAAGGTCGTTGCGAGCGCGCCGCTCGCCCAACCGAACTGTATCCACTTTTCGCTCTCCCAGCCGCGGAGGATAGCATAGAGCATTCCGCCGACAAATCCGTCTCCGCCGCCTATGCGGTCAAGCACGCGGATAGGACGGGGCTCTACAATCTGCCAGCCGTCCTCAGTGCGCATGATAGCGCCCCACAGATGCTCGTTTGCGTTGACGACCTGACGCAGCGTTGTTGCGAATACCGAAACATCGGGATACTGCTCGCGGGTGCGCTCGATCATCTCCTTGAAAGAATCTATCTTAGCGGCGATATCGCGTCCGCCCGCCTCAGGTCCCTTGATGCCGAGACAGAGCTGATAATCCTCCTCGTTTCCGATAAGGATATCCGATACCGATGCAATCTCCGAGAATACCGCGCTCAGCTCATCCTCTCTGCCCGCCCAGAAGCTTGCGCGGTAATTGAGGTCAAACGAGATGAGAGTGCCGTATTTCTTTGCCGCGCGCGCAAGCTCGAGGCAGAAGCGGCTCGTCTCGGGGGAGAGCGCCGCAATAAGGCCCGAGAGGTGCAGCAGCTGCACGCCCTCCGTGCCGAAGATGCGCTCAAGGTCGAAATCCGCGATATTAAGCGTTCTGCCGACCTCGCCCGCGCGGTCATTGGTTACGCGGGGTCCGCGGCTGCCGATGCCCGAATCCGCGATGTTGAACTGATGACGGTAGCCCCAGGGTCCGCCCTGCTCTACCTCCGCGCCCTCGTATGCCATTCCGCGGCGGCGAAGATCGCCCTTAATAAACGCTGCAATGGGGCTGCCCTTTACGAAGGTAGTAAGCACCTTTACGGGCAGACCGAGGTAGGACGAAATGCTCGCGACATTAGTCTCGGCACTCGTAGCCTGCATCTTAAAGGTATCGCTGCAATGAACGGGCTGTCCGTCGGAGGGGGTGATGCGCACTCCCATGCTCGACGGTACAACAAGCGACCACATGCAATTTTCTCTGAGCTTTTTCATTTTTATATCATCCTTTCGGAATACATTTGTTTATGTTCGGATTATACCACATCGGTGATAAAAATGCAATAAACGGGAGCGGTTTTTTTAATTATTCCGTCCGCCGCCGCGCGACGGTCATTCCCGCGTTATCGGCAGCAGACCTGATTCCGCAATGTCAAGCGACGATGCGGTCACTCTGCCGCTGATAAGCTCCTCGCTTCCGCCGCCACCGCCGCCGAGTGTACGCAGCTTTGCGGCGAGCTCACGCAGACCGCTGCGCCCCTGCGGCTGCGCGATAACATAGTCATAGCCCGTGTCGTCGCTGCCCGAGAACACCGCTCCGATGCCGTCGAAGCGCTGTGCGAGCGCCTGAGCCGTGCGCTTGCGTGCCGCGGGTCCGAGCCGTTCGAATACAACGCCGCACCGCGCACCCGCCGCGATAAGTTCGGAGAGCCGCAGCTCGAGCTCAGCCGCCCTGCCGTGCTCCGTCTCGAGCTCGTGCGAAAGCCGTTCGACCCCCGCCGCAGCCTCCTGCTGCTTTACCGACAGTGCGCGGGAGATGAGCGCGAGCTGTCCGAGCTTTTCCCGCTCGTCGAGCAGTGCCGCCATACCCGCAGTCGCCGTCAGACGCATGCCGCCCTTATAGCGCATGCTCTCGATTATGCGCAGCGCGCCGACGCTGCCCGTGCGTGAAAAATGCGGGGCGCAGCATGCACACAGATCAACGCCATCTATGCCGACAAGGCGCACGGGCCCATCGAGCTCCTTCTTTGAGCGATAGTCGAGCGCGGCGAGCTCGTCACGGAGCGGAATGCGGCAGACTACGGGGATATTGCGCATTATCGCCTCGTTTGCCGCCGTCTCGATATCGCGGATGTTCTCCTCCGTGAGCTCACGGTCGGTATCGACCGTAAAGAAGCATACCGTGCCGTCCGCATTCTCCGACATGTGAAAGCCGCGATTCTCGCAGCCGAACATCCTATGAGCGATGCCCGATATTATATGCTCTCCCGTATGACTCTGCATGCGCGAGAGACGCGGCGCGGCATCTACCTCGCCCGTGACGTGCGTTCCGACGGGTATCCGGCGCTCGGATATGCATACCACCCTGCCGTCAAGCTCGCATGCCGAAACACGCAGCACCTCTCCGCCGCAGCGGAGCACGCCCGTATCGGCGCTCTGCCCGCCGCCGCCCGGAAAGAACGCCGTGCGGTCAAGCTCTGCGGCATATCCGCCCGCCGTCTGCTCGGATGAGATAACGGTCGCTTCAAACGACAGCGTTTCTCCCCTTTGCTCATATATGCGTGCCTCGGCACGCGCCCGAAGTATCTGATGTTCGGTCATGCTTTTCATCCTCTCTTTCGGGATATATGTGTTTATCGGAATATTTTCATGTGCCCTGCGGCGGACGGCTTTTTGCGGGACATCGCCCGCAACAGCCGTTTGCAGCCATCATCCTCAGCAGTCGCACGAGCTCAGTCGTTTGCAGTCTCCGACGGCTGTTTCCCGCCGTCTGTCGGCGCAAAGAGCCCCGAATGTCCCGCCGTACGGCGGAAAACTCCGTACAGCATAGCGACGATGAACGAATGCGCCGTGCAGACTACAAGCTCCTCAAGCGCGCGGGGTATCCAGAGTATCATAAACGAGCGCCCCGCGTATACGGCAAGCATCTCCTGAAGTATCTTGGTATTTACCGTCGTGACGAGCAGCCCCGAGAGGGTTATCGAGACTGCTATGCGGACAAAGTCGGGGGTGATTATACCGCGCTTGCCCTCTCCGTGTCGGCGCTCGAGCACTGTAATCAGCGAGTCGAGCACGAGATACAGCACACCGACGATGCAGACCGCCTCGGGTCCTATCGTAGAGATGGCGATATAGCCCGAGAGATTGCGGCGGAATGTGTCGCTGCTGCGGACGGTGTAGCCGTCAGACTCCATCTCCGAAACGCCGCCGACCGACGAGAGCTCGAGTGAGACCGCCGCCGTCGACTCCGACACCTCAAACGCCGCGCCGACCGACTCCGCAAAGCTCTGCGCGCCGCTGCCCGACTCGCCTACTACGGTGATGCGCGATGTGTCAAGCTCTCCGAGCGCGTCTGCGGGCAGCCCCGCCGCCTTATAGGCTGCGGGAATGACCAGCCGCGTCATTCCGGCACAATCCGCGAGCGCGCCCGAGCCGAGCTTTGTTATCGGGCGGCGATAGCCGTCGAGCACCGCCTCAGACGGCAGCACGACCTCGTCGGCATCCGACGCGCCGAGCACGGTAAATGTATCATTATTATAACGCGCGAGCGAAACTATGGTTTTTGATATGAATCCGAGCCTGTCCTCCGCCTCCGCGCGGTCGGTCATTCCGCGGGTAGGCAGCTCGGCTGCGGTGACGGTCAGCGAATTGATAACTCCGTCGCTCGCGAGTGCAATATGCGAGCTGACACCGAGCACGCCGAGCGCGATAAGCACGGCAAGCACCGCTGCGCGGAACGCGCCGCGCTTTCTCTCACGCGAGAGTGCACGCCAGATAACGCCCTTCATCACTCCGCCGACGAACGCCATGACGGTGAGCCACGGTATATACGCGCCCTCAGGCTTTACAAAGTGTCCGATAAGGTCTGATGCAGCACTCGCAACGCCGCCGTAAACAGGTCCGCAGACTATGGCGGGAAATGCCGTAAAAACGCCCGCGAGACTGACGCGCAGTCCGTCCGCGCCGAGCAGCGGGATGCGGAAGGAGAGCAGCAGCTTTGCCGCTACCGCAAGCGCGATAAATACGGCTGAGAAGGTCAGCCGACGCAGCAGCAGTGCTTTGTGCGCCCTGCGCTCCGCGTGATTTACGGTCTGCTTTGTGTCCGCTGCGGGTCGGGGGGCATGAAGCATGTCGGTCATGCCGCAGCCCATGCAGCCGCCGCATGCTCCGCCGCAGCTGCTGCCGCACCCGCCGTCAAGCTCTCCGTCATGCTCGCCGCCATCGCCGTCATGCCCGCCGTTCTCGCCGCTGCGGAATTGTGTTTCCGCACCGTCAGCGTCGTTTTCACCGCCGCAGAATTGTGTTTTTTTACTGTCCTTGCCGTCTCCGCCGCGGGAATCAACGCAATGGCAGCTGTCCGAAATGTTCGCGCCGCCGCAGGGATCACCGCCCGTGCGGTCATCCGAAGCGCCCCCGCCGACATCAGCCGCACCCGCGACCGTCGATGATACGGCATCACATGCGGGCTCTGCGTCCGCCGACTGCAATACGGTATCTGAGGTCACATGCCCCGACGACGGCATCACATCATCTGCGGTCGCAGCTGCCGTGCCGTCGGCAAATGCCTCGACAGGATTGTTCTCAAGCTCATTTTTGTTTGTTGTCACGGTCTGTTCCTTTCCACAGACCCGCCCGACCGAAAAAAATAAAAAGCCGCCCCAATGCAGAAATCGCATTCCCGCGCGGCAGTGCCGACAGGGGAAGCCCGAAGGGCGGAGCGCTCGTGCGTGCTGCGGTGCAGCGTACGCGGTGAGCGGTATTGCCTTTCGTTCTGCGCTGAAAGCGACAGTCCCGATTGATTCGATCGCAACAGCGGGATGCGGAGCGTACACCGCAGCCGCGCAAGGCTGCAGGCATCGAATAATGCCCCGCCGTCCGCTAGGCTTTCGTCCGTCAGGCAAACTCCCCGTCCCGACGGCACTTCACGCGCACGTCCTACTCTGCAATTAAAAATTCAGGCGAGGACCGAAAAATCCGCGCCTACTTCTTGATTATATCACCATCCCGCCGCCATGTCAATAGAAAAAAGCCGCCGCGTGGGCGAATATTGCATTAAAAGAGCGGGCGCGGGAAATGATATCTTATTAATATGTGCTATTGACAAAGACGGTGGGTTGATATATAATACACGTATAAATAACGATATTTGTTCGCCATACAGTATTTTTATCGAAAGGAAACAGATGCAATGAACCGTCACAGCTGCTACGGATATTATTACTTTTCATCAAGCGATGGACATTGCTCAGTTAACCGATAACTGCAATATCCACCGCCGGTTTTCGTATTATCGAAGCACGGCGGTGTTTTTTTTGAGGTACACCATGGAAGATCTGCTCGACAAGGCAAGAGAGGAAATAAACGAGGCTGACAAAGCCATCGCTGCGGCGTTCGAGCGCAGAATGGCGGCAGTGCGCTCGGTAGCGCAGTACAAGCGCGAAACGGGGAAGCCGATATTCGACCCCGCGCGCGAGGCGCAGGTCATCGAGCGCGGCACCGCGCTTATCGGCGACGAGACACTGCGGCAGTATTACGCCGCTCTGCTCGCCGACATGATGGCGCTCTCGCGCGAATATCAGCACCGTGCGCTTGCGGGCGACGACACTATCCGTGTAAATGCCGCATCGGGCGGCTATGACATCATTCTCCGCCGCGGTGCACTGCGTGAGGTCGGCTCTCTGCTTTCGCTCGACCGCCGCGTCATGATAGTGACCGACGACGGCGTTCCCGCAGAGTACGCGCGTACGGCAGCCGAGGCATCGCGCTGCCCGACCGTGCTCTGTCTGCCGCAGGGCGAGGAGAGCAAGCAGGTATGCACATGGCAGCGTGTGCTGTCGAAAATGCTCGAGGGCGGCTTTACCCGCGGCGACTGCGTTGTTGCGGTCGGCGGCGGTGTGGTCGGCGATCTTGCGGGCTTTGCCGCATCCGCATACATGCGCGGCATAGATTTCTATAACATCCCGACGACCCTGCTCTCGCAGATAGATTCGGGCATCGGCGGCAAAACAGCCGTTGACATGGACGGAGTAAAAAACTGCGTAGGCGCGTTCTGGCAGCCGAAGCGGGTAATTATCGACCCCGACGTGCTGTCGACGCTCGACCCGCGTCAGCTGCGCTGCGGTCTCGCCGAGGCGATAAAGATGGCGGCATGCTTCGATTCCGCGCTGCTTGACGATATCATCGCGCACGGCAGCGGGCACATCGACAGAATAATACACGATTCGCTCATGATAAAGCGCTCGGTAGTCGAGCAGGATGAGCGGGAGAGCGGACTGAGACGTGCGCTCAACTTCGGACACACACTCGGTCACGGGATAGAAGCCGCATCGTGCGGCGCGCTGCTGCACGGCGAATGCGTCGCGCTCGGAATGCTGCCGATGTGCTCGGGCAGCGCAAAGGAAAAGATAATATCGGCGCTGCGTGCCGTAGGGCTCGATACTTCAATCAATATAACACCCGAGCTGCGGTGCGCGATACTCGACGCGGTGTCGCACGACAAAAAATCCGCGGCGGGCGGCATCAGAATAATAACGGTAAGCGAAGCAGGGCGGTACGGCGAGAGCGTTGAGACCGCAGAGCAGCTCGGCGAGCGGCTTGACCGCACCTTCGACCCGAGAGCATAATTCCCTGCATGCCGACGGAACATCGGCGGCGCACGGCAGGAAGGAAAGGCGGAGACGAATATGAAAAACACGATAGGACAGAGCATCTGCATCACCCTCTTCGGCGAGAGTCACGGCAGAGAGATCGGCTGCGTGATCGACGGCATTGCGCCGGGAGTCGCGGTCGATGAGGAATATATCGCCTCGCGTCTTTCGCTGCGCCGACCGAGCGGGCTTATCTCGACTCAGCGGCACGAGCCGGACGAATTCCGCATAATCAGCGGCGTTCGCGACGGCAGAGCATGCGGCACGCCGATATGCATACTCATTCCGAACACCGACACCCGCTCCGCCGACTATGAGAGCGGCGACTATCTCGCTCGCCCGGGTCACGCCGACTATCCCGCAAGGGAGAAATATCACGGCTGCGAGGACATCCGCGGAGGCGGGCACTTCAGCGGCAGAATAACCGCGCCGCTCGTTGCTGCGGGCGCATTACTCTCGCAGGCGCTCGAGGAGCGCGGGATATATATAGGAACACATATCGAACGACTCGGCGGGGTTTCGGACAGGCGCTTTTCGGGAAATGCAGCGCAGATAACCGAGCAGATAAAGTCGATAGCGGATATTGACTTTGCAGTCTTTGACCCCGAATGCGGCGAGCGGATGCGCGAGGCTGTTATGGCTGCAAGAGCGGACGGCGACAGCGTCGGCGGCGTGCTTGAGACTGCTGTCACGGGAATGCCTGCGGGAGTGGGCGAGCCGTGGTTCGACACGGTCGAGGGGCTGCTGTCGCATGCGCTGTTCTCCATCCCCGCAGTCAAGGGAGTTGAATTCGGCGACGGCTTTGCACTCGCCGACATGCGCGGGAGTCAGTCGAACGACCCGCTGCGCGCGGAGAGCGGCAGAGTGACGGCACAGAGCAATCACTGCGGCGGCATCGGCGGCGGCATAACCATGGACAGCCCGATGATATTCCGCTGCGCGGTGAAGCCTACCCCGTCCATATCGCGCGAGCAGCAGACGGTTGATCTCGACACGGGCGAGAACGCAACGCTCACGATACGCGGCAGACACGACCCCGCCATAGTTCACAGGGCGCGGATAGTCGTTGACAGCATGACGGCGATAACGCTCGCGGATATGCTCGCGGTGCGCTACGGCACCGATTGGCTCGCGGGAAGATAAAGAAAAGATTAAAGCAAAAAGGTTCAGGCGGTCTGGAATTAACGATCGACGTTATAGGGCACACCCGTTCTGCGGCGGGCGGTCGTGCATAGGGCACGGCAAAGGAGCAATTATGGAATTCGGACTTATAGGAGAGCGACTGGGGCACAGCTTTTCCGCCGTGATACACGGCATGATAGGAAAATACGGCTACACCCTGCGCGAGATACCGCGCGGAGGTCTTGTCGACTTTATCCGCGAGGGCGACTTTCGCGGACTGAATGTGACTATTCCCTATAAGCAGGAGATAATGCCGCTGCTCGACGGGATAGATACCGCCGCATCGGACATCGGCGCGGTAAATACCGTCGTGCGGCGCGACGGCGGGCTGTACGGCTATAATACCGATTTTGACGGTATGTGCGGTCTTGCAAAGCATGCGGGGGTCGATATGCAGGGCAAAAAGGTACTGATACTCGGTACGGGCGGCACATCGCTCACGGCACGTGCGGCAGCGCGCAGTCTCGGCTGCCGCGAGGTATACCGTGTCAGCCGCAGCGGGCGCGACGGTGCAGTCACCTATGAGCAGGCGTATGCCGAGCACGGCGACGCGGACATCATCATCAACACCACCCCGTGCGGTATGCTGCCCGACATATATTCGTGCCCCGTCAGGCTCGAGGCGTTTCCAGGGCTCAGCGGCGTGCTCGACGCAATATACAATCCGCTGCGCAGCACGCTCGTGCAGCAGGCGCTGTCGCGCGGCATCCCCGCAGAGGGCGGTCTGTATATGCTCGTGTGTCAGGCGGTCGCCGCCTCCGAGCTGTTCACGGGCGGGCATGCAGAGAGCGGCGTGACCGAGCGGATATATTCCGCGCTGCGCGCAGAAAAGGAAAACATCGTGCTCATCGGCATGCCCGGCTGCGGAAAAACGACCGTCGGCGGCGCGCTCGCCGAGCGGCTCGGGCGAAAGCTCATCGACACCGACAACGAGATAACCGCAGACGCGGGAATGACACCGAGCGAGATATTCGAGTGCGAGGGTGAGGGCGGCTTCCGTGACCGCGAGAGCGAAGCGGTGTGCCGCGTCAGTTCTGAGACGGGCTGCATAATCGCAACGGGCGGCGGTGCGGTGCTGCGGCGTGAGAATATTGAAGCGCTCCGCAAAAACGGCAGACTCTACTATCTTGACCGCGGGCTCGATGCACTTATCCCGACCCCCGACCGCCCGACCGCGAGCAGCGCCGAGGCGATACGAAAGCGATACAGGGAGCGGCACGGGATATATGAGAGCTGCGCAGACAGCCGCGTGTGCTTCTCATGCCCCGACGAGGCGGTCACGCAGATCTGCCGCGCTCACGGACTCGACATCGACTGAGTGAACAGGTCGGATATCGGTCGAGCCTGCAATGCGGCATCGACCGTGCCATCGGATATATAACATCGACCGAGCGCACACAGCCATCCGATCTCACCGCACCGACGGCGGATAAAAATCACTCCCGAAAGGATAAAATATGAAGCTGCTGATACTGAACGGACCGAACATCAACATGCTCGGTATACGCGAGCCCGACATCTACGGCAAAAAGACATATGCCTCGCTTGTATCCGACATAGAGGAGCATGCGCGGCAAAAGGGCATCGACGTGAGGGTATACCAATCAAATCATGAGGGCGACCTCGTCGACGAGATACAGCGCGCGTACGGGGTATATGACGGCATCGTTATTAATCCGGGCGGATATACGCACACAAGCGTTGCAATCCCCGACGCGCTCAAGGCGGTCTCCATCCCGACCGTTGAAGTACACATCTCGCACGTAGACGAGCGCGAGGAGTTCCGCAGGATAAACTACGTCCGCTGCGCGTGCGAGTACACGATATCGGGTCACGGCACAGACGGATATATCGAGGCTATTGACTATTTGATAGATAAACATTTAGGATAACCGAGTTGGGAACAGATAAAAATGTTAGGACTTTTTTAGCATTTCCAACCACACCGAAATTCCATATGAAAGGACATAGAGGTAATAACAATGAAAATAACTATTTCCCCTTCAAGCGCATACGGAATCACATCGGCACCGCCCTCAAAGAGCATATCGCACCGCCTGCTTGTCTGCGCGGGACTTGCGGAGGGCGTAAGCACAATTCTCGGAGTAGCGTACTCGGACGACGTTATGGCTACCATCGACTGTCTGCGCGCGATAGGCGCGGATGTGCGCATCTCGGGCGACACGGTGACCGTTCGCGGCTGCGACCCCGTAAGCCGCACGGAGGAGGTCTATCTGCCGTGCAGAGAATGCGGCAGCACCATGCGTTTCTTCATCCCCATCTGCCTGCTCTCCGAGCAGAAGGCAAGGATAGGCGGAAAGCCGCGTCTGATGCAGCGCCCGCTCGACATATTTGAAAACATCTGCGCCGACAGCGGTCTGACCTTCTCGCGCGGGAGCGAAAATATCCTGCTCGGCGGTCCGCTCAAGGCAGGTGAATTCTCGGTTGACGGCGGAGTAAGCAGTCAGTTTATCAGCGGACTGATGTTCGCGCTGCCGCTGCTGCCGTCCGACAGCATAATCCATGTCACGGGAAAATTCGAGAGCCGTCCGTATATCGACATGACGGCGGATACGCTCGCCGATTTCGGCGTTACGGTCGAATGGCTCGACGAGCGCACACTCCGCATTCCCGGCGGTCAGCACTACCGCCCCTGCCGTATGACGGTCGAGGGCGACTGGTCTAATGCGGCGTTCTTCGACGCGCTGACCCTGCTCGGCGGCGAGGTGACCATCACGGGGCTGCGCGACGATTCGCGTCAGGGCGACCGCATCTACCGTCAGTATTTCGACGCGCTGCGCGAGGGCTGCCCTACCCTTTCGGTACAGGATTCGCCCGACCTTGCGCCCATATTGATGGCATGCTCCGCATGCTTTAACGGCTGCACCCTCACCGACACCGCAAGGCTCCATATCAAGGAGAGCGACAGAGGAAAGGTGCTCGCGGAGGAGCTTGAGAAATTCGGGATACACTCGGATGTATATGACAACAAGGTAGTCGTTCACCCTGGAACGCTGCGCGCCCCCACCGTTCCGATAGACGGTCACGGAGACCACCGCATCGTTATGGCTACCGCAATACTGCTGACAAAAGTCGGCGGCACCATCGACGGTGCGGAGGCGGTCACAAAAAGCATGCCCGACTTCTTTGCACGGCTCGAGGGACTGGGGATAAGGATAACCAGAGAACAGTGAGGAAAAGGCACGGCAAAGGCAATGGAACAAAAACAGCTACCCAAGGAAACAAGGATTCTTATAGTAGGACTCGGACTCATCGGCGGCAGCTATGCAATGTCGCTGCATCGCAGGGGATATCACGTTGAGGCGATAGACCGCAGCGCGGAGACGATAGAATTCGCGCTCGCGCACGACTACATCGACAGCGGCTATACCGAGCCCGACCCCAAGGCGATAGGCAGGGCGGACCTGATAATCCTCTCGCTCTATCCGCACATTCTGCTCGACTGGGTGCGTGAAAATCAGCACGCATTCCGTGCGGGCGTCATCGTGACCGACGTCACAGGCGTAAAGTGCGGCGTAGTCGAGCCGGTGCAGGAAATGCTCCGCCCTGACGCCGAATTTATCGCCGCCCACCCGATGGCGGGCCGCGAGCGATACGGCGTGCAGAACAGCGACGACAGCATATTCTTCGGCGCGAACTACATCGTAGTACCCACCGAGAAGAATACGGCACATGCGATATCGGTCTGCCGCGAGCTCGCGGAAACGCTCGGCTTTGCGAGAATAACCGAGCTGTCTGCGGAGGATCACGATCGCATGATAGGCTTTGTCTCGCAGCTGACGCACTGCATCGCAATAAGCCTGATGACCTGCTCGGACAACACGCATCTGTCCGACTGCACGGGCGACTCCTTCCGTGACCTGACGCGCATCGCGCGGATAAACGAGGACATGTGGAGCGAGTTGTTTCTTGCCAACCGCGACGCACTGCTTCGCGAGATGGATGTCTTTATCGGCGAAATATCGGAGCTGCGCGAGCTGATACGCCGCGGCGACCGCGAAAAGCTGATGAACAAGATGCGCCTCTCTACCGCCCGCAGAGCGGTATTCGACCGCACTGATGCGGAAAACAGGGAGATAAGTGCCTCGGCACTCTCACATACACAAGCCGTTGACGGCACACCCGGAAAGGATTAACACACCACTATGAATATGATTTTTGAACGCAAGCTCGCTATCCCGCAGGAAGTTAAGAAGATGTTTCCGCTTGACGACGAGCTGCATGCACTTGTACAGAAGAGAGATACCGAGATAAAGAAGATACTCTCCGGCGAGGACGACCGTCTCCTGCTTATCATCGGGCCCTGCTCGGCGGACAACGAGGACAGCGTTATCGACTACATTTCCCGTCTGCGCAGACTTCAGGATAAGGTCATCGACCGTATCTACATCATCCCCCGCATCTACACAAACAAGCCCCGCACAACGGGCGACGGCTACAAGGGAGTTCTCCATCAGCCCGACCCGAGCGCAAAGCCGGACCTGCTCAAGGGCATCATCACTATCCGTGAGCTGCACATGAGAGCGCTTCGCGAGACAGGCTTCTCCTGCGCGGATGAAATGCTCTACCCCGAGACGCACAAGTACCTCGACGATATGCTCGCATATGTTGCAGTCGGCGCGCGCTCGGTCGAGAATCAGCAGCACCGTCTGACCGCAAGCGGTCTCGAGGCTCCCGTCGGAATGAAGAACCCGACGAGCGGCGACTTCTCGGTAATGCTCAACTCCATCACCGCCGCACAGCATAAGCACACCTTCATCTACCGCGGCTGGGAGGCTCATTCGCAGGGCAACCCCTACACTCACGCCATCCTGCGCGGCTACATGAATAAGCACGGTCAGACCATGCCTAACTACCACTATGAGGACCTTGTACACCTCATCGACGCTTACAATAAGCGCGAGCTCGCAAACCCCGGCATCATCGTCGACACCAACCATGCAAACTCCGGCAAGGACCCGCTCGCACAGCCCCGCATCATCCGCGAGGTCATCGAGAGCGGACGCAATAACCACGAGATCAAGCGCATGGTCAAGGGCTTCATGGTAGAGAGCTACATCGAGGACGGCGCACAGCCCATAGGCGGCGGCGTTTACGGTAAGTCCATCACCGACCCCTGCCTCGGCTGGGCAAAGACCGAAGCTATGGTTCTCGACCTCGCAGACAGAGTCTGAGCCAACCGACGCGCAAAGCGTCGACCCCATATACAAAAAAGCCTCCCACGCGGGAGGCTTTTGTTTTTCAAGCGGTATCCGAGCTTTCAGGCATCGACCGCCGCGTTTATTCATTCGGGCATCGCATATTCATTCGGCAGCCACCGCAACGCTCATATATTCGGCATCCGTCATTCGTTGCCTCCCGCGCCGTCTGTTTGTTTGCTGATTCTATTCATATTTCGCTGGGCACATACCAAGCTATAGTAAATGCCGTGCTTTTCCATAAGCTCATCATGCGTACCGACCTCAGCCACACTGCCCTTGTCGAGCACAACAAGCCTCGTTGCATTACGGAGCGTAGAGAGCCTATGCGCTATCGCAATAGTCGTTCTCCCCTTCGAGAGATACGCAAGCGAGCGCTGTATCTCTCGCTCGGTCTCGGTATCGAGCGCACTTGTAGCCTCGTCAAGAATGAGAATGCGCGGGTCATGCAGCAGCGCGCGCGCTATCGAGATACGCTGACGCTCTCCGCCCGAGACTGTCATTCCGCCCTCGCCGATGCGCGTGTTATAGCCGTCGCTCATCTGCATGATAAACTTATGCGCGCCCGAGAGCTTTGCCGCAGTTATGACCTCGCGGCGGGTCGCATCGGGCTTTGCGTAAGCGATATTCTCATAGACCGTTCCGCCGAAAAGGAAGGTCTCCTGCAGCACCGCGCCTATCTGCGAGCGCAGACATCTGCCCGAATAGTCGCGTATATCGACCCCGTCTATCATAATGCTGCCGTCGCTAACGTCGTACATGTGCATTATCAGGTTGATAAGCGTCGTTTTTCCGACGCCCGACCGCCCGACGATACCGATGGTCTCGCCCGGCTTTATATCGAGCGACACGCCGCGCAGAACATCACCCCTGCCGTAGCCGAAGCTGACATTGTGCACCGATATGCTCCCGTCTATCCGACGTTCAACGGGGTTCTCCGACTCCTTCATATCGCTTTCTTCGTCGATTATCTCATACATCTTGACGACCGACGTAGAGACATTGACTATCTTACGCAGAAAACTCGAGAACCAGAACAGCGGCGTATACAGCATCGAGACATACGACGATATCTGCAGCATATAGCCGAGGGTCATATCGCCGCGCAGAATGCCGCGTCCCATATACCACAGTATAAAGAACTGCCCCGCACCCATAAGGAACTGCAGAATCGGCATAAATATACCGTACCGCTGCTCGGTCTGCTTTTTAATGTCGCGTTCTCTCGCGATAAAGCGCTCATAGCGCACCGATTCCGCACGCTCTCTGCCGTACGACTTTACCACACGTATACCTGAAAAGATATCGTGCATGACCGTCGATGCATCCGCAGAGGCTATCCACATGCGGATAAAGCGCGGCATTATCGAACGGTTGAAGCGATGATGCAGTATGTAGATAAACGGTATGGGCAGCAGTATCGCGAGCGCTATCGCGGGACTGTACGAAAACAGAAATACTCCGATTCCGATAAAGGTGACCGCCATCTGGACCAGCTGTCCGATGTCGTTTACGAGGAAGTTCTTAAGAACATTCGTATCGCCGCTGACCCGACGCATGAGATACCCGACCTTGCGTCTGCCGATGTCGCCGATGCTCAGCTTCATGATATGGCTGAATATAAGATTGCGGAGGTTGACCGTAACGCGGTTGCCCGCATGCGCGAGCAGAACGCTGCGTATGACCGACACTATACGCGACAGCACACCGACACCGAACATCATCCCGACCGTGAGAAGAAAGCCCGAGAGCGGCTTCATCTCGCCCGCATTCATATAGTCGTCGGTCAGCACACGGGTGAATATGGGCGAAACAACGTCAAACACCGCCGCGACAAGATAAAGAAGCACAGATATATAGATGATAAGGTGGCTCGAGCGCGCCTCCCGCCACAGCCGACGGAAGTACTTGCCCTTGTCGGCGCAGTACGGACAAACCGTAGACTCCTCACCGTACTGCTTGCCGCACTTGGGGCAGACCATGCGCGAGCGCAGCTCGAACGAGCTGTCATATACGCCGCCGTCAGCCCATATGCTGAGCCGCATCGCAGCGCCCGAATACAGCTTGATGCAGCTCATGTCGGCGCGGCAGAGCAGATGATCGCCGCTCCTATCCCTGTATTCGAGGCAGACGCTGCCTACCTCCTCGCGGCAGGAAAACTCCGTCCCGCGTTCGATGTCGATTCGCGTCACGCCGTACGGCATATCGCCGCTCCGTGTTCCTGCGCTGCCCTCATAATTTTTGTCATTTGCGCCGTTTACGACGTTCGTACCGTTCGTGCCGTTGCCGCCGCTCGCACCGCCGATATCATGCAGCAGGAGCAGCTGACGCTTTTCTCCGTCTCCGACGAGAAATACCGCACCGTCGCAGCGCGCAGCGCCGTGCAGATCAAAGCCTATCGCCCCCGCTGCACCGCCGAGCTCATCCGATAGCTGCGGCATTGCCGCTGCCGCGCGCGCCTTTAATTCCGAGCTGAGCTCCATAGCCGCTCCTCCTTTCGTTTATCGGTCAAAGCGGGACTTTTACACCGCCCCGCGCCGTTATCTGTCACATTTTTGCGGGCTGCCGCGCCGCTGCCTGCCGTCACTTTCTGATAATCAATCGCACCACACGCCGTTTGCCGTATGCCGTATTTTCACAGCCGACCGCACAATTGTACGCCGCGCCGCATCACATATACTGATAGATACGCCGACGGCTCGCATCGTCGAGCGCCGATATGCTCTCTATCCCGTATCTGTTGCCGTTCCTATCGAGTATTATCACCCCGTCGCCCGAGGTCTTGATAATATTGCTGTTTGCATCGAGAACGGTTATCTCGGTCTCGCCTGCATCGGTATCGAGCCGCCACAGCTGAAAGCCGCGCTTGTTTGCTATGCTGAGAATCCTGCGCACATGCGGCATATAGTAAACCGCTTCAAGCTCGCCCCGCAGCAGCGCCGCCTGCTCGGGAGCAAGTCCCGACAGCTCGACGACCATTCCTATCTCATCACCGTCTGCATCGAACACCGAGATATACGAATCCGGCGCGTCAAACGGGAACGCCCTGCGCAGCGATACCCTTGCATAGCTGCGCAGTTGCTCCGCCGTAAAGCTGCCCTCTGCGCCCGGCATAGCATTAGCCGCCCGTCTGCGGGCTATGCGCTCCGCCGTCGCAGTATCAAGCTCGAGCGCAAGATAATCCCCTCTGCGACAGAAGGTCGCGTTCTCCGCGCCGAGCTCTATCATACCCGAGATGTCGTCGAGCGCTTCCGCATCGCGCAGCAGGCTGCGCTCGGATGCATCGGATATCTCGGATATTTCGGATGTATCGAACGTATTAGCTGCATCGGACGTATCGGATATATTCGTCGTATCGGATGCGTTCACCGCACCCGATGCGCCCGCCGTCTGCTCTTCCGCAGAGCCGGTGACGTTATTCTCTTCGTTCATGACCGCCGTCTCCCTTCGGTTTCATTTTTCATCCCCGCCCGCAAAAAACATCGGCGAGCTTATCCCACTTATGCAGCTGCGGTAAGCGGAGCTGTATATCACTCCTACCCGCGCAGCGTTATGCCCGCGCAGCGTAAGCGCACGACTCAGCCCGCCGCAACACATCGCTGCGGCGCATGCTCAGCCCTCAACGCCGATATTTTTCAGCGCCTCGAGCTGGAGTCTGTAAAGCTTTGCGTAAATTCCGTCGAGCGCAAGCAGCTCCTCGTGCGTTCCGCGCTCGGGTATCCTGCCGCCGTCTACGACTATGATGCTGTCCGCATCGCGCAGCGTTGACAGCCTGTGCGCTATGATGATGGTCGTTCTACCGCGCGTCACGCCGCTTATCGCGCGCTGTATCAGCCGCTCGGTATGCGTATCCATCGCGGCAGTAGCCTCATCCATTATGAGTATCTTAGGGTCACGCAGCAGCGCACGTGCAATGGAAAGCCGCTGCCGCTCACCGCCCGAAAGCTCCTTGTTTCCGCGCCCTATCCGCGTCTGATATGCGTCGGGCATGCGCATAATAAAGTCGTGCGCGCCCGCAAGCCTTGCCGCCCTTATGACCTCCTCGCGGCTCGCTTCGGGGCGGGCGTATGCAATGTTGTCATAAATGCTGCCGACGAACAGATACGTCTCCTGCGAGACGATAGCAATATGCTCGCGCAGATCGGACATCTTAACCTCGGATATCGGAACGCCGTCGATGCGGATGCTGCCGACCGTCGGGTCGTACAAACGCATGAGCAGATTGACAAGGGTCGATTTTCCCGCGCCCGTATATCCGACTATACCGAGCGTTTCTCCCGCGGGAACGCGGAAAGAGACATCCTCGAGCACACGGTGAATTCCGTCGTACGAGAAGCCCACCCCATCGAACTCGACCTCACCGCGCGGTGCCGGCATCGGGAGCGGATGCTCCGCCTCTGCGACATCGGGCTCGGCATCAAGTATATCGGTGATGCGCGACATCGCATTGAGCGAATCCGACAGCGCATAAATCATGTTGTAGAAATACATAACGGGCGCATGAACCATTCCGACGTACGTGATGAAGGTATAGAACTGACCGTATGTCAGCTGCCCGCGCATGACGTATATGCCGCCGAGCGCCCATGCCGACGCGACGCTGAGCGACAGCACCACGCCCGACAGCGGGAACGCCGTTGCCGAAAAGACCGACGCGCGCAGATCCGCATCCGCCTGAGCGGTGCTGACACCGTCAAAGCGCGAGTTTTCCTCACGCTCCTTTGCGAAGGTCTTGACCACACGCATGCCGCCGAATATGTCCGACAGCAGCGCCTGCAGCGTTCTGTTAGCCGTGAAGCGGCGGGCGTTGTACGTGCGCATTTTTTTATACATGAGCCTCCACAGCAGCACCGCAGCGGGGATAGCAGCAACGGTGAGCAGCGTCAACGGTACACTTATGCTGAGCATGATAAAGAACACTACCGCGACCTCGGCAAGGTTTATCAGCAGATACGGAAGCCCGTCGCCGAACAGCCAGTATATCGTCTCGGTATCGCCGTCGACCATCTGCATGAGCCCGCCCGTCTGCCGCCCGGTAAAGAAGGAGACCGACAGCCGCTCAAACGCCGAAAAAACCTCTTTTTTCAGTTCATATATGAAGTCCGCCGACATTCTGCTGCTGACGATGCCGCTGACTATCGAAACAACGGCTGAGAGCAGCTTTGTGCCGACGCTGAGCAGCAGCACAAGCCCGACAGCGCCGAAAAAGCTGCCTCCCTCGGTCAGCACCTCATCGACGTAAAAGCCCGATGAAATGTACGGAGTAAGCACGCCGAGCACCGAGCTTATCACAAGAAAGAGCAGTATCAGCGCCATGCGTCCGCGATAGCGCTTCATCAGCACGAGAAAACGGCTGAGTATGCTTGACGGGCGCGCACAGCGCGAGCACTTGGGCGGATTGCCGCTCATCTCACCGCCGCAGCGCGGGCAGATATTCTTTTCTCCGCCCTCCGCCTCGCCGCGCTCGGGCAGCTCTCCGCAGTCTGCCAGCGACGACAGCACACGAACAAGTTCATCCCCCTCGCGTCTGCGGTCGAGCGACAGGCGTGCAAACGCAATGCCGTCGCCGTCATGCTCCGCGACAAGCCGCAGCCCACCGGGAAGCTCCTCAAGACGGAAGCTGCCGAGCCCGCCTCGGGAGATATATGTGACCGATAGTATGTCGATGCGGCGTGCGGGCAGCCGACGCTCCCACGGGAGCAAAGCGATAAACCTGCGCATTGCGCGTGCGGGCAGATGACTGCCTCTGATGCGCTCCGCTCTGCCGAGACGCACGGTGTACGTGACGACCGCTATCGACTCTTTGAGTACGAATACGCGGCACGCGGATATCATGCCGCACGGCGAGCGGTCAAGCTCCGCGCAGTACAGCATTTCGTCCGCCGTCGGCTCATCGCAAGCCTCGCCGCCGACCGCGCCGTCCTTTACCGAGCCTTCGTTTGTCAAATCTCCGTTCGCCGAATTTCCGCTTACATAAATTCCGCTTGTCGGGCGGTTATCCGATGCGTCGTTGTTTACCGTGCCGTCCCCTGCTGCATCTCCTATGCGTACCGCATCGCCGCCGCATGCCTCATAACGGCGAAGCGCGGCATAAACCTCAAGGTCGCGTTCGCTCGGTACATATTCCATACGCTCGGGCGCGGCATCTGCCGTACCGTCTGACTTGCTGTCTGTCATATTGTCTGAACTGTTGTCGGTCGTGCCGCATACCGCAGCTGTATCCTCGCACTGAGCCGCACCGCTGCGGTTATTATCTCTCTTTTTCTTATTCTTCTTATCCTTTTCGGAGTTCTTGTCGGACATCTGCCGCACCTCCCTTCGCATCTTTGTATCGTTACCGTTCGGAGCCATCTCGGCGGTCGGTCTGCATTGCGCGTGCATAGATTCCATTCATGCAAATCACACAAGCTGAAATCGCAACGCCGCCAAGCCCAAAATACTCCGTATATTTTCTCTCAGACCCGTGCGCCGCAGCACTGCTGAGTCAAAATACGGAGACTTAATCACATTGAAAAAGTCTCCATAGTTTAACTATATTCTTTTCGCGTAAGCCTCAGACGATATCACTTTTTCTCACGCTGCGAAAATACGCTGCGGAAGCCCTGATCCTGCCTCTGCGCAGTCCTTCTCTGCTCCTCGCGTCTCGCCTCTGCGCGTGCTCTGTCCTCGCGGGACGGCACGATGCGCTGTCCGTCGGTGCGACCCTGCTCACGCGACCGCTCGTCGCGCGGTCTGTCCTCGCGCATCCTGTCCTCGCGCATTTCACTGCGGCGGACCGCATGCAGCTCGTCCGCGGGAACGCCCGTAGCGCTTGCCACATCGCGCTTTGCGCTGCGGAGCGCCGAATCGAGCATGCTCTCGCACTCTACCCCGAGCTTATGTGAGAGCTCGCTTATCTCCTCGTCCGCGCCGTCAGCTGCACTGCGCAGCATGCCGCAGACATTTCCTATTACCAGCCCGACCTCTCGCTCGATGCGCTTTGCCATATCGTCGACCGAGCAACCGAACGCAGTGCCGACATTGCGGAGCTTTTCCTTCGTTCTGCGGCAATCCTCCTCGACATCACGGCGCATCCCGTCAGCCTCGCTGCGCGCAGCCTCAAGCTCATCGCGCGCCTGCGCGCGTATCTCATCCGCCTCCGACTGCGCCGCGGCAATGACCGACTCGGCATTTTCGCGTGCATCGAGCAGTATCCTGCCTATCTGCGCGGAGACCTTGTCGTACGCCTCAGCCTTCTGCTTTTCCTCCGGTACGGGCTCTTCCTCCGCCTCCTCAGCCTCTGCGGCACGCAGCTCGGCAAGCTCGCGCTCAAGCTCCTTTATCCGCTCGCCGAAGCGCCGATTCTCCTCGCCGACGCTTGCAAGGGCATCCGAGAGCTCGCCGTTTTTCAGACGCAGCCTGCTCAGTTCCTCACTGTCTGCCGCCGAGAGCTTCTTTTTCAGCTCAGCTATCGTGCGGTCGCGCTCCGCAACCGATGTACTCAGATCGTGAATGCGATCCTCGTACTCCTTCGATGACGCGAGAAAGCTCGCGTTCGTCTCTCTTATGTAATTATTAATATCGTCCTTGTTATACCCGCCGACCGCAGTGCGGAAGGTGGGTGCGGGCATCTTATCAAGCATTTATAATTCAGACCTTTTCAGTTATTCTTTTGTGATGCGCGTATTATCGCCTCGACCGTTGCGAGATCGTCCGGCGTGTTGACACCGAGCAGCTCGCGCTCGTCGGTGGTGGTAGTCGAACCGACCCTGTCGCCGCATTCGAGCATTATCTTCGGAACGTCGGTGAGATAGTACTCGCCCGCCGCATTGTCGGAATTTATCTTTCCGAGAGCGTCGACCAGTCGGTCACAGCGGAAAACGTACAGCCCGACATTCAGCTCCTTTATCTCCCGCTCCTCGGGGGTGCAGTCCTTGTGCTCGCGTATCCCCGTGATTCTGCCGTCTGCATCGCGGATGATCCTGCCGAACGGCAGTGCCCTCTCGCTGACGCATGTGAGTATGGTGCAGCTGTTTCCGCTCCCCTCATGCTCACGGCAGAGCTGCTCGACCGTCTCACGCTTGATGCACGGAACATCGCCGCTGAGAATAACGACATCTCCCTTGTAATCCTCAAGCCCCGACTGCTCTATCGCGCAGCGGACCGCATAGCCCGTGCCGTAGCCGTCCTGACCCTGCAGCGCATAACGGCGCTCGGGGAACGCCGCCTTTACCTCGTCAGCCATAAAGCCTACAACAACGGTAATATCCTCGTCGGGAATAAAATCAATGGAATCGAACACATAAGAGATAAGCGGTCTGCCGCAAGCCTCGCGCAGGACCTTCGGGCAGGGATGCTCATTATCGTACAGTCTCGTTCCCTTGCCGCCTGCCATGATTATAGCCTTCATTTTAATTTCCTTTCACCGCCGCGCAGCGCGCAGCATCGTAGTATTTATGATATGAAGCAATCTTCTTGTTAATGTAACAAGAGTATTTTAACACATATTTGTCAAATTGTAAACACTATTTTCTCGTTTACCGAATTTTCGGCACTTTTTTGTAAGCCTTGCCCCCGTAAAACAATGTACTCGGCAATGTTACGTCGAAAAAGCAGACACAGTCTGCAACTACCCCGCATAGGCGTGCACCGTCGCTGCAATGCAAATTGTCTCAACCGTGAAAGCACAGCCGCTGCATACAAAGCTCGGTATGCAGCGTTCGGGCATATGCATCCCGACGGTGCATAACGGCAGCGCGGTCACGCAAAACATTAATTGTAAAACTCACTTACAGACAGTAAAAAGCAGCACGGAAAAGGTCCGTACTGCTTTCTGCCCGCCGCAGCGGGAAACATCGGATAATACTGCCTCTGAAATCACACGTCCGCGCGAGATCAGACGGTATGAACACCGCTCTTTTTGTCTGCGTTCTCGTCGACGTGATATTTCTTAGACTGTCTGCGCTTGAAGAAATCAAGTGCGACCTGACCGAACAGCGCATAGGAGAGAACGTCCTCCTCCTGTTCTGCGTAGGGTGCGACCTCCTCGCGGAGCTTATCGAGCTCGGGCTGGAGCAGGTCTGCGGGGCGGCAGGTTATCTCGGGGCGGTCGCCGAGTATCTTCTTCTTGAAATCGAGGTCGATGGGTGCGGGCGTTCTGCCGTACTCACCTGCGACGAGACCTGTGAACTCCTTAGATACCATCTTATAGCGCTCGCCGCTGAGAACGTTGAACACCGCCTGGGTACCGACGATCTGAGACGACGGGGTAACGAGCGGGGGATAACCCGCATCTGCGCGGACGCGCGGAACCTCGCTGAGCACCTCGGGGAGCAGCTCGCTCTTACCTGCGTTCTTAAGCTGAGAAACAAGGTTTGAGAGCATTCCTCCGGGGACCTGATAGCGCAGTGCGTTTACGTCCACCTTGAGAACGGTGGGGTCGAGCAAACCCTGCTCAATGTACTTCTCGCGCAGCTTTGCAAAGTGAGCGCGTACGGGCTCAAGAGCCTCAAGCGAGAGCCCCGTGTCGTAGGGCGAATCCGCAAGTGCAGCGACCATCGACTCTGTAGGCGGCTGACTCGTTCCGAGCGCAAGCGGAGAGATAGCGGTATCAACGATATCAACGCCCGCCTCGATAGCCTTGAGCAGCGTCATCGAAGCAAGCCCCGTCGTGTAGTGCGTGTGCAGCTCGAGCGGCAGATCGACCTTAGCCTTGATAGCCTTGACAAGCTCCTCTGCGGCAAAGGGGGTGAGCAGACCCGCCATATCCTTTATGCAGATGGAGTCTGCGCCCATGTCGGCGATGGTAGCCGCATAGTCTGCAAACGCCTCACAGGTGTGCACGGGGCTGGTAGTGTACGAGATAGCGACCTGAACATGTCCGCCCTCGCGCTTTGTAGCGTCGATAGCGGTCTTGAGGTTGCGGGGGTCGTTCAGTGCGTCGAAGATACGAATGATGTCGATGCCGTTAGCAACCGACTTCTGTACGAAATATGCAACAACGTCGTCGGCGTAATGACGGTAGCCGAGGATGTTCTGACCGCGGAAAAGCATCTGGAGCTTGGTATTCTTAACCGCATCACGGATAACGCGGAGTCTCTTCCACGGGTCCTCGCCGAGGAAGCGCAGGCATGCATCGAAGGTAGCGCCGCCCCATGCCTCGAGAGCATGGTAGCCGACCTTGTCCATCGCACCGAGCACGGGAAGCATATCCTCTGTGGTCATTCTTGTAGCAATAAGAGACTGATGCGCATCGCGCAGACCGGTCTCGCAGATCTTTATCTTTCTATTCTGTGCCATGAGATTGATTCCTTTCTGAAAAATCGCTTACTTTCCGAAGGTGGCAAGCAGCACGCCCGCGGCGACCGCAGAGCCGATAACTCCGGCAACGTTCGGTCCCATTGCGTTCATGAGCAGGAAGTTGGAGGGGTCCTCCTTCTGTCCTACCGTCTGAGAAACGCGCGCCGCCATAGGGACGGCGGAAACGCCCGCAGAGCCGATAAGCGGATTGACCTTGCCGTGCGTCAGGAAGCACATGAGCTTTCCGAGCAGCAGACCGCCGACCGTTGAAAGCGCGAATGCGGCAACGCCGAGAATAAGAATCTTGATAGTCTGCATGGAAAGGAAGTTATTCGCGTTTGCGGTACCGCCGACCGATACTCCGAGGAGGACGGTCGTGATGTTGATGAGCTCGTTCTGGACCGTCTTTGACAGACGCTCGGTAACACCGCTGACGTTAAAGAGATTGCCGAGCATGAGGAAGCCGACAAGGGGCGTAGCCGACGGAACGATAAGGCTGACAACAAGGGTAACAACTATCGGGAAGAGAACTATTTCTATCTTCTTGACCGTTCTCGGGCGCTCCATGTGTATGGTGCGCTCGCGCTTAGTCGTAAGCGCCTTCATCAGCGGAGGCTGAATGACCGGGATAAGCGCCATGTAGGAGTATGCCGCGATGGCGATGGCTCCGAGAAGGGTAGGTGCGAGTATCTTTGTAACAAGAATCGCGGTAGGACCGTCCGCACCGCCGATGATGCCGATAGCGGATGCAGCCTCGGGCGAGAAGCCGAGCGCAAGCGCACCCGTAAATGCCGCGAAAACGCCGAACTGAGCGGCAGCGCCGAGCAGCAGCGACTTAGGATCCGCGATAAGCGGAGCAAAATCGGTCATAGCGCCGACACCCATAAAGATTATCGACGGGTATATTCCGAGCTTGACTCCGAGGTATATCAGGTCGAGCAGTCCGCCGTTATGCAGCACCGCGCCGAAGTCGACCGTATCTCCGAAGAAGAATTCGGAATGGAACAGGTCGGCACCCGGCAGATTTGCAAGCAGCATGCCGAATGCTATCGGCAGCAGCAGCAGGGGCTCAAACTTCTTGACAACGGCGAGATAAAAGAGCACGCCGATTATCACCCACATGGCAACATACTTCCATGCAGGCGTGTCACCGATCATCATCTGACTGATGCCGGTCGTGTTTAAAAAATTCTGTATCGTTTCAAGCATGGCAGATTACCGTTCTTTCACGAGACTGCGCATTACTGAATAGTAACAAGTACGTCGTCGATCTTGACAGCGTCGCCCTGCTTGCAGAGAACGCCCGTAACCTTACCGTCGCGGGGTGCGAAAATCTCGTTCTCCATCTTCATTGCCTCGAGCAGGCAGACGACATCGCCCTTCTTTACTGCGTCGCCTACGCCTACGTTTACCTTAACAATGGTGCCCTGCATGGGTGCCTTGATGGGGTCGCCTGCGCCTGCTGCGGGTGCGGGAGCGGGTGCTGCCGCGGGTGCGGGTGCTGCGGTCGGTGCTGCTGCGGCTGCGGGAGCTGCGGTCGAGCCGACCTCTTCAACCTCTACTGCGTAGGATACGCCGTTAACCTTAACATTGAATGTTCTCATATCAGTCTCTTCCTTTCACGGAATTAATATTATTTTTATGCCGTCCGATGCGCGCAGCGACCGACGGCGACGGGGGAATGTGTCGACCCCTGCCGTTCATGCGGGCACTCTGCCCGACTCCGCGCTCATCTTGCGCGGCGGAAATTAACAACGCGGAATGCGGGCGCTGCCGTGCTGCCCTGCTCTGCTGCTTCGGCATCAAGATACGCCGCTACCGCTGCGGTAATTGCCGCGGCAAGTGCGCCGTTATCGTCGGAGCCGAAATCAGATGCCGCAGGTGCAGCCTCGGGTGCGGGCGATGCATCGACCGCTGCGTGCTGCTTTCTGTTCGGTATCGTATAGAAGAACAGACGGAAGAGCAATAGCACGACCATCAGTATCACAAGCACGGCAAAGACCGTACCAAGACCGAGAAGTGTGGTTTGCAGTCCGAGAGCCATACGCTCGCCCATCGGGGCGGTGTTGGTCAGGCTGTCGGCAACCGCCGTTGTAACCTCTGTGACCATTATCTGAGTCCTCCGATCATCTGAATTCCTTGACAGCAGCCGCAATGCGTGCGCGGAGCTCTGCGGGAGCGATTATATCGTCGATCTCGCCCTCTATTGCAGCCTCGCCCGTACCGCCGTGCTTTTCCTTCCACTCGGCGATGCGTGCGCGGCGTGCTTCACGCGGGTCAGCGGCGGAGTCTATCTCGTCGCCGTACATGAACTGAACAGCCGTCTCGGGAGTGATTATACTGATATCCGCGCCCTCGAGTGCAAGGCAGATATCCGAGCCTATCGCGCGCGAGCCGAGCAGCACGGATGCAGTACCGTATGCCCTGCCCGTGATGACGGTGACGTGAGCATTGTTCGATTCCGCATAGGTCGTTGCAAGCCGCGCCATTCTTGTGGATGCACGCTCTATCTCGGTGTACGATGTGGTATCAAAGCCCGCGGTATCGACAAGCGTTACAACGGGGATATCGAGCGATGCGGCAAGCGCTACAAAAGCGTATGCCTTGCCCGCTGCGCGCTCGGAGAGATAGCCGTCATGGTGACCGGGGTTAGATGCTACGATAGCAACGGTGTCGCCGCAGATGCGTCCGAAAACGGTAAGCAGCTCGGAAGCATAGCCGGGCTTGCTCTCGAAATATTCACCGTCGTCGCATATCTCGGCGATAACGCCGTGTGCGTCGTACGCAGGGTCCTTCATGATGTCCGCAACACGGGCGGTGCTGCGGTTGTAATCGTCGTTTGTCTCGCCTGCGGGATACGAGATGAAGCCGAGCAGACGAACGACCTCGCCGATAGCGGTCTCAAGCGACGGGCAGAGCATTGCGACCTCGCCGCGGAGCGCCGCTGCATGCGCCGTGCCGAGCTCGGGAGCGGGAATGCCGTCATCCTCGAGTGCATCGCGGGCGATGTAAGGGGGATTTACGTAAAAGTCGGAATCCTCGGTTGCAATTACAACGTCAAACATTTCGGCGATAACTGCGAGTCCGCCCGTGCAGCTGCCGCAGATGACAGCGATACGGGGACCGTGTCCGCCCTTTGCCGCAACCGCGCGCATTATCCTGCCGTAGCCCGCAAGCGCGGATACGCCGTCCTCAAGACGGGCGCCGCAGCTGTTGAAAAAGCCGACAAGCGGGGCGTTCTCGTCGCAGCTGCGGTTGATAAGCGCGACGATCTTCTCGGCGGAGACAGCGGTTATCGCTCCGTCGTTATCCTCACCGTCCTGCGCAAAAGCGTACACGAGCGTGTCCGCCACCGCGCCGTAGCCTGTGAGAGTATTGCTGAGAACATGTCTGCCGGAGTCGTCGCGGTAACCGCGATACGCGCCGAGCTCTACAAAGCTGGCACCGAACAGTCCGCGCATCGCAGTCATTGCGGCACTCGACTCGGACTTCTTCTGCGGGAGGGTGCCAGCCGTTCGGGTATCGCCCGATACAGTCTTGATTTCTTCCATCTTTTACGGATCTTCCCTTCTGAAATTATAGGCTCGTCGGCATCGCTCCCACCGCGGAATGCACTGCACGCCCCCGCAGCATTCACGATACCGCAGCCTGTCAGGGAGAAGAGTTCACCACTTTTCCCCCATTTTAATTTTACTATGCTTAGATTATAAACCTTAATTATTAAAAAGTCAATCGTATTTCGGAGATTTAGCAAGAATATTCCGCCGGCGAGAGCAACTTTTTTTGCCCTCGCGGCATCTTTTGTCGACTTTTATCGGATAGCTGTCCGACAGCGGCAAACGCGGGGCTGAATGTACACGAAAAAGCCTCCCCCGTGTTGGGGGGAGGCAAACACATCCGCTGCTTTGATAACATTGTCAGCTTGATTCACATCTTACTTTTTTGTGTATCGTTATGTGTTATCACTACGAATTCAGGTAAATCAGAGCCTTAGCCACTTTTTCTTTGATTGCGCAGGCGCAAAGAAAAAGTTAACAAAAAGAAACGCCGCTCTGCGGGGCCCCGCCCCACACCCCGCGACCTTTGAAAAGGTCGACGAAACTTTTCTGCTGCTTACTGCCTCAGTCAGTGCGCGTCGGCGGGCGAAACCCTTAGTCATCATTTTCTCAGCCGTTCTGCCCGAGAAAGACCCCCTATTATAAAGTTTTCGCCAGGCCTTTTTCAAAAGGCCGCGTACCCCTCGCGTCCTCCGCGTCCTCGTCGAGATAGCGGCGAGCCTGCGTCGTAAAGAGTTCGCAGTAATGTCCGCCCTGTGCGATAAGCTCGCGGTGTGTTCCCTGCTCGACTATCTCGCCGTTCATCAGCACGACTATCTTATCCGCGACGGTCGCGCTCGAGAGTCGGTGCGAGACGAAGATGGTAGTTTTGCCGCGGCGCAGTGCGTCAAACTGATCGTAGATCTGCTGTTCCGCAATGGCATCGAGCGATGCGGTAGGCTCATCGAGTATCATTATATCGGTATCGCCGTAGAATGCGCGGGCGACGGCAAGCTTCTGCCACTGACCGACCGACGGCTCGATACCGTTTTCCTCGAACCAGCGCATAAGCGGCGTCTCGTAGCCGTTCGGGAGTGCGCGGATAAATGCGTCGGCGCTGCTCTCCTCCGCAGCCCTATGCACCCTCTCACCGTCGAGCGGTACGCTGTTATCACCGAACGCGACATTCTCGCTGACCGATGCGGCATAGCGCCCGAAATCCTGAAAGATTATCCCGTACAGCTTATACAGCTCACCGACGTCGTACTCGCGGATATCGTGTCCGTCGAGCAGCACGGTGCCCTCCGTCGGGTCGTACAGTCGGGTGAGCAGCTTTATCAGTGTCGTTTTACCCGCACCGTTGAGTCCGACGAGCACGACCGTCTCGCCCGGCTCGATGATAAGATTAACATTTCTCAAGACATATCTCTGTGTACCGGGATAGCGGAACGAGACCCCGCGCAGCTCTATGCGGTGTCCGAGGTGGCGCTCGGGCGTGAGCGGCTGCGGCAGGCTCGGTACAAGAGTGGGCTTTTCGTTCATGAAATCTATCATGTTGTCGATGAAGAGCGTGCCCTCATAGATGCCCGCGGTCGTTCCGATAAGTGCGGAAAGGCCCGCAGATATCGACATAAGCGCGCCTGTATAGAGCGAATAATCGCCCACCTTATACTCGCCCGCATAAACGCCGCGCGCGATGAAAATAAACAGAAAGCAGTTCACGGCGGCGGTCAGCAGCGTCACGGCAATATGCAGCATGCCCTCGCCCACGTACATCTTCTTGAGTCCCGCAAAATAGCTGCCGTACACCTTTTTGTAGCGGTCGATAAAATCGTCGTAGAGTCCGAATATCCGCAGCTCCTTGACCATATCCTTATCGGTCAGAAGCGACGAATAGTAGCTCATCTTCCGTCTGTCTTTAGAATGGAAGCGCAGATAAAACACGTTCTTTTTCCGATAGACGAAGTTGATTATCGCCGACGGAATGCTGACGAGCACGATAACGAACGGCGCGGCGGGGCTTATCGCCCACAACACGGCGATGAACGAAAACATGCTGATGAGCGTGCTGACTATCGAAAAATTCGAGTTAAGTATCTGCAGCGGACGGTGCCCCGCCTCGCGGCTCGCGTTCTCGAGCTTTTCGTAAAACTCGGGACGGTCAAAGCTTGCAACATCTACCTCGCGCGCCTTATTCATTATCTTGAGATTGACGTTATTTGCGACAAGCTCGCCGGATATGCTCGTAACGATATTATTGAAGCGTGAAGCGACCGCCTGAATAAACGATATCGCAAACGACAGGATGATGAAGGTCATGACCTTGCCCGGTACGGTGGATGTCGCCTCCGCGACCGACGGGTAAACCTCCGCAAGCCCGTTGAGTATCCGCGCGCCGACAAACGCCGAGATTATCGGCAGAACGCCGTCGAGCAGCGCAAGCAGCACCATGACGAACAGTATCCACGGACCCGTATCCCATACGATGCGATAGATATAGAGCATGCGTGAAAAAAAACTTCCGAGTGTTCTGCGCAGATATGCCGGCAGCTCCTTTATGCTTTTCGGCTTCGGCTCGCGCAGCTTTCCGTTCGGGTCGTGTCCGAACGGAGGCGGTCCTCCGGGTCCCATTGCTTTCACCTCTTCACAAACAGTTAATTAGTTAAGTATATTACCTGCATTTAGGGGACCTCGCATAACGAAGTCCCCTTCCGCTTTTATCATTCTATACCCGTTATGTGACATGGGTATAGTGACATTTTAAATAGTTTGCAAACACGTCACGTACCGCAAACCGCACAAAAGCACAGCCGCACGAACATCACGCCGAGCACCGCGCAAAAGCACAGCCCTGCGCCGAATACGCCGTCGCAGTCTTATATGCGTCCGTGCACGCCGCGGCTCAAACGTTGCAGCCCTCGCTGTAATCCATGCTGAGCAGGGTCACGGGAGCCTCGTCCTCCTCTATCTTGGGGAAGCGTCCTACCTTCTCATAGAAACGGTTGTCGATGCGGTCGTCGTTGACCTTAGACACCTCGCCGATGAGCACCGTGCCGCCCTCTGCCCAGAAGCTGTGATAGCAGCCGGGGAGCAGGGTTATGCTCTGCCCGGGCTTTACTCTGACCTCGGTTCCCGCGGGAACAAAGTAGTTTCTGCCGTCCATGCTGACATGTACGGGCGTGTCGGCAAAGTCCTCCTTCTCGTCGGCGTTGTAGAGCTTGACAACAAGATCGGCGCCGCCGCGGTTGATGATATCCTCCATCTTCATACGGTGGAAATGATAAGGTGTGACCTGATTTTCCTCGGTGATGAGCATCTTTTCCGCATAGGGCTTGGTGTACTTATCCATGCCGTAGTTACCGTTGCGGATGGTGAACATAAGCAGACCTATCTTATGATAGTCACCGCTTCCGAAGTCGGTGATATCCCAACCGAGCATGTTGTCGCGGATCTCATCGTACTCGGGATCGTCAGCGACCTTAGCCCACTCCTCGGGAGTCCAACGCGCAAAGGGCGGGAGCAGGAAGTTCATCTTGTCCGCGAATGCGAGTGCATCAACGATGATCTTATTGATTTCCGAACGTTTCATTTTGTTATCTCCTTATATATCGGGTGTAATAAAGAACAAACCTATGTGTATATATTAACACAATGGCGCGATATTTTCAATAGCAAATTTCAAAAAAACGATAAAAAATAACCGCGACGCGCGGTGCTGCGCTTCAAGCCGCGCGACGACGGCAAGTCACTGCGATACGGCGCGGTCACGGGCATCCGCCGACGCAGAAAGACGGTCGGGCATCACTGCGACGCCCGACCGCCTCGTTTATTCACGATTGTGTATATGCATCCCGCATATTCCGATTACTCACGTTGCACTAACTCACGTTAATACATGTCGCTTATTTGCATCCGTGTACCTGCGTTACGTTTATTCACGCCCTGTTTTCGGCAATGCAAAGCATGTGCATATCCGCATGCATATCCTCATACGTACACCCGCGTGCGCTCGCATAAGCTCACATCGCATGCGTACACATCCGCGTGACGCACATCTCAGGCAAGCGGAACAATATTCTTAAAGTCGCCCGACTCGCGTACTACGCGCGCGTTTCCGAGCGTGCAGCGAACGCTGTGCTCAAGCGCCGCAGCGATCGCCCCCGCATCCTCGCGCAGCTGCTCCGCCGTCGCGTCTATCATCTCGTGGCGCTCGCGTCTGATGCGCTCAAAGTCGGTACCCATCAGGTAGTTTGCCATCGAGCGCGCCGCCTTTTCGCGGACAGAGAGCGGGCGGTCGATGCCGCTGAACGTACCTATGATATATCTTATAACGGCATCCTCGTCGGGATCAAGCACCCTCGCCCAGTCGGCGGTACCGCAATAGACCTGCTCGGTCTCGGTCATGCGCGGGTCGCGGAAGGATGCGAAATAAACATATCCCGGCGCACCGCTTATGCGGCAGAAAACGCCGTATGCTCCGCCGCGAACGCGAACCGCGTTATAGAGATACTCGTTATTTATCGCATTCTCAAGCACCTTCATGCTGCCGCGGTAGCTGAAGCCGCCGTCGCGCATATTTCCCGCCATTGCGACAAACTGCACCTGACTCGACATCGCAAAGCCCTCGCAAAGATCCTCGCGCGCAAGGATATCGCCCTGCATGCCGCCGAACCAGCAGCCCTCTGTGCTCGGCGGGCAGGTATAGCTGCGCAGCGCGTCAAGCAGCTCGGGCATCGACGATTTAAGCGCCGCACTGCCCTCCTCGCCGCCGCAGAAGCTGACGGTAAGACGTTCGGGGTCAAATGCAGCTCTTGCCGCACGCTCATATGTGAGCGCTATCGACTCGCCCTGCTCACCGAGCGCGGCAAGCTCTTCTTCGAGCATGCGGTACGCGCCTATGCCGCCGTTCCAGTCCGAGAGCTTATAGAAGCGCGAAAGGTAAGACAGCGCGCGGGTGGAAGCCACCGAATGACCGCGCGAGAATATCTTGCTCTGTACATCCGAGCGCGACTCCGCAAGCAGCTCGCGCAGACGGCGGGTATCCGAATAATCGCTCTCGGTCAGTATCTCGCGCACGAGTGCAAGCGCCTCGCGCACCTTGCCCTCGAGACAGCTTATCTCGACGGTCACATAGGTAGAAAATTTATCGCTCTCGCCCTCGAGCAGATAGGATGTCTCGGAGAGAGTGAGCTTTCCTATATTCAGCTTTATCTCGGTAGCGAGCTGAGCATAGCTGTGATGCGCGGTATCCATTCTGCCGCACAGTCCGCACATCTCGGATATATGGGGCAGCCACTGCTGCGGGAGATCTGAGACGTCGAAATAGAGCGTGATATACTCTATTCCGCCCGTCTGACCCTCGTGCTCGACCGCGCGTGCACCGCCTACGGTGCATTCGATATTTGAATACGGAAGCGGCTCGCGGCGGATATCCGAACGCGAAAGAACGGGGATACACTGAGCCTCCTCAGGCGTTGACGGGCGCTCCTGATACTCGCGCAGACGCTCGGTCTGTGCGATTATGCCGCGAAGCTCGGACTCGTCGAGCGACGCCTTAAATTCGGCAAGCTTTACGGCAAGACGCGCCTCAACCTCGCCGATGAGCCCTTCCTTCGGCTCATACGACAGCATGACCGCATGCTGCGGGTCGGCTGCCTTTTTGATAAGCGACTCAAAATAGCCGCTGTCAATGCCCTCGCGCAGCTTTGCGTAGCAATCGCCGAGATGCATGTAGCGCAGCGCGGACGAATCGTCATACAGCCAGCTCTGGAGCAGGTCGAGACCGTAGCAGAGTCCCTTCGGAGTGCTTCCGAAATCCGCCTCGCGATAAGCGAACTCTCTCGAGTTGAGCGCGGCGCGCAGCGCATCCTTATCCATTCCCGCTGCAGCCTTTGCGAGCCCGTCGCGGACGATGGAAAGGAAGCGCTCGCCGTCCTCCGCGCACGCGTTCTTAGCCATTACGAATATGCCGCTCTGTCTGATATGGTCGAGCACGCCCGCGAATATGTCCGCTCCGATGCCCGCCTCAAGCAGCGCGGTGCGGATGGGTGCGCCCGTTGTGCCGACAAGCACCTCCCCGATAATATCCCACGCGATGCACTCGAGCGGGTCGCCGCTCGGGCAGGTCGCGGCAGCATAGACAAGATAGCTGCGCTCGTCGCGCTCGCCCTGTGCGCTGCCCGGCTCGACCGAGAAATACGCGCGCTCGCGGCGCATACCGCCGAACGGCGGCTGCTCGGTTATCTCGGTATCCGAAACGTCTATCGCGTCATAGTGCGAGAGATAATTTTTATCCATCCACTCGAGCCGTTCCTCGAGGTCGCAGTCGCCCCAGAGATAGATATAGCTGTTAGAGGGGTGATAGTGCGTGCGATGAAAATCGAGATACTGCTCGTATGTCAGCGAGGGGATGCACTCGGGGTCGCCGCCAGAGCTGCGCCCGTATGTCGTGTCGGGATAGAGCACCCTGCACAGCTCGTCAAACACCTGCGAATCGGGGGAGGAAAGCACGCCCTTCATCTCGTTATATACGATACCGTTGACCTTAAGCTCATCATCGGGGCTCTCAAGCTCGTAATGCCAGCCCTCCTGCATGAATATCTCGCGGTATTTATAGATATTCGGATGAAAGACCGCGTCCATATAAACGCTCATGAGATTTTCAAAATCATGGTCGTTGCAGGATGCGACGGGGTAGACCGTCTTGTCGGGGTAGGTCATGGCGTTGAGAAAGGTATTAAGTGAGCCCTTTGCGAGCAGCATAAAGGGGTCGCGGCAGGGATAGCGACCGGAGCCGCAGAGCACGGTGTGCTCTATGATGTGCGGTACGCCCGTGTCGTCGGTGACGGGGGTGCGGAAGCCGATGTAAAACACCTTGTTCTCGTCGTCGTTCGAGATAAGGCAGACGCGCGCGCCGCTCTTCTTATGACGCAGAACAATGCCGAGGCTGTCAACGTCGGGCAGGCTCTCGGAATACTCGATCTCATATGCTGCGGGGAGCGAAAGTTCCGCTGTGCTCTTGATATTTTTCGACATTGGATTTCTGTTCCTTTCGGTATACTGTCGGTTCTATTATGCCCGTGCGGGGACAAAATACCCCCTCTTATCACTTTGCGGGCGAATTATTTTGTGTTGCTCCTCGTGCTGCGGGGCTTGCCCTTTTCGGTGCCGAGAATTTTTGAGAAGCCGAGCGCAGCCGTTGCAAGCGGCTCCGCCGTGACCCTAATCTCCTCGCCGAGCGACGCTCCGAGCAGCTCGGGCATTCCGAACAGGCAGCTGCCGCCGCCCGTCAGGATTATTCCGCGCTTTGCGATGCTGCCGCGCTCGGTCGGTGTAAGCGAGAGATAGAAGCTGCGTATGCCTACGGCTATCTTTTTGACGGGCTCGCTGATAGCGCCGAATACCTCTCGTCCCGTAACGGTGCAGCTGTTCGGCAGACCGTCGCCGACGTTTACGCCGAATGCGGTGCAGTCGGGCTCCGAATCGCGCTTCCATACGCCGCCTATCGCGGTCTTTATGCGCTCCGCCTCGGCAAAATTGACCCTCAGCCCCTTGGATATGGCGAGATACGCCGCGATGCTTGCATCGAGCGCGTCGCCGCCCGTTCCGATGACCGATGAATGCGTTATCCTGCCGAGCGAGAAGGTCGCCGCCTGCGTTTCGCCGCCGCCGAGATCGACTATCATGCTGACCCCGCGGTCGTCGTCCGAAATTCCCGCACCCGCCGCAGCACATGCTATCTTTGAGACAAGCATGACATCGCGCACGCCGTAACGGTGCAGCTCCTTATACACCGTCTCCTCTGCGTCGTCGGGAACGGCACCGGGCAGACAGAGCAGCACGGTATGCCCGATAATACCGCCCTTTCCTGCCGTCTCGAGCATCCGCCGCATATAGTATACGAAGCTCTCGCTGTGAATATCCGCCCCCGAGCGGAAGGGATATTCAAGATGCGCAGCACCCGGAATGCGTCCGCAGAGCGAGACCGCCTCGTTGCCCGCGGCAAGCAGCTTTCCGCTGTCCTCTTCGACCGCAACGGCGCTCACCTGACTGACGATATCCTCACCCTCTATGTAGATGAGAGTATTTGATGTGCCGAGATCTATTCCGATTTTCTTTCCCATGATTCGGTTTCCTTTCGATTATTGCGACAGATTATCTGATATTATTGCAGCTGAATGTGCATCATGAATCAAAGCGATCACGCGACGCGTCCGCTATGCAGAGCGGAAAGACATGTGCGCAGCCCGCCTCAAAAAGCACGCGGGTACACTCGTAAACCGATGCGCCCGTAGTGCATACGTCGTCGATGAGCAGGATATCCGCCCCTCGTACACGCTCCGCATACCGCGGAGAAACGGTATATTTTCCTCTGACCGTACGCACGCGCTGCTCTGCGCTGAGTCCCTTCTGTATGCTCTCCGAGCCGTTTTTCAGACACGGCAGCACCGCCATGCCCGTCATGCGGGAGAGCTTGCGCGCGACCGCTTCCATCTGGTCAAAGCCGTAGCGCCGCCGTCCGCTGCGGCTGCGCGGGACATATGCAATTACGGTGCTCTCACCGAGCGGGAGCATATGCAGGACCGAGTACAGCCGCCGCGCGGAAAAGTAAGCGCTGCGCGACGAGCGGATGTTCTTCATGCTGAGTATCAGCGCTCTGCACGGGCAGTCGGGTACCGCCGCGAACGCCATCGCGGTCAGCACCGAAACCTGCCTGTTTCCTATCTCTATACGACGGAAGCGCGGTACCGACTCGCGCCGCAGCCGCTCATAGCAGCGCTCGCAGAAGCAATCCTGCGCGCCGTCGGGCGGGATAAGTGCGCCGCAGCAAACGCAGGCGGGCGGAAAAAGATAATCGAGCAGCAGGTCTGCGCGGCTCTTTTCACGCATCGCAGTCGGTGCGACAGTCGGTGTGGCGGTCGTACGCTTGATGTTATTGTCCGTATGTTCGCCGTCGTTATTCACGCAAAAACCGCACATACCGCTCACCCCCGATTTCCTTGATTTTCACGATATTTTTCACCGCGCCGTCAAGCAGCGGCGTATTCAATCATTCACAAAACCGCGCCGCGCACCGTCATTTACAAATCAAACCGCGCCGTGCGCCGTCGTTCATGCCAAAAACCGATGTATTCGGCGTTCAGCCCTTGTCCGCCTCGCGTATCGCCTCGCACAGCCCCGTGTAGCGATGGCAGAGACGGTTATTCTGAACCATCTGCACCACCTCTGCGCGCTGACCGACGATAATGACCATCTCCCGCGCACGGGTGACCGCCGTATACAGCAGATTCCGCGTCATGAGCCGCGGCGAATTCTGATAGAGCGGGATTATCACGACGGGATACTCGCTGCCCTGACTCTTGTGCACCGTTATTGCGTACGCATGCTCTATTTCTTCAAGGTCGGAGAACGGGTAGACAGTTATTCTGCCGTCAAAGTTGATGATAATGCTCTCCTCGCTCGGTCTTATCTGCTCGATAATTCCGATATCACCGTTGAAAACGCCCTGACCCTTATGTACCTCGCCCGTGATTTCGGTCTTTTCCCACTCGATATCATAGTTGTTCTTTATCTGCATGACCTTGTCTCCCTCGCGAAAGACAACGTCGCGGAATTTGTGTTCCTTTTTCGACGGAGACGGCGGATTCAGCCCGCGATGCAGCGCCTCGTTAAGGCTTGCCGTACCGACCGTGCCTTTACGCGACGGGGCAATAACCTGTATTTTCGACCGCATCTCCTCGCCGTATGCGCGGGGCAGACGCGAGACGCAGAGCGAGCAGACCGTGTTCGCTATCTCCTCAGCGGTGTCGCGCTGCATGAAGAAAAAATCGTTATCCTTAACGTCAAGGTCAGGATAATCGCCCTGATTTATGCAGTGCGCGTTCGTAATTATAAGGCTCGCGCTCGCCTGACGGAATATCTCGCGCAGACGAACGGTATTAAAGCGGTCGGAGCGAATGATGTCGCCGAGCACATTGCCCGCGCCGACCGACGGGAGCTGATCCGAGTCGCCTATCAGCAGCAGGCGCGTTCCCGGCTTCAGCGCACGGCACAGCGCCTCGGTGAGCAGGATATCGAGCATGGATGCCTCATCGACTATCACGACATCCGCCTCTATCGGGTCCTTTTCGTTCTTATTATATATAGCCTCGCGCCCCTCGGTATACGCCATCTCGAGCATGCGATGAACGGTGGATGCCTCGCGCCCCGTAGACTCCGACATGCGCTTTGCGGCTCTGCCTGTCGGTGCGGCGAGCACCGCTTTCATCCCCATATCCTCAAAGAGCGAGAGCACGGCGCGTATGACGGTAGTTTTACCCGTACCGGGTCCGCCTGTCAGCACCATTACGCCGCTTGTCAGCACAAGCGATATCGCCTTTTTCTGTGCGCGGGCATACTCGATGCCATTCTCCGTCTCTGCGGTGATGATAAAGCGTTCGACATCCCCTGCGGGCACGCGCGGGCAGACGCGGTCGAGAAGATCGAGCTTTTCCGCGACATACTGCTCCGCATCATAATAAGAACGCAGATAGACGCAGCTGCGCCCGTCGCGGCGAATTATCTTTGCCTCGTCCGAATCGCCGAGCGCATCAAGCGCATCGCCGACCGTTTCCTCACCGACTCCGAGCAGACGCGCGGCGGCGGGGATAATGCGGTCGGACGGTATGTAGACATGACCGTTCGACGCAGCGTTATATGAGAGCAGATATTTGATGCCCGCCATAACGCGCTCGCGGCAGTCGGGCTCGAGCCCGAACGACTGCGCCATTCTGTCGACACGCTCAAAGCCGAGTCCGTAGCCCTCATCGCAGAGCAGATACGGATTGTTGCGGATGGTGTCGACCGAGTTGTTTCCCCATTTCTTATATATACGCATCGCCGTAGCGGGCGGTACGAAATCGCGGCAGAACATCATGACGTTGCGCACGCCGAACTGCTCGTCAAAGCTCTCGCCGATAACACGCGCCTTTTCGGCGGATATGCCCGGTATCTCGGCAAGCCACTCGGGGTGGTTCGTCATAACCTCGAAGGTATCCGCGCCGAACTTTTCCACTATCTTTTTTGCCGATGCGGGACCTACGCCCTTGACGGTGCGCGACGAAAGATAGCGCAGTATCGCAGCCTCACCCGCTGGCAGCTCCTTCTCATAGCTTTCGACGGCAAACTGCCTGCCGAAATTCGGGTGCACCGTCCACGAGCCGAGCGCCGTTACCGTCTCGCCCTCCGCGATGAACGGCATCGTTCCGACAAGGGTCACAAGCACCTGCTGCCCCTCATCGCCGTCGGTCGACACCTCGCAGATGGTAAAGCCGTTATCCTCATTTGAAAAAACGACATGCTCGACAAAGCCCGTCAGCTTGGTCTGACCGGGCGCGGCTGTATTTGCAGCTGTATTTGCAGCTGCATTTGCGGCTACGGGAGCAGCATCGGCTCCGCTGCGCGAGATAAAGTCGGAGGCAGAGGCAAAGCCTGATTTTGTGTTGTCCATTACTCACCTATATATATCCGTCAAAGCCATGTCACATGCTGCACGGCAGCCCGTGCGGGTCGCATCGCGCATCACGCCGCCGACGGGCGACAAAACGAACAAAACAGTGCAAAGCAAAATAGATATGCAATGCACTGCTTTGCGTAAAAAGCAATTATATTATGCGGCGAATCGCCGCAGCGGCTCGGTCTGTTAGAGCGGCATAACCGACTCAAACTCGACTTAGCTAAACGGCAAAAAATGTTTCAAACTCAGCCGCTCAAGCGGCAAAAGCCATCAAAGCCGGGCGACTCAGAGCGGCAGGAAACGACTCAAGCTCATCCGATCTGTGCGGCGAGGTCGAGATTTTCCCACGGTGCGCGGACATCCTCGCGTCCCATATGACCGTATGCGGCAAGCTGCTTATATATCGGACGGCGGAGGTCAAAGCGCTCGATTATAGCTGCGGGACGAAGGTCAACGCGGCTCATAACGCGGTCATAAAGCTCCTCGTCGGAGACATGCGCGGTGCCGAAGGTATCAAAGAGCACCGAGACGGGCTTTGCAACGCCGATGGCATATGCAAGCTCGACCTCGCACTTATCTGCAAGACCCGCTGCAACAACATTCTTTGCAAGGTATCTTGCGGCGTATGCTGCGGTGCGGTCGACCTTTGTCGGGTCCTTGCCCGAGAAGGCTCCGCCGCCGTGACGGGAGTATCCGCCGTAGGTATCAACGATTATCTTTCTGCCCGTAAGACCCGAATCGCCCATAGGACCGCCGACGACGAATCTGCCTGTGGGGTTTACGTAGATTATGGTATCGTCATCGATGAAGTCAGCAGGAACGGTAGGCAGGATAACATGCTTTATAAGGTCCTCGCGAATCTGCTCAACGGAAGCATCGTCCGAATGCTGAGTAGAAACGACAACGGTATGTACGCGAACGGGGCGATTGCCCTCGTACTCGATGGTAACCTGTGTTTTTCCGTCGGGGCGGAGATAGCCGAGCGTTCCGTCCTTGCGAACGGCGGTAAGACGCTTAGCGAGCGAATGCGCAAGCTGAATCGGCATCGGCATAAGCTCGGGAGTCTCATCGCATGCAAAGCCGAACATCATGCCCTGGTCGCCCGCGCCCGTATCATAACTATCCTTGTCCGTTCCGTGCTTAGCCTCGAACGAACGGTCAACGCCGAGCGCAATGTCGGGAGACTGCTCGTGAATGGAGTTAAGAACGGCGCAGGTATTGCAGTCAAAGCCGTATGCGGCATTATCGTAGCCTATCTCGCGAACGGTATCGCGGACTACGGTCTGAAAATCAACGTAAGCCTCGGATGTAATCTCACCCATGATGGAGACAATTCCCGTAGTTGTGGTAGTCTCACACGCAACGCGGGACATCTTATCCTGACGGAGAAATTCGTCAAGGATGGCATCGGATATCTTATCGCATATCTTATCGGGATGACCCTCGGTCACCGACTCGGATGTAAAGAGCTTTCTCATTATATCGTATTTCCTTTCGGGATTATTTTTTTAGCTATAATCAACGGCGACCGGTAAGCGGCGCCGATATAATACTGCATACGTTTGAATTATATCACAGCGGCGCGGGGTTGCAAAGGTCATATTGTTGACAATTTGTAAACATTTCGACGAAAATTTCGGTTATCTCGCGCGGTCAACATAACAATTTTGTCATGAGAATAAGCCTTGCAAGAGTGACGCAAAGCGCTCGGCGTCTGCGCGGTACGCAGCGGTTTCGCCTAAATCAAGCAAAAATCAGATAAGAAAACGCAGAAAATCAATAGCGCCGTAGCAGATAAGCGTTACGACAGCGCCTGCGGCAAGAACACCGCCCGCTATGGAGAGCAAAGCCTTGCTGCGCTTCATATCAAGCAGTGCAGCGACAAGCGCACCCGTCCATGCGCCCGTACCCGGCAGCGGAATAGCGACGAATATGAAAAGTCCCCATGTCGCATACTTTGTTATCTTAGGCTTGTTTTTTTCCGCCTTTTCATATATAAAGCCGGAAACTTTATTGAAAAATGCCACCTTGGAGCGACGCATCCAATCGAGCACGAATTTTACGAAAATCAGTATAACGGGTATAGGAAGCAGATTACCTATACAACAGATAAGATAGTTTAGAATCATGGGCATGCCGAGAGCATAGCCCGCAGGTATTGCGCCGCGAAGCTCAATCAGCGGCACCATGGATATACCGAATATAGTCAGATATTGAAGCATTTCGTTTTTCCTTTTACGGTCGAAATTAATAACACAGGACTGCCCGCGCCGGCACAGCACCCGAAGAGCGTGCATTTAAGGCATGGTAAATATACGGTTAACATGTATACGGCACACGGTTGACGGTCAGCGAAGCCGTGCAGCACGCAGATACGTAAGCGTGCAACCGCAGACACGCAAACATGCACCCGCAGATTGACCGACACCCGCAAAGCCCCTTCGGCAAAATACTTGCGAAGGGGCTTTACAGTATCAGTTATAAGCGGCGGTAAAGCCGATTAAATCCAATATTATCGCTTGGATAGATTACTCAACGATCTCGGTTACAACACCGGAACCAACGGTTCTGCCGCCCTCGCGGATAGCGAAGCGGAGACCCTTCTCCATAGCGATAGGAGTGATGAGGTTAACGTCCATAATGACGTTATCGCCGGGACGGCACATATCGACGTCAGCGGGAAGCTCGATGATACCGGTAACGTCGGTAGTTCTGAAGTAGAACTGAGGACGGTAGCCGGAGAAGAACGGCTTAGAACGGCCGCCTTCCTTCTCGGTAAGAACGTAAACCTGACCCTTGAACTTGGTGTGAGGATGAACGGAACCGGGTGCGCAAACGACCTGTCCGCGCTCGATCTCCTTCTTGTCGATACCGCGGAGAAGAATACCGATGTTATCGCCTGCCTCAGCCTGGGGCAGAAGCTTGTGGAACATCTCAACTCCGGTAACAACCGACTTCTTCTTCTCATCGGAAAGACCGACGATCTCAACCTCGTCATTAACCTTAACGGTTCCGCGCTCTACACGACCGGTAGCAACAGTACCGCGACCGGTGATGGAGAATACGTCCTCGACAGGCATAAGGAAGGGCAGATCGGACTTACGCTCGGGAGTAGGAATGTAATCGTCAACAGCGTTCATGAGCTCAACGATAGGAGCATACTCGGGTGCGTTGATATCCTTGCTGTCGGAGAGCAGAGCCTCACGAGCAGAGCCGCGGATGATCGGCACGTCGTCGCCCGGGAAGCCGTAAGAGCTGAGCAGCTCACGAATCTCCATCTCGACGAGGTCGAGAAGCTCGGGATCGTCAACGAGGTCGGTCTTGTTCATGAATACAACGATTGCAGGAACTTCAACCTGACGAGCGAGAAGTACGTGCTCGCGGGTCTGCTGAAGAGGACCATCGGTACCTGCAACAACGAGGATGGCGCCGTCCATCTGAGCCGCACCGGTGATCATGTTCTTGATATAGTCAGCATGGCCGGGGCAGTCAACGTGAGCGTAGTGACGCTTAGCGGTCTCGTACTCAACGTGACGGGTGTTGATGGTGATTCCTCTTTCTCTCTCCTCGGGTGCGTTATCGATCTGGTCGTAAGCGAGGAACTCGATCTTATCGTTACCGAGTGCGAGGACCTTGGTGATAGCAGCGGTAAGAGTGGTCTTACCGTGGTCAACGTGGCCGATAGTACCAATGTTGACATGGGGTTTAGTACGTTCAAAGGTTTCCTTTGCCATGACAATAGCCTCCTAAATATTATTGTTAGTTATTATTGGATCGCTTGGACACAAGCGTTTCCTGAATGGATTTCGGCACTTCCGCAAAGTGGCTCGGCTCCATGGAGTACTGCGCGCGTCCCTGCGAGCGGGAGCGGAGCTCGGTGGAATAACCGAACATGTTTGCAAGCGGAACAAATGCTGTGATCTGTTCTGCGCCGGACTGCTCCTCCATGCCCTGGATCTGACCACGGCGGGAGTTAAGGTCACCGATAATATCGCCCATGTACTCGGAGGGCGTAATAACTATGACCTTCATGATAGGCTCGGTGAGTACGGGGTCTGCCTTACGCATAGCCTCCTTGAACGCCATAGAACCGGCGATCTTGAACGCCATCTCGGAGGAGTCGACCTCGTGATAAGAACCGTCGTTAAGAGTTACCTTAACGTCAACGACGTTGTAGCCTGCTACTACGCCGCACTGCATTGCACTCTGAATACCTGCATCAACCGCGGGGATGTACTCCTTCGGAATAGCACCGCCGACGACCTTGTTGATGAACTCGTATCCCTTGCCGGGCTCGTTGGGCTCAATGGTAATCTTACAATGACCGTACTGACCCTTACCGCCGGACTGACGGACATACTTGGTATCCTGATCGACCTTACGACGAATGGTTTCCTTATAAGCGACCTGCGGCTGACCGATGTTTGCCTCGACCTTGAACTCACGGAGGAGTCGGTCGACGATGATCTCGAGGTGGAGCTCACCCATTCCGGCAATGATGGTCTGTCCTGTCTCTTCGTCTGTGTAGGTACGGAAGGTCGGGTCCTCCTCTGCGAGCTTCGCGAGGGCGATACCCATCTTCTCCTGACCTGCCTTGGTCTTAGGTTCGATAGCAACTCTGATAACGGGCTCCGGGAACTCCATAGACTCGAGGATGATAGGATGCTTCTCGTCGCAGAGGGTATCACCTGTGGTGGTGCCCTTAAGACCGACGGCAGCACAGATATCGCCCGAATAAGCGATTTCTATATCCTTACGGTTGTTGGAGTGCATCTGCAGCAGTCTGCCCAGACGCTCCTTGGAGTCCTTGTTTGCATTATAAACGGCAGTACCTGCCTCGACCGTTCCCGAATATACACGTATGAAGCAAAGCTTACCTACGTACGGGTCGGTCATAATCTTGAATGCGAGAGCTGCAAACGGCTCGTCGTCACTCGAAGGACGCTCTTCCTCCTGCTCGGTCTCGGGATTGATTCCCTTGATGTGCGGAACGTCGAGCGGGGACGGCATGTAGTCGACGATAGCGTCGAGCAGCTTCTGCACGCCCTTGTTCTTATAGGATGTACCGCAGACAACGGGAACGATCTTGTTCTCAATACAGCCCTTACGGATAGCCTTACGGATCATATCCGTAGAGATCTCCTCGTCTGCGCAGTAGAGCTCAAAGAGCTCCTCATCGCACTCGGCGATGGATTCAATCATCTGCTTGCGGTACTGCTCTGCTTTTTCCTTCATGTCATCCGGGATCTCTTCGACACGCATGTCCTTACCCAGATCGTCATAATAAACGTCGGCATTCATCTCGACAAGGTCTACGATGCCGCGGAAAGTATCCTCAGCTCCGATAGGAAGCTGAATCGGCACGGGATTTGTCTTAAGACGCTCACGCATCATGTCAACGACACGATAGAAATTTGCACCGCTTATGTCCATCTTGTTGACATAAGCCATACGCGGCACTCCGTACTTATCTGCCTGTCTCCAGACAGTCTCGGACTGCGGTTCAACGCCGCCCTTGGCACATAAAACGGTTACGGAGCCGTCAAGTACTCGAAGCGAGCGCTCGACCTCGACAGTAAAGTCAACGTGGCCGGGGGTATCAATGATATTGATACGGTTGTTCTTCCAGAAGCAGGTGGTAGCTGCTGAGGTGATTGTGATACCTCTCTCCTGCTCCTGCTCCATCCAGTCCATCGTTGCGGCACCGTCATGGACCTCTCCGAGCTTGTGCGTACGACCTGTGTAGAACAGGATACGCTCGGTCGTAGTTGTCTTTCCGGCGTCGATATGTGCCATAATGCCGATATTTCTTGTATGTTCAAGTGAGTATTCTCTTGGCATTAATGTGCTCCTTAATTTTAGTAAGTTATCGGTTTTCAGGCTCGGGAGTCCGCCCGCAGTCACGCCGCGCGCGCCCTACGCTGCATATCCCTGTGCCTCAAAATCAATATCTGTAATGTGCAAAAGCCTTGTTGGCTTCAGCCATACGGTGTGTCTCGTCCTTCTTCTTGACTGCTCCGCCGGTGTTATTGAGAGCATCCATAATCTCTCCGGCAAGTCTCTCAGCCATGGTTCTCTCGCTGCGCTGTCTCGAATAGAGAGTGATCCAACGCAGACCGAGTGTCTGACGACGCTCGGGGCGAACCTCCAACGGCACCTGATAGGTGGAGCCGCCGACACGCTTAGCCTTGACCTCAAGGCTCGGCATGATGTTTCCGAGCGCTTCTACGAAAGCGTCGAGCGGGCTCTTACCGAGCTTTTCCTCAACGATAGAGAAGGCGTCGTAAACAATCTTCTGTGCTACGCCCTTCTTACCGTCGTACATGATGTTATTGATGAGCTTGGTTACAAGCTTGGAATTGTACAGCGGATCCGGCAGCACATCTCTTTTAGATATCTGACCTCTTCTTGGCACTGTTCTTCCCTCCTTCATAAGAATATGATATCATAGGTACTCGAAATCATACCTTCCGATGTTCCGTTAATGCTGAGGCCGCAGTTTTACCTGGGATATATAATGGAAAAGTATTTTCCAGCATTGTCATCCGGGAATATTGCGGCATTCGCACCTCGCGGTGCTTACCAACATAAACCGACAGCGAAATTACGACTTCGGTCTCTTGACGCCGTATTTAGAACGGCCCTGACGGCGATTTGCGACGCCCTGGGCGTCAAGCGTGCCGCGGATGATGTGGTAACGCACACCGGGCAGGTCACGTACTCTTCCGCCTCGGATGAGAACAACCGAGTGCTCCTGGAGATTATGACCGATACCGGGAATGTAGGTTGTAGCTTCCATTCCGTTGGTGAGTCTTACTCTCGCGATCTTACGAAGTGCGGAGTTAGGCTTCTTCGGGTTGACTGTCGTTACCTTTGTGCAGACGCCGCGCTTCTGAGGAGCACTGAGGTCTGTGCGCTTATTCGTCAGAGAGTTGAAACCCTTCTGAAGAGCAGGCGACTTGGACTTATAGGTCTTCTCTTTGCGGCCCTGTTTTACAAGCTGGTTAAAGGTTGGCATACTTTTCCTCCTTCTTTAATTATTTGCTGCGCCGCTCCGTGCCGCCCGAAAGCCGCACCGCAGCGCTGTGCAGCGGAATAGCATCGCATACGCGCGCAATACCGCAATTACACAGATTATTATATCACTTTATCCCTATAATTGTCAAGCGAAAATATATTTATACAAAATTTCGTCCATTTGCACAATCACGCACACGCAGCAAGCAGAACTTTCCTACCCGTGCATAGATTGCGCGCGGGTAAAAATGCAGCACGCTGTCAATTAAGCGCGCCGCGAGACACACCGCACGCGCTTCATGCCGACTTGCAGAAAAGCCCGCAAAAACAGCGCAAGCAATCCCACTCCACCGATACAAGCAGCCTGCAAAAGGCGAAGCAGCTCTGTTCCGCATATGCAAGCAGGCTGCCGCGTCGGCTTTTCGACGCGGCAGCCTGTGGATATTGCATTATATTTCGGTCTGCGTCGAAAGCAGCTCCCAAGCGTCGATCATTCGCCGACAGCCTCGTCGGTGAACTGTTCCTCCTCAGCTTCAGCCGCCGCCTCAGCCTCCTCGTGAGCCTCGATGGCTCCCTCGTCAGCCTCGACCTCGACATTACGGTAGCATTCCATACCCGTACCCGCGGGGATGAGCTTACCGATAATAACGTTCTCCTTGAGGCCGAGCAGGTGGTCGACCTTTCCGCGGATAGCCGCCTCGGTAAGAACCTTGGTGGTCTCCTGGAAGGATGCCGCACTGAGCCAAGACTCGGTGAGAATTGATGCCTTGGTGATACCGAGCAGAACAGGAGAGCTTGTTGCGAGCTTGAGCTCGGTCTCGCCCGCGTCGATACGAGCCTGAATGCGCTCGTTCTCTGCATCGAACTCGGTGATATCGACCATGCTTGCGTCAAGCAGCTCCGTATCGCCCGAATCGACAACGCGGACCTTTCTCGTCATCTGACGAGCAATGACCTCGATATGGCGGTCGTTAACGTCAACGTTCTGACGACGGTATACCGACTGAACCTCGCGGATAATATAATCATATGCCGCATCGAGTCCGAGTATCTCGGTAATATCCTGCGGAGCGAGCTGGCCCTCGGTGATAGCCTGACCGCGCTCGATATGGTCGCCCTCGGAAACAAGCATTTTCAGACCGTAAGGAATAGGATGGTCCTTATCCTTCTCGTCTGCGGGGATGGGATCGCCATCGACAGGCACTATGCGCGCAACCTTGCGGCGCTTCTCCTCGGGAATCGAGATGATACCGCTGCACTTAGCGATAACAGCCGCCTTCTTGGGCGAACGTGCCTCGAACAGCTCCTCGACGCGGGGAAGACCCTGCGTGATGTTAGAGCCTGCGACACCGCCCGTATGGAAGGTTCTCATCGTCAGCTGCGTACCGGGCTCGCCGATAGACTGAGCTGCGACAATACCGACCGACTCACCGATGCTGACGGGGTTACCCGACGCCATATCGGAGCCGTAGCAGTGAGCGCAAACGCCGTGCTTGCTCTTGCATTTAAGGATAGATCTTATCTCGACCTTGTCGATGCCTGCGTCGATAATCTTCTTTGCCTCGCCGTCGCCCATGAGCGTATTAGCGGGTACAAGCACCTCGCCCGTCTCGGGGTGGGTGACATCGCGGCAGGTGTAACGTCCGACAAGACGCTCTGCAAACGGCTCGATGATGTTGCCGTTCTCGTCGATGATAGCGCTGACGACGATACCCGAATCGGTACCGCAGTCGGACTCGGTGACGATAACATCCTGCGACACATCGACAAGACGACGGGTAAGGTAACCGGAGTCGGCGGTCTTAAGGGCCGTATCCGACAGCGACTTACGCGCACCGCGCGCCGCGATGAAGTACTCGAGGATATTAAGACCCTCACGGAAGTTCGACTTGATCGGGATCTCCATTGTACGTCCGTTTGTTGCGAACATCAGTCCGCGCATACCTGCGAGCTGACGCATCTGGGTAATGCTGCCGCGGGCTCCCGAATCACTCATCATCTTAATCGGGTTGAAGTCATCAAAGCCGTCCTGAAGCGCGGCAACGACATCCTTAGTCGCCTTATCCCAGAGGGCGATAACGTTGTTGTAGCGCTCCTCCTCGGTGAGCTCACCCTCTGCAAAGCAGCGAGCGATCTCCTCGACATCTCCCTCAGCCTGCTTGACTATCTCGTACTTTTTCTTCGGGATGGTGATATCCGCGATGGATATCGACATTGCAGCCCTTGTGGAGTACTTATAGCCCATGCTCTTAATCTCATCGAGCACGCGGGCGGTCTCGGGGATACCGTGTATCTTGATGCAGCGGTCTACGAGCTGACCGAGCTGCTTCTTACCGCAACGGAAGGATATCTCAAGGTCAAGCTTTTTTGCGGGATCGCTGCGGTCGACATAACCGAGGTCCTGCGGAAGCGAGCGGTTGAATATCAGCCGTCCGAGCGTAGCGTCTATAATACCTGTGACCTGCTCGCCGTCTATCTCGCGGGTAACGCGGAGCTTGATTGGAGCATGGAGTCCGAGCAGCTTGTTTTCATATGCCATTACAGCCTCGTCGAAGTCACGGAAAACGTGACCCTCGCCGGGCTCTCCGGGCTTATCCATCGTCAGATAGTAGCAGCCGAGAACCATATCCTGGGAAGGTACGGTAACTGCCTTACCGTCTGCAGGCTTAAGCAGGTTGCGCGCGGAGAGCATGAGGAATCTCGCCTCTGCCTGCGCCTCGGACGAAAGCGGTACGTGTACAGGCATCTGGTCGCCGTCGAAGTCGGCGTTGAATGCGGGACATACCAGCGGGTGGAGCTTGATAGCTCTTCCCTCTACGAGGATAGGCTCAAACGCCTGAATGGACAGGCGGTGAAGCGTAGGTGCGCGGTTGAGCAGTACGGGATGCTCCTTGATAACATTCTCGAGGGCGTCCCATACCTCGGGCGCGACCTTCTCCACCTTCTTCTTTGCGTCCTTGATGTTCGATGCCTTCTGAGTCTCTACAAGGCGCTTCATAACGAAGGGCTTGAAGAGCTCGAGCGCCATCTCCTTAGGAAGTCCGCACTGATAAATCTTAAGCTCAGGTCCTACGACGATAACCGAACGTCCCGAATAGTCGACACGCTTACCGAGCAGGTTCTGACGGAAGCGTCCCTGCTTACCGCGAAGCATCTCGGAGAGCGACTTAAGCGGACGGTTGCTCGGTCCCGTTACGGGCTTACCGCGTCTGCCGTTATCTATCAGAGCGTCGACAGCTTCCTGAAGCATTCTCTTCTCGTTGCGGATAATAATATCGGGCGCGCCCATCTGGAGAAGGTTCTTCAGACGGTTGTTTCTGCCGATAACGCGGCGATAGAGGTCGTTAAGATCGGATGCCGCAAAGCGTCCGCCGTCGAGCTGTACCATCGGACGGATGTCCGGCGGGATAACGGGGATAACGTCGAGTATCATCCACTCGGGGCGGTTGCCCGACTTGCGGAATGCCTCGACTACCTCAAGGCGCTTGCTGATGCGCAGCTTCTTCTGACCCGATGCACCCGCGAGCTGTGCGCGGAGGTCAGCGGAGAGCTCATCGAGATTAAGAATCGGCTCGGAAAGCAGCTCCTTTATAGCCTCTGCGCCCATGCCGACGCGGAAGGAGTCCTCGTACTTTTCATAGTAGGACTTATACTCGCTCTCGGTCAGCAGCTGATTGCGTACAAGGGGGGTATCGCCGGGATCTACTACTATATAGGAAGCGAAATAAAGAACCTTCTCGAGTGCGCGCAGCGGTATATCGAGCAGCAGGCTCATACGCGAGGGGACCGCTCTGAAATACCAGATGTGCGAGACGGGTGCTGCGAGCTGAATGTGACCCATGCGCTCGCGGCGGACCTTCTTGCTCGTCACCTCTACGCCGCACTTCTCGCAGACATGAAACTCCTTGTTGCGAACGCGCTTGTACTTTCCGCACGAGCACTCTCCGTCCTTGGTCGGACCGAAGATACGCTCGCAGAAAAGGCCGTCGCGCTCGGGCTTGAGAGTTCTGTAATTGATGGTCTCGGGCTTGGTTACCTCACCGTGAGACCAGTTAAGTATCATCTCAGGGGAAGCAAGACCGATCTGTATAGAATCAAACGTGTTGTGTTCCGTTGACATTCACTGTCCTCCCATTACTCTTCATCACTTGTGAAATCGGAGTACAGCTCATCGCCCATGCCGACGCTGAAGCCGTCATCCTCTGTTTCGGACTCTTCTGCGAAGCCGTCGTCATCATCGTCCGAATCATAAGCATCGCGGTCGTCGCCGATATCGTTAACGACGGATGCGTTCATATATTCATCCCTGTCCTCGTCGCGGTAGGCGTTGCCTGTGTAGACGGGCTGCTCGGGCTCATCCTCGCCGAGGGTGGACAGCTCGATCTCCTCGCCGTTCTTATCGAGAACGCGGACATCAAGCGCGAGCGACTGGAGCTCCTTAACAAGCACCTTGAACGACTCGGGCACGCCGGGCGTCGGGATGTTCTGACCCTTGACGATAGCCTCGAACGCCTTGACACGTCCGTTTACATCGTCGCTCTTGAAGGTCAGTATCTCCTGAAGCGTGTAGGCTGCGCCGTACGCCTCGAGCGCCCAGACCTCCATCTCTCCGAAACGCTGACCGCCGAACTGCGCCTTACCGCCGAGAGGCTGCTGCGTGACGAGCGAGTAGGGTCCCGTGCTGCGCGCGTGGATCTTATCGTCAACGAGATGGTGGAGCTTAAGATAGTACATTATTCCGACGGTTACGGGATTGTCAAAGGGCTCACCCGTTCTGCCGTCGTAGAGAGTCGCTTTGCCGTCGGGGCTGAGTCCCGCCTGCTTAAGCAGCTCGGTGATATCCTCCATGTGCGCGCCGTCGAATACGGGGGTCATGACCTTCCAGCCGAGCTTACGCGCCGCGATGCCGAGATGGACCTCGAGCACCTGACCGATGTTCATTCGCGAAGGAACGCCCAGCGGGTTGAGCACGATATCGAGAGGCGTACCGTCTGCAAGGAACGGCATATCCTCGGGCGGAAGAATTCTCGAAACGACACCCTTGTTACCGTGACGTCCCGCCATCTTATCTCCTACCGAGATCTTTCTCTTCTGAGCGACATAAACGCGGACTACCTTGTTTACACCGGGCATCAGCTCGTCGCCCGCCTCCTTGGTGAATACGCGGACATCGACGATGATACCGCTCTCGCCGTGAGGCAGACGCAGCGAGGTATCGCGCACCTCGCGTGCCTTCTCGCCGAAGATGGCGCGGAGCAGGCGCTCCTCTGCGGTCAGCTCGGTCTCGCCTTTGGGCGTTACCTTACCGACGAGTATGTCGCCGGCTCTGACCTCTGTACCGATACGGATGACACCCTCGGGAGTAAGATCCTTGAGCGCGTCGTCGCCGACGTTCGGTATCTCGCGGGTAATCTCCTCCGGTCCGAGCTTGGTGTCGCGAGCCTCATGCTCGTACTTTTCTATATGAATGGAGGTGTAAACATCGTCGCGGACAAGACGCTCGTTGAGCAGTACCGCGTCCTCGTAGTTGTAGCCTTCCCATGTCATAAAGCCGATAAGCGCGTTCTTACCCAGCGAAATTTCGCCGCCCGATGTTGCGGGACCGTCTGCAATGACATCGCCTGCATTTACGAGCTCGCCGACATCTACTATCGGGCGCTGATTTACGCAGGTACCCTGGTTGGAGCGCTTGAACTTGATAAGATGATATACATCCTTAGTTCCGTCCTCTGCGCGAACGGTGATATCGTCTGCGGTGACGCGCTCGACGGTACCGCTGCGCTTAGCGCATACGACAACGCCGGAGTCAACGGCAGCCTTGTACTCCATACCCGTTCCGACGATAGGAGAGTCGGTGACCATAAGCGGGACGGCCTGCTTCTGCATGTTCGAGCCCATGAGTGCACGGGAGTTATCGTCGTTTTCAAGGAAGGGGATGCACGCCGTTGCAACCGAAACCACCATTTTAGGCGATACGTCCATATAGTCGACCTGGCTTGCGTCAATCTCGATGATCTCCGAGCGGTGACGCGCGGTGACCTTCTTATTAATGAAGCGTCCCTCCTCGTCAAGAGGCTCGTTCGCCTGTGCGACGATGTAGTTATCCTCGGTGTCGGCGGTCATATACTCGACCTCGCGGGTAACTATTCCCTTCTCCTTGTCTACGCGGCGGTACGGAGCCTCGATGAAGCCGTAATCGTTGATGCTCGCATAGGTGGAAAGGTAGGAGATAAGTCCGATGTTCGGTCCCTCAGGGGTCTCAATCGGACACATACGTCCGTAGTGTGTATAGTGGACATCGCGCACCTCGAAGGATGCACGGTCACGCGAGATACCGCCCGGACCGAGCGCGGAGAGACGGCGCTTGTGCGTCAGCTCTGCAAGCGGGTTGTTCTGGTCCATGAACTGCGAGAGCGGCGAAGAGCCGAAGAACTCGCGGATAGCGGTGACGACGGGACGGATATTGATAAGCGCCTCGGGCGTGATGGACTCGCTGTCGTGAACGGTCATGCGCTCCTTGACTATCTTATCCATACGCGCAAAGCCGATGCGGAGCTGATTCTGAAGCAGCTCGCCTACGCAGCGCAGACGGCGGTTGCCGAGATGATCGATATCGTCCTTCTCGCCTATGCCGTGGAACAGACCTATCATGTAGCTGACCGACGCGAGAATATCGTCACGGGTGATGTTCTTAGGCGCGAGCTCGGAGATGCGCTTCTTTGCCTCCGCCTTTACGTCGCCCTCCTCGGTACCGACCGCAGCGATTATCTCAGAGAGAACGCTGTAGCGAACCTTATGGCGCAGACCGATATTCTCAAGGCTGTAGCCAAGTATAGCCTCGGGGTATACCATGCCGTTAGAGAGCAGTTTAAGCTCTGCACCGTCGACCTGAATATAAACCTCGTTGACCGCACCCGCGCGGAATGCGGCAAGCATCTCCTCGTCTACGATGTCGCCCTCGTTTCCGATAAGCTCACCTGTGATGAGATTGACCGCAGGACGTGCAAGCAGCTGTCCGCGCAGACGGGACTCAAGATCCATCTTGCTGTCGAACTTATAACGACCGACCGCTGCGAGATCATAGCGTTTAGGGTCGAAGAAGAGGTTGTTGATGAGTATCTGCGCGCTCTCAACAAGCGGCGGGTCGCCGGGGCGCAGACGCTTGTATATCTCCTTGAGAGACTCGTCTACCGCGCTTGTGTTGTACTTAAGCGCCTCACTCTGCATCTCATCCTTTGCAAGCGTCTCGCGCAGGCAATGGTCGTCGCCGAGCAGCTCGATTATTTCCTCGTCGGTCTCAAAGCCGAGCGCGCGGATAAAGATGGTCAGAGGCATCTTGCGGTTTTTATCGATACGGACGTACATGATGTCGTTCATGTCGGTCTCGTACTCTATCCATGCGCCGCGGTACGGGATGACCTGAGCGGAGTAGATGAGCTTTCCGCTCTTGTCGAAGTTATGGTCATAGTACATGCCGGGCGAGCGGACGATCTGCGAAACGACAACGCGCTCCGCGCCGTTGATGATAAAGGTACCGTTCTCGGTCATCAGCGGGAAGTCGCCCATGAATATCTGCTTGACGATAGGCGTACCTGTAGCCTTGTTGAAAAGGCGGACGGTCACGCGGAGAGGTGCGGCGTAGTTAACGTCTCTCTCCTTGCACTCCTCTACCGAGTACTTGGGCTCGGGGTCTATCGTGTAATCGATGAACTCGATCTCGAGATTTCCCGAATAATCGGTGATAGGGGAGACATCACGAAGAACTTCCATCAGTCCCTCACGGCGGAACCACTCGTAGGACTTCTTTTGAACATCAATGAGATTCGGCAGGTCCAGAGTCTCATCGATCTTGGAAAAGCTCATACGTGTGTTCTTACCGAGCTTCTGGGGCTTTACCATTTAAACAACCACTCCATTCACATAAAAGTCTTTGGGAAAAACGGAGCTCCCACGCGCAGCACACAGCGTCACGGCACGCATCGGGCAGGAGAAATATCACCCGTCCGAGCGGCAGGCAGCCGTGCCTTAACGGCAAAATACGGGAATAAAACCCGCCGAGAACGGCACGGAGCCACCCCTACGGCATGCTGGTTACAGCCGAATTATAAGCAGACTCCGAGCGTCCGGCGGTATTTCATTCCCATATCCGTCATACGCGGTGGCAGTAAAATTACCGTCCGTTATTAGCTTGTTTCATCGCCGTCAAAAACGCGGGAGGCGCATTCCAAAGCGGTTTTCGCCGCTTTTTCAGCCTCGCACGCAGGGCAAAATACCCTTATGGCGAATCGAATTAATGATATCACAACACGCTCGATCTGTCAAGCCTTTTTTTCGTAAAGCGGCGCGTTTTCACTAATTGTAAATTAAAATTTTTATTTATTTAACAATTGATTAACATATGCATACAACACCCCTCCGCAGCGCCGAAAAACACCGTTTTAAGCACCCCGCAGCGCGCATCTGCCGTATGCACCGTCCCGACATGCGAGCCCGCATGCCCACTGCACGCGCCCGACGTATGCACAGACCCAACACGCGAATCCGTCCGCCGCGCCCCCCGCGCGGCATATTATCTGCGCGCATCCGCCGCATTTTCGGGATATTTTTTAAAAAACAAGAAAGAAAATAAAAAAAGCTCTTGCAAAACCGAATGCATAGTGATATAATATAGCGGTAATTGCAATCGGCGCACCGCTGTCCAAACGTCCGCGGACATGCAGCGCCGCCATGTACGCTCACCCGTACAAATCTTGAAGGAGGTGAAAAACTTGCCGAACATTAAATCCGCTAAGAAGCGTGTGCTCGTAACCGCGACTAAGACTCTTCAGAACAAGATGTTCAAGTCGGATATGAAGACCACGATCAAAAAGTATGAGGCAGCTATCGCAGCCGGCGATAAGGCAGCAGCAGCCGACACATATAAGGCAGCAGTCAAGATCATTGATAAGGCTGTGGCAAACGGCACTATTCATAAGAATAAGGCTGCAAGAAAGAAGAGCCAGTTCACTCTCGCTCTCAATAAGCTGAACTGAAACTGATAGGTTCAGACGATTTCGAAATCGGAAAAGCAGACTCGGTCACTCACCCCGAGGCTGCTTTTCTTTTTTATCTTCACCGGGCTCTTTGTATATCTCCGAAGGGTTTGCTTTTGCAGCAAATTATTGCGTTTTTGTTGACAAATTTAATTCGACATGTTAAACTATGTATATAGTAAACAAAGCAGGATGCCGAACCGTTGCATTCTCACCGTTCAAACAGCACTGCAAAAGGAGTAGTACAACCATGAAAATCACATTTTCGTCAAACGCGATACGCAAGGTCTCGGCGCTTGCGCTCGCATTGCTGACAGTCCCGGCATCGCTTACGGTCTTTGCCGAGGGAGAGTTGCCGCTCGCCCGCATATACGTTTCTGCGACGGGTGACGACACCGCAGCGGGAACAGAGGAAGCGCCGCTTGCCACACTTGAGGCGGCGAGAGATGCCGTACGTGCACTGCCGCGCGAGCAGTATTCGGGCGCGCAGGTCATTATCCGCGGCGGCGAATACAAACGCAGCGACACCTTCAAGCTGACGGCTGAAGACGGCGGAAGCGACGGCTTTTCGGTAGCCTACACGGCATACGAGGGCGAGACCCCCGTATTTACGGGCGCTGCAACGCTCGACCCCGAGAAATTCACAAAGCCCGATGCGGCATTCAGCTCTCTGCTCCCCGCAGAATCAAAGGATAAGGTCCTTGCCTACGACCTTGCCGCAGACGGATTAGACTACACCCGCTACGACCGCAAGGGCATACATAACGCCGTGCTGCCCGATAACCGCATCTATGTCGGAGACGTTCGCTGCACGCAGGCGCGTTACCCCAATCTCAACCGCTCGAACAGCGAGAGCAACTACGTTCTCGCAAACGTAACAAAGGACAACGCGGACGAGGAATTCTACAGCTTTCTCGATGAGTCGGGCAGAGCCGCAACATGGTCGGAGGAGTCGCTGAAGAACGCAAGAATGAGCGGCTTCTTCCCCATCGACTGGATACAGTCGAGTACTGAGGTTCTGGGCATCGACAATGACACGGGATACGTTGTCTATAAGCCTACAAACGGCGACTACGGCAGAGTCAGACAGCATGCGCGCTACGCCTTCTACAACGTACCCGAAGAGCTCGACGCGCCCATGGAGTACTACATCGACCGCGGCAGCGGAATGCTCTACATATATCTGCCCGACGGATGGCAGGAGAGCGGCGTTACCATCGGTCAGTCGCTCTGCACGAGAATGGTCGAGTCGACCGCATCGAATATCACCTTCTCGGGTCTTACCTTCCGCGGAACGATGCTCGACGCGCTGAAGCTGACGGGCGATGATATCACCGTATCCGACTGCCGCGTCCTCTGCATCGGCAGAAACGCCGTCGACGCAAAAGGCAACCGCATTCTCATCGACGGCTGCGAGGTATACAACATCGGCGGCTACGGCATCCGTATCGGAGTCGATAAGGAAGTCAGCCGAGCTAATATATTCACCGACAGTCAGGTATCAAACTGCAAGATACACGCATTCGAGGAGCTTGACCGCATCTATAACCCCGGTCTGTCGCTCCAGTGTCTCGGCTCACGCGCGCTGAACAACGAGATATACGACGCGCCGCACCTCGGCATGTCCTATATCGGCACAAACATCGAGGTCGCCTATAATCTTTTTGAAAACCTCTGCTACGATTCGTCCGACGCGGGCGCGCTGTATATCTATGACGCGACCATCAACTCGGGCGGCACAAGAATTCATGACAATATCGTTCGCAATATAATCAACAACGAGGGTGAATTCTTCAACCCGAACGGCATATATCTCGACGCGGGCAGCGGCGGAATGCAGGTCTACTCCAACATCATCGAGAACGTCGACGGCTGCGGTCTGCTCAGCGGCGGTCCCGACAACGAGATATGCGATAACCTCTTCATCAACTCCGTATATCAGTTCCACAGCGGAAACTACTATAAGATAACAAGCGAGTATACAGGCTGGAACGGTCTGCTCGAAGACGGCACGGGCAACATCGGAACCTATCCGAACGGCATGTTCTGGGAGTATCTGCTCCTCGAAAAGAACAACCCCGGCTACGGCACCGAGCGCTGGGCTTATCTGAACCCTTGGGTAATGCTGATCAAGACCACAAACTGCTACCACCTCGACGACCGCTTTACCGCTTACTCCTACGGCGATTCGAGAGTCAGAAACAACGTTTTCTCGATATCCGATAAGAAAAACTACATCTCCAACGTCGTAAGCCGTATCGTTAATTTCCGCGATAACTACGAGCTCCCGCTCAGCAGCATTGCCCTTAAAAATCTCGACGAGAGAGACTACCGCCTTACCGACGATACAAGGATATATGAGGTCATCCCCGGATTCACCTACTGCGATGTCGACCGCGTCGGCGTCGGCAAATAACGAATACAGCACACCTACAAGTTGCTGCATAATACTGCGGTAAGCGCCTCGCTTTTCACAGCGAGCCAAAAAGGCGAGGAGAGCACAGGCTCACCTCGCCTTTTTGCTTTCCCCGCCGAATCAAGAAATTGACCGAGATTTGATATCGCACCGATACATGTTGACATTCACAGGCAAAGAAAGGAGACCTGCAGCAGCGCGCACGCCACACCACCGCCGACAAATATCGCTTTAACACCTACGCGCACAGCGCATCGCAACCGACGAATATCGCTTTAACACTACTGGATGGAACTCTGCCCCGAAGGAGCGCATTATGAAAATGCAAATCGAAAGAATTTTAACCTCCGCCCTTGCACTCGGACTGTGCATCGGCATGACCGCCTGCGGCGAAGATAAGACCGCAGATGAGACGACGGCGGAGACTACCGCTGTCACCACTACAGCACCCGAAACCACCGCCGAAACGACCGTTGAAACCACCGTTGAAACCACCGCGCCCGATACCGAAAATGAAAGCACTTTCCAATCCAACGAAACAACCGTAATTACGACCGACAGTAACGATAACTGTATACATAGTGTTTACTACACATTTAACGAAAAGGATAAAACCATCGACGGGGTCTATACAAACTGGAAGGTCGAGGGACTGATTTTCGATGTAAAAACATTTTCTCACGATGGAATCAAAGTATTCTATGAAGGCAACGAGATAACCGAAGGTTATTTCAAGGAAGGGATGCGCGTTCAGATTTTTCACGGAGAAGGGCTTTACGCCGAGTATACAGTCGTGTCCCTGCTTGAGCCCGAATAAAATATAACTGCAAATAATACGGCATCTACACTCAGCAACAGTAACAGCTTTGGTTTGCCTATTGATAATATTATACTAAGATCTGATACCGATAACGGAAACATTAGCATGTTTTTTAACGAAGTTTCATCAAGTAGTCCTACACCACATCGGGGAATTGATATTGCAAAGGGATGGTCAATCGACAATATCGAGGGAAAAACAATAAAAGCCATCGAAAGCGGCACAATGAGAAAAGATACGTAAGACAAGCACTGAGCTAAGAAGGAGCTGTCGGAAAGCATTTTCCGACAGCTCCCTTTAATTTCAGGGTGATAGGTAAAAATGTCCAAGTTTTTTTAACATCCCCTTTTCAGCGTTCGTTCTGCACTACCCTGCGATACACCTGCATATACCGTTCGGCGGAGCTATGCCATGAAAAATCACGCTGCATTATGCGCTGACCGAGAGCGGTAAAAGCCGCGCGGTCACGTCGGAAAAGGCGCTCTGCGCGCGCAACTGCGCCGAGCAGCGCTTCACCCGAAAAGCCCTCAAAAGCAAAGCCGTCGCCGTCTCCCCCGCCCTCATCATAGTCACGCACGGTCTCGCGCAGACCGCCGACCGAATGCACGATAGGCACTGTGCCGTAGCGCGAGGCTATCATCTGCGAGAGCCCGCACTGCTCGCTGCGCGACGGCATGATGAACGCATCCGCGCCTGCATATATCAGGTGGGCGAGCTCGGGGTCAAAGCGCAGCACCGACGCTATCTTTCCGGGAAAACGGCGCGCAGCATCCCGCAGATCGAGCTCGTATTCTCCGTCGCCCGTGCCCTGCACCGCTATCTGGATATCGCGCTCTACGAGCTCGGGCAGTATGCTGAGCAGCAGCCCGATGCCCTTCTGCTCGGTCAGTCGCGAAACGACCGCAAACAGCGGAACATCGAGTCTGTCACCGAGCCCGAGCAGCCGCTGCAGCTCCGCCTTACAGCACATTTTTCCGCCCATATCGGCAGCCGAATAACGGCAGGGCAGCACGATATCGGTGGAAGGGTCGAACAGCTCTTCATCAATTCCGTTTGTTATGCCAAACAGCTTTCCGCGATTTTCGCGCAGCAGCTCGCCGAGTCCCGCCCCGCCGCCGGGCGCGAGCATATCGTCAAGGCTGCCGCGGCTGACCGTCGTTACCGCATCCGCGCACAGCACCGCGCCGCGCGTCAGGTTTATCCCGCCGCCGTATTCGAGCAGATCAGCAGCGTCCTCAAGCCCGAAAACATCGCCGAGCGCCCGCTCGGAAAACCGCCCCTGATACTCGATATTGTGGACGGTATGAACGCCCCGTATGCCGTCATAACCCGCTCTTATCCCGCGAAAGCGACGGCTCAGATACACCTGCGCCGCGGCGCACTGCCATTCACCCGTGTGCAGCACATCGGGAAAATACCCGACCCGCTCCATCATTTCAAGCAGCGCAAGCGAGAAAAAGGCAAAGCGCTCCGCATCGTCATAATAGCCGTACAGCGCGCCTCTGCCGAAATAATAGTCACAGCGGATGAGATAGAGAATGTAGCCGTCCATCTCCGCTTCAAGCACCTCGCAGTCCTGCCGCCGCCATGACAGCCCGACCGTAAACTCCGCCGCGCTGTGCAGGCGGTCGCCGAGCCGCTCGCGGATGCCCCGATAGCACGGCAGCACGACGCGCATCTCCGCCCCGAGTCTGCCGAGCCGCGGCGGCAGCGATGCCGAAACATCGCCGAGTCCGCCCGTATATGCGTACGGTGCAAGCTCCGATGTGGCATACAGTACCTTAAGCTTCTCCGCAGCCGCGCTCTCTTCTCCGCCCGCGACCGCTGCGATTTTTTCGACCTTTTCGCTGCTCATCCCCGTCTGCCGCCTCCTTTTTTCGCGCCGCCCCGTCCGACCGATGCTCCGCTGTCTTTTCGGATCTTTTTTTCGCTGCTTTGCCCGAGCGATTTATTATTACTTCGCCCGAGCGATTTTTCCTTGCTTCCGCCGACGAGCTTTCCGCCGTCATGCGCGACAGCATTTCCGCAACCGCGCTTGACCGCCTTTTCGCCGCTGCGTTTGACCGTCTTTTCGCCGACGAGTCTGCGTCGCTCGCGCTCCTCTGCATATCTTTTTCTCGTCGCCTCCCCGCCCCGCAGATGCCGCTGCGCCTTGTTTCTTCCGAGCAGCGCCGCGACCTCGTCGGCAAGGGCGGGGTTTTTATATCTGAGCGCGGTGGTAACATCCTTATGTACCGTGCTTTTGCTCATTCCGAAATACCGCGCCGCCTCGCGCACCGTAGCGCCGTGAAGCACGAGATATTCGCCGAACTCCTCGCACCTCTCCTTTTTCTCGCTATGCATACAATCACCGACCTCATTTGTGTGAATAGTGTTTACGCTACATTCTATTTCACACGGTCGGTGAATATTCCGTCCGCACGCCGCCCCGTAAAACAAAAGCGCCTTTTTCCTCTCCGCGGGCGACATTCATTCAAAACGTCGGATGCCGTCGACCGAAGCGCCGCTGAATCAGCGCGGTCATATAACGCAAAAATCCCCGCCGCGCAGTCGAAGCATGAAAGCCCGAGCGCGCAGCGGGGAAAACAGACCGATACGGATGTACCGAAAGTCAGGTCGAAAAGACGAGAAAACAGAGCACGGAACCGCTATCCTCAGATATCGACCGCAGTCTCGTCAAGCAGGAAACGCTCAATGCCGACATAAAGAATACCGTTCTCCGCACGTGTGTCGGGATCTGCGTTAAATGACAAATTAATTTTTGCTCGGGATTTACATTGCCGAAATATTGCTTTGCTCAGAGCCGCCGCGACAGGCTAATCCTTTCTTTGCCCGCCGCAACGCACCTAATTCAAAGCAGCTTATTTCTTTGCGCCGTGCTTTATATCGCAGCAATGCGCGATGCCGTCGAGTATTGCCGCAACGCCCTCGGTATGCGCGAGATCAAAGCCCGCGAGCTGCACCGAGCCGTGCTCGACAAGGTGCACGAAATGCCGCAGCTCATGCGTCATGGTCGGCAGCGGCTGAACCGCGTCGGACAGGGTATGCCCCTCTGCGTCGAGCTCTATCGAAGCGAGAGCGGCATCGTCAATGCGCTTGATATCAAAGCGGTCGAGGTCGAGGCGGTCGCCGTCATATCGGTGCATCCCGCCCGAGCGCAGACGCAGCGTTACATAGCGCGGGCGCGAAACCGAGTCGAGCGTTATAATGCCCTCCTCGCCGCATATCTCCGCACCGCGGGCGCCGTCGCAAATCTTTGAATATGTCAGGTCCGCCACCATACCGTTGTACATAAGCGAGGCGGAGCCGAGTCCGTCAACGCCCGTTTCGAGGAACATAGCCTCCGCTCCGATACGGCGCGGGGTGCCGAACAGCCCCTCCGCGACAGCGGCGCAGTAAACGCCGAGGTCGGTCAGCGCTCCGCCGCCGAGCTCGGGATTAAAGGCGTTTTCGACCCTGCCCTGCTTCAGCGCGTCATAGCGCGAGGAATACTGTCTGTATGAGAGCGTAGCGCAGCGAACGGGGGCGATGTTTCGTATCAGCCGCTTTGCGACCGCAAAGGCGGGGGTGTACAGCGGCATCATAGCCTCCATGAGAATCTTGCCGTTGCGCTTGGAGGCTGCGGTCATATGTCCGAGCTCCTTTGCGGAAACGGCGGCAGGCTTCTCTACGAGCACATGCTTGCCCGACTCGAGCATCGCGACCGTCTGCGCGGCGTGTACGGTGTTGGGAGTTGCGATATATACCGCGTCGATATCCTTTGCGCGTGCGAGCGCATGAATACCGACATATCTGTGTGCGGGGTCGATGCCGTACCGCTCGCCGAACTCGCGTGCACCCTCCTCACTGCGTGAGCAGATACCGCAAAGCTCGAGCTCGGGCACGTGCTTCATAGCCTCTATCATGCTGTCAACGACAAAATTTCTGCCGATTACCGCAAGTCTTATCATGCCGATGTCAACCTCCGAGCTTGGATGTGAATTTTTCGATGCGTTCGAGCGCGGTCTTGATATGCTTGACCGAGTAAGCGTACGATATGCGCGCAAAGCCCTCACCGCATTCTCCGAATGCCGTTCCCGGCACTATCGCAACATGCGTCTCGCGCAGCAGCTGCGCGCAGAAATCCTCGCTCGGCATACCGAACGCCGTAAGGTTAGGATAAACATAGAACGCGCCCTCGGGCTCAAAGCAGGGCATACCAATGCTGCGCAGCCCCGATACGATGAGCTTTCTGCGGCGGTCGTACTCCGCTGCCATCTCGGCGATATCTCCGTCGCCGTTCTTCATTGCCTCGAGCGCAGCAAACTGGCTCGTAGTCGGTGCGCACATGATGGCATACTGATGTATCTTGAACATCTGATATGTTATCTCACGCGGTGCCGCCGTATAGCCGAGCCGCCAGCCAGTCATGGCATACGCCTTGGAAAAGCCGCTGGCAACGATGGTGCGCTCACGCATCCCTGGCAGCGACGCGATGGACACATGTCTCCTGCCGTACGTCAGCTCCGCATATATCTCGTCCGAAAGAACAAGTATATCGGTACCGCGCAGCACCTGTGCGACAGCCTCGAGCTCGTCGGCGGTCATGATAGCGCCGGTGGGATTGTTCGGATAGGGGAGCACGAGCATCTTGGTACGCGGGGTGATAGCCGCGCGAAGCTGCTCGGGAGTTATCTTGAAGCGGTCCTCTTCTTTTGTCTCGAGAAAGACGGGTGTGCCGCCCGCCATGGTAACGATGGGTCCGTAGCAGACAAAGCTCGGCACGGGAACGATTACCTCATCCCCGTCGTCGACGCATGCGCGTACGGCAAGGTCGATAGCCTCGCTGCCGCCGACGGTGACAAGAATCTCGTCCTTTGCGTCGTAATGCAGGTCGAAGCGACGGTCAAGATAGCGTGCTATCTCATCGCGGAGCTCCTGTGTGCCGCTGTTCGAGGTGTAATAGGTCTTTCCCTGTTCGAGGCTGTCGATAGCAGCCTCACGTATATGCCACGGGGTGACAAAGTCGGGCTGACCGACGGTCAGCGAGACAATGTCCTCCATCTCGCCGAGGATATCGAAGAACTTTCGTATCCCCGACGGCTGAAGCGACTGTGCCTTTTTAGAGAGCACATTTTCATAGCTGTTCAAATCGTGTACCCTCTTTCATCGTTGTCGATTATAGTATAGTTAACGCCCTTATCCTTATACTTTTTAAGCACGAAGTGGGTCGCGGTGGAGACGATGGAATCGAGCGGCGCGAGCTTCTGCGCGACAAAGAAGGCGACCTCCTTCATTGTTCTGCCCTCGATAAATACGGCAAGGTCGAATCCGCCCGACATCAGATAAACGCTCTGCACCTCGGGAAAATTACGGATCTTCTCCGCCATACGGTCAAAGCCGCGTTCACGCTGCGGAGATACCTTAAGCTCTATCAGGGCGGTAACATACTCGCGGTCGGTCTTATCCCAGTCGATAAGCGTCTTGTAGCCGACGATAACGCCATCCTGCTCATACTTCTTTATCATGTCTCTGATATCGCCGACTTCCTTATCGCACATTACCGCGAGCTGCTCCGCGGTGAGGGTGCTGTCGTTTTCCAGCAGGCGAAGTATAGCATTATTTTCTTTCATTTCTAGTTCCGTCCTTTCACCGCCCGCCGTCGGCGGGGGATATTATTATTTTATTATACATGATTTCTCCGATTTTGTCTATATCTTTCTTATATAAAAAGGGAAAACAGCCCGCGATGCGAGCTGTCCTTTGATATTACGGTATCCGCCGCCGTAAATACGGCAGCGCGGATAAACCGAATAAGCTCAGATAAGCTTCGTAACTATCCCCGCAATAAGCGCGCCGAAACACGAGCCCGCGGCAACGGTGAGCAGACCGCGCTCGAAGAACGCGAGCACAACGCCGACGATAAAGCCGCAGAGCGACGGGATAAACGCCCCCGTTGACGAGAACACCGCGGGCACGGTCATAGCCGTGAGAACTGCGTACGGCATGTAGTAGAGCACCGAGCGGATGAAGCGGCTCTCTATCTTGCGGCGGAAAAGCACGAGCGGAAGCATGCGGATAAGATACGTTACCCCCGCCATTACGGCAAGGTAGATAAGAAATGTAGAAAAGTCCTTCATTCTGCCGCCTCCTCTGCTGCCGCGCCCGCAGCGCCGTTGTCGGTGCCGTCGTTCAGTGCTCTGCCGCCGTTCACATCACCGTTCGCGCCGCCGTCTGTGTTGCCGTTCGCGTTGCCGTTCGCGTCGCTGTTTGCACCACCGTCTGCGTCGCTGCTCGCGTCGTCTGCGTCGACGTCTTTTATCGGTGCGACGGCTGCCATTATGACCGCCGATGCGACACCCGCGATAATAATCACAAAGCCGCCCGAAACGCCGCTGAGCACGGGAATAAACTTAAACGCGCAGGATATCGCCGCCGCGATGACCGCGCAGAAAGCAACGGGTGCGCTCTTTCTTGCGGGCGGGAGCACAATAGCGATGAACATTCCGTAGATAGCGATACCCAGCGCATTGACTATCATCTCGGGCAGCAGACTGCCCGCAATGCAGCCGATGAGCGTTCCGCTGCTCCATCCGAGAAACGGCGGGATTATAAGTCCGTACATATACCCGCGTCCGACTGAGCCGGGTCGCGATGCCGCGACGGCATACACCTCATCGGTATTGACAAAGGCGATGACAAAGCGGTCGCCGAGTCTGACATCGGGTGCAAGCTTCTGTGAGAGCGAGACCGACATCAGCGCATAGCGCAGATTGATAACAAGCTGAGCAAGTGCGAGCTCGGCAAGACTGCCGCCCGCAGCGATTATCGGTACTCCCGCGAGCTGCCCCGCGCTTGTAACATTGGTCATGGATATAAGAAGCGTCTCGATAAGCGAGAGACCGCAGCCGGTCGAAAAAATTCCGAAGGCAAACGCGACCGAGAGATATCCGAAGCATATCGGCAGACCGTCGCGCAATCCCTGCGCAAAGCCGCCCTTATTTATCATGGGTGTGCCGTTCATACCATTTTCTTTTTCCTTTCGCCGTTTTTGTCGGCGGGCTTGAAATACTGGTAGAGCCCGCAGCGGAGCATTCCGTTATACAGCCGACGCACCTTGTCCGCACGCGCGCCGAAATACCGCTCGAACTCCTCATCCGATGTCAGAATGTATTTCTGCCACCTACCGAGCTCGCTCCAGCTCCTGCCGATATCGCGGTAAAGCCGATGTATCTGCTCGGGCGTGCCCATGCGTTCGCCGTACGGCGGATTGCAGACGATAGTGCCGCGCCTACCGCCCGTAGTCACCTCACGTGCATCGAGACGGAAGAGCTTTACGCGGTCGCTGACCCCCGCAAGACGCGCATTCTCTGCGGCAACGCCGAGTATGTCGGGGTCGATATCCGAGCCGAACGTCTCAAAAGCGGAATCTCTGCGTTCGGCGTCGGCTGCCTCCTCACGCGCGTCACGCCACAGCTGCGGCGGAAACATCGGAAACTCCTCCGAGCAAAAGCTGCGCGAGCAGCCGGGTGCGCGACGGGTCATTATCATAGCCGCCTCTATCGGGATGGTAGCCGAGCCGCAGAACGGGTCCCACAGCAGCACCTCCTCGCGCGGACGCGAGATAAGCGCAAGCGCAGCGGCAAGCGTTTCGCGCAGCGGAGCCTCGCCCGCCTCGGCTCGGTAACCGCGCTTATGCAGTGCGGTGCCCGACAGGTCTATCATCAGAGTCGCCTCGTCCTTGAATATGAAGAACTCGACCTGATATTTTATCCCCGTCTCGGGCAGCATGCGCAGCCCGTAGACGCCGCCGAGACGGTCGGCGAGCGCTTTTTTGACTATGCTCTGGCAGTCGGGAATGCTGTACAGCTGCGAGCGGACAGCATGTCCCTTAACGGGGAATGCGTCTTCCCTGCCGATAAAGCGCTCCCACGGCAGTGCTTTTGCACCCTCAAAGAGCGCGTCGAAGGTCGGTGCGGGAAAGCTGCCGAGACTGACATACAGCCGCTCTGCGGTGCGCAGCCACATATTGCAGCGCGCGGCGGCATCTACACCCGCGCGGAAGCCGACTCTGCCGTCCATCGTAAAGGTGCGCTCATAGCCGAGCGCGTCTATCTCCTCACCGACAAGCCGCTCGAGTCCGAACAGACAGGTCGCCACGTAGTCGAGACGGTCTCCGTCATTTTCGGGCATGCTCCCGCGGGGCGTAAGCGTCTCCGTGACGCGGTCTTTTGCTTTGTTTTCTTTCATCTGCTACTCCGTATGCGGGCACTGCCCGCGTTATGTAACCACTCTGTACGCAGGTATCACCCACGACATATCTCCGTGCGCACCAACGTCAATCGCCGTTTTTCGCACAAATAAACAGTAAAGCCGCCCGCCGCCACATGGGCAGCGGGCAGCAAGGGTACCTGGTCTTGCGCTGTCAGTCCTGTGCTGCAAAACGGGAAATAAGGTGATAGATATCCTTATCGGACTCGCACCATACCTCACCCCACTCCATCGAATAGATGGCGCCGAGCATGGATTTTGCGCTTACTACAAACGCTCTGTCCTTATCGGTCAGATAGACATTTCCGTCGTAGCCTGCCATGATTTTTACGAAATCATTGATATCGGTCATCGTGTCGAGGTTGATTTTAACTCTCATCATATATCCCTCCGCCTGATTTAGCTTCTTGCGGCTTCATTGTAGCACAAAGGCGTGCGTTTGTCAACAACACATCGGCGTTTTTCGCGCAGCGAAAAAGGTTCTGGATACACGCGCGCAGAGCGCACCCGCATATACGTTTAAATCGGAGATGCTGCGTCAGCTGCCTCCTCTGATATTCGCAGCATTTCTGTGTAATATATGCGCGGCATTTCAGCCGAAGACTGTCTCGCCGCCCTGCGTGGCTGCGGTAAGCTCGTCAAGACGGGCTTTTATTGCCTTCATATCGATGAGCATATCGTCCTTCTTACGCGGGTCGCGGAGAAGCAGCGACGGATGATAAACGGCGGTTATCCATACGCCCGCCTTCTGAATCCACTGCCCGTGCTCGCGGGTTATACGATAGTCGGGACGGATGAGCCGCATTGCGGATATTCTGCCGAGGCAAACGATGATCTTCGGCTTTATGAGCTTGACCTGCGCGCGCAGATAGCCTATGCAGAGATCCTGCTCTCCCGGCAGCGGGTCTCGATTGCGGGGCGGGCGGCATTTGAGCATGTTGGCTATGTAAACGTCTTCACGCGGTATGTCGACCGCGTAAAGAAATTTGTCGAAAAGCTGTCCCGCTCTTCCCACAAACGGCACTCCCGTCAGGTCCTCGTTTTCTCCGGGCGCTTCGCCTATAAACATCAGATCGGCATTTCTGTTGCCCGTGCCGAAAACGCAGTTTGTTCTCGTCCCGCTGAGCGGACATTTTGTGCAGCTGCGGCATTCCGCCTCAAGCGTCTCCCATGTCAGTTCCATCTTAGTTTCTCCTGATTGTGTATTTTGAAATTCCGTTATTTTGTACGTCCGTCCGATTCAGGCAAGAGCGCCCAGGCGCTCGACCGCGCGGCTGCATATCTCGCTGCAATGCTCGGCAAGATAGCCCTCGGATATGTAAAATACCTCACCGAACTCGGACATAACATCGCTCCCGCGCCCGCACGGCATGACAAGCAGATAGCCGCCGTCGTCGATGCGGTACGCCCTGCCGTCGCCGTCTCCCGCGCAAGCCGAAATCGCGCGGCAGAGCCTGAGCAGCAGCTGCATATCGCGCACGCGGCATGCGCGGAGTCGGCAGCAATCGCCGAGACGCGTGACGAACATCTCGCAGCCGCCGCCCTGTGATTCGAATATCTGTACCATTATCCTGCTGCCCGACCCGTCAAAGCCGGTCTTTCTGCGCGCCTCGCGCAGTATCTCGCGGATAACGTGCGGCGCTCTCTCCGACGCGCAGTCGATGCAGCCCCCTGCGATATTATATAAAAGCATATCCTCGGCGGACAGTTCTATCTTCAGTCCGTCATCTCCTATGCGTGTAAGTTCCATATTTCAAAGCCGAGCCTTTCCCGCGCGGCGCTGCCGCACGATGGTTTACTACCATTATACTCGGTCAGCGGGAACTTTGCCACCCTTAAATATCGGTAGAGCAGTCAGGAAATGCATATCGCGGTGAGACGGGATGCACATCGCAAAGACAATTTTGACGGCAGCCCGGATATCGATGACGGCAAGAATATCCGTCACTGTGCCGGCTGTACGGGGACAGCGGCGGTAAGACAGCTGCGTACTCCGAAATCATTCGCGCAGAGCGCGCCGTAGCCGTAGTGCGCACAACCGATGCAGCCCGAAATATCGCGCGAGAGCCGTTCCTGCTCCGCTACCTCGCCGCCGTCCTGCCACAGCGATGCTTTGTAGTCGGCAAGCGAGAAGATGAGCGGAACACCGCTGCCGGCCGTCGCGTCGCCCCACCACCGCATGAGCTCGAGCGCGGGCGCTGCGGGGTCGTCGCGGCGGAAATATATCTGCGGGGACAGAAAATCGACCGCACGGGTGCGTACCCATTCGAGCGCGTCTGCATATATCCCGTCATACGCCGAAAAGCCGCGTGTATCGCTGCCGCGCGGGTCAAGCGAAGAATTGCGCCATATGCCGAACGGTGAAACACCGAAAACGCAGCGGACACCGTCGACCGTCGCGACGGCATCGGCAGCGCCGCTGTTCACAGCACCGCCGTTCACAATACCGTCATTTGCAGCACCGTGCACCGCCTCCGAGCACAGCGCTATGAGCTCATTTATATTCGCGCGGCGAAAATCGTCAAGCTCCGCGTCCCCGCCGTACCTTGCGTAGCTGTCGCTGTCGTCCCACCCGTCCGCGGCGGACGGATAGGGGTAGAAATAATCGTCGAAAACTACACCGTCGACGGGATACTCACGCACTATCTCCGCTACGCCGTCGGCAACGAGCCTGCGCACCTCGGGATATCCGGGATCAAACCACAGCCTGCCGCCCGGAAAAGCACAATACTCGGGATGGAGCGCTGCCGGGCTTGACACGGGCAGAGAGGCAAGCGCCTGCTCGCGCGTCTCGCAGACGGAGAGCGTAACGCGCAGCGGATTCACCCACGCAAGCACCGAGATGTCGCGGCTGTGCGCCGCAGTGCAGAGCTCCGTGAGCGGGTCAAAGCCGAACGGCAGCTCTCCGCCGAGCGCGGCGCTGACGGGAAAGATATCCGAGCGGTACAGTGCGTCCGCCGCAGGGCGAACCTGAAAGAAAATCGCGTTCATGCCCATATCAGCGGCATTTTTCACTATTCGGTATATCTCCGCGCGCAGCTCCGCGATACACCCGCCGTCACCCGACGGATAGTCGATTGAATATGCGCTCGCAATCCACAGTGCGCGTACCCCGTCGATCCGCAACGGCACACGCGATGAACCGCGGGCAGCGACGGGTATTGCGGCACACGCCTTGTCGGGCACGGTACCGCCACCCGATTTTGCAGATGCAACACTGTCGTACGATTTCACGGACGCGGCATCGTCGACCGATTTCGCGGGTGCAGCGCCGCCTGCCGTCATTCCCGTGCTGCCGGACATTTCTGCGTCGTCCGGCATCCTTGCACTGTCGAATGATTCCGCGCCGCCCGATGCCACCGACGCGCCCGAGCCGCTTATGCCGCCCGAGCCGCCGATACCGCGTCCTATCACGCCGGGCAGCGCCGTTCCGAACAGGGCCACCGCCGCCATCAACGCCAGCAGTCTGCGCTCGGTGCCGCTGCTGCGTCTGTCTCTGTGTATCATATCAGAAAACCGCCTTTTTTGCAACCTGATTTTTTCATTTTTCCGAAAATCAGTTCAGTATAAGCACCGAAAAATTCAGCAGTGCCGCAAAGCAGAGCCATGCGAGGTATATCCACATGCATAACCCCGAGGCGTAGACGATGCGCCCGAATATCCGCGCGGTAATAAACGCGAGCACTATCATGAGCAGTATGTCGATAAACGCGATGAGAAATGCCCCCGCACCGAAAAAGAGCGGATACCACAGATAGTTGAGCAGCAGACCGAGCATGAACAGGAAAAGCGAGCGATATTTTTCGCTCTCGGGCGCGCGGCAATTCTCGCCGAGCACCGCACCCGCCGCGCCGCCTATCAGCAGATATATCACCGTCCACACGATGGGAAAAACGAATGCCGGCGGGGTAAATGCGGGCTTATGCACCACCGAGAACAGCGAGCGGTCGCCGCCGAGCAGGGCAACGAGCACGCCGACGACAAGCACAAGCAGAGCGGATATAATCGTCGGAGCGGGCTTTATACAACCGAGGGATGATACCGTTTTTTTGATAACACGACCCATAAGCATACCTCTCAGAATGGATTCCGGCACGAAAAAAGAACGGACCGGTCCATAAAGTATATGTACCGTATCCGTCCTTATATTCACATGTGCTGCATAAGCCGTGCGCGATGCTGCCATCGGGGCGCGGACAGGCATCAGCCGCAGCAAACCAAATTTTACACGTCAGGTATGCTCGGGGAGAGATAAAATCGTTTGGAGTGTTCGATTTCGTCGTGCAAGGCGTACTACCGTACGTCGCGCGGCGAAATCGGGCGCAGAAAAAGCGAAAACATTAAATTTCAAGCAGGAATCCG
>URDX01000007.1 GCA_900546695.1 uncultured Eubacteriales bacterium | reverse complement strand
TCGCCGTACAATTGTACGGCAGAGGCGATTTTCGGCGGTAGAAAAAGCGAAAACGCTGTTTCGTCTTTTGAAGGAATCCGCAAGGATTCCGACATCATTCAGCAAATCAGATTACACTAAAGCTGTCATTAAAAAGCTCGTTTTCGCTTTTTTGATCTGCGCTTTTTTAGCCTCCCCGAAGCGAAAAGGCAGAGCCGGATGCTCTGCCTTTTCGCTTGTGTATAGGAGATCATTATGAAAAACGTAGAAAGAAGAATAAAAAGGTTTTACAGGGGGACTGAAGATGTGAAAAAACAAGATTCAGGGGTACAATAGGTGGTACAATCAGTGGTACAAGAAGGAGGGTGTGCGGCGGTGCGGGGAAGGAGAAGCCCCGATGCCGCACATATATATGCGCGGGCGGTGCGGAGGACACCGCGCGGCATCACGAATATTTGTTGGACAGGCGCAGATTATCGGCAATCATGGCGATAAACTCGCTGTTAGTCGGCTTTCCGCGGTTATTCTGAATGGTGAAGCCGAAATACGAGTTAAGTATATCAACGTCACCTCTGTCCCATGCGACCTCTATCGCGTGGCGTATCGCACGCTCAACGCGTGAGGAGGTGGTGGAGTACTGCTTTGCAACGGAGGGGTAGAGAATCTTGGTTACCGAATTGATAACATCGCTGTCCTCTATGGTCATGAGTATGGCGGTGCGCAGGTACTGATAGCCCTTTATGTGCGCGGGTACGCCTATCTGATGGATGACCTTTGTTACCTGAGTTTCCATGTCGCCGCCATCGAGCACGCCGCGAGACGGCGCGTGACGCTGCGATGCAAGATATGCGACCTTCTCGGTCAGGTTTGCCGCGTCGACGGGCTTCATCATTATGTAGTCCGCGCCCGCTCTCGTCAGGTCGGAGAGCATGGTCGGGGTCATTGCCTCGGATATTACGAGGAAGGCAGGAGGATTATCGCTGCCGTAGCTGAGCATCTTACAGCCCCTGATAAGCTTAGAACCGTCCAGACCGGGCAGCCATGCGTCGACGATAGCAATGTCGGGATGGATAGAGCCGATCTTGCTGAGGGCATCCTCTCCGTCGCGGGCTTCTGCGATCACGGAATAGCCGAAGGCGCAGAGGCGTTCGCGGCAGCTGCGGCGAAACTCCTCATTCGGATCTGCTATCAGTATGCTTGTCTTTTGTTCCATTATGTTTCCATTCCTTTCTTCGGAGCGCGCACGCATCGGCTCCGCGAGAGCTGTATATTCGGACGCTGCTCGACGGAGGTACCGCAATTTACAGAGTCCGTACTTCTGTTATTACGGCAATATTTTACCATATATTGGTATATTAATCAATGCACAAATTGGAAAATTATTACACAATATTTCTGCTAAAATTTGTAATTAATGTACAATAGAACTCGGTTGTCGCCTCCGGCAAAACAGGAGTAGATGACGGGATACGTGGAAGTCTGTGATTTTTCGATGCAAATCGACATGCCGACCGCACGGCGCGGCACGGTAGGTGTCGACCGTTTCGGCGAGAGCTTAACAGCGGCACATCGGGCACACGACGGCACGCAGGTACACACACTGCGGCGCAGCATCGGTGCACACGGCAGCACACACATTATCAGCCGCACACCGGCGCGGCGGTGCAGTGGCAGTGACGCGGCGTGAGATGCACGTTACGGCGGCGCGGCGGCATGCGATGCACGGGATTATTTCATCCTCTTTTTATATTTCAGATGGAAGAGCATCCTGCCGAATACGCTTCCCGCTGCGACGGTAACGGCAAAGCAGATAACGGCTGCAAGAATACGTACGACGGGGAGTGCAAAGTCTCCGTGTATACTCATCCCCGCGACCTCACTTGAGCCGCGGCGAATGCCCCAATGCCAGCTGCCCTTGGCTGTCAGCTCATACGGGCAGCGCTTTTCACAGCTTTTGTATACGGAGCCGACAGCTTCGGCACCGTCTGTTACGGATTTTAAAATGTTCACTTCAGAACTCCTTTCGGTAAAAAACGCAGGGTCACGGTATATTCTTTCCGCTTTGTGCAGCGTTATTCTCCGCGGCGGCGGGAAAAAACACCGCCGTATCCGCAGAAAGCCGTTTTTGCTTTCGCAGGCAAGACCGACGCTCATGTGCTGTTTGCCGACATGCAGCGCGGAGCGGAGAAAAATCTGCTCAAAACGACGAAATTCCCGTCGTATAGGGCAATATCTGCCTTTTACGCATATAATATATCACAAAATTTGGATTTCGTCAAGAAAAATATGCCATGAAATTAAAAAAAGTCTTGACATTTTGCTGTTTCGGTGATATAATCACGGACGTAATATAAAACATTATATTATCTAAACATCGATATTCCTTTCGTTCCGCTCTATGACTGCAGATAGTAGTGCGGTGGGAATATTGACTCGGGCATAGACAGCCCGGTCGGAGATAAATACGTGCAGTATCTTGCGTCTGCGGGAGCCTTCCTTAAATAAACAATTCCCAAGGACGTAACCCGTCTCCGGCGGGTCGGGGGAGTCGAGATTTTTTCGGCTCCCCCGACTTCTTTTTTGCCGTTATTTCGGCTGCCGGTGTTTTTGCTGCGTAGCTGCATTTCGTCGCGGCGGCAAAAAATTAATATTTGTATATTTTTATCCTGTTGATTCGCGGGCAAAAATCTGCTATAATGCTTCTTACCATATTACATATATATTTGTTCCTTTACGATAATATCGCGCGGCGCGTCGGTCGATGCTGCCGTATACAGCAAACGAAAGCGGGGCGTAGCATGGGCTATATAAAGAAAAGCGGCGATTTTCTCTCTTCCGACGGGCACAGCAAAACGAACTATTTCATCTGGGCGCCCGAGAATGCGGTGCCGTCGGCGATACTGCAGATATCGCACGGCATGTGCGAATATATCGAGCGATATGAGAGCGAGGGCTTTGTCGGTGCGATGACCGACGCGGGGCTTGTCGTCTGCGGAAACGACCATATAGGTCACGGCAGAAGTGCGCTTGAGAGCGGAAAGCTCGGATGCTTTACCGACTACACGAATCTTGTAGACGACCTGCACACGATGAACGGCATTGTGCGGCAGACCTATCGGTCGCTGCCGTACATTCTGCTCGGTCACAGCATGGGCTCGTTTGTTGCAAGAGAATATATCGTGCGCTACGACGATATCGACGGCGCGATAATATGCGGAACGAGCGCGGGAAATCAGCCGCTGCGCGCGGCGGAGCTGCTTGCTTCAACGCTGTCGCGGCTGTGCGGAGCGGAGCATGTAAGCCGCAGACTTGCGACGACGTCATTCGGCGGCTACAACGATGCTTTTGCCGATGAGCGCGACGGTGACTCATGGATTTGCTCCGACCCCGATGTGCGCAAACGCTACCGCGCCGACCCGATGTGTGATTTCAATTTCTCGGTCGGTGCGTACCGCGAGCTGTTCAGGCTGCTTGCGGGCATATCCGAAAAGCGCGGCGAATCCTGGAGCGCGCGTGTTCCGCAGTCGCTGCCTGTGCTGCTTATCGCGGGCGAGGATGACCCGCTCGGTGAAAACGGCAAGGGCATACGCGAGGTCTACGAGCGCCTGAGCGATGCCGAGCTGTGCGAGCTGAGCATGAAGCTCTATCCGAAGGGGCGGCACGAGATACTGAACGACGTTATGAAGCACGAGGTGTATGCGGATATCATCGAATGGATACATCGGGTATCAGACGGCGTTGCCGCATGCCGCGGCGCAAAGCTCGGCTGAGACTGCGTTGCCGGACAGAGGCGCATCATATTTACCGACGGCGGTCGGCTCAAAAGCAGACGCGGTCGGCGCAAACGGAAGGCGCGGTCGATCTATTAAGGTCGGACCTATTAGTTTGAAATAAAATCAGCGGGCGCGGCGCGCGGCTGCGGAAAGGCATTATATGAAAAGGATAAAGAAATACCTGCTTGCTGCAGGAATCGTCGCTGCGGCGATAGCTACTCTGACCACGGTCATCTGCTTTGGGAAGCACGGAGCGTACGGCGATATCACGGGAGACGATAAGGTGGATACAAGAGACCTTGTACGTCTCATGAAGTATATTTCGGCAAGCGGCGAGGGCGTTGATGCTCGCGGCGCAGACATGAATGGAGATGGTGTTGTGAACACAAAGGACCTTGTCAGACTTATGAAGTACATTTCCGACCCCGAAGGAAACAAGCCTGCGCCCGTCGTTGAGGATCAGACCGACGATCCCGACCGCTACACGGGCGAGTATTCCGAGGTCAACGGCGCGCTTGCGGGTACCGACTCGCTCGGCAGAACTATGCCGCTCGGCGATTCCGGCGTAAACGAGAAAAAGGTCGGTATCTTCTATTTCCTGTGGCAGGGCGAGCACGGAACAGACGGTCCGTACGACAATAACAAGATATCCTCAGACCCGAGTGCCGTGCTGTCCGAGAGCAACTGGCTCGCGGCGGGCGGAGGAGCAGAGGGCGCTCATCACTTCTGGGGCGAGCCGCTTTTCGGCTACTACCGCTCCTCCGATAAGTGGGTAATGCGCAAGCACCTCCAGATGCTTACCGATGCGGGTGTTGATTTCGTCGTATTCGACGCAACGAACGCATTCACCTACACCGACCGCGTAAAGGAGCTCATCTCGGTCTGGTACGAGTATTATGAGCAGGGCGTTGATGTGCCGCAGCTCGCGTTCTACACGAATTCGAGCTCGGGCGATACTATGCGCCGCATCTACGACGAGATATACAAGGATGAAGAGCTGAACAAGCAGTATCCGAGACTCAGTGAGCTCTGGTTCAACTGGAACGGTAAGCCGATGATAGTCGGTATCTCCGCAGAGGCGGATAACGATGTTAAGAGCTATTTCACCATCAAGGAATCGCAGTGGCCGAACGCCGAGCGCACCGATAACGGCAACGGCTTCCCCTGGATGGAGTTCAGCCGCTTGCTCACAAAGGACGCTGTATACGGTGTTAACGGCAGACGCGAGGTCATAAGCGTATCGGTCGCACAGCACTCCGCTACGAGTCACTTCAGCGCGACCGCATGGTACGGCGGAAACGACCGCACGCGCAGCTGGCACAACGGTGCGAACGACACCTCCGAGGGCGCGGAGAACTACGGCTATAACTTTGACGAGCAGTTTGATTTCGCTATCGCTCAGGACACCGAGATGATATTCATCACGGGCTGGAACGAGTGGGTAGCACAGCGTCAGTCGTCTACATGGATACCCGGCGAGCCTATCATGTTCGTCGACTGCGCAACACCTGACTGCAGTCGCGATATCGAGCCTATGAGCGGCGGCTTCGGTGATAACTATTACATGCAGATGGCAGAGCGCATCGCCGAGTATAAGGGCAGCGCAAAGCGCGTAAATGTCGGACGCAGCCTGACTATAGATGTCGGAGGCAGCTTTGCACAGTGGGAGAGCGATGAGATAACCGCTGTATATACCGACTACGCAAATGATACCGTTTCGAGAAGCGCGCAGGGCTTCGGCAGCCTGCAGTACATCGACCGCAGCGGCAAGAACGACTTCACCGTAATGAAGACGGCAAGGGGCAAGGAAAATATCTACTTCTACGCCGAGACCGCAGACGACATCCGCCTGAGCGAGAAGGAGGGCCGCATGACCCTCTTTATCGGAACGGGCGATGACGACAGCTTCAGCGGCTTCAACTACGCCGTTAATCTCGGCAGCTCGGACGGCAGCAAGGCACCGCTCGTTCGTCTTTCCGCAGACGGCAGCAGTACCGTTATCGGCAGCGTTGATATGAAGGTTGCGGAGGATCAGATAATGTTCGCCGTACCGCGCTCGCTCATCGGCTGCGCAGACGGACTTGTCGATATTTCCTTTAAGTGGGCGGACGGCTTTACGGTAGAGGACGGCAAGGTTGATGTTATGTCCTTCTATACCAAGGGTGATGCTGCGCCGATCGGCAGGTTTGCGTACGTCTTCTCTGAAAAGAAAGGCTAAAAAAGCGCCGACCGAAAAAGCGGATAAAAGTGTGATTTGGGCTTTTATTCAGCACAAATACAGAGAAAGCTGATGAAATCCTATCGGATTTCTCCGTAGGAATAATTATCCGCTTTTTCTACCGCCGAAAACCGTCTCTGCCGTACGCCGGTACGGCGACGAGGCGGTTTTCGACGCTTCTGCATCTTTTTCATCGCTCCCCGTTCGATGTATCGGAATCCTGACGGACTCCGTATGGAGTTATATATTTTCATCTATCCCCATCGTACCGACCGCGTGTACAGACGATTGCCGTACACGCGGTCTTTTTATTACTTGACAAAGCCGTAGCGCGGTTGTATAATAAGACGTAATTGTGTAGTTATGCTTATTCCGCCGATGCAGAACAGAGGAAGCAGAGAATGAATAGTGAAGTAACCGTCAGAACATTGAGCGTAAGGCGCGAGGAGCCCAAGGAGATAAAGAGCCTGCGCGATCTTGTAGAGACAAGCGCCGAGCTTTACGGTGATAAGATACTTTATATATATAAGAGGGGAGAGGCACGCCACAGCTTTTCCTACGCAGACTATCGCAGAGATCTGTACCGTCTCGGCGAGGGTATGAGTCGTATAGGTCTTATGGGCAAGACCGTCGCGGTCATAGGCGACAGCTGCCCCGAGTATATGACGGCATATGTTGCCGCTGTCAGCGGCGGCGGTGTTATCGTTCCGCTTGACCGCGACCTCGGTCATGATGAGATAGCAAGATTCGCCGACCTGAGCGGCGCGGAGGCGATATTCTATACCGAGCAGTTTAACGACGTGCTTCCCGCGCTTGCAGCGCAGATGCCGCAGGTGCGTTATTTCATCCCGATAGTACCCGCGTCGGATAATGCCGACGACGGTGCTGCCGATGCTGCCGACGCTGCCGCAGATATCGCGGGAGACGGGCGCGTGCTCCCGTATTCCGAGCTTCTCTCGATAGGAGATAAGGCGATTGAGGAGGGCGACCGCAGTTTTCTTGACTACGACTGCACTGCGGATATGTCGCACATGTCCGCGCTGCTCTTTACATCGGGTACGACGGGCACGAGCAAGGGCGTTATGCTTTCGCATGCGAACCTTGTCGCATCGGTAAACGCCGCATGCCGCGGCACCATCTTCGGACCCGACAATACATTTGTAGACCTGCTTCCGATGCATCACAGCTACGAGATAACCTGCTGCCATTTCGGTGCGTCGAATCTCGGCGGAACGGTATATATCAACGACAGTCTTAAGAATACGCTCCGCTCCATAACGACCTTCAAGCCCGACTCGCTCATAGTTGTTCCGCTGTATGTGGAGACGATGCACAAGCGCATCTGGGCGGAGATAGCGCGTAAGGGAATGACAAAGCGCGTCCGCGCATTGATGAAAGCATCGTCGGCTATGCGACGCGCGGGCATTGATATAAGAAGAAAGCTGTTTAAGCAGATACTTGACGGACTCGGCGGAAATCTCCGCTACATCATCTGCGGCGGAGCGCCGCTCTCGCCCGAGCTTGTGCGCGATTTTGACGCTTTCGGTGTTGAGATATGCGAGGGCTACGGCATCACCGAATGCTCTCCGCTTATCGCGGTAAACCGTCACGGCAGGGTGCGTCTGCGCTCGGTCGGTCAACCGGTCGACAACTGCGAGGTCCGCATCGCCGACCCGTCCGCAGACGGCACGGGAGAGATAGAGGCGCGCGGCAGAAACGTCATGCTCGGCTACTACGGCAATGATGAGGCGACCGCCGAGGCATTCACCGAGGACGGCTGGTTCCGAACGGGGGATGTCGGCTATATCGATGCTGACGGCTACATCTACATCACGGGACGAAAGAAGAACATCATTATCCTCTCCAACGGAAAGAATATCTTCCCGGAGGAGATAGAGGAGCATCTGTATACCTCTCCGCTCATAGGCGAGTGTGTCGTAATCGGCAGAAAGAACAGCGCGGGCGAAACACGCATAACCGCCGTTATCTACCCGAGCGACGAAGCGCCCGAGCTCAAGGTCAAGAGCGATGAGGAAAAGCTCGTGCTCATACGCGAGGCGGTAAACGGCATCAACCGCAGTCTGCCCGTGTATAAGCAGGTGAGGGATGTCGAGCTGCGCAGCGAGGAGTTTGAAAAGACCACAACGCGCAAGATAAAGAGATTTCTTGTTAAATGATGCGCCGCACGGCGACGCGACAATACCGTCATCATGCGGCTGACCGCTTGATATAACTATAAGTGCAGCACCGAAAATGTGCAGTCGGACTACAACCGTTCCTTTATGCGGCGCTGCCTGATAAAGCATCTTTTACGGAGGAGAATAATATGTTTGAGAAAATCAAAAAGCTGCTCGTTGACGAGCTTCAGGTAAAGGGAGATATCACGGAGGATTCGGCACTTGCGGAGCTCGGAGTCAACTCGCTCGAGCTTGCGGACCTTGTAATGCGCTGCGAGGAGACGTTCGGCGTTGAGATAAGCGACGACGATATCCGTACCTTTATCACCGTAGGCGATCTCGTTCGCTTCCTTGAAAGCAAGCAGAAATAATTTTCGAGAGCTTTCGGTCCTCGCATCGGCTTGTATGAGCGAGTGACCGATTGCCCCGCGCTCGCGCGGCTGCTTGCGAATAGGTATGTCTGATTATCCCGTGCTTGCACAGCTGTATGGGAGTAAACAAAACTTATCATCACCCCACCGTGCACGGCAGAAGCTGCGGCGCGGTGTCCCGAATCCTGCCGTTTTTCTGTCGTCGGCGGTAGGGCGGGCTTATTACAGGCAGAGGCGACACCCACGGCAAAACTGAATATTGCGGGGGACAGCCGCAGCTGCGGCGCAGCCCCGACCGAAGGGAGGCGAGGTATCATGTCCGCGGGGAGTAAAATAATTCTTGTGCTGCTGATACTCGTTCTCCTTTTTATTATGGTGCTTTTCGGCAGAAGGATGCTGCGCGCACTGCGCGAGCGGCGGCTGCTGCTGAGCGGAAGGGGCGGCAGCGGTTTTCTGCGCGAGCTGTATCTTACCGCTTTCGGAAAACAGTGCCGTGTTCTGCGCGATATCTATCTATATCGCGGCAACGGCGGGGGCGGCAGCGCGCTCTGCCTTGTGCCGATGATAGTCGTCTGCCGCGGCGGGGTATTCACCGTCGAGGAAAAGCATATGGACGGCTTTATCGAGAATCCTATGCGCGGTGACTGGCGGCAGTTTAACGGCGACCGCATAATCCAGTTTCAGAACCCGTGCGAGCGGAACGCGGTGCATATCGCTGCCATTCGTCGGCTGCTCGACGCGCACGGAGTAAAATACGGAAGCGCAAAGGGGATAGTTGTCTTTACGGGCAGAGATTATTGCTTTAAAAACAACTTTGCACAGGTTCTGTCTGCGGAGGGCTCGCTCGACTATCTCGGCGGCGAGATGCACGGCAGAGTCATAACGGCTGAGCAGGTCGACAGGATATGCAGGGTGCTCAAGCAGCAGAACCGCGCTATAAGAACGCATGGCTGACGCGGGCAGGGTGTGTTTGCGGCGAGGGTATCAATGTGTGCTTGTCTGCGGGCTGCGCGGCGCGGTATTTCGGCAGCGGGCTGTGCGGCAGTATTAATCGAATACTAACGACTTTCGGGCGATGCGTGCGGACGTATCGTCCGTTTTTTCGACTGAATTTATCTGCGAACGGCGTTTTTGATGCCGACTTTACGAAAACTTTGTGAACAAATGCTAATAGGTGTTGACAAAATATTACGCGAGTGCTATACTTTAATTGAAATATGATGCACTGCTCATTAAGCAGCGCATTTACGCAATCGCAGAAGGGGCAAAGGAGCGCCTGCCGCGCTGTTACGGTACTGTTCAGTTGCTGTTTACGACGTTGTTTACGGGGCACTGTTTATGACACCGTTTAGGTACTGTTCACGGCGCTGCGGTACTGTTCAGGGCAATGTGTACGGCACGGCGTACGGTTCTCCGCGCACCCATAGAAAGGATACTGAAATGAAAAACAAAACCCTGTGCAGCCTTACTGCAGCATCACTCACGCTCGCAATGCTTGCCGCACCCGCCGCAATGACCGTCGGTGCGGAGGATACGAACTCGCTCTATACCATCGAATACTACCGCGATGCCGAAAAGACTCAGGCGGTCGCGCTCTCCGATATTGCGGCGGGCGAGGAGGTATACTACACGCTTGAGCCGTCGAAAAACTGTTTTATTACCTCGCTTTCGACAAACGGCAGCTATACCGACGACGAAAAGATGATATTTGATACCGCGGACCGCGAGATAAAGGTGGATGCATACCTTGCGGGAGACATCAACGCAGACGGAAAGCTCGATACGCGCGACCTTGTACGCGCCATGAGATATATCGCGGGCGGCTTTGAGGTCGGAACTATCGACAATGACTGCCTTATGGCATTCGATACGAATTTTGACGCACTGATAACCGTAAAGGATCTGATTCGCGCAATGAAACTCCTTTCGGGTGCAGAGCTTGATCTGAGCGGCGCTTATCCTTACCGCGGCGCGGAGCGTGAGTATACCGAGACGGTTATGTATTCCGCGGTACGTCCGACCGAGACCGTTAATTTCGGCTATGTTGATATCATAACATCGGTCGATGAGCTCAACACGTATCTTGAAGCGGCTGCGCTGCTTTACGATTTTGATTCCGAGCTCAATTATGCGAGTGAGTCCGACGCTGAGCGCTACAAGGACCGCTTGATGGACGTAGCTGCCGTCAAGGCAAAATACGATTCCGCATACTTTGAGAGCAAGATGCTCATTGTCGCAACGCTGCTGTCGATAGATGAGGCGACCGACCCCGTCATTACGTCGGTCACAAAGGGCGCAGAGCTTGGGACACCCTGCGTAAACGTCGAATACCGTTGGGAGAGAGCGGGAGATGAGCCTGTCGGAGCTATCGGCTGCTATGCTCACCACTACATCGAGACCGAAAAAATGTCCATGTCTCCCACTCAGGACGGCGATACAACGTCCTATGCGGCATGGATATATGCAAAGGGGCTGCAGGAGTTCGGAAACTGATCAGGCGGGCGGATATCGCATCGTCGGACGGTGCATAAATTCGACTGTTGGTTGAATCAGAAAAAAATAATTGAAAGTTATTGACAATTCGCTAAAAAAATGTTATACTGTGCATGGCGATTCCCTAAACATATTTATACAGGCGACATAAAGGACAGAAAATGAAACTTACAAAAAGATTTGCAGCGGCATCTCTTTCGCTCGCAATGCTCACATCTCCCGTTATCGCGGTCGGTGTCAACGCAGCGGATGAGCCCGCACCGCTCTATACCGTCAGCTATTACAGCGACGCGGAAAAGACTCAGCAGGTAAAGGCTGAGGATATCAAGGCAGGAGACACGGTCTATTATACCGTTGACCTTGCAGACGGCGTATTTTATACCGGACTCACCTCGAATGCAAGCTACACCGATGATGAGAAAATAACCTTCGGTGACGCTGCTCCCGAGGTCGAGACCGACGCTACCCTCGCATGCGATATAACTCTCGACGGAAAGCTTGATGTACGTGACCTCGTCCGCGCCATGAAGTATATTGCCATGGGCGATTTTGATGAGACTGCGTATGCAGACCCCGATTTTGATATGGTCAAGGCATTGTTCACCTTTGATACAAACTTTGACGGCGAAATAACCGTAAAGGATCTTGTTCGTGCAATGAAGCTCCTGTCAGGTACTCGGCTCACGTTCGACTGCAAGCAGTACAACGGCGCACGTCTTGCTTATACCGAAAAGACCTACTATTCCGCTGTCAGCGAGACGGTCGCAGATAAGCTCGTTAAGGCTTTCGGCTATGACACTGTTGCGATTACTATTACGTCGGCTGAGCAGTTTGCCGAGTACTTCGCAAAGATGGAGTCTCTCTTTGACTTTAATGCCGATCTGCTTTACGTAGACGAAGAGAGCGCAAAGCATCCCGAGAATTACACCCTCCCCGTTGAAGAGGTCAAGGCAAAGTACAATGCTGAGTTTTTTGAGCAGCATTCGCTTATCATATGCAACTTTATCTCTCTCCACGAGTCCGTAGGACCGAAGCTTGCCGATGTGGTTAAGAGCGGCGCTCATGCTCCGATGCTGAAGTATGAAGCTGATTTTGATCTCGATAATATCGACACGTCGAAAGCTACGGGTCCGGCTCTCAACTTCTCGCATACCTTTATCGAGACCGATAAGCTCGATCCCGTTGTTGAAAAGGATGCGGCTGATAACGCACTGAGCTGCTGGTTCTATATGCCTGAGCTTTTACTGTGGACTAACTACATGTCCATTTCGGATATTCTCGCTGCTATCACGCAGGGATGATTGCTTTGCTTGCAGATGATGCTGAATAAACGGACATTTTAACTCATCCGACGGCGAGAGGGTGATGAAATGTCCGCGGCGAAAAGGGACGTTAAACGGCTTGTTTGAGCCTTATCGGCTACTCTGTTTAAAGGGGATGTTAAAAAAGTCCGGACCGAAAAAGCTTTCGGGGAGGCTAAAAAAGCGCAGACCGAAAAAGCGGATAAGAGTGAGACTTGGACTTTTATTCGGCGCAAAAACAAGGAAAGCTGATGAAATCCTATCGGATTTCTCCAAGGGAATGATTATCCGCTTTTTCTACCGCCGAAAATCGCCTCTGCCGTACGCAAGTACGGCGACGTGACGATTTTCGACGATTCTGCATCTTTTTTATCTCTCGCCTTTGCGGGGATGCTAAAATCGTCCGGACCGAAAAAGTATCCCACAAGGCAGAAACCGTACAGACTTGAGTTGTGAAGATAATAGTTTGTGTATGCATGGTATAATCGACTTTGCAGGTGAATGGTTGAGACCCTGACGAATTTCTTTATAAAGCAAAACCGTCGGAGACTGCAGGGTCTTTGACGGATAGTTTAAATTGACGTAAGAGGTAGTATGACACGGAAAACGGAATGCGGCGAGAGGGTTCATGTCGTCGTCAGAAACATATCGCTGCCGTTTACCGAGCCCGCCGAGGAGGCGTGCGCGGAGGCGGTCAGGCATATCGGCAGATATATTTCCTCCGCGCGCATCGGCAGGGCGGTCGTTGCAAAACGCTCGGTGGATGCGCGGCGGCGCGGCAATATCCGCTTTCTCTACTCGGTGGATGTCGAGCTTGAGGGCAGGCTGCCGCAGGCTCTGCTGGCAGACCGTTCGGTGTCGCAGCTGCCGTGCGGCGCGGAGGAGGTCGGCTGCGGCAGCGAGCGGCTGAGCGCGCGCCCCGTGGTGGTCGGTTTCGGTCCTGCGGGAATGTTTGCGGCGCTGACGCTTGCATCGCGCGGCTATGCGCCGCTCGTTATCGAGCGCGGCGGGTCGGTCGCGGAGCGTGTCGCTGCGGTCGAGCATTTCTATCGTACGGGTGAGCTCGACGTCACGACGAACATACAGTTCGGCGCGGGAGGCGCAGGGACCTTTTCTGACGGAAAGCTGACTACCCGCATAGGCGACCCGCGGTGTCACGGGGTGCTCGAGCTGCTGCATTCGCTCGGCGCGCCCGAGGATATTCTGACAAGCGCGAAGCCGCACATCGGTACCGATATTCTCCGCCGCGTTGTGGAGAATGCCGCGCGGCGGCTGATCGAGCAAGGTGGCGAGATACGCTATCACACCGCGCTGACCGAGCTGCCGATGTGCTCGGGCAGTGCCGGACATATAATGACCGACGGCGGCGGGATAGACTGCGGTGCGGTAGTGCTCGCGGTCGGGCACAGCGCGAGGGATACATATTCCATGATAATGCGGCGCGGCTACAATGTCGTGCCGAAAGCGTTTTCTATGGGGCTGCGTATAGAGCATCTGCGTGAGGATATCGACCGCTCGCTCTACGGCGACGATGCGGGGCATCCGCTGCTGCCGCCCGCGGAATATGCGCTCTCGCGTCATTACGGGGAGCGGACGGCGTATACCTTCTGCATGTGCCCCGGCGGCGAGATCGTTGCGGCTTCCTCTGAGGAGGGCGGGCTCGCCGTCAACGGAATGAGCCGCTATGCCCGTGACGGGCGGAACTCGAATTCCGCCGTGCTCGTTTCGATAGGCGCATCCGACACGCCGAGCGGTCAGATTGAGCTGCAGCGGCGGTACGAGCGTGCTGCATTCCTTGCAGGCGGCGGTGGCTACCGCGCGCCCGTGCAGACGGTCGGAGACTTTATGCGAGGCGGGGTGAGCGCACAGCCGTCGCGCGTGCTGCCGACGTATATGGGCGGCGGCGCGGACAAGGTCACAACTGCCGACCTCTCCGAGGTCGTTTCCGCCGTAATGGGCACGGAAGCGCTTGACGTGCTGCGGTGCGGGATACGCGATTTTTCGAGGCAGATATCCTGCTTTGACGCGCCCGATGCGCTTTTGACGGGGGTCGAGAGTCGGACCTCCGCGCCCGTGCGCATACTGCGCGGCGAGACGCTTACGGCGACGGGTACGGACAATGTTTACCCGTGCGGCGAAGGCGCGGGCTATGCGGGCGGCATTATGAGTGCGGCGGTCGACGGTATCCGCTGCGCCGAGGCGATAATATCGCGTTATGCGCCGATTGTCTGAGCGCTGCGGCGATATTGCGATGAGCGTTGAGAATGTCATACGGTGCGATGCGGCTTGCGAATGTAGGTGCGCTGCGATATGACATTATTTACTTTCCGATGTGCGTCGGTGATGTGCGGCAGATATGATGTGTCTGCTTCGCGAAAAAACGACGAAAAAACAAAAATAACATAAAATCGTGAGACCGAAAAGCCGCGGATCAGCGAGACCGTAAAGACAAAATATACAAACACAAAATCACAACATTACAGCATCACAAGAAACAGAAAAGGAGGGTGAGCCGAAATGATAGGCAGCAACGAAGCGAGACGATGGAGGGTAGATACCTCGGCACGGGACAACCCCGATGCGGTCCGCGCGCTTGAGGATGAACTCGGACTGTGCCGCCTGACCGCTGCCCTTCTGTATTCGAGAGGCTACAGAACGCCCGAGGAGGCGACGGCGTTTCTGCGCCGCGACGACGAGTGCTTTCACGACCCGTTTCTCCTGCCCGATATGGACAAGGCGGTCGAGCGTGTGACCGCGGCGATAAATGCAGGCGAGCGGGTAATGATATACGGCGACTACGATGTGGACGGCGTGACATCGGTGGCTACGCTGTTTCTGTACCTGCGTTCTAAGGGCGTGCCCGTTGATTACTACATCCCCGAGCGCACCTCCGAGGGCTACGGCATGAACGAGGGCGCGGTCCGCCGCATAGCCGCGGGCGGCACAAGCCTGATAATCACGGTCGACACGGGTATAACCGCGGTGGAGGAGATAGCGCTTGCCGCATCGCTCGGGGTTGACACTGTCATAACCGACCATCACGAGTGTCACGGTGAGCTGCCGCCGGCGGTCGCCGCGGTAAATCCGCATCGCCCCGATTCGGTTTATCCGTTTGCGGAGCTGGCAGGCGTAGGCGTTGCGTTCAAGCTTATCTGCGCGATAGAACAGCTGCTCGCGCCCGACGATGACCGCTATCTGCACCGCATGTGCGCCGAGTATGCCGACCTTGTCACGGTCGGAACGGTCGCGGACGTCATGCCGCTGACCGACGAAAACCGACTCATTGTCAGCGTCGGACTCGGTTTGCTCGAACGGGGCAGCCGCATAGGCTTTGACGCGCTGATACGTGCAGCTGCGCTTGACGGAAAGAGCGGCAAGAGCGGCGGAAGCAACGGAAACGGCGAAAACGGCGGCAGCGGAAGCGGCAGGAATCAGAACAGCGGCTGCGGTGAGGAGCGGCATCTGACCGCATCCTCGATAGGCTTCGGCATAGCACCGAGAATTAACGCGGCGGGCAGAATACGCAGCGCGTCCATCGCAGAGGAGCTGCTGCTGACCGAGGACAGAGGCGTTGCGAACGAGATTGCGGCGCGGCTGTGCGACATTAACCGCGAGCGGCAGGAGCTTGAGAACGCCATGTCCGAGGAGGCGTTCCGCATAATAGAACAGACGCACGATTTTGCCCGTGACCGGGTTATCGTGCTTGCGGGCGAGAGCTGGCATCACGGCGTTATCGGAATAGTTGCATCGCGCGTGACCGATAGGTACGGTCTGCCGTCGATACTCATTTCCTTTGACGGCGGGCGGGTGACGAGCGGCATGTCCGACGGCGATATCGGAAAGGGCTCCGGTCGCAGCATTCACGGGCTCGATCTCTCCGCCGCGCTCGCTTCCTGCTCCGATCTGCTCGTCCGCTTCGGCGGGCATGAGATGGCGGCGGGGCTGACGCTGCGGCGCGGTGATCTGGACGAGTTTCGCCGCAGGATAAACGAATACGCCGCAGAGCATCTGCGCAAGGAGGATCTTGTCGCTGTGATAGACTCCGACGGCGAGACTGAGGCCGCCGACCTGACGGTACAGGCGGTAAAGCAGCTCGCGCTGCTCGAGCCGTACGGCACCGCGAATCCCACCCCCGTCTTTGCAATGCGCGGGGCGACGGTCGCGGATATCCGCGCGATAGGCGGCGGAAAGCACACGAGCATGACGCTTGAGTCGGACGGTATCGCGCTCGGTGCGGTGATGTTCAGAAATACGCCCGAGGAGCTCGGACTGGTGCGGGGAGACCGCGCGGACCTGCTGTTTTCACCGAGCATAAACGAGTTCCGCGGGAACACCCGCGTACAGCTGATGCTGCGCGACATCCGTCACTGCGCAGAGGAGCGGGCGCGCAGACGCACGCTGACGGCGGAATACGGCAGGGTAGCGGAGAATCCCGACATGCTGATACCGCGTGAGCTGCTTCCGTCCCGCGACGATTTCAAGCGTGTATATCTGTACATAAAGCGCAGACTCGGAGAGCAGCCGAGCGCGCCTATGAACATCTACCGTCTTGCCGCACGGTCGCTCGGAGACGGACCCCGCGAGTACATAAAGCTGCGCTTTATTCTTGCCATACTCGTGCAGACGGGGATAATATCCTATTCTGCCGTGCCCGATTATTCGGTCGACGGCGGCGGGCTTTATATCGAGCTCGGAGAGACCGACGGCAAGGTCGATCTGTGCGCATCGCAGATATATAAGAGTCTTGAGGCGCGTGTGGCGAAATGAGCCGCGCAAGCGGCAAAACAGACGGCGGTGAACGAGCATAGAATAAACCGCGTATGCGGAAAAATCGGCGGCGTGCATGCGGCAAAATAAGCGGCATCGCATAGTCGTAGCATGAGCATATAATAAACCGCACAGCGCCGCGCGGGCTTTAAAATAAGTCGCGGCAAAACATACACAAGGAGAGCGAGGCAGAGAGAATGAAAACCGATTCGAGAATTCATCATATAGAGTCCGATCCTAAATACAAGGATATAGAGATGCTGCTGTTCGCCCTGACGGCATCGGGTAAAAAGTACGATATCGAAAAGATAAAGCGCGCGTATCTCTACGCCGCAAAGCTGCATGAGGGGCAGTTCCGCGCGAGCGGTGAGAAGTACATCTTTCACCCCATCGCGGTCGCGGAGATAGCGGTTTCGCTCGGTCTCGATACCGATTCCATCTGTGCGGCGCTGCTGCATGATACGGTAGAGGATTGCGGAAGCAAGGTCACTCTCGAGGAGATAGAGTACGAGTTCGGCAGCGATGTTTCTATGATTGTAGACGGTCTCACAAAGCTGGTGCACATCCCGTTTGAGGATAAGGAAGAAAAGCACATTGAGAACCTGCGCAAGATGTTTCTTGCCATGTCGCGCGACATTCGCGTCATATTCATCAAGCTGTGCGACCGTCTGCACAACATGCGCACACTCGGCGCAAAGAGCCCGGACAAGCAGCGTCAGACCGCGCTCGAAACGATGCAGGTATTTGCGCCGCTTGCACACCGTCTCGGTATGCAGAGGATGAAGCAGGAGCTTGAGAACATCTCGCTGCGCTATCTCGACCCGTTCGGCTATGAGCAGATAGAGAAGCATATCGAGGAAAAATACGGGCAGAGCCATGATTTTATCGAGCGTGCGCGCAGTCAGATATCCGATAAGCTGACCGAGAGCGGCATCAACTTTTCGCTCGACGGCAGAGTAAAGACGGTATACAGCATCTACCGCAAGATGTTCGAGCAGAACAAGAGCTTTAATGAGATATACGATTTTTACGCACTGCGCGTACTCGTCGATACCGAGCTTGAATGCTACACGGTCATGGGCATAATACACGACATGTTCCATTCGGTGCCGGGGCGATTTAAGGATTACATCTCGACCCCGAAGCCGAACATGTACCGCTCGCTCCACACCACCGTTATCGGCAGGGGCGGCATACCGTTCGAGGTGCAGATAAGAACATGGGAGATGCACCGCATAGCAGAGTACGGCGTCGCCGCGCACTGGAAGTACAAGTCGGGCGAGGAGAGCTCCAAGGAGATAGACGACAAGCTGCAGTGGATACGCAAGCTCGTCGAGACCGAGGACGATACCCGCGACCCCGACGAGTTCATGCGTGCGCTCAAGATAGATATTTTCCATGATGAGACCTTCGTGTTTACCCCGAAGGGCGATGTTATCACGCTCCCGCAGGGCTCGACCGTTATCGACTTTGCTTACGCTATTCATTCGGGTGTCGGCAACAAGATGATAGGCGCGAAGATAAACGGCATGATAGTGCCCATTGAGCGCGTTCCGCAGAACGGCGAGATAGTCGAGATACTGACATCGAGCGCGTCCCACGGACCGAGCCGCGACTGGCTCAAGATAGTCAAGACGGGTGAGGCGCGGAACAAGATACGCCAGTGGTTCAAGCGCGAGAAGCGCGAGGAGAACATCGCGATGGGCAGGGCGGAGATAGACCGCGAGTTCCGTCGCTACGGGCGCGGCTGCTCCGAGCAGATGAAGGAGGAGATCGCGACCGCGGTCGCCGCGCGATTCAGCATAAAGACCTACGAGGACCTTTGCAACACCATCGGCTACGGCGGAATAACCATCTCAAAGCTTGCGCCGAAGCTGCACGATGAGTTCGAGCGCAGAACAAAGGCGGAGGATGCTCCGCCTGCACCGACCGACGCGGCATCGGTACGCACAAAGGCGCTGCCGCATTCGCATAAGGCGAGCTCCGGCGTTATCGTCGACGGTGTCGAGGGCTGTGCGGTCAAGTTTGCGAAGTGCTGCAACCCGCTGCCGGGTGACGAGCTCATCGGCTTTATAACCAAGGGCTACGGCATCTCGGTGCACAAGCGCGATTGCCCGAACGTCCGACTGTCCATGCAGCGTGAGGAGAACGCCGACCGCTGGGTGCAGGCGCGTTGGGACGGCGAGCAGCAGAGCGAGAAGGCGCTGTTCGAGACCTCGCTTAATATCTATGCCGAGGACCGCATCTCGATGATAGCGGACATAACCACCGCGCTTGCGGATATGAAGGTTTCGATTGTCTCGATAGGCGCGCGCAAGACGGGTGCGGGTGAGGCGGTCATAAATGTGACCGTAGGCGCAAAGAATATAGACCATGTGCGTTCGATAGTCGGCAGACTCGGCGCTATCAAGGGCGTTGACCACGTCGACCGCAGGTATAATACCTGACGTTCGCGCAGCTCCGCCCGGAGGTGTACGCTCTGCGCGGAGCTTGAAAGTGATGTGAACAGATGAAGCTGTATATAGAAGGAAATATCGGGCGCTACTACGTTCAGACGCTCTGTCTTATCTTCTTTCCCGGCGCGGGCTTTTCCGAGCGGGAGGAGGAGACGGCGGAGGGCGACGCGGTACGTTTGACGCTGCACGAGGATGCGCAGAGCTATACCGCCGAGGCGGTAATGCGGCACGGCGGGGAGCAGCGCAGCGGCACGGCGCGCGAGCTGCGCGACGGTATCGACTCGGACGAGCGGATAAAAAAGCGCGCGGTGGGACGTGCGATATTCGAGGCGGGTGCGGAGCTTTTCGACATACGCCCCGAATGGGGAATACTGACGGGAGTGCGCCCTGCAAAGCTCGCCGAGCAGCTTGCGGAAAGTGCCCGTGCGCAGGGACTTGACGGTGCACGGGAGGCGGAGCGCATACTGACGGGCGACTACCTCGCCGCGCCCGAAAAAGCACATCTGCTGACCGAGGTGGCGCGCAACAATTCCGCGCTGCGCAGACAGGTCGGCAGCGACGGCTGCTCGGTGTATATATCCATTCCGTTCTGCCCGACGCGCTGCGCTTACTGCTCGTTTGTGTCGTATTCAACGCCGCGTCTGCTCTCGCTCATCCCCGATTATCTCGAGCGGCTGTGCAGTGATATTCGCGCGCTCGGCAGGCTGCTGCCGAGGATAGGCAGGCGGGTCGACACCGTTTATATCGGCGGCGGAACGCCGACGACGCTCAGTGCCGAACAGCTCGACCGTCTGCTCGGCTGTCTCGGGGAGTGCATAGACCTCTCCGCGCTGCGTGAGTTCACGCTTGAGGCGGGCAGACCCGACACGATAACCGACGACAAGCTGCGTGCGGCAAAGCGCCGGGGCGTGACCCGCGTCAGCATAAACCCGCAAACAACGAACGACGAGGTGCTGCGCAGCATCGGTCGCTCGCACACGGCGGAGCAGTTTTTCCGCGCATATGAGGCGGCTGCGGCGCAGAGCTTTGACTGCATAAATACCGATCTTATAGCGGGGCTGCCCGGCGAGAGCGGGGAGAGCTTTATCCGCAGCTTTGACGAGGTCAGCGCGCTCTCGCCCGAGAATATTACCGTTCATACCTTCTGCGTCAAGCGCGCGGCGGAGCTTGCCGAGCGCGGGGGCTGCTACTCGCGTACGGGCGAGGATGCGGGGAGGGGAGTTGCGTATTCTCAGCGGCGCTGCGCCGAGCTCGGCTACGAGCCCTACTATATGTATAAGCAGAAAAACGCCGTCGGCGGCTATGAAAACGTCGGTTTTTCAAAGCACGGCAAAGAGGGCATATACAACATTCTGATAATGGATGAGATACACAGCATCTTCGCGCTCGGCGCGGGTGCGGTGACAAAGCTTGTTTCCCGCTCGGGCGGCGATATGCAGCGGCTGTTCATGCCGAAATATCCGTACGAGTATCTTGCCGCATCCCCGGAGGAAGCCGAGAGGGCGCTTGCCGAGGCGGCGGAGAGCTTTTACCGTGACCGCTTTGATGATGCAGAGTGAGTCTGCAACGTTTCCGCCGTCAATATTTAATGACACAGATTGAGTCTGCTTTATTTCCGCAGCTTAGCTTCAAGCGCGGATTTATGCTCGCACCGTCGGCAGCGCTCCGTGTAAAATATCATTACTGCATTCGCGGAGAACACGCCGCACCATCGTTATATCCGCGGTGAACGCGCCGCGTCAGCACCGACAGGAGGTGTCCTATGCTGGAACTGCATGAAAATATAATTTCGCTCTCGCCCTCCGACTGCACCCCCGCGCTGATAAAGCACTGCGAGGCGGAGTACAGGGAGCGGCTCGACAGCACCGCGTCGCTGATATGCGAGCGGGTACGGGGCGGCAGCGCTCCGCAGCTGATAGCGCTGTCGGGTCCGAGCTGCTCGGGAAAGACCACAACGGTCGAAAAGCTCCGTACCGAGCTTGCCGCCTGCGGACTGCGTGTTTTCCGCGTGTCGATAGACGACTTTTTTCTCACCTCCGAGGCATCGCCCGACGTTTCGGGCTACTCCGAGGCGAACGGCGAGCTCGACCTCGACAGCGAGGATGCGATGGATATCCTCGAATTCGAGTGCTTTACCGCTGCCGTGCTGCGCGGTGAGACGGCGGAGCTGCCGCAGTTTGATTTTGGTTTGCAGCGCCGCAGCGGCTTCCGCTCGGTCGACTCCTCTGCGTATGACGTCTTTATTTTCGAGGGCATTCAGGCATCGTACCCGTCGGTACGCCGTGTGATCTCTCCCGCATCGCCGCTCTTCATCTTCACCGATGCCGCGAGCGGCGTGAGGATAGGCGATACCGAATTCTCCGCGCGTCGGCTGCGGCTTATGCGCCGTCTGCTGCGCGACCGACTTTTCCGCTCCGCCTCCGTCGAATTTACGCTGCAGGTATGGGCTGGGGTCGTCCGCAACGAGCAGAGCAGCATCTACCCCGCGCGCAGATATGCGGATGCGCTGATAGATTCCTCGCTCGCATATGAGGTCTGCGTGCTCAAGCAGCCGCTTGCGGAGCTGCTGCGCGCCGTCTCGGCAACCTCGCCGCTCTATCCCGATGTACGCGGGCTGCTCGATGCGCTCGACAGCGTACCGTCGCTGCCGCCGTCGGAGGTCCCTGCGGATTCGATGCTGCGCGAGTTTATCGGCGATATGCGCTGAGCGCGGCACGGCGTTCATCCCCGCGCTGCCGAACATCAGACACTGCATACTATGCCGCCGCATATTTGCACCGCCGCACATCCGCTGCCGCATAAACGGAATGGTTTGAAAGGATTTATATAAAATGAAGTATTTGCTCAAAAACGCAAAGCTGCTCGACGGTACGACTGCCTGCGTCGCGACCGACGGGGCGTACATAACCTACGTCGGAGCAGAGCCGCCGATCGACGGCTATGACCGCATCATCGACTGCACCGACCGCCTGCTCATGCCGGGACTCTACAACTGCCATACGCACGCGGCTATGACGCTTTTCCGCGGCTACGGCGAGGACATGCCGCTTGACCGCTGGCTGCACGAGAAGATTTTTCCCGCAGAGGACCTGCTGACGAGTCGCGCGGTATATAACGCCTCCATGCTCGCGATAGCCGAGATGATAAGGGGCGGTACGGTCTCGTTCTCGGACATGTATTTCTTCTGCGGAGATACCGCACTCGCGGTCGCGGAGACGGGCATCAAGGCGAATATCAGCCGCTCGATAACCTCGTTCGACCCCGATATAGATATGTCGCGCGACCACCGCTTTGACGAGGCAAAGACGCTGTACTCCGAATGGAATAACGCCGAGGACGGCAGAATAAAGATAGATATATCACTGCACGCCGAATATACAAACGTCCCGCGCGCTTGCGTCGAGGTAGGAAAATTTGCTGCCGAGCACGGTGCGAATCTCCATATCCACCTCTCCGAGACCGAGTCCGAGCACGAGCAGTGCAAGGAGCGTCACGGCGGGCTGACTCCCGCGGCGTTCTTCGAGCAGTGCGGCTGCTTCGAGGCTTCCGTCACGGCGGCGCACTGCGTGTGGGTAGAGGACGGCGATATCGAAATCCTCGCGCGTCACGGCGCGACAGCGATATATAACCCCGTCTCAAATCTCAAGCTCGGCAGCGGCGTAATGCCGCTATCAAGGCTGCTTGACGGCGGAGTGAACGTTGCGCTCGGTACCGACGGAACGGCATCAAACAACGTTCTCGACATGTTCAAGGAGATGCACGTCGGCGCGATAATCCAGAAGGGCATAACGCGCGACCCCTCGCGCATCGGTGCGGGCGACATGCTCCGCGCGGCGACGACGGCGGGCGCACATGCCCAGCAGCGAGGCGACTGCGGAGAGATAGCGGTCGGACGGCGGGCGGACATTATTCTGCTTGACCTGTGCGCACCGAACAATATCCCGTACTACGACCTGCGCTGCACCGCCGTTTACAGTGCAAATTCGTCCAACGTCACCATGACCATGGTCGACGGCAGGATTCTTTACGAAAACGGTGAGTATACCACCGTTGACATAGAAAAAATTATTCACGATATGAGGGAAGAATGTGGCAGCTACTTCAAAAAAGATAAAAAATAATAAGAATCTGTTTTTCTCGGGTGTTGCCGTGCTCACCTTTACCAACGTGCTGAACAAGGTCATCGGTATGCTCTTCCGCATACCGATAAGCAACATTCTAGGCGACTCGGGTATGGCGTATTTCAACGCCGCCTATCACATTTTCGTCTGGTTTTATATGATATCAACGGGCGGTCTGCCGCTCGCTGTCTCAATTCTCGTCTCGGAGGCGCGCTTCCGCGGCAATCGGGAGGAGATAAAACGGATATATTCGCTGACGATGAAAATGTTCATCGTTATCGGTGCGCTCGGCTCGGGAGTGATGATACTGCTCTCGCATCAGTTCGCGTTCCTTAACGGCGTTGCGGGCTCGTATCTGTCCATCATCGCGGTAGCGCCCACCCTTTTCTTAGTCTGTGTCTCAAGCGCGATGCGCGGATATTTTCAGGGCTTTCAGGAGATGAGACCGACCGCCGTCTCGCAGATAATGGAGACGCTCGGCAAGCTGCTGATGGGCATCCTGTTCGCACTCGGCGCACGTAAGCTCGGATACGGGCTCGAGGTGCAGGCTGCATGCGCTATCGCGGGACTTACCGTCGGTACCGCCTTCGGAATGCTGTTCCTGTTCATCTCAAAGCTGCGCTTCTGCGAGGAGGAGTACGCCATCGAGGAGGCGGTCGGCGGCGGTAAGATATCCGGTGGCAGGGAGATACTGCGCCGCCTGCTCGTCATCGCGATACCCATCACCGTCAGCTCGTCTATCATGAGCCTGACTACAATGGTTGACGATATGATAATAAACTGGCGGCTGATGAGCATCGGCTATGTCGAGGAGTACGCAAACGCTTTGTACGGAAATTACACCGGCTTTGCGGTGCCGTTTGCCAACCTTCCGCCCGCGCTCATCTACCCGATATCCTATTCGCTCATACCGCTGCTCAAGGGCACGCTCACCCTCGGTGACAGCAAGCGAAGCGCGGAGATTTGCCGCAGCTGTCTGCGCGTCACCGCGATAGTGGCGCTGCCGTGTACACTCGGCGTCAGTGTGCTCTCCGAGCCGCTGCTCAAGCTGCTGTATAACGCGGAGAGCTCCGAGCTCGCCGCGCCCAAGCTCTCGGTGCTCGCGATATCTATCTTCTTTATCTGCATGCTCTCGATATCAAACGCCATTCTTCAGGCATACGGCAGACAGAATAAGCCGATAATCTCGCTCGTCACCGGCTCGGTCGTCAAGATATTACTCAGCTTTATCCTCATTGGCATACCTGCGGTAAATATCTACGGAGCGCCGATATCGACCGTAGTCTGCTATGTTGTCTGCACCGTGCTCAACGTGTATTTCATGGCGAAATATACCGATGTCCGTCCGTCGGTCTTTGTTACCTTCGTAAAGCCGCTCATCGCTTCGGTAATCTGCGTTGGCGGAGCCTTCGGCACGCTGCGTCTGCTCTCGTGGCATATCCCGTCAAAGGCGGTAACGCTCATCGCGATAGTCGTTGCTGCGATAATATACGTGATAGCGCTGTTTGCCATCCGCGGGGTCGAGCGGGATGATGTACTCATGCTGCCTAAGGGCGCAAAAATCTATGCCGCACTGCAAAAGGCAAGACTCATAAAATAACGGAGATTAAAATGTCGATAACAGATGAAAAAAAGTACCTGACCGATAAATATGCCACCGCCGAGCGCATGACTGCCTCCGATCTGCGCATGATAACCGCGCTGCTCCGCTCGCCCGAAGGCTGCCCGTGGGACCGCGAGCAGACACATGAGAGCGTTCGCGAGAACTTCATCGAGGAGACCTACGAGGTGATAGAGGCGATAGACAACCGCGACCCCGTGCTGATGTGCGAGGAGCTCGGCGACGTGCTGCTGCAGGTCATGTTCCATGCACGGATGGAGGAGGAGCACGGCGGCTTTTCGCTCGACGACGTGTACGACGGTATCTGCCGTAAGCTGATACTGCGCCATCCGCACGTTTTCGGCGATACGACGGTCAGCGGCACCGCGCAGGTGCTCGATAACTGGGACGCCATCAAGCAGCGCTCCAAGAGCCAGACCACCGCGACCGAGGCGCTCGAGAGCGTCGCCCGCTCGCTCCCCGCGCTTATGCGTGCGGAAAAGCTGCTCGGAAGGGCAAAAAAGGCGGGCTATCTCGATGCCGCACTGCCCGACGCAGGGGATGATTCGCTCGGCGCACGTCTTATGCGGCTCGTGCTCGAAGCACGCGAGAGCGGTACAGATGCCGAGCATGAACTGTACGACGAGTGCGACCGCATGACAGAGCGTGTTCGCGCGGCTGAGCAGAAGGCAGAGCAGTGAGCGGAGCTGCCGTTGCGGTGTTGCGTCAGTCCGGGAGCGCTCTGTGCAGTGACCGACGAATTACTGCGATTTTACCCGTCGGACATGCCGTGCGGCGGCGAGATTCCCATGGATTCCTTAAGGAGACAGGAGAACAAAGATGAGAATTGATAAATTTTTAAAGGTTTCGCGTATAATCAAACGCAGAACGGTGGCAAACGAGGCGTGCGACGCATCGCGCATCACCGTCAACGGCAGACCCGTCAAGGCATCCTACGATGTCAAGGTCGGGGATGTCATTACCGTTTCATTCGGTCAGCGCGAGCTCACCGTCAGGGTGACAAACGTGCTGGAGCATGCGCTCAAAGCGGATGCCTCGACCATGTATGAGGTAGTGGAGCAGAATTCAAAGTAAACCGCAGACGCGCGTAAAACACAGCCGCCCATGCATCGCTTTTTTTGCGGAGCATGGACGGATTTTTGGCTTGTGTCGCTCTGAATTGTGCGGCTTGACCTTTCGTAAAAACGTAAGACTTTCAATATAAAATTCACGCACAAGGATTTGAATGTTGTGTGCAAATTTTAAATTTGATTCGCGCGGGCGGAATTCCTGCATAAATATTTTATTGTATAAATACGCTTCCGAAAAGACGAGCATTTGCAAAACCGCGCTTTGCCGACGGGTGTGGTAATATTGCGCGCTGCCGTCGCATATAATATACTCGGGAGAAAGGATACCCGAAAAGTGCGGACTTTATCGGTATCCCTGCGAGAATAGATAAAAATGCTCGGAGAGGTATCCGCAGGAAAAATTCCATGCGGTAACGGGGAGAGATAAAAAGATGCGGAAGCGTCGAAAATCGTCACGTCGGCGCTTTTCGGTCTCCCCGATTCTCATATTTTTTGGAGGTTTTCGGTATGGAAGCAAGAGCGGAGAAGGACAGAGCGGGGAGACATTCTATCTCGCTTGTCGGCAGGGGAAGGATGACGGTGTGCGGTGCGCGCGATGTGCAGTCGTTTGACGAGAACGGGATAGTGCTGATCACCGACATGGGCGTGCTGAGCATCGAGGGAGAGGGTCTGCGGATAGTGTCCTTTTCATCTCCGCCCAACGCGCCTGCAGACGGGCGGATAAAGCTCGTCTATGACGGCAGCACAGGGGCGGGCGAGCTCGGCGACGGTGTTATCGAGATAGTCGGGCGTGTGGACGCGCTTGCATATATTTCCGAGGACGGCGGAGAGGATGAAGGCGGCTTTTTCCGTTTCCTGCGCAGGAGGCGGCAATGACAGTTCAGATGGAGCATGTCTCGCAGATCTGCCTCGCATCGAGCGCGCTGTACGGCGCTGCGGTCGGCGCATCGCTCGGCGCGGTCTACGACGTGTTCCGCGCGGCGCGCATTGCGGCGGGAATGACCCTGCGCTGCTGCTTTTCCCGTCGGGGCAAGGTGCTGCCGACATGGGGGCGCCGCCTGTCTGCGGCGCTTTTGTTTATCTCGGATGTGCTGTTTTCACTCATTGCCTCTGCGGCGCTGAGCGTGACGGTGTTTAACCTGCTCTCGGGGCATATCCGATGGTTTATTCTGCTCGGCACGGGGCTGGGATTTCTGCTTTATCGCAGAACGCTCGGCAGACTTACCGCGTGCATAATGCCGCGTGTCATCCGCACGGTCGGTCGGCTTGTGCGCGCTGCGGCGCGCCTGACGCTGCTGCCGCTGCTCCGTCTGCTGCGACTGCTGCTGCATCTACTTGCGTATCCGCCGTCGGCAGCGCTCTGCCGTCTGGATTCGCGCCGTGAACGCAGAGCCGCGATGCGGGCTGCACGCTCGGCGCTCGGTGCCGTGCAGTATCTCGGTCGAACGGATGATGCGGAGTCGCCTCGCAGGCGGACGCATTCAGCCGGTATATAGTCGCGTCGATGGGGTATACTGCTCTGCCCGCTGCGCCGCACTGCCCGCTGTGTTGTTCGCTGTACCGCAGTGCTTGCTGTACAGAAAACGCGTTTTCGCGCCGCATCGCTTGTTACACGGGGAAAATGCGCTTTTGCGCAGCAAAGCACCGATATCCTCCGCTTGCCGAATATAATCTTTTTTACAGCCCCGACAGACGCAGAGTCTTGTCGGGACTGTGTTTTATTTTGCCCGCGTGCCGTGCGCGGCGGTGCGGCAGCTTGGATTGAATGCGGGGCGATGAGCATGTATTGCTGCGCCGCGCGGCGGTGTGAGCAGCTTGAACCGCGTGCCGTGCGATGAGAGAACGACTTAATTTACGTGTCGTACCGCGCGGCGGATGATGTTTTTTGCCGTGCTGCGCGGCGAATGCGGCGCATTTTTCAAAAAAATATCGGTTTGCGGTAGATTTATGCGGCAAAATGTGATACAATAGCGGAAAGAGGTGATGTGCATGGCAGGCAGAAACAGATACATAATGCCCGAAAAGCGGATGAATGTCTTCATCAAGGCGGCGATAGTCGTTTTTGTCGGCTTCTGTGTGGCATCCATTATCGGACAGCAGTACGAGTATAACGAGCTCTGCAAGCAGCAGGATGAGCTGCAGGCTCAGATAGAGGAGCGCGAGTACGACATCGAGGAGCTGAACGAGCTCATAGACCATGATTTTGACGACGAATACGTCAAGCAGATAGCGCGCAAGAGTCTCGGGTATCACATGCCAGACGAGGTTATCTATTATAACGATCTTAAAAAGTGACTATCATAAACGTTTTAACAATTGACAACACAGCCGCACGGGGAAAAGCTCGCGCGGCTTTTACGGTGAGGCTATGAAGGATACGGAAACAAGGCGGCAATATAAAAACGACGGCGGGGCGGCAGACCGCGCGGATATTTCGCGCAGCGGCGCTAATCCGGACGACAGCTCCCGCAGCGATGCGCACGCAGCCCGCGGCGGCAGAGACGGCAAACGCACCGTCAGCCGCGGCGCGATGATAGCCGTTGTGTCGGTGCTCGGCGCGCTGACGCTGCTGCTCGGTGCGCTGCTTGTGCTTGCACTGCGCCGCGACAAGCCGCAGCAGACGGAGGTTCCCGAAACGACCGAGGATGAATCCGCGAGGCAGCGCGAGAGCGAGCTCGAATCCGAGCGCGATGCTCTCCGTGCCGAGCTTGACGGCATTCAGCTGACAAAGGATGAGCAGCTGCTGCTCGAACGCATAAAGGAAAAGGATGTTCGCATAGAGGAGCTGCAGTCGACGGTCGATCTGCTCTCGCAGAGCTTTACGCCCGAGCTGCGGCGGCAGGCGGAGCTGTTTTCGGAGCTCGGCAGCCTGATGGAGGAGCGCCCGTTTCTCATAAACGCCGACGACGGCAGCAGCTTTCGCCCGCGCATAGGCATATGCTATCTCGACCTTGAGACGGGCTATACCGTTTCGTGCGGCGGGGATACCGTTTTCGACTCGGCGAGCGTGATAAAAGCGCCGTTTATACTTTCGGTGCTGCTCGATGCGGAGGGCGGCGGAGACCGCTATGACCTTGCGGGAAAAACGCTCGAATACAACCATGAGGAGCATTACCGCGAGGGCACGGGGCGCATCGCCGACAGCCCCGACGGCAGCATCTACACCTATGAGGAGCTTGTCAGGTATGTGCTCTCTTACAGCGACAATGTCGCCTTCAACACGCTGATGCGCGAATACGGCTACGGCTCGCTGCACCGCATGATAGATAAGCAGGGCTGGGAGTCGATGAAGTCGAGCGCGAGCCGCATGAGTGCGCGCGACGGCTGCCGCGTGATGGAGCAGATATATAAGTACACGGAGGGCGGGCATAAGTATTCCGCTCTGATGAAGGATGCGCTTATCGACAGCGATCAGCCGAAGCTCATCGCGCGTGTCGCGGGCGACCGCAAGGCGGCTCACAAATACGGATGGGACTACGGCGCATATCACGATATCGGGATAGTATACGACGAGCATCCGTACACCGTTGCGATATTTTCGGAGTACGACAGCGCGACCGCCGCGCAGGTCGAATATCTCGACAGTCTGCTCGAATGCGTCGACCGCATACATACCGAATACCGCGCATCGCTCGAAGGATAATTCGGTACCCCGCATCCCGCAAATATCACGGCATTTCCCGCATCGCGGACACATCGCGTTCACCGCGAAATATTCGCCGAAAAGGATGTCTGTTATGAAGGAAAGCGACAGATTAAAGCAGAATCTCAGAACAACGTTTTCGACCTCAAAATACATGCTCGGATACGTATGGCGCTCGCGCAGCGGCAAGGGCTACATACTGATGAAGAGCTTTTTGTCGGTGCTCGGCGCCGTACTTCCGCTCGGGCTCGTGCTTCTGCCCGGACTTATCATAAACGAGCTGACAGGCGCGCAGCGGGTCGATGTTCTTTTGTGGTATATCGCCGCGACAGCGGGGATACCGCTGCTGCAGAGCGCGGTCACGTCGTCGCTGAATGTGTATTTAAACAGTCTGCGATACAGGTTCATGGTGCAGGTCAACGCGGATTTTATCGGTCATTGCGCGGACATGGATTACGAGACGATGGAGAACCCCGAGATAGGAATGCTCAAGGAGCGCGCGTCGGATACGACCTTCAGGAGTCTTGATGTGTTTGAGGGTCTGAGCGGTCTTGTCACGGCGCTTGTCAGTCTTATCATGTGCATCTCGACGATAACGGTGCTGAATCCGTGGATACTGATCCCCGTCGCGGCAGCCGTCGTGCTCAATTATATAAACGGCAAACGGCTGAACCGAAAGACCTTTGAGATGAACCGCAATATACAGCGCTACAACCGCTACGGATGGCCGGTGATGAGCTATTTTTCCGATATGAAGTATGCAAAGGAGATGCGCATATACGGTCTGAAGGATTTTTTCATCAACCTGTACGTCGGAAAGCGGCTCGAAGCAAATAAGTACGGCGAGAAAAGCAGCATTTATATCCGCAACAGCAGCTTTTTCGGTGCGCTGATATCCTTTGCGCAGACCGCGCTGCTGAATCTCTATTTCGTTTTCAAGGTCATTGCGGGCGCGCTGTCGGTCGGCAGTATGACGATATATATGGGACTGATAATGCAGTTCTCGGGCTCGCTGTCTAACATCACACAGCAGTATCTCAACCTGTCTATGCTGAGTCTCAGCGTGCAGGAGCTTATAAAATTCATGGAGATACCGCTGAGCAATCACGTCAGAGGAAGCCTCACGCCTACCTTCGGGACGGATTCGGTTATCGAATTCAAAAACGTATCGTTCAGATATCCCGGCAGCGACAGATTCGTTATCAAGGGGCTGAGCCTTACAATCCGCGGCGACGAAAAGCTGTGCATCGTGGGCGCAAACGGCTCGGGAAAATCGACCTTTGTAAAGCTGCTGACGAGGCTGTACGTCCCGACGGAGGGCGAGATACTGCTGAACGGCATCAATATAAACGAGTACGAATATCGGGAGTATCGCAGGCTTTTTGCGCCCGTGTTTCAGGATTTTGCGCTGTATAATATCACGCTTGGCGAAAATATCGTGATGGCGGAGAGCTACGACGAAGAACGGCTGCGGTCGGCGGCGCGTCAGAGCGGCTTGTCCGAGATGGCGGAGCATAATAAGAACGGCTACGATACCGTTATCTATAAGTGGTTTGACGAGGAGGGGATAGAGCCGTCGGGCGGCGAGGGGCAGCGCATTGCCATGGCGCGCGCACTCTATCGCGGCGGCAGCGTCTATATCCTTGATGAACCGACGGCGGCGCTTGACCCCAATGCCGAATATGAAATTTATACGCAGTTTAATAATATGATAACCGATAAGTGCGCCGTGCTGATAACGCACCGTCTCTCCGCGGTTCAGCTTGCCGATATGGTCGCGGTGTTCGACGACGGGCACGTAGCCGAATACGGAACGCACGCCGAGCTCTATGCAAAGGGCGGTATTTATACCGAGATGTTCGATAGGCAGGCGCAGTTCTACCGCGATGTTCCGCCCGAACCGTGCGGGGAGGTCTGACGGCGGGAACGGCGGAGAATATCAAAGCAGTTTGATCGGCATTTTTGAGGTTTACCGATATGAAGAAAATTTTTTCAGGATTCAGCGATAACATAGGCGATGTAGCCTATGTGCTCAGGCAGTTCAGGCATGCAAAATACGGGGGCAGATATATTATTTTGCGTATATTTGCGGCGGTGTTTGAATCGTTGTTTCCGATAATCTTTATGATTATGCCCGGCTTGATTATCAACGAGCTGTCGGGCGAGCGGAGGGTATCGGTTTTGACGGTATACGTGTCGATACTGTGTTTTTCTCCGCTGCTCAATCATTTAAAGGATATGACGATAGGGTCGTATACCGACAGGATAAGCGGGCGCTTGAAGCGGCTGTTTGAGATAAGGCTGCATGAATATGTCTCGGATATGGAGTACTCCTCGTATGAGAGCCCGGAGATAGCGGTGCAGCTCAGCCGAATACTCAACTACGCTCCGAATGCACCCATTGATATGGTGAACTATCTGCTCGGAATGCTGAGAGCCGTGATAGGGGTAGTCTCCGTAATTTCCGTTATAGCGATATTGAGCCCGTTTGTAGTGATTTTGCTGGTTCTTATCGTGATAATCAATGCCGTCGCTAACAAGAAAATAGGGGTAATAGTTCATGACAGAAATCGGGCACATGACGATAAAAACCGATTTCTGTGGAGTGAATTTGACAATCTGTCGAATCCTCAAAACAGCAAGGAGCTGCGGCTGTTCGGGCTTAAGGATTATTTTATCGGCAGATATTCCGCGATAGTGACCGAGCTTGATGATTGTCTGCACGAGAATAATGTCTACATAAAACGGCTGCGCAGCATCACGGTCATTACGGGCGTGCTTCAACAGCTGTTTCTGTACGCATTCTCCGTTGTCCGTGTAATAGGCGGCGCCCTGACGATAGGCTCAATGACGATATTTATGTCGGCGGGCAATCAGCTTGCGGGGTCGCTCAATGCAATTACCTCCTCATATCTCGCGATAGCCGATTATTGCCTGAATATCAAAGAGATAAAAGCCTTTATGAAAATGCCGAATATGAAGGATAACAGCGGAGCGCAGAAGCCTGAACTCCGACCTGATTCGGCCATTGAATTCGCAGGTGTTTCATTCAGGTATCCCGGGAGCGATGTCTATGCGATACGGGATCTGAATCTGAAGATACCGCTCGGACAAAAGCTCTGCATCGTCGGCAAAAACGGCTCGGGCAAAAGCACGTTTATCAAGCTGCTTACGATGCTGTATTTTCCGACCGAGGGCGAGATACTGCTTGACGGTGTTAATATCAGAAATTTTGACCGTTTTGATTACATGAAGCTGTTTGCGCCCGTTTTTCAGGACTATTCAAAATATCGGATGTCCCTTATCGACAACATTGCGCTCGAGAACGAGCCCGACGTTGACAGGGTGATGTCGGCTGTGGAGAAAAGCGAGCTGGCTTCGCTTATACCCAAGCTGAAAAACGGACCGGATACATATGTCGGCAAGCAGGTGTACGAGGACGGTTTTGAACCGTCGGGCGGCGAGGGGCAGAAGATAGCGATCGCCCGCGCGCTGTATCATGACCGCCCGATCTACCTGCTCGATGAGCCTACCGCAGCGCTTGATCCCGCGGCGGAGTATGAGATATACAACAGTTTTACGCATATCATCACAGACCGTACGGCGGTTCTCATTACGCATAGAATGTCCGCGGTTCAGCTCGCGGATAAGGTCGCGGTGTTCGACGACGGGCACGTAGCCGAATACGGAACGCACGCCGAGCTGTATGCAAAGGGCGGTATTTATACCGAGATGTTTGATAGGCAGGCAAAGTTTTATCGCGACCTGCCGTCGGAGCCCGCAGCAGAGAGCGACGGTGAGGCAGGGAAGTAGACAGGAACGCAGTGCTCCGCATGCGGCGTGAAGGAGACGATTTCGATGCCCCTATATGCGGGCGCGTTATTATCGGGTTGAAAGGAGCAGGGGATGGAGAAACCGAAGTATAATTTTAAGCAGACCGTGAAAAGCACACGCTGTCTGCTTAGGATGGTCTGCGGAAAGAAGCAGGGAAAGCGGCTGATAGCGCACAGCGGGGTGTTCTCGTGCCTCAATGCGCTGGTGCCTATCGGTCTATCCGTTTTGCCCGGCATGATAATTAACGAGCTGACGGGCGGGCGGAGGCTGCAGGTCATCGGCGCACTGCTTGCCGTGATGCTGTTTGTCCCGGTCATATACCAACTGCTTGGCATAGCGATGAACAGGCGGATAATGCGGCTGTCGTTTGAGCTGAAGGATTCGCTCGAAACCGATTTCTACATTCATCTGTCGCAGGTGGATTTTGAATACCGCGAGTCGCCCGATATCGGAATGATGGGCGGACGGGCAAAGGATACAATTCAGAATTCGGCGAACATCATATCACAGCTGTTCGGCTTGCTGTCGTCGGTCGTCAGCGTTATCGCGCTCTTTTCCATAATCAGCACGCTGTCTCCGATCGTTATCGCGGTCATTGTCCTGATAATGTACATCAATTCGATAATCGCAAAGCATCTGAATGCGGACATCTTTAAGCTGAACAAGGAGGGCGACAGGCTGTCGCGCTTCCTGCTCGTCAGCCATAATCCGCTCGCGCAGTATCTGTGGGCTAAGGAGATGCGCATTTTCGGGCTGACGCCGTACATGATTGACAAGAAAACCTCGGCGGAAAGGGACTATTTCAATAACGAGCTGAGCAAGAATAAGCTGCAGAGCAAGGCGGGCGTGAAGCAGTCGCTTCTCGGCTGTGCGCAGCAGCTTATCATATATGCGTACCTCATCTATAAGGTCCTTGCGGTCGGTCTCCCTATCGGTACCATGTCGATATACCTGAGCGCCGCGGGACAGTTTTCGTCCGCGGTGGGCGGCGTGTTCGGCTCATATCTCGGGCTGAATAATAACGTTCCGCATGTCAATGAAATGATAGAGTACATGGAGCTGCCGCTGACGCGGTCGCGCTGCGGGGATTCGATACCGACCTTCGGTGCGGATGCCGTGATAGAATTCAGGAATGTTTCGTTCAGATACCCCGGCAGCGACAGGGATATCTTGAAGAATTTCAACCTGAAAATCAGAAGCGGCGAGACGCTGTGCATCGTAGGCGAAAACGGTGCGGGAAAATCGACGTTCATAAAGCTGCTGTGCCGCATGTTCTCGCCGACCGAGGGCGAGATACTTCTGAACGGCAGGAGCCTTGACGATTATGAGCCCGAGCAGTACATAAAAATGTTTGCGGCGGTCTTTCAGGACTATCAGCTGTTTGACGGTCTGACGCTCGGGGAGAATATCGTTCTCACGAACGATTACGATGCCGAAAAGCTTGATGACGTCTGCAAAAGCTGCGGTATCTATTCGCTGATAGAGAAGCTCCCGCGCCGTTACGACACGTATATCAGCAAATGGCTCGACGAGGACGGAATAACTCCGTCGGGCGGAGAGGAGCAGCGTATCGCCATCGCCCGCGCCTGCTATCGCGGCGGCAGTATCTATCTGCTCGATGAGCCTACCGCCGCGCTTGACCCGCTGGCGGAATACGAAATCTATACGCAGTTCCACAATATGATACGCGGAAGAACGGCGGTCATGATAACGCACCGTCTCTCCGCCGTTCAGCTCGCGGATAGGGTCGCGGTGTTCGACGACGGGCACGTAGCCGAATACGGAACGCACGCCGAGCTGTATGCAAAGGGCGGTATCTATACCGAGATGTTCGATAAGCAGGCAAAGTTTTATCGCGACCTGCCGTCGGAGCCCGCAGCAGAGCAAGGCGGCACTGCGGGGGAGTGAACGGAAATCATTTTACCCCTTTGATGCACAGATAAGCAAAAAAATTGCCCGTTATCTGCATATATTTTTCCCGAAATATATGCAGATAAAATATAGGCATATGCAGTAACCCGAAAAAACGGCACGGAAAAACCGTGCCGTTTTTGTCGTGTCATTTTGTTTTTTTCGCTCGAATTACATTCGTATCAAGGAGACATTTTCGCAGTTGTGGGGGCAAACAGAGTGCTGCGCGGCTGAGCGAGAGTGCTTTAACCGCATGGCGCGGAGAAGCGAGGGCGGTTTCATTCAACCACGTGGCGCGGCGGAGTGAGTGTTTTCACTCAACCGCCGGCACGGGGAAACGAGGACGTTTTCATTCAACCGCGCAGCGCGGCGGAACGAGGGTATTTCATTCAACCGCGCGGTGCGGGCGAGTCAGCCTGTTTCGGCGGCGGTATATTTCTTCGCCTGTGCTTCAAACATTTCCGCGTACCTTCTGCCGAGCGACATCAGCTGCTGATGCGTACCCTCCTCCGCGAGGCGACCGCCGTCAAAGACGTAGATGCGGTCGGAATAGCGTGTGGTGGAGAGGCGGTGCGAGATGCACACGACGGTTTTATCCGTGCCGAGGCGGCTGATATTTCCGTTTATCTCGTTTTCCGCTTCGGGGTCGAGCGATGCGGAGGGCTCATCCATGAGAATGAGCCGGTAGGGGCGCGCAAATATTCGCGAGATGGCGACCTTCTGCGCTTCTCCGCCCGACAGGTTTGTTCCGTCGTCCGAAAATTCGCGTGTCAGCTCGGTATTCAGCCCTTCGGGCAGCTGCGCGAGCTTTTCGCCGAACGATGCGGCTCTCAGGGCATCGGAAACGGCATCCGAATCCGACGGGCTGACCTCATCGCACAGAACATTTTCGGACAGGGAGAGGGCGTAGATCTGAAAATCCTGAAAGACCGAGCCGATGCTGCGGCGGTATGCTTCCGCATCATACTCGCGGATATCGGTTCCGTTCAGCAGTATTACGCCCGATGTCGGCTCATAAAAGTGCAGTATCAGCTTGACGAGCGTTGATTTTCCCGCGCCGTTATAGCCGACAAATGCTATCCGTTCGCCGCGCCGCACCGACAGGCTGACGTCGTGCAGCACCTCTTCGCCGTTCGGATACGAGAAGCAGACGTTTTTCAGCTCGAGGCTTTCAAACTCAGGCACGGGCAGCTCGCCGCTTTTCAGCTTGGGCTTATATTCGAGCAATGTTCTGACCTTTTCGGTAAACAGTGCATGCTCCTCAAACGAGGTGAGCGATTGGAGCAGGTCGGATAGACAGGATTTTATGGATTTGAACGTCGTCACGACGATGGCGAGGTCGCCTATCGACGCGGTCTTTTTCACCATGATGAGGTAGAGCACGATAATGTACACTACTGGCTCCATCAGACGCTCTATGAGCGCACCCGGGAGGCTGTATTTTACGCCCTCACGATTGAACTTCTGCTCCGTTTTGCGTATCTCGCCGATATTGCTTTCGTAATCGTCGAGAACAACGTCCGAGATATGGCTTATCCTGACCTCTTTTGCCATATCGGGCTGTGAAAAGATGCGCTCATAGTAGGAGCTTTTTCTGGTGAGCGGATTCAATGCGACGTTGCGTCTGACCGACAGCAGCATCGTATTTCTGTTCAGGATGACCGACACGACGGCGACGAGCGCCGCTATCAATGATATCCACGGGTTTATCGTCGCCATTATCGCCGCCGAGGTGATAAGAACTATCGAGCGGTTGAGCGTTTTCATCAGCGAATCGACCATGGCGGTCGCGCGACCGTCGCCGTTGCTCATCGACCATATAAAGTCGTTGTAGAACTCGGTATCATCGTAGCAGGCGAGGTCGACCCTTTGCGCCGCGCGGAACAGATCGACGGTCATTCCGAGCTTCAGTTTCTGCTTTTTGCTTTCTCTCAGGACCTGCATGTAATAGCCGGTGAATATTTCAACGAATACAAATACCGCAAACACGGTGAGGCACATGCCGAGCACGTATATAAACTGCCGCCCGTCGGAAAGCGAGTCGTAGTACAGCTTACGGTAGACCTTAATGATGGAGATATAAGCGCCCTGAATTAGCGCATTCAGCACCTCCCAGAAGAGGTATGAGGGCGCAAATTTCCATATATATTTCAGCAGAAACAGGTTGCCGGAAAGGGTGCTTTTAAGCGATGTTTTCTTTTTCATTTCAGCACGCCTCCTCCGCTTCGCCTTCGATATAGTGCTCCGACTGCATGCGGAACAGCTCCGAGTATCTTCCGTTCTTTTTCATCAGCTCGGCGTGGCTGCCGCACTCGAGCACCCTTCCGTGATCGAGCACGACTATCCTGTCGGCGAGGGTGCACGCAGACATTCTGTGAGAGATAAAGATTACCGTTTTTCCCTCCGCGGATGCCATCATATTTTCATACATCTTTTGCTCCGCGATGGGGTCGAGCGCGGACGACGGCTCGTCGAGGATGACGATCGGGCTGCCCTTCGCATGGACATGGGCGATGGAAATCATCTGCGCCTGCCCGCCCGAAAGGACCTCTCCGTTGTCGTCAAACTCGCGGTCGAGAATCGAATCCGCGCCGTTCGGAAAGGCATCAACGAACGAATCCGCCGTGCTTTTGCGCAGTGCGTCCGCGACGACGGCATCATCTCCGTCCTGCTCGCGTCGGAGCAGAATATTGCTTTTTACCGACATCGAGAAATGGCGGTAGTCCTGCAATACGGTCGCAAAAAGGTCGCGATATGACGTCAGCTCGACATCGCGTATATCCTTGCCGTCCAATGATATCGAGCCCGCCGTCGGGTCGTACAGACGCAGCAGCAGCTTTGTCAGGGTCGTTTTTCCCGCGCCGTTTTGCCCGACGACAGCGAGCTTTTCGCCCTTGTGTATCGTCAGTGAGACATCGTCGAGCGCTTTTTCCTCCGAGCCGAAATAGGAAAACGATACATGGTCGAGCACGATATCCCCTGCGTGCGCCGCGGGTGCGTCCTTGTTTACGGCTATCTTCGGCTTGTAGTCGAGCAGGAAACGCATGTTTTCCACATGCAGCGCATGCTCGTAGAAGATCATCGACGAATCGAGAAGGGAATAGACCGAGCCGAGAACGGTATTTATCGCTATGACGCTGACAAAGCAGTCGCCGAGCGGCATCGTTTTTGATACAAGCACCCGCCATGCTATATAAATGTAGATTCCGTAATCGCCGAGAAACATGTCAACGATATCGACAAACGCATAGTAGAGTGCGAGCTTTGTGCCGTATTTGTGATATATCTTTACGGAATCGGAGATTGCCTCTCTGTACCGCGCTATAATCGGCTTGGAAATATCGGTGGTGCGCAGCTCCTTTGCATATGCACTCTGATAAAAGATGCGGACGGGATAAGCCTTGCGGCGCTCGACCTTCATTTTTTCGTTGTGCAGCTTGAAGCCCGTCTTTTGTCCGCCCGCCTTGAGAAAGCCGAAAACGAACGGTATGACCACAAATATCAGCATGATCGGGTCGGCGAGAATAACTATCAGTCCCGCGCCGAAAAACTCGATGATATCCCGTATCAGCCCGATAACCGAGCCGAAAACGGCGTCGCACCGCCCCGGACCCTCTATCATCGCACAGGTGTACTTTTCGTAAAACTCGGGGTTTTCGTAGCATTCGAGATCGCATTCGGCTGCTTTCTCGAGAATTTTTCGTTTGAGCCGCTTGTTTACCTGCTCATCGAACTGCGGCGTAATATATATGCCCGCAAGCTGACCGAAAAGGCTGTCTGCCAGATACGCGCCGACAAGCACAAGCAGCCATGCAAGCACACTGAGATACTCACCGTTTGCATCTGCGGTGTTCGTCGCATAGCGGATTATATACAGCGACGCAAGCCCGAGAGCAATGCCGGTAAGGGTGGTCACGACGGTGAATACCATCTTCGCGGGACATGCCTTCCAAAGCAGCTTTAAGGCGAAAATGTTGTTCGCAAATATCCGCCCGCGCTTTAATTCTCTTTCTTCTTTTTTCTTCTTCATGTGTACCTTCTGTTTTTTCGGAGAAATTATCGAATCGTGGATTTTTCATGTATAAGGATAACACATTTTCCGCATTTCGTCAATGATTATGTAATAATAACGCTTGCGGAGAGAGTTGAGGTATAATATTATGTGGTGTAAATAACCTGGTGTTGCTTGATAAAAATTGTTGAAGTTATTTAAAATATTGTTGATCATGTATAGAACACGCGCCATCAATTACGGTTACAAAAAATACCTGTTTTCGACAAAAAAGCGCGAATACGCATATTTTTTAGTGCGAATTAATACGTTTATATTGACCAAAAAGCGAAAATATGCTATAGTCTTAGCAGAAAGTAAACTCTTGAATAATAATGGCCGAATTTGCCAAGCGCGCAAATACGAAGCCGATGATACCCGTCAAGATAATCAGCGATAAATGCTTTGCTTTTGTTATGGCACATGATAGAAGTATGTTTCAGGATTGCAATCTCCTGCCGATAACGCTCAGAGAGAATGTGTTTTTCGGAGATGAAGGGCTGCAAGCTAAGTATAAGGCGGGAGATTATGAGTGGTTTGACAGCATTGTAAATAAATATCCCAATCATTTAGATACCGTATTGCTGACATATCTGTATCCAAACGGCGTAGAACCGTCGGGAGGGGAGAAGCAGCGAATAAAGCTCTACAGATCCATCATCAAGGATTCGGGTGTGATAATCCTTGATGAGCCGACAAGCGCTATTGATACGGAAACGGAAGAACAGGTCGTTCGCGGGATACGCGATATAAGTAAAACAAGAACCTGTATTATCGTGTCGCATAACCTTTCATGCGCTGTCACGACCGATAAAATCATTCACTTGAAGGATGGAGTTATCTGCGAAGAGGGCTCCCATAAGGAATTGATGGAAGCCGACGGCGAGTATAAGAGACTGTTTGAGATAAAGAAAAGATTGTACGACGAGGAAGTATAACGGCGACGTGAAAGTATAACGGCGATGCGGAAGCATAACAGCGACGGGGGAGTATAACGCCGACGAGGAAAAATAATACCGCTGTTGAAGGCGTTCTGAAAAGGCAGGCTGCAGAGGCTGGCTTTTTTGCGCGGGCGCTTTTCGCAGCGGGGAGGGGAATTTAAAGACGGAATTCTCCTCTCGCAGCTACGCAAAGATTCCTATAAAATGGTGTGAAAATCCCGTAAAAAAAACACGCGATTTCCTGCGATTTACAAAAAGGTGCATTTCAGGACAAAATTGATACGTTTCACGCCAAAATCAGCACAAAAACTGAAATTGTGTTATAATAAATCAAACGAAATGAATACGGGGATTTGATACCCTTCCAAGTCATCTGTGGCAGAGCGCAAGTGTGAATCGTGAGGAAAGTTATAGCCTGATAATTGCGTCGATTCGTAACCGTTGCGAAGTGACATTTGCTCATTTCGCGACAGAACATTGCCGAAAACGTATAAAAAATACCGAGCCGTGTATCGGTCTGCAAAAGTAGGAGGTACTGTTATGGATAAGCATACGAAGGAGAAAAATGAAAAGTTGTACGAGAGATTTTGCACGGGAAGCGGAAGTAAGCGAGGTGCTGTACAAAAAATATGCATGTGAAAGGGAAGCTAAGAAAGATGTATTCTGAGACGTGAAATGTACCTTAGGCAAATACATGGCGATATAAAAAAATAACTGGGGTTGCACGGAGACTTGCTATCCGAATAAAGAGGTGGGCTTTAGGGTCTGTCTTTTCTTTCATATCCTTCATATCCTTCACATCTTCGTATCTTTCGCAGCAATGCAGACCCGAGCTGCAGCGAGATATCCATATTTCAAAGGCGGTTTTGATGGAAAGAACAAAAGATATATTTTTCTCTGTTTTAAAGCCCGTGAGCGTTGCATCGACATTATTAAAGCTTGTGTCAGTGCCGATCGGGATAGTAAATGCAAGATTGATGGCTGATGTGGTGGATTCCGCCACACGCGGTGATTATCGCGAGGTTATAAACAACAGCCTGACGATTTTAGCGATTCTTTTGGTGTTTAATATATTTGACCTTGTTACGGGTTATCTGTATCAAAAAAAGGTCTCAAATTCTCTTCATACATGCAAGATGCTTTTATACAAACGGTACTTATCATCTCCGCTTGATTTTTTGTATCGTTCTACGGCAGGCGAAGCCGGGGTAGTATTAAACAGCGATTTCGGGAAGGTCACATCTAAGTACGTAGATCTGTACCCTTCTCTTATTTCCACCGTTGTCACGATAGTGGCTTATCTGACATATTTGTGTATTCAATTTCCGATACTTGCGGGCATAATGCTGGGCGTTTCGGTTATTCAGATCATTCCGCCGCTGTATATCAGGTTCTTTTGCGGGAAGCTGGATACGAGCTGCAAGGAGACGGAAGGTCAGATTTCAAACTGCGCATTGGAGTGTTACAACGGCTTTGCAACGATAAAATTATTTGATCTTACCGCATGGTCTATGGGGCGGATGAAGCTTCTGCATCGCAAAATGCGAAAGATCGCCGATAGGCTTCAGGCGACATATCGCACGGAGACTGCCATATCGGGCGTTGTTTCAAATGCCTTGACATACGGTACATATGCCATTGTCGGGCTGTTTGTTATTACGAAGCACATTACCGTCGAAGCCGGGATACAGGCTATCGCTTTGTCGGGAAGTCTGTATTCATCTGTAAGCTCGATGTTCGGTCTGATTCCCGAATTTGAGCTTGTCCGTGTTGCAGAGAAAAGAATGTCGCGATTCGGCGCGGAAAGCAAAAAGAACGACCTGCTGTCGGATAATACAGACGTACGGTTTAAGAAGGTTTCTTGTACTTTAGGCGATAAGCAGATATTGAATGAAGCGGATCTTAGCATTGACTCGGATGGCATTACGGTTTTCAGGGGCGTGAACGGCGCGGGAAAATCCACAATAGTAAGGCTGCTGCTGGGGATAGTCAACTGCGATGGGGGAGATATATGCGTCGGCGGAGTAGCGCCGAAGGATATCGGTTACGACAACTTTCCGCACAAGATATTCTATCTGACGCAGGAAGATCCGCCGTATAATCTGACACCCGGGGAGCTGTTTGGCATGGTTCTCGATGAGGCTGCATCAGAGACGGCGTTCGCTGTTTTAGGTATGTTTAATATCGGCGAGGGTATATTGTCACAGACGATAGGGAGTCTGTCGGGCGGAGAGAGAAAGAAGGTATTTCTTTCACTGGCGTTTGCATGCGACCCACAACTGATGATTCTGGATGAGCCGACAAATTCTCTTGATAAAAACGGCTGTGATATCCTTCGCAGGCTGCTCTCTGAGCGCACACGCGGAACGATCATCATAACTCACGAGGAAAGTTTGACGGATCTTGCGAAAACGGTTTATGAGGTAGGGGAAGGACGGGTCATACGTGAAAAGTAAAATATACAGAGATGTCTTTAAATTTGTGTGGTTTCCGATTTTACTTGACACGATAATAACGAGCTTGAGCGGAGTTTTGTCCGTGTTTTCTTCGGGGGTGTTCGGAAAATTCACCGATGCCGTCTTTTCGCTCGATATTCCCGCCGGGCTTGAAAATGTCCTTTCATTAGCGCGGGCTCTTGTTATAACGGTTTTGGTCATACCCGCCGTCTATTATGTCGAGGACATAATTCTCGTCAGGAATTCTCTGGCGCATGACAGAACGGTATTATCCAAATTTCTCGGCAAGAATTTTGTATCCGCTTCAAAAATAGATGCGGGTGATATGCTTGTGAGGCTCGATGAGGATCCGAATGATCTGTGGCAGGAGCTTAATAATGTTATATCCATGGGACTTGCCATACCGTCTACGCTGATCTATCTTTTGATAAACGTCACTCGCATAAGCATTAGCTATACCGTTATAACGGTGTCGGTCTCGCTGGTGAAATTTGTTGTTCCCATACTGACCAATAAGTATGTGCGAAAATATCACAAGGAGGATAGAGAGTATACATCGAGAGTTCATTCCTATGAGACGGAGATATGCGAAAGACCGTGCAATGTAGTTTTTATGGGGGTGGGGGATAAGTATCTCGGGCTCCTTGATAAGCTCTATCGCTCGTTTTTTCAAAACACGCAGAAAAAGAGCATGCGTCTTTCCCTCGGCTCTAAATTCGTAAACTCATTTGTGGATAACGGCTGTCTGCTCGTTGTTCTGTTCGTAGGTACATATCTTGCGGCGAGGGGCGATATTTCTTTGGGTGCAATTACCGCGATGATGGGATATTATTCCGTGCTTAATTCCATTATCGGAAGAATAAACGAGATCGTTCGTGAGATCCCAATCATAGACAATATCGCGGAAAGGCTCGAATTCTTTTATAACGATGAGGAAAGCACGGGCGGCGAGCATATCGGTGAGTTTAACGACCTTTCCGTTTCGCAGCTGAGCTTTTCTTATGGGGATAAGCAGGTGATAAAATCCCTGTCTTTTCTCGTGAACGCAGGAGATAAGGTCGCAATATGCGGCGACAACGGAAGCGGAAAGTCTACGCTTTTAAAAATCTTGCTGGGGTTTATTGATAATTATAAGGGAAGTATAAGCTTGAGCGGCAAAAGTATGTCGGATCTCAGCATCACGGATCTGCGTGCGATGGTTGCCTATGCTCCGCAGGATCCGTATCTGTTCAGCGGCAGCGTTCCTGATAATATTAAAATCGCAAATCCCTCAATAGATGATTCGACCGTGAAAATGCTGCTCGACAGATTTGAAATATCTTATCTCTATGATAGGGCGGTCACCTGCGGCGGTAATGAGCTGTCGGGCGGCGAAAAACAAAAGATATCACTTATCCGTGCAATTGTTAAGGATTCGCCCGTTGTTTTTCTGGATGAACCGGAAAATAATCTGGATGCCAGGGCGATAAAAACGGTCGAGAGGTATATTAAAGACAGCGACAAAACGATTTTGTTTATAACACATCGGCCGTCGCTTACGGAGTGCGCAGATAAACGTGTGCTGATTGAGTCCAAAAATTGATCCATTTTTGCGAAATGTGAGGGATAGTGGTGTATATCATTGCGAAAGGGGATAGCATGCTGCCAACGCTGCAGAATGGCAACATGTATAAAGTGGAAGCTGTAAAAGACGGGAAAGTGTATCCGGATGATATTGTTGTATTTAAAGTCGGTGAATTGATTATTTGTCATCGAATCATTAAGGTGATTAACACAAGAAATGGTTATTCATTTATAAAAACAAAGGGCGACAATTGTCTCGAACCGGATAGCTTTGCTGTTCGTGTAGATAAAATTATCGGAAGAGTAATTGAGTAATATTAAAATTCTCCGGATACAGTTGTGTAAATTTGTTACAGATTGGCGTGTTATATCGGTTTAACCTTAAAAGGCAGGAAATCGATTGACATAAAAGGTTACGAAAGGAGGTTTAGAGTATGAAGACCAAAAAGGGCAGACCGATTTCCAAGAAACTTCTTAAGGAAATTGTGATTGTTGCACATTGTTGTTGCGCCGGGAGTACGAAGCATGCAGCCGGGTATAAGAAATGCTAACGGGAATGAATAAACAGTCAAATGTTATTAATGACTGATTCCATGTTCGCTGACATTCCCCCTTCAAAAATTAAAGTTGAGTACATATTATTCTCTTAATTTGAAGGGGGAATATTACTAATGTTAATATTAAACAATTTTTTCATATCCGGATGAACAGTATGGGTTTATGAAGTATATAAAATAAAGGTGGAGCAATGGATAATAACGTGGTTCAGGTTGAGGATTTTTTAATTGATATTGAGTCAATATTAAAGAAAATATTTGAAGTGGATAATTTATGGATGCCAATTACTCTTAATACTCATCTTGGCTATGGAGTTGGCACGGATAGTTTGGATTTGTCTTCCATAGATTTTGTTGAATTGATTGTTCGAGTAGAAGAATTGTATGATATTACTTTTGAATTCGATATTGAAATCAACACTATCCAAGACCTATATGATTATCTGTTGGATTCAAAACGAATCGTCGATAATAAGGCAGGTGACGGTCAAAATGGAGTATATTAATAATAACGATGATTTAAAAGACAACTATTATTTGTTTTCTTATAATCAAGATTTCTATATGTATAATTTGACAAATGGGGCGCTTGTACAACTGACTAAAAGAATATATTTTATAATAAAAAAATATCTTTATGGGCAAGTATTGAATGATGAGGAAAATGAATATATTGAAGAATTAATATGTTGCGGTATGATTTCTCGAAAATATTATACTATTGTCAAGAAAAATATTTTTCAAAATGACGTTGCATATTTGTCATTTGCCCCTGTGTATAGTTGTAACTTTAGGTGTAGATATTGCTTTGGAAATCATGGTGATTGCTTTGGCGGCGTTGAAAGGGCATTTACTAAAGAAAATTTGTTGAAAATGTTGTCTTGCTTTTTTTATGACTTTTTTCCGAACGCGAAACAATACAGAATAGATTTTGTGAGCGGTGGCGAACCGTTGTTGGGCTTCCCAATCATCAGAGAAACTATTGAATATTGTGAGAGCATTAGTGCTCAAACCGGGAAAAATATATCCATATGGTTGTGTACAAATGCCTCGCTTTTAACTGACGAAATAATCGAATATTTAAGTGCTCATAATGTGTCTATAGGTATAAGCCTTGATGGTGAAAAAGACGATAATGATTCTAACAGAGTATTTGCTGATGGGAGAGGTACGTATGACACTGTGGTTAAGGGGATAAAGCTTATACAAAGTAATAAAAATGTTAGCAAAAAATTTAAACATATATGGGGCTTGTGTGCAGCAACAAACGAAAATTGTGATTTTGTTAGTATAATTAATCATTTGTATAGTTTAGGATTTAAAAGTGTGCAGATACGTCTAGTGCGTAGCAAAGGAGAATATTGTATTGAGAAAATTGTTTGTGAGTATAAAAAATTATCAAAGTTTTTACTGGCAACATTTAAGGAGAAAGATTTAACCTTCCTCAGAATGATTATTAATGATAATGATCAATTTGGACAATTGATTAAGAGAATTATTCTTGGAAGTCTAGTTTGGCAAAGGTGCAATGCAGGAATCAATAAAATGACAATTTGCCCGGATGGGACTATTTATCCATGTGATAGTCTTGTCGGATATTCAGACTTTATAATTGGTGATTTGGCATCAAAGAAAGTTAATCTTAAATTTTTTGAAGGTATAACCGTTGACAGCATCGAACAATGTAAAGATTGCGATATAAGATATTTGTGCGGAGGGGATTGTTATTATAATTCACTAATGAAAAATGGTGACATAACTCACCCTGACAATGAATTTTGTGAATTACAGAGGAGTATTATCAATATTTCATTAGTTTTATGCTTGAATATGCAAACATACGATGACAATTTATACGCAAGATTAGCGAAAGAAATTTCAATAAAGGAGAAATATCACGAATCATATGGTTAATTATGATTATTATATAGGAGTGAGGGATAACGTAAAACTATATTATTTCGGAGATGGTTGTATAGCAGATTATTATGGCGAATCAATAGCATATCTAGATCGGGATGATATAAGTATATTGCTGCTATGTGATGGAAATCGCACGATTGCAAATTGCTTGACGCAAGCACAACCGACAAAATGCGAAGAAAATGTTGAGAATAGAATAAAAAGGCTTGTTCAAAGCGGAGTTCTTATGACAAAGGGGTGCCGTAGTCATAAAAATATTACTTTTTGGGGCGAAAAAGGATTATATTATCCGAAACAAATTGCAATAGAACTGACATCAGCTTGCAATTACCGTTGCCCTTTTTGCTATAAATCCGCGGTTACAACGGGAAAGTATATATCCGATGGTGATATGGAGAAAATAATAGGTGTTATTGATACCAAAGTTGAACATGTGACATTTACCGGAGGAGAGCCAACATTACACAATCATTTGATTGAGTATATTGACATTTATGCCGATAAAGTACCTCGCCTCACAATGATTACAAATGGGAGCCGATTGTGGAAATTCCGTATTCATTCCTCGTCTTTGAGTAAATTGTATTTAATTCAATTCTCATTGTATGGGGTGGACGATAATGAATACAAAAGAATGACAGGGGCTGCTAATGGTTATTCTAACTTGGAGAGGTCAATCGATTTTGCTCGAGAAATCGGTATTTCGGTACATTTGTCATTAACGTTAAGTGAATCAACAATTGATCGTATTGATGAATTTGTAGATACCGCTAAGAGGTTACACCCAGATCGATTGATCATAGGGTTTGCAGATAATTACGGACGAGCCGAAGCTATATATCAAAACAATGCTTTAAAAGAAAAAATTAAGATGGCGATTTCCGAAATTTCTAGATTGCGTCGAGAAAACAAGGATGAGTTGGATATTCAAATTTCATATTCCTCGAAATTACACGGATATAAGAGAAAAAAAGACGACTTGAAAAAACATATTTACAATGGAGGCTTGTCATGTGGGTCTGGGATAGAGACAATGGTTATATCCAGCAGTGGCAAAATACGCGCATGCCATTTTTTGCCTGAAGAGATGTGCTCTGTTGAGGGAAGCAATGCACTCTATGAACATATTCATGGAAATTTTCATAATGATCAAATAATAGAGTCCACAAAAAAATATATTAAAATCAGACAATGTCAAAAATGTTTTGAGCCTTGTTATGCAATGCTGGAGATGGTTGATGATCGTTAGTCATTTATCAAGAAAAGAATTTGAATTCCTTTCCCGATTGGAACAGATTAATCAAATAGGCAGATTGAAAGTGGCTTTAATCTGCGCGAGACGAATATTTTTTTGCATTCCGGGTTTACCTGCATAAGTGATGGAAAGAACGAAAGTGAGTTGACAAAATGAAGAGTAACAGTTTGCCGATAACAAAGCCGTTTTACAGTGTATCACATTCTCAGGGTACGATAGGAGCGATTCTTTACAATAATCCGAGTATGCGAAATTGGTATTTAAACAATTCACTCGTTTTATCGGCGCGGGCGGAGAGTTTCGCGGGGGATCAGCCGAGGCTGCGCATGGATGTCTGTCAATCGAATATAGAAGATAATCCATACATAGACCGTCAGCAGCTGCTTATGACTTTCCTTGACGGGTGTATCAGCCGTGTGATACGTAATATGATAGATCGTGGGTGGTATGTTTATTTCGGCGGAGTGGATGATTATTACATGAAGGGCAGGGCCGGATATCATATGTGCCATTATCTACACGACGGTCTTATCTGTGGGTATGACTTCGAAAAGAATACATACAGCATTTTTGTGTATGATGAGCGTATGAGATATTCATTGTTTGAAATGCCGCAGCTATGCTTTGACAAGGCGAGAAAGTCATCCGAGCGGATGGGGTGTTGCGGCACGCTTGCGGCTGTTCGGCCACAGTCGGTACAGTTTGAACTTAACCCGATGCTGATTCTTGAAAAGCTACGTGACCATCTTTTGCTGACATCGGCGTGGCACTATGACGAGCGTGGAGTTACGGTGTACGGTATAGAGGCGCATGAATGCGCCATTCGATATATTGAGACGTTTGCAAAACTCGATGAGTCACAGGATGTTGATATCCGACCATTTAAGATGTTGCTTGAACATAAGCAATTTATGCTTGAACGGCTTGAAACGCTTGAGCGTTATTATGGACTTGAAGCAGATTACAGTACGCGCTACAAGCAGGTGACGGCTGCGGCAGAAAAAATGTGGAATCGGTGTTTGCATTATGCTATAACATTAAACGCTTCGGACCTTTCGGATATGATAGACAAGATACGTATCATGCGCGACCTTGAAGGAGGGATACTTTCGGATACCGTCGACATGATATCGGCACGGGAATCGTATTAAATCAACGAAAATATAGATTTGTGTATCGGTAGATACAGAAGAAAGTGTGTATGTGCGATTCGAAAAAATTGTGATCGGTGCGGAGGATAGTTATCATAATTAGTTTGAAAAGGCAGACTGCAGAGGCTGTCTTTTCTGCGCGGGCGCTTTTCGCGGCGGGGACGGGAATTTAAAGACGGAATTCTCCTTGTGCATCCGCGCAAAAATTTCCGTAAAATAGTGTGAAAATCCTGCGAAAAAACACGCAATTTTCTATCATTGACAAAAAGATGCATTTCAGGACAAAATTGATATGTTTTGCGTCAAGATTGACACAAAGATACAAAGTTGTGCTATAATCAACCTGGCGGATTTTATGCGGAGAGACGGCATACCGAGGTCGTTTTTGACTGTGTGCAGACAGCGGGAACGGCATGGTATAACTTGATCGGCGTCGATTCGTAACTGCTGCGAGGTGACGTTTGAACATCTCGCAGCAGAACCTTGCCGAAAATCGTATTAAAAATATCGAGCCGAATATCGGTCGGTAAAAACAGGAGGTACTGTTATGGATATGCATACGGCGGAAAAAAAGAAAGAGTTGTACGAGAGATACGCCCGCGAGGCCGAGGCAAACGAAGCGCAGTACGACGAGGATGCCCGCAAGGCAGAAGCAAACGAAGCGCAGTACGACAGAGATGCGCGCGAGGCTGAGGCAAATGAGGTGCAGTACGACAGAGATGCGCGCGAGGTTGAGGCGAACGAAGCGCAGTACGACGAGGATGCCCGCGAGGCCGAGGCAAACGAAGTGCAGTACGACGAGGATGCCCGCGAGGCTGAGGCAAACGAGGCACAGTACGACGAGGATGCCCGCGAGGTAGAAGCGAACGAGGCGAAGTACGACAGAGATGCGCGCGAGGCTGAGGCGAACGAGGCGCAGTATGACGAGGATGCGCGCGAGCGGGAAGCTAAAGAATAACAATCTCGGAAGTGCCGGGTATACCTTGGGCAGAATGCAAGGGTAAAAACAGTGCTCGGCGCGAAGGATAGTTATCGGAATTCATTTGAAAAGGCGGACTGCAGGGTCTGTCTTTTCTTTCATATCCTTCACATCTTCGTATCTTTCGCAGCAATGCAGACCCGAGCTGCAGCGAGTATTCAATCACATGATAAAATAAGTAATCTGTTTGACACATGCAGGAAACTTGCCCAAAGTTGCTTGTGTTTTGAATTAAGATATACGAGCAGCGAAAATGCATGTGTATTGATCGGAAAGGGGATTTGTCATGAAGCGCATATCCAATGACATAAAAAACATACTGTGGCTGTGCAAGCCGTATCTGAAGTACGGAAAAGTCTATTTTATTCTGTCTATAGTCGTATCGTTCATTCTGTTTCCCGTCGGAGACATAATTTATGTATATCTGCCCGAGCGGGTGGTCGATCTGTTGATAGACGGCAGGTCACTCGGCTATATGCTGGCGTTTGTATCGGTCGTTTGCGGCATATCGTTTTTGACGCACATGTTCCCGAGCTTTTTCTACCCGTTTTTTCAGAAAAAGCAGACTCGGATAAACCTGCTCATGAACAAGGAGATCTATCGGAAGGCTATCGAGACGGATTACAAATACATAGACAATCCCGAATACTATGACAAATTTACATGGGCGGTAAACGAATATACGAGTCAGACCAACGCAGCGCGGGATTTTATAAGCAGATTTTTTCAATATCTGTTTTCCGCATCGGTGCTGCTTACCATAATCGCGACTATCGGTCCGTGGATACTGCTTATCGAATCGGTTCAGCTGATACTTCAGGCGATTCTGAACGAATACAGCAACAAGCTCTCCATCAGTCAGAAAAACGAGCTGATGCCCGTAGACCGAAAGATAGGCTATTTCCATCGCGCCTTTTATTTAAAGCAATATGCAGCCGATTTGAAGGTGACATCGCTGCCGCGCAAGCTGTTTCGCGAGTATGACAGAAGCGGAGAAGCGAAGGTCGAGGTGACCTACAAATATGCAAAAAGAGTACTGCTTTTGGGACTGGTAAGGGAAGCTGTTCTGGCGATAACGGAGTTTGTGATAATCGTTTATCTTATAACGAGCATAATCAACGGCGATATTCCCGAGGTCGGACTGTATATCACGATGATACTTGCTTTCTATCGTCTTGATTCAAAGCTGAGCGAGTTTATTTCGCTTCTGTCGAATGCAAAGATAATCTCGCTCAACGCCGATAAGATAAAAGCCTTTTTTGAAATGCACTCCGATATCGAGCCGCATGACGAAAAGCGCCTGACCGTGCCGACCGACGGTCCGTTTTCGGTCAGCTTAAGAGACGTTGATTTTTCCTATGATAACTCGCAGTTCAGACTGTCAAAGGTCTGCCTTGACATAAAGCCGGGTGAGAAGGTCGCGATTGTCGGCGCAAACGGCGTCGGAAAAACGACGCTTGTAAAGCTTCTTCTGCGTCTGTACGACGTAAACGGCGGAGAGATACTGTACAACGGAGTTTCCGTTAAGGAATATGATCTGTTGGAGCTGAGAAGGAAGATAGGCGTTGCCTTTCAGGATGCCAATGTGTACGCTCTGCCGTTCATCGACAATATAACCATGTACGGCGATCTTTCGAGAGAAGAGGTCGACGATATCGTTTCCAAAATGGGGCTGAACGGTATCCTTGAAAAGGGTGACGGCACCGCCGACGTCGAGATGACACGCGAATTCGACGAAAAGGGCATCATGGTGTCGGGCGGAGAGGCGCAGAAGATTGCACTTTCGCGTATCATATCGGGCGATTTCGGCTTGCTCATCCTTGACGAACCGTCGTCCGCGCTCGATCCCATCGCGGAATATAACATGATGAAGCTGATAATGAGCACGGCAAATCGGACTACGACCGTTATGGTCGCGCATAGGCTGTCGACCGTCCGCGATGCGGACCGCATAGTCGTTGTCGACAACGGCAGCATCGTCGAAACGGGCTCGCACGATGAGCTTATGTCGCGCCGCGGCGAGTACTATGAGATGTTTACAAAGCAGGCGGAAAACTATGTGAAATAGGAGGCGACATGAAAGGACATTTTGTGTCTGTAACCGGGAATAGTATGTATCCCGCTATTTTACCGGATGACAGAGTATTTATTGAACAGAAAGATAAATACGATGTTGGTGATATACTTGTGTTTAATTATCAATCCGAGTATTGAATTTGTATTGCATGTGGAAAAATTCCGATGAAAACAGTTACAATAGAGAAGGTGTTGGAAGTCATCAACAGCACGGAAAAGTTCGAAATAACCGTAGAGCAGTTGGACGAAAGTCTGCCCGATCTCGGAATGGATTCAATCGCGTTTATTCAGATAATAGTAGCTTTGGAGGAAGAATTTGAGTGTGTGATTCCGGACGAAAAACTGATTATAACCGAGATGGATACCGCGCAGAAGATGATAGATGTTCTTCAGGTGCTGTACGATGAGTCGTGTGACCTTTCGACGCAAGAGTAATAAGGCTCGGCACGGGAAAAAACATACGAATCTGATTTGAAAAGGCAGGCTGCAGAGGCTGCCTTTTCTGCGCCGGCGTTTTTCTCTGTACGGAGGGGGATTAGAAGATGGGATTTTCAACGGACAGCCATGCAATGATTTTTATAATATGGTGTGAAAATCTCGCGAAAGTGACACGAAATTTCCTGCGATTTACATCAAAATGCTTTTCAGGACAAATTTGATATGTTTCACGTCAAAATTAACACAAAATCCGAAAATGCGATATAATTAGTTAAGCAAAAAATAAATGTATAGAAAAGATATACGATACAGCACAAGAAAACACATATTTACAGTAAAGCACGGTGAGGTTTTATGCAATTATTCAAAAAAACAGGTCATTTCATGAAAAACATGAAGTTCATGTGGCAGCGCTCGTGGAATTTTGCGCGCAGCATATATCCGCACATCATAATGCAGACGGCGATGCAGATGGCGCAGCCGTTTATCATGCTTTATCTGTCCAAATATATTTTGGACGAGCTTGCGGGCGAAAAGCGTGTGGATGTTACCGTACGTTATCTGTGTTTTTATGCTGCGGCGACCGTATTTTTCGGTATAGTTCCGACGCTTATTCAGCGGTCTAAGACTATTCGTACGCTGAGGATCAATCAGAACATGACCATGTATCATCACGCGAAGTGGGGATACATGGATTACGGTAATTTTGAAGACGGTCGCGTACGCGATCTCGCGGAGAAGTCGATAGGCGCGGTCGAACCGAAATCGTTTGCGGAGAATACGGTGGCGGGTTTTATATCCGAGCTGGTGCAGCTTATCGGATACAGCTATATTATCGCTTCCATTCATCCGTTGATGGTCGTTTTCCTCCTGCTCGTAATAGCGACAAATGCGTATGCTTCGCGGAGATGTGATAAGATTGGCTATGAGTATCAGAGTATCCTTACAAGAATCAACAGATGTATTACCTCTATCTGGCTGAGTATGCTTTACTTTGACTTTGCAAAGGAGATAAGAATCAACGGCGCTGCAGAATGGCTTCACAAAAAGTACGATGATAAGGTCTCTGAATACATAGATAATTGTATGACGAACCAAAAAAAACAGTTTAAGTACAGAGTGCTCCCGTTCTTTACCGAAATGTTGCAAACCGTTGCCGTATACGGCTACTGTGCGTATCTGGTGATATCGGGTGGGATAACCGTCGGTTCCTTTACCGTATTTCTCGGCGCTATATCGGCATTTTCATGGACATTGTCATGCTTTGTAAACAGATTCTCGGGCTTGGCTCTGCTGTCGGGATATGTTGATGATTATAAGGAGTTTTTGTCGTACGCGGATCATAAGGGAAAAGAAAAAGAGGTAGTCACGGGAGATGAACTGCCCGCAAAGTGCGGAGCGCTCGAATTTGTCGACGTATCTTTTAAATATCCCAACACCGACAGATTTGTATTGAAAAACGTCAATATCAAAATAAAGGCGGGCGAGCGCCTTTCGGTAGTGGGATACAACGGTGCGGGAAAAACAACCTTTATTAAGCTTATCTGCCGTCTCTATGAGCCTACTATGGGTAAGATACTTTTGGACGGGATAGATATTTCGACGATAAATCTTGCGGATTACCGTGAGCGAATCTCCGTTGTATTTCAGGATTTTCAGCTTTTCTGGATGACTATATGCGAAAATGTTGTCATGAATCGTGAGGTGGATGAAGCGCGGGTGATAACGGCGCTGGAGCAGAGCGGGCTCGGCGAAAAGCTCGCGACCCTTGACGAAGGAATATATACGCATATAGGCAGGGCGTTCGATTATAAGGGAAACGAATTATCCGGCGGAGAAGGGCAGAAGCTGGCTTGCGCACGGGCATATTACAAGGATGCACCCATCATTATTCTGGATGAGCCGACGGCATCTCTTGATCCCGTAGCCGAAACGACCCTTTATAACAGGTTCCGGAGTATTATTAAAAACAAAACGTCAATCTATATCTCGCACAGGCTTGCAAGCGTTAAGTTCTGCGATTCGGTGGCTATGTTTGCAGACGGTGAGCTTGTTGAGCGCGGAACCCATTCCGAGCTTATGGCTCTCGGCGGCGTTTATGCCGACATGTTTTCAAAGCAAGCGTCTTATTACGTTGATAAGACGGATGAGTCGGACGAATCTGATGTGTCTGAAGAAGAGAATGAAGAATGAGCCGCTGCGGCATCGGATATTTCATATGCTTGATTTTGTTGCATAGGGACAGGTGAAAGTGATGAGAGACAGAAAAAAAGAAAAAGAAGAACGCCGCGCGGCGCGGCAGAAAAGGCGCGAGGAGAGGGGTACGCTGAAGGAGCGATATTCAAATTTGCTGTTCGCATACAAATTCATGTATAGGGCTAATAAAAAGCTGATCTTTGTGCGGATACCTTTTCTTATAATCCAGACCCTTCAGACTATAATACCTATTTTGTTTGTGCGTGCGGTGATAAATGAGCTGACGGAGGGCAGAGACATAAAGCGGGTAATAATATATGCCGTTCTTATGGCGCTGTTCACGCTGGCTGCCCGGCTTTTAACGCAGCTGTTTTCACTATGGGATTCGCATGAGCTTGAGACGACGTCTTACAACGCTTTCATAAAGCTCGCCGAAGCCACAACGGAGATGAGTTATGCGTCTCTTGAAAACCCTGATACTCAGGACTACGTACTGCTGGCGCGTAACAATCGCTTTGACGTAATATTGCAGAACTCTACCGATGTACTGAAAGCGCTTTTTAATATTGTAGGAATAGGCTCCGTTATATTAACGCTTAATCCCGCAGTTCTGCTGATAGTGGTCGTTTTTTCCGCTCTGAATGTGTTCATTGATTATCTTCAGAGGGATATTCCGCGCAGATATGAGGAGGAGCGGGTTCACAAGAGCCGCAGAGCGGGGTATCTTGCATCGCTTATGACATATGCCCCGATGGGTAAGGAGGTGCGTGTAAACAATCTCGAAAAATGGCTGTATGACAGTGCCGAGGAATATTGGGAAAAAGAGCTGTTCCCGATTGATAAAAAGCACAATAAGACCATGAGCAACTTTCAAATTATCAGCGGCGTAATGGGAATAGCTCAGAGCATTCTCATATATGTCATACTGTCGGCAGGCGTGCTGCGCAGTACGATGACTATCGGAGATTTTTCGATGTATCTTTCGGCTGCAGGTACATTCTCGGGTGCCATTATGGGCGTTTTCGGAAATTATTCTGTGTTGATGAAGAATGCCGTGGAGTTTCTGAGGCACTATCGCCGATGCATCTCGATGGTGGAGAAGCAAAAAGCCGATGAGGGCACGGCGCATATAGATATCACCGAGAATGCCGAGATCGAGTTCAGAAATGTTTCGTTTAAGTATCCCCAAACGGACCGAATGATACTTGAAAACATTAATATAAAGATAAAACGCGGCGAATCCCTGTCGATAGTCGGCGTTAACGGCGCGGGAAAAACTACATTTGTCAAGCTGCTCTGCCGCTTCTATGAGCCTACAAGCGGAGAGATATTGATAAACGGCATTCCCGCAAGAGATATCCCGTATGAGACATACCGTAAGCTGCTGAGCGTTGTCTTTCAGGATTATAAGCTGTTTCCCTTTACCGTGCGCGAGAATATTGCCATGGATATGGTCGCCGATGATGATAGGCTTTATGACAGCATTAAAAAAAGCGGATTTGAGCAGAGAATGGAGACCCTGCCGAAAAAGCTCGATACGTATATAAGCAAGGATTTTGATCCCGACGGAATAGAGCTGTCGGGCGGGGAATCGCAGAAGCTTGCTATCGCACGCGCGGTCTACAGAAATACTCCGATAATTATTTTTGACGAGCCTACCTCTGCGCTTGACCCGATAGCGGAGTACAATATCTATAAGAGCTTTCACGAGATCGCAGAAAATCGTACCTCTCTCTATATCTCGCACAGGCTTTCGTCAACCAGATTTACGGACCATATCGCCGTGTTTGCCGGTAATACCATAGCGGAATACGGAACGCACAGCGAGCTGATACAGTTCGAGGACGGTATATACAAAAAGATGTTTGAAATGCAGGCACAGTACTATAGATGACAGGCAATTTTGTCGGGAACGGAGGTCATGGCGCTGTATTAAATGTCTCGCGGTCGGGCGCGGACGGTATGATATCGTCGGCAAGTCGACCCGTTGCATACATAGATTAGCTACATTTTTTACCTTTCCATATAAAAGGGGATGTCCGAAAAGTCAGGGCATTTTTACCTTTCCCCTCGGGGCTGTTAAAAACTTGTTTTTTAGCAGCCCTCCCTTTTTGCCGTATCTGTCGAATTTGAGAAGCGATGCTTGCGCTTTTTTCGCCTCCCCCCCTAACCATGCAGCTGTTTTTACGACTGTAGTATATGAAAGGGTCGCGCCGCAGATGTGCGGCGGGCTGAGAACAACAGATATGCGGCGGTGAGGTGGATATGAAAAAAATTATCGGTGCAACGGGGCGGGTGTTTTCTACACTTAGCTTTGTTATCGGAACGGCATGGAGCTTCAACAGGTTTTTTCTCCTATCGAGATTTTTGCTCGCGATACTGAGCGGCATCATGCCGACGGCGACGGTTCTGTTTTCTAAGCTTATCGTCGAGCAGATAACGGACGGGGATTGGAAAATGACGGTGACGTATATTATTCTGTCGTTTGCCGTGACATACGCGCTTACCGCGGTTATTCTGCTGATACAGCTGCTGCAGGGCGCGAATGATTCTCTGTTCCGCAACGACCTGTTTTTTCGGGTGCTCGTCAAGAATTCAAAGCTCGATCTTGCGCTTCTCGATTCGCCCGAAATATCGACAAAAAAGCAGATGGCGACCGCATCCGCGCAGGGCAACTACATAACAGCCCTGTTTTCGTCGTTTTTTAATCTGATATCGGGGGCGATTACGCTGCTCAGCGTGACGTATATCCTGTCTGCCGTCGACGTTTACATCCTTATAATAATGCTTGTCGTGATAGCGCTGCAGACGCTCATTATTGTGCTCAGCAACCGAAAAAACAGAAAGAAATTCGCCGATGAAGCGCCGCTGAACAAGGAAGTTACCTATTATATGAACGTGCTTGACGACCCGAGCTGCGCTTTTGAACTCAAGCTGCACGGTCTCGCCGATTGGATAGCGAGCAAATATTATCGTCTGATACTCAGATTCGACAAGCTGGTTCGCCGCTTCGGCAGGTCGCTGTTCCGCTACAATGCGGGCAACTGCTTTCTGTCGCAGGCGCAGAATGCCGTTATGTATCTGTTTCTCGCATGGCGGATGATTTTTGCGGGGCTGAGCTTTGCCGATTTTACGATGTTCTTTGCCGCGCTGCAGACCTTTTCGGGAACGGTATCGTCGCTTATCGGCGAGGTGATAGGGATAGGCGATAAATGCAAGTATGTCGACGCATACCGCGATTATATGGAGATAGAAAATTCCATCGCCGTGCCGCATGACGATGATATCCGCCTTAAAAAGAGCGACGTGCGCGGCAGCATCGAGTTCAAAAATGTATCGTTCTGCTACCCCGGCTCGGATACGTGCGTTCTGCGTGATTTGAATCTTTCGCTCGAAACGGGAAAATTCTATGTGATTGTCGGCGTGAACGGCGCGGGGAAATCGACCTTTATCAACCTCATGATGCGGCTGTACGACGTTTCGTCGGGTGAGATAACGCTCGGCGGCAGCAATATAAAGCAATATAATTATGAGGATTATCGCGGGATATTCGGCACGGTGTTTCAGAATTACAGGTCATTTGAATTTACAATAGCCGAGAATGTCGCACTGAACGAGTTCGAGGATACGGATGAGTGCAGGGCGGAGGTGGAATATCGGCTCGGCGAGGCGGGGCTTATCGAAAAGATAAACTCGCTGCCGCACCGCACAATGACCATGCTGGGCAAGCTGTTCGACGCGGAGGGCACAAGGCTTTCGGGCGGCGAGCTGCAGAAGCTCGCACTCGCAAAGGCGCTGTATCGCGACCCGAAAATTGTTATTCTCGACGAGCCGACAAGCGCGCTCGATGCGTTTGCGGAGGATGATCTGATACAGACCTTCGGTAAGGCGGCGCGCGGAAAGACGGTGTTCTACATCTCGCATCGGCTGTCGGTCGCAAAGTATGCCGACAAGGTTATTTTTATTGACGGCAATACCGTCTCGGGCTTTGATTCGCACGAGCGCTTGATGCAGACTAACCGCCGCTACGCCGAGATGTATGAGGCGCAGGCAAAGCATTATACCTGATACCGACGCGCGGAACGTGCTCCTCGTGCCTATGATTTTTCGCGGCGGGGTCTGCTTTGCGTAACGTGGGGGCTTCACGGGCAGGCGGTGCTCCGCGAAGCGTCGAAATTTGAATAAACATGTACGGTCTCCCGTCTGTCTATATGTGCGGACGGGAGATTGTATTTATTATATTTCTTTCGTGTTAAATATATGTAAACAAAGCAGAAAATGACTTGATTTTAGAAAAGGTGTGAGTATAATAGTAAACAGTTATTAGCACTCGAACGGTTAGAGTGCTAATAACCTTAAATTGCTTACTAATTATTATTTATATTCAGGAGGGTCATTATGAAACTGAAACCACTTTCCGACCGTGTTGTTATCAAGATGGTCGAGGCAGAAGAGACTACAAAGAGCGGCATCATTCTTGCCGGCGCAGCAAAGGAGAAGCCCCAGGTAGCTGAGGTCATCGCAGTCGGGCCCGGCGGCGTTGTTGACGGCAAAGAGGTAGAGATGACCGTTTCCGTCGGTCAGAAGGTCATTACAAGCAAATATTCCGGAACCGAGGTCAAGATCGACGGTGAGGAATACATGATCGTCAGAGTAGGCGACATTCTCGCGGTAGTTGAGTAATTCTACCGGGCTTATATAGGAGGAATACAGATATGGCTAAGGAACTTATGTACGGTATGGACGCAAGAAACGCACTGCTTCGCGGTGTTGATAAGCTTGCAGATACGGTTAAGATCACACTCGGACCGAAGGGCAGAAACGTCGTTCTCGAAAAGAAGTACGGCGCACCCATGATCATCAACGACGGTGTTACCATCGCTAAGGAGATCGAGCTCGACGACGCTATGGAGAACATGGGCGCACAGCTCATCAAGGAGGTCGCAACAAAGACCAACGATGCGGCAGGCGACGGTACTACCACGGCTACCGTTCTCGCTCAGGTACTTATCCGCGAGGGTATGAAGAACGTTACCGCAGGCGCTAACCCGATGGTTCTCCGCCGCGGTATCGCCAAGGCAGTTGACAAGGCTGTTGAGGAGCTGCGCACAATGAGCAAGAAGGTCAACGGCAGCGAGGACATCGCAAGAGTCGGTACCATCTCGGCAGACGACGCGGTTATCGGTCAGCTCATCGCAGACGCTATGGAGAAGGTCTCCGCAGACGGCGTTATCACCGTTGAGGAGTCCAAGTCCGCAGATACCTACTGCGAGGTCGTAGAGGGTATGCAGTTCGACCGCGGTTATCTCTCTCCCTACATGGTAACCGATACCGATAAGATGGAGGCTGTCATCGACGACGCGCTCGTTCTTATCACCGATAAGAAGATATCTAACATTCAGGAGATTCTGCCCCTGCTCGAGCAGATTGTTCAGGCGGGCAAGAAGCTGCTCATCATCGCAGAGGATGTCGAGGGCGAGGCTCTTACCACTCTCGTACTCAACAAGCTGCGCGGAACCTTTACCTGCGTTGCCGTTAAGGCGCCCGGATTCGGCGACCGCCGCAAGGAGATGCTCCGCGATATCGCTATCCTGACAGGCGGTGAGGTCATCTCCGACGAGCTCGGACTTGAGCTTAAGGATACCACCATGCAGCAGCTCGGCAGAGCAAGACAGGTTAAGATCAACAAGGAGAACACCATCATCGTCGGCGGCGCAGGCGACAGCGAGGCTATCAAGTCCCGTGTTGCTCAGATTCGCAGCGCTATCGAGACCACTACCTCTGACTTCGACCGCGAGAAGCTCCAGGAGCGTCTTGCTAAGCTCGCAGGCGGCGTAGCAGTTCTCAAGGTCGGCGCAGCTACCGAGACCGAGATGAAGGAGAAGAAGCTCCGCATCGAGGATGCGCTCAACGCTACCAAGGCAGCAGTTGAGGAGGGCATCGTAGCAGGCGGCGGAACGGCTTATATCACCGTTATCCCCGCGGTCAGAGCCGTTGCAGAGTCGCTTGAGGGCGATGAAAAGACCGGTGCGATGCTCGTTGTCCGTGCGCTCGAGGAGCCGCTTCGTCAGATCTGCAACAACGCAGGCGTTGAGGCTTCGGTCGTTGTTGATAAGATTAAGAACAGCGGCAAGACCGGCTTTGGTTACAACGCTGCTCGCGATGAGTATGTAGATATGATGGATGCCGGAATCGTCGATCCTACCAAGGTTTCGCGCTCAGCGCTCCAGAACGCTTCCTCTATCGCATCGGTCGTCCTTACCACCGAGGCACTCGTTGCCGATAAGAAGGAGCCCGCACCCGCAGCACCCGCCGCTCCCGGAATGGATGGCGGCATGGGCGGCATGTATTAAAAGGAATGCTAAAAAACGTCCGGATCGAAAAAGCGGATAAAGAGGATAAAGATTAGTAATAAGCAAAAATGGGAAATCAGAAGCCGAAAAAGCTGATGAAATCCAAACGGATTTCTCCGTAAAAAATTGTTATCCGCTTTTTCTGCGCCAGTTTTTGCCGTACGACGTACGAGTGTACGCCTTGTACGGCAAAATCGAGCACTCCGGGCGTTTTATCTGTTCCCATTTCGGAGATGCTTAAAAAGTGCATAACGGAAAACGACGGCAGCCGAGGCTGCCCAGATGCACGCACAGTGCCTCGGGTGCAGTGGAAGCCCCGCCGGGATTCATTGCAAGGAGCTTTATGCTTTCGTTTTTCTGACGTTAAAACCGTCTCTGCCGTACCTCGGTACGGCAGAGACGGTTTTTGCGGTGTGCCCGACATGGGCAATAACTTGGTGGTGAAAGCCCACTATGCGCTCGGCAGCGGGAAGCATTAACCGAAGGCAAGGGTGTCCGTCGTGAGGCGGAATCCGAAGGAAGCCGGATGTAGAGGCTGAGAAGTGCCTCTGCGGGCAAAGCTCCGGACTGACGAACAGAAATCGCATAGAAGGCAGACTTGGGACGGACGACTCTGCCAAACAAGAAGAAGTCCAATGCACCCGAATTCCATACAGTAGATGCGGCGGTTACGGAATGAAGGTTATTGTTCTTACTCGGGGAGGCTTGCAAGGAACGCTCCCGGCTTCAAAAAGGAGTAAGCCGTGTCGAAAGGCAGCGGTTGAGCTTGCAGAGGTCAGCTCCGCTCAAAGTACCGAAGAAGCGATTAATTACCGCGGAGGAAGGGGGACGATAAGAAGCTGTGTGAAATCAAAGGTGAATGATTGTGATTGAAAACAGCTGCTCCATGAAGATTGAATGACTGAGGGTAGGTTGGAAACCGAGAGTAGAGGTCGAGAATGTTTAGCAGTCATCAAAGGAGAAGGCATAAACAACAACTTATCGAAACGCCGTGTACGGACCTGTACGCATGGTGTTGTGGTAGGAGGCGGTTAGTCACCGCCTCCTACCCGATTCGGCTGACAGGAAAATACGCTTTGTCTGCTGTTTTTTGTCGGCAAAAGAAAAAGAAAAATCCCCACTCGATCGAATGAGGATTTTTCGTGTAGTGCGACTCAGTCTTTATCAAGACCGTATCTTTCACCCTGCAATTTAAACATTTCAGCATATTTTCCGTCCAAGTGCATCAATTCCGCATGGCTGCCCATTTCGATTATCCTTCCCTTATCAAGAACGATAATTCTATCCATATCCTTAACGCAGGAGAGCCTATGCGACACCATGATGAGCGTCTTTTCCGCGCAATTTTCATAAATGGTGTCAAACAGCTTTTGCTCACCTATAGGGTCGAGAGCGCTTGACGGCTCATCAAAAATCATTATCGGAGCATCGGAATACAGAGCGCGTGCGATGGCGAGCCTTTGGAGCTGACCGCCCGAGAAGTCTACGCCGTCTTTGTCGAATTCTTTAGAGTAAACAGAATCAACCCCGTTATCAAGCTTCGATATCGCGTCATAAATATTTACTTTTTTCAGCGAATCGCTGGCCCTTTCATCATCGACATCCGTACCGTCGCATTGGATAGAGAGATTTTCCGAGATGGAAAACGCATAGTGCTGAAAATCCTGATCAACGATTCCGAACAGCGACGACAGGCTTTTGAAGGAAATATTCCTATAATCAACGCCGCCCATAGATATCCTTCCGTCTGAGGGGTCATACAGAGCCGACAGCAGCTTTACGAGAGTTGTTTTTCCCGAGCCGTTTTCACCGACAATTGCAAGGTGCTCTCCGTTTCTTATCGACAGGCATATATCATCGATTGCTTTTGCGTTAGCACCGACGTAGCTGAAAGACACGTGCTCGAGCCTGATATCACCGGCGCACGTAACAGCGGCTTTATCGGAGCCTGCATACAGGTCTTCCTCGCTGAATGCGTCGAACATGTCTTTATAGTTTTGTATGTACAATGAATGCTGAATCGCCTGCGGAATGATATTGGATATCTGTAGAAAATTGTTGCTCAACTGATTGACGGCGTAAGCAAGCGATGTGACGTCGCCGACGGAAATGACCTGCTGCATCGCTTTGATTGCCAGATACAAATACGACGCACCCACATTTACAACGTTATAAAGCCAGCTTCCCGATACCGCTATCGCGATGATTTTCGGCCAGTGCTTTTTTATCAAGCCCTGCTTTTCGTCGATTGCATCATTATATTTTCTTTTCAGCAGCTGCGGCAGATTTGTTCTCCTGATATCCTTTGCATACTGCGGGAGATAGAATATACGACGAACGTAATTAATTTTTCTGTCCGTATCCACAAAGCTCATATTAGCATCATAAACGTTCTTTGTATTTGCTATGTTCGCCCAAACGGTAACAAGCATTCCGACAAGCGAAATTATTATCATAGCAACGTTCAGGGAAGAGATGATGGCTGTCAGGCTGACGATGTTCAAAAGGGTGGACAGAACATAGGTAAAATATCCGATAAGTGCCCCCGAACGCTGCCCGACCTCCGCGACGGCTTTCTCATATTTGTTGTAGTATTCGGGGGATTCCATCTTGCTCAGCTTTATGTCTTTGATTCTGTCGAACAGACGTATCGCGAGCTCTTTTTCGATTCTCACATCTATTTTCTTGAAAACATAGTTTTCAAAGATATTGTCGCAGCATTGCATCAACAAAAGCGTACCTAACTTTACTGCTATCACTGCGGCGAAATATGTCAGGCTGCGACCGCCTATTAATCCCTCAACGATATACTTGAGAAAATAAATATCTACCACCAGGTATGCGTTTGATATTATACATTGTAAAACGACAAGAAATATTCTGATTTTTGAAATCGAAAATATTTGTCTGTACATGAACATCAGATTGCCGACATGCTTTCTGCAATTAGATGCGAGATTTTTTATCTTGCTCATTGTGATTGCATCCTTTTACGAACAATGCTTGCAGCTTAAGGCTTTGATGGCAATTTCAAAGATCGCCCAATACACTGATTACTGTCAAAGCCTTATCACATGCGCATATGCAGCTGTAATTTTGATTACATGCTTCGTTCTTTCGCCGATAGCATATCGACGGTATCGGAAAGTATTTTCCATTCAAGGTCGCGCATAATATGTATCTTATCTATCATGTCCAAAAGGTCAGAATCAGTTGATGTCATAGTATAACGCAAGCACCGATTCCACATTTTTTCCGCAGTAACTTCTACTATTTTATATCGAGTACTGTAATTTGCTTCAAGTCCGTAATAACACTCAAGTGCTTCAAGTCGTTCAAGCATAAAACGCTTATGCTCAAGTAACATCTTGAACGGTCGGATGTCGATATCTTGCAGACAATTGGGTGTTGCAATTGCCTCAATATAATGAATGGTACATTCATGCGCCTCTATGCCGTATACCGTTACACCGCTCTCGTCGTAGTTCCATGCTGACGGCGGCGAAAGATGATCGCGCAGCTTTTCGAGCATCAGTATTGGGTTAAGGTCGATTTGAATAGGCTGCGGCCTGACGGCTACAAGCATACCACAATACTCCATTCGCTCGGATGATTTTCTTGCCTCATCAAAGCATAGTTGCGGCATTTCAAATAACGAATATCTCATATGTTCATCATACGCAAAAACGCTGTATGTTTTCTTTTCACGGTTATATCCGCAGATTAGACCGTCGTGTAAATAATGGCGTACGTGATACCCGTATCTGCCCTTCATATAATAATCATCCACTCCTCCGAAATATACATACCACCCACGGTCTATCATATTGCATACAACACGGCTGATACATCCGTCAAGAAAGGTCATAAGTAGCTGCTGGCGATCAATATACGGATTGTCTTCTATATTAGACTGACAGATATCCATGCGTAATTTCGGTTGCTTGCTTTCGAGTCCGTCTGCTCGAGCCTGCAGAACAAGAGAATTGTTTAGGTACCAATTTCGCATACTGGGGTTATTGTAAATTATTGCTCCGGTTGTCCCCTGAGAATGCGATACACTGTAAAACGGCTTTGCTATCGGCAAACTGTTACTTTTCATTTTGTCACCTTACTCCGGCAATTCCAACTGCATATAAATTTAGCATGAAAAAGGTATTTACACAATCAAAACGCTTTTAATTCAATCATCTGACTATCAAATACGGGATCAATGCATACCCAAATCTGAACATCTCTGTAGTATTCGCTTTCAAATGGATATTGTCATCTATTTCTCGTAGTTTACGAGATACAATCTCCGTTGTAAAACAAAAACAGACGTACGCGAGGGTTGTACCTACACTGCACGTCTGCAGATAAATCCAATTGGGGAGGCGCACAGCATACGGTGGCATACTTTAGGACTAACTATATGGAACGTTATTTTACGTATTATGTGATTATGTGACAAAATCTATTCCTTACAATAGGAGTGTATCATAAATAATTACATATGTCAAGAACAATTTTAAATAATTATATTACAGGATGATATTTACCGCAGAATGCGAGATGAAGCGAGTTAAGTGAGTCTCGCGCTGCTCGGCGTGATATTTTTGCCTGCGGCAAAAGTGATATTGCGCCTGCGGCGCAGTGGCATAATATTCGGTGTGCCAGACATGGGCAATAACTCGATGTTGAAAGCCCGCTATGCGCTCGGCAGCGGGAAGCATTAGCCGAAGGCAAGGGTGTCCGTCGTGAGGCGGAATCCGAAGGAAGCCGGATGTAGAGGCTGAGAAGTGCCTCTGCGGGCAAAGCTCCGGACTGACGAACAGAAATCGCATAGAAGGCAGACTTGGGACGGACGACTCTGCCAAACAAGAAGAAGTCCAATGCACCCGAATTCCATACAGTAGATGCGGCGGTTACGGAATGAAGGTTATTGTTCTTACTCGGGGAGGCTTGCAAGGAACGCTCCCGGCTTCAAAAAGGAGTAAGCCGTGTCGAAAGGCAGCGGTTGAGCTTGCAGAGGTCAGCTCCGCTCAAAGTACCGAAGAAGCGATTAATTACTGCGGAGGAATGTTGTGGGAGGACGGCGGTTAACCACCGTCTCCTATCCGATTTGGATGTAAGCGCAAATGAAGATTTTTGCAGCATGCTGCATTTTTCTATAGTATACACGAGCTCCGGCATTTCTATAGTACACGCGGGGACAGGCTTTCTGCGGCGGTAAAAGCGGCTTGCTGTCGCGATGGCTTACTTTTGCGCGTTTGTGTGGTGAAAAACGGCACGGCAGGAATTGAATGCATGTTTTCGGGGAAAATTATCCGTGCCGAGACATGAAAATTTTGTCCTGAATGACGGAGCGCACGGCGAGGACGGTGACGGCTCGCGGCAGAATGCGTTGGACGCGATAGTGAACATGCGGCGAACGGCAGAGCGTGCGGAGGAGAGGGACGCATGGTGAATTGAGAAGTGCGCAGCGGAATGCGGGGACGCGGCGCGGTGGAATGCGGCGGGGTGTGTCAGTTGCAGCAGCGGCGGAGCGGCACTGCTATGGCTTTATTTCCCTTAAATGCTGCCGATTTGGTTGCGGACACGTCGAGTGTGCCGTTATAATTACCAAAGGCGGGGAGCGATGACGCGGGATTTTTCACACTTTATTAAAACCTTGTTTTGATGAGTTTTTGTTAGTTGACAAACCGGTTCGAATGGTGTATCATTATGTCGGACGAAGAAATTCGTCCCGGTTTTTTTACATCGGATATTGCATTTTTGTGTCGGCGTGGGCGTCGTGTCTCGGCGCGGACAACAGGTGTGTGTTCGATGTTGCTTTATTTGTCTGGCTTGCCCGACCTCTGACACCGTATTAAGAGCTGCCGCGAGGTATGCTTTTAATTATAAACAAATTTGGAGGATTAGACAAATGCTTAAGAAGATTCTTTCTATTGCTCTCGCAGTTGTCATGATTGTCTCGGTTGCCGCTTTTGCGACCTCTTGCGGCAATACTGCCGGCGACAATAACAGCGAGACTACCGTTGCTGACAACAAGGCAAACGACGGTAAGGAGTTCAAGGTAGGCTTCATTTTCCTGCACGACGAGAACTCCACCTATGACCTTAACTTCATCAACGCAGTTAAGGGTGCTCAGGCTGCTACCGGTCTTACCGATTCGCAGGTTATCATGAAGACCAACATTCCCGAGGGTCAGGAGTGCTACGAGGCTTGTGAGGACCTTGTCGATCAGGGCTGCTCGCTCATCTTTGCAGACAGCTTCGGTCACGAGACCTACCTCATCGAGGCTGCTAAGAAGTACACCGATGTTCAGTTCTGCCATGCTACCGGTACAAGAGCTCACACCGAGGGTCTTTCCAACTATCACAATGCATTTGCTTCTATTTACGAGGGTCGTTATCTTGCAGGCGTTGCTGCAGGTCTTAAGCTCAACGAGATGATCGCAAACGGCGATTTCACCGCTGAGGAGGCTGTTATCGGCTACGTCGGCGCATTCACCTACGCAGAGGTTGTTTCGGGTTATACCTCCTTCTTCCTCGGCGCAAGATCGGTTTGCCCCACCGCTACCATGAAGGTTCAGTTCACCGGTTCTTGGTATGACGAGGCTATGGAGAAGGAAGCTGCAAACGCTCTTATCGCTAAGGGCTGCAAGCTTATCAGCCAGCACGCAGACTCCATGGGTGCTCCTACCGCATGTGAGGCAGCAGGCGTTCCTAATGTCTCCTACAACGGTTCTACCGTTCAGGCTTGCCCCAAGACCTTCATCATCTCCTCTGCTATCAACTGGCAGCCTTACATGGAGCTTATCATCAAGAACACCATGGACGGCAAGGCTATCGATGCTGACTGGACCGGCACACTTGCTACAGGCTCCGTTGTTCTCTCCGACATCAACACCGAGGCAGCTGCTGCGGGCACCGCAGAGAAGCTCGCTGAGGTTAAGAACGAGCTCGAAAACGGCACTCTCAAGGTATTCGATACCTCTAAGTTCGCCGTTGACGGCGCTGCTCTTGAGAGCTACATGGCTGACGTTAACTCCGACGCTGACAACACGGGCGACACCGAGGCTATCGTAAACGGCTACTTCCATGAGTCCGAGTTCCGTTCTGCTCCTTACTTCGATGTAAAGATCGACGGCATCGAGCTGCTCAACAGCAAATTCTGATTTTAACAGTATAATATGACAGGAGGGGAGCAGGGTGCTGTCCGGCTCCCCCTGACTGTCTTTTATCGGAGACGGCTCCGATATTTTTTCTTTAAAGAATTCCGAAGAAACGGTATACCCTTCTTCGGTTTTTCCTGCTTTTTCGGAAAAGCCTACAATTCTGACTCGGAGGTGCGGTGTGACAGATTCCGTAGCGATACAGCTAAAGCATGTTACCAAGCGATTTGGCAGCATAGTTGCAAATAAGGATGTTGACCTTGACGTTCTTCACGGCGAGATACTTGCGGTACTCGGCGAAAACGGCAGCGGCAAGACCACCCTTATGAATATGATTTCGGGTATTTACTATCCCGATGAGGGCGAGGTCTATGTCGACGGAGAGCCCGTCGTTATCCGCTCCCCGAAAGATGCGTTCCGTTACAAAATCGGAATGATACATCAGCATTTCAAGCTCGTCGACGTTTTTACGGCGACCGAGAATATCATCCTCGGCATAGACGAGGACAAATATTCGCTTCCCGCCGCGCGCGAGAAGGTGGTCGCGCTCACCGAGAAATACGGCTTTATCATGGATCCCGACAAGAAGATCTACGATATGAGTGTTTCCGAGAAGCAGACGGTAGAGATATTGAAGGTGCTCTACCGCGGCGCGGACATACTTATTCTTGACGAGCCCACCGCCGTGCTTACCCCGCAGGAGACGGAAAAGCTGTTCGCCGTTCTCCGCCGCATGCGCGATGAGGGCAAATCGGTCATTATCATAACGCACAAGCTGCACGAGGTGCTTTCCATCTCCGACCGCGTCGCCGTTCTCCGCAAGGGCGAGCATGTTGCTACCGTCGAGACCGCAAAGACCGATGAGGCAAGCCTTACCGAGATGATGGTCGGCAAAAAGGTCACACTGAACATCGACCGCAGCGAGCCGCGCGACGTATGTCTGAGGCTGCTCGTCCGCGACGTCAACTACACCAACAGCGACGGAATAAAGGTGCTGGACGGTGTTTCGTTCGAGGCGCGCGCGGGTGAGATACTCGGTATCGCGGGCATCGCGGGCTCCGGACAGCGCGAGCTGCTCGAGGCTATCGCGGGACTGCAGCCGATAGATTCGGGCGAGATCACATATCTCAGTCCGAAGGACGGAGAGCACGTAAACCTCCGCGACAAGACCCCCGTACAGATACGCGACCTCGGTGTCCGTCTGTCGTTCGTGCCCGAGGACCGTCTCGGCATGGGACTTGTCGGAAACATGAACATAATCGACAACATGATGCTGCGCAGCTACGGCAAGGGTCGCTCCATCTTTCTTAACAGAAAGAAGCCGCATGACCTCGCCGACGAGATAATCAAGGATCTCGAGGTCGTTACCCCGAGCGCCTTCACCCCCGTCCGCCGTCTTTCGGGCGGTAACGTTCAGAAGGTGCTTGTAGGGCGCGAGATCGCGGCGGCTCCGTCGGTATTTATGGCGGCGTACCCCGTCCGCGGACTCGACATCAACTCCTCCTACATGATATATAATCTGCTCAATAAGCAGAAGGAAAGCGGCGTTGCCGTCATTTTCGTCGGAGAGGACCTTGACGTGCTTATCGGGCTCTGTGACCGCATAATGGTCATCAACTCCGGCAGCATAACGGGAACGGTCGACGGCAGAACCGCCGTCAAGGAAGAGATAGGCTATCTCATGACAAAGACAGACAAGAAGGAAGAAAAGGAGGGAGAGCAGCATGGCAGCAACTAAAAAAGCCGAGGGACACGAACCCCTCTTTCACATAGTCAAGCGCCCCGCCGTCGCATGGTGGCGCGCATGGCTTATCCGCATCGGCGCGGTCATTGCGGCGCTCCTTGTCGCGGGTATTGTAACGCTTGCGCTGACGGGCGAGAACCCCATCAGCGTTTACGGAACGATGATTAAATCCTCCTTCGGAACGAACAGGCGCGTATGGCAGCTGCTGCAGAATATCGCAATGCTGCTCTGCGTTGCGCTTGCCGTAACACCCGCGTTCCGTATGCGCTTCTGGAATATCGGCGCGGAGGGTCAGGTGCTTATCGGCGGACTTGCTACCGCGGCGTGTATGATAACGCTCGGCGGAAAGGTGCCGGACGGCGTGCTTATCCTCATAATGGCGGTCGCGGCTATCGTCGCGGGCGCAATATGGGGCGTAATTCCCGCATTCTTCAAGGCTAACTGGGGTACAAACGAAACGCTCTTTACCCTCATGATGAACTATGTTGCCATGCAGCTCGTTCAGTTTTTCGTCGTCAAATGGGAGGTTCCGAAGGGCTCGGGCAAGGTCGGCATCATCAATCAGGATACGCATGCCGGCTGGCTGCCTACCATCGGCGACAACAGCTATCTGCTGAATATCATCATCGTTGCGCTCATCGTAGTTATCCTTTTCGTATATCTGCGCTATTCTAAGCACGGCTACGAGATATCGGTCGTCGGCGAGAGTGAAAACACCGCCCGCTATATCGGCATCAATGTAAAGCGCGTTATTATACGCACAATGGCATTCTCGGGCGCTATCTGCGGCGTTGCGGGTCTGCTGCTCGTCGGCGGAACGCATCACACGATAGCAACAACGACGGCGGACGGCAGAGGCTTTACCGCTATCATGGTATCGTGGCTCGCAAAGTTCAATCCTATCTACATGATACTTACCTCGTTCCTGCTCGTGTTCCTCGAGCGCGGCGCGGGCGAGATTGCGACGGTATTCAAGCTCAACGAATCCTTCTCCGATATCATCAGCGGAATTATTCTGTTCTTCATTATCGGAAGCGAATTCTTCATCAACTACCGCATCATGCACCGCAGTGCAAGAAAGGAGAACTGAGTATGATTATTACCGTAATTCAGCGCGCTATCGTTCAGGGCATTCCGCTCCTTTTCGGCTCGACGGGTGAGATAATCACCGAGAAATCGGGTAATATCAATCTCGGTATCCCCGGTATAATGTACGTCGGCGGCATCAGCGGCGTCATCGGCGCGTTCCTTTATGAGGAGTCGGCACGCGCGGCATCGGGCGTGCTCAATCCCTTCCTTGCCGTTATTATCCCGCTGCTTTCTTCTATGCTCGGTTCGCTTCTGATGGGGCTTATCTATTGCTTCCTGACCGTTTCGCTCCGCGCAAATCAGAACGTCACGGGTCTTGCGCTCACTACCTTCGGTATCGGCTTCGGTAACTTCTTCGGCGGCTCGCTCGCAACTATCACAAAGAGTGAGACCGCGTCGGTCGCACTGACTCAGACGAGCGAATTCTTCCGCACGACCCTGCCGTTTGCTTCAAAGCTCGGATGGTTCGGCGAGGTGTTCCTGTCGTACGGCTTTCTTGCTTATCTCGCGATAGTCATCGCACTGCTTACCGCATGGTTCTTCAAGCATACCCGCCGCGGACTCTATCTGCGCGCGGTCGGTGAGAACCCCGCAACCGCGGACGCTGCGGGCATAAACGTTGAGCTGTATAAGTACACCGCAACCTGCGTCGGCAGCGTTATCGCCGGCCTCGGAGGTCTGTACTACGTTATGGATTACACGATGGGCGTATGGTCAAATAACGGCTTCGGCGACCGTGGATGGCTCGCTATTGCGCTCGTTATCTTTGCCGTATGGAAGCCCGATGCGGGTGTTCTCGGCTCGATTCTCTTCGGCGGACTCTATATAGTTTATAACTTCATCCCCGGCCTTTCGCGCAGCGCTACAGAGCTCTTTAAGATGCTCCCGTATGTGGTTACTATCATTGTGCTGATAATAATCAGCATACGCAGAAAGCGCGAAAACCAGCCGCCCGCAAGTCTCGGTCTTTCTTATTTCAGAGAGGAACGCTGAGCGCACCGCGCGGCACTGCAGCGAATGCAGTTATAAAAAACGCTTTAAAATAACGCCATGTAAAAAACGCTCTGGCGGCGGCTTCCGCTCGGGCGTTTTTTACATGGCGTTTGTCCGTCATTTACTTCGATATGCACGGCGCGGTGCAGATACTATGCGCATGCGCTGTCGGACGGCGGTCGGAGTGCGGTGGATCAGTTAAAATCCCACTCGCCGATGTCATCGCGGGCAGTTGCCGGCTTTGTCTCTTCTGACGATGTTGTTACAAAACTGTAGTCATTAAAGATTATGACTGTTGCCCTGGTGCTGTGATAACGTTTTCCATTTTGAATTACCTCCCTGAATTAATGTATGGGCTGTTTTTGCCGTGGCGGCAAAAAGAGTCGCATATTTCATCGTGCAGCCGATGAGGGCAGATGCCATTTATGAAAATCAGACGTTTTTCCGACTCTGTGCCTGTGTCAGCGTCTGTGCCGGTAGGAGCGGATGCGCGGTGCATGCTCCGCGCGCGGCAGAGCATCGGATATTCGGTTGTGTGATAGCTCCAAACAAAGGGAAAACATCATTTTTATATCTGTCAAAACGGTTTGCTGAAATATTACCGTATAAACGATGAAAACCCCGATAAAATCGGGGTTTTCACGAGCTATATCTGTTTTGCAGCCCTTTTATGGCGCACCCTGGGGGATTCGAACCCTCGACCTACTGCTTAGAAGGCAGTTGCTCTATCCGACTGAGCTAAGGGTGCTCATATTCACGTCCGGTATTATATCATATATCGACGGCTTTGTCAAGCCCGATAGAGGCGTTTTTATCAAAAAGGAAATCAAAAAACAAAGAAATCTATTGACAAGCGGGGAACATAGTGATATAATAACTACATTACGGGGTGTGGCTCAGTTTGGTAGAGCGCTTGGTTCGGGACCAAGAGGTCGGGTGTTCGAGTCACCTCACTCCGACCAAATAAGCCCGATGGTTTTGATACGAGACCATCGGGCTTTTTTTGTATGGAAATTAGTGCAGGCATGTGATACAATCAATTCGGCAAAGGAAAATTGTCAGGTCTGTAAATTTAGGAGGTACAACATGGAAAGAAAATACCCCCAGAAAATGTTTTGGCTATTTGTTCTAACGAATTTCCTATTTCACTTTTTCTACTTATCTGTTCCGGGGATCATCCTCTGCATCGTTGGGATTTGGATAAAGACCTGTCTTTACATTGGATGTGCGGTTCTTGGCCTGGATCTGATCCTATCGATTGTTGAACAGTCACGCATCCGAAATGCTGCCGTGTCTCATAGCGAAAACCCTGAGTTCAACGAACTGATGGACGCATTTTGCAGCCCTGACGGGCTACAGGCAGTCGGGAAAGTACTGAATGAAAAGATCAAATCCACCCCTGATGATGAATCTGAAAAAGGAAAAGACCAATAAGGTATCTCTTGATTCATCTCTCGTCTCATTATGGTTTCACCTTTCACCGCTATGGTTTCATTTTTGAGTGAAACCATTTGAAACCAAATGAAACCGTATCATTTTTATCAACTGTTGCCATAAAAAGGGGCTGTCGCAAAACGTGAAAACGCATAGCGACAGCCCTGCTTTTCGATGTGTGATATAACACATATTAATAGTTTTTCTCTCTATATGCGTTATTGCGTGTCGGACGTTTTGCATGTATAATGATATTGCAGACGGATCCGTGGCTTTGCAGTAATGAACATACGGAGGTAATTATGAAACTGATGATCGGTGAAAACATCCGTTCCTACAGAAAGAAAAACGGTCTGACGCAGGAGGAATTTGCCGAGCGGCTGGGGGTAACGTATCAGTCGGTCAGCAGGTGGGAGAACGGCGCGACCTATCCCGACCTTGAGCTCATACCGTCGATATCCGAGCTGCTCGGTATCACCGTTGACGGGCTGCTCGGTATGCCGATGCGCGAGCGTGAGCGGCGGGCATCTGAGACCTTTGACGCGCTGCGGCGCGAGTGCATGAAGCGGAATTACGATACAAAACGGATATCGGAGCTGCTGCGCGAAATACGCAGAGACCATATCGACAGCGATGCCGCCGTGCGCCCGTGGTGCGATGGAAACATGCGGGCATTCGGCGACCCCGAGGTTTTACCCGAGGTGCGTCTGCTCGCCGAGGCGTATCTCGAGCGACATCCGATGTGCGCTCAGACCATTCGGACGATGGCAGTCGTCGAGGATGAGGATCATCTGTCGGTTTTTCTCGAAAAATACACCACTGCATTTGACTGCTCGGAGCGTGCTCTGATGTTTGAGCGCTGTCTGCTGCGCGGTGACGCAGAGCGATTTGAGCGCGAGCGGATATATCGGCTGCAGGAGGCGCTTTGCGCTATACTTGACAAGCGCTCGCTTGTCGGAATGAGCAAAGACGCGAAAAAAAACAGCGCAGCCGTTTTGTTTGCCGAGCGTGCGCTTGAGCTTTTCCGCTGCGATGCCGCGGGAGACGGTGCGGATATATGGGTCTTTGACCGTATCGAAACGGGGTTGAGCACGGCTGAATACCTTGCTGCATCGGGTCAGCGCTGCGAGGCTGTAGAGCGTATCGGGGCTGCGGTGCGGCTCATCGAGGACACTATGCGCATCACGGAAAGGGTCATTCTGCCGACCTCCTGTCGATTCCTTGACGGCATGGAGCGGTGGGCGGAGGAACGGTGGGCAAGCATAGATAACGATCCCGACGGGCTGCAGCAGCGGATGATATACGTCTCTTCTGAGGTCGGCGGCGTGACATCCTGCGCATGTCTGTTTCCGAGCGTGTACTATGAAATGCTGACGGGCGCGGGCTTTGAGCCGCTGTGCGGAATTGCGGCGTACGGGGAGCTCTGTGAGAGGGTGCGCGCGTTGATTGAGTATCGTACGCCGACGGGCGTGTGACGGCGGAGCGGCGTTCCGCAATGTTTGACGGTCGTTTAGTGTGGGTCAAGGCGGTACAAATCGGATTTTTTGACGGTATCGTGCGATATTTGACCGCATTTGCGATATTTTTTGCCGCGCGGTTTTCCTGCCGTGCGGGCGGTTATTTTCGCTGTGCGGGCTGATTTTTCGGCTGTGTGAGCGGTTTTCCCTGCCGCGCGGGCGATTGTTAATCTGCGTTGCTTGCGGCAACGGGCGTGCAGGTATATAATAACAGCAGAAACCGAAGGGAGGCTGTTATAAAATGTTGAATGAAAATATAAGGGCGCTGCGAAAGGCAAAGGGGCTCTCGCAGGAGGAGCTTGCAGTGCGGCTTAATGTCGTTCGTCAGACCGTGTCAAAGTGGGAGAATGGGCTGTCTGTGCCCGACGCGGATATGCTTGTCGCGATAGGCGAGGCGTTCGATACTCCCGTGAGCGTGCTGCTCGGCGAGACCGTCGCTCCGCAGCGGGCGGTTGAGCTTGTGACGGGTGAATCTATGACGGGCGAGCTGCGCGCAGACCGGTCGGGCGGGAATGAACCTGTAACAGACGGCGCAAAAACGGATGAATCGGGAGCAAATGAGCCGAGAACAAATGAACCGAGAGTAAATGAATCGAGAGCAAATGAATCGAGAGCAAGTGAGCTGCGGGCGATATCCGAAAAGCTCGAGGTCATTAATCTGCAGCTTGCGCGCAGGAGTGCGGGGCGCAGACGGGTGCTGCACATCGTGTTCATCGTGCTTTGCGTGCTGACGGCAGCGGGCTTTGCCGCGCTCATTTCACTCGGCAGCCCGTATCTTGAATGGAACTACGGCGACCCCGAAACGGCGGTATTCGGCGCAGCGTTTCACGCATTCGAGTGGCTGTTTGTCAGGGCTGCGCCGCTGCTGTTTGCCGCATTTGCCGTCGGCGCGGCGCTGACGCGCAGAAGATCGTGAGCGTGGGCTCGCGGGTGTGTGAATATATAGCAGCATGAGTATAACAAAAATGGAATGTTAAAAAAGTCCGGAACAAAAAACGTGAATAAAAATGTGATTTGAACTTTTATTCAGCATAAATACAAGGAAAGCTGATGAAATCCTATCGGATTTTCCCGATGGGACAATTATCGCTTTTTCTGCGAGCGGTTTTGCCCCTTGACGTATGCTTGTACGCCTGATCAGGCAAAACCGCTTGCTTCGGACCTTTTTGCCCCTCCCCCTGAAATCGAAAGGAGCGGTTAAAAAACTCGTTTTTTAACCGCTCCTTTTTCCCGTCTGAGGCTTTTCCGCGCTTAACGGGTATATATTGTTGCTTACTTTGTTGCCGCAGACCCAGGCATCTCTGCTTCAGCATGCTCTTCAGGCTGCTCCGCATATGCCTTTTCTATCTCGGGAAAGGCGGAGAGCACGGGCTTGACATCCTTACCGCGAACCTTGCGGTCGAGGTAGTTTTTCGTTATCTTTGCAACGAGCGGGCAGAGAACGACGACACCGATAAGGTTAGGTATCATCATCAGACCGTTGAAGGTATCGGAGATATCCCATGCGAGCGAAGAAGAAAGAACAGCGCCGAGTACGATGGTGAGGGTGTGGATGACCTTGAACACCTTGGTACTCTTAGTGCCGAAAAGGTACTCCCATGCCTTTGTACCGTAGTGATCCCAGCCGAGAACGGTGGTGAAGGCAAAGAGGAACATGGCAACAGCGATGAACTTCTCACCGATGCCGCCCCAAGAGAATACCGAGTTGAACGCGGTAGCGACGAGGGTCGCGTCGGAGGATGCCGCTTCGCCCGTGACGAGATTATACGCACCCGATGTGAGTACGACGAGCGCGGTCATGGTGCAGACGACCATGGTATCAGCGAATACCTCGAATATACCCCACATACCCTGAGTGACGGGCTCGCGGACATTAGAGTTGGAGTGGACCATGACCGATGAGCCGAGACCTGCTTCGTTCGAGAATACGCCGCGCTTGAAGCCCTGCGTGATTACCGTGCTGATGAGCACGCCGATGCCGCCGCCGATAGCCGCTATGGGCTTGAACGCGCCGACGAATATTGCCTTAAATGCAGGAAGGATATTATCGTAGTTAATGCCGATAATGACGAGCGATCCGAGCACGAAGATAACGACCATGAAGGGTACGACGCGCTCTGCGACCGATGCGATGCGCTTAAGTCCGCCGAGGACAATGAGTCCGCCGAGCAGCATGAGCGCGATACCGATGATGAGCGCATATACCGAAACATCGCCGAACACCTTAGCGTCGAGCAGTGACTGTACGGGGAAAGCGGAGGTGATGTTGATGACTATCTTGTTTATCTGACCCATGCTTCCGATACCGAAGGAGGCGAGGATCGCAAAGACAGAGAAGAGCACCGCGAGTATCTTGCCGAGGTGCTTGCAACCGCGCTTAGCGCCGAGACCGTCCTTAAGATAGTACATAGCACCGCCGGACCACTCGCCTGCTTTGTTGCGGCGACGGAAGTAGATGCCGAGAACGTTCTCCGAGTAGTTGGTCATCATACCGAAGAAGGCTGCGAGCCACATCCAGAATACCGCGCCCGCTCCGCCTATGCAGATAGCCGCGGAAACGCCTGCGATATTACCCGTGCCGACCGTTGCGGCGAGGGCGGTGCATAGTGCCTGAAAAGGAGAGATAGCGCCCTTATCCTCGGTGTGACCGATAACGTGCTTTTTGAAAAGACTGCCTATCGTGTTCTTCCACCACAGACCGAGGTGGGAGATCTGAAAGAATTTTGTACATACGGTGGTTACGATGCCGACGCCGATGAGGATTATGATACCTATCTTGACCCACACAAACGTATTTATGACATTGTTCACCGCAGCGACCTTGTCGAGAAACTGTTCCATACGAGCTCCTTATAATAAAAAGAATAAATAAAAAAATGCAGGTGCGGCAATCGCGACCTGCAAAAAAACATACAAAAGGAAGCTCAAAAGAAAAATCAAAAGAAAAATCCGAGAGGAAACTCCGTGCGGGGGACCCGCAATGCGGAAAAACAGCTTTGTCCTTTTGCCTGAGAGATTCGCGCGGTGCGCTTTGCCCCTTCGGCACCCGCCGTCGGCGGGATTCTCCAAAGTGCCGTCGGCAGACAGTCTTCGCATTTAATTGCACCTGAGAGTGTTACTCCTTCGGTCGCGGTCACCCGCATTTCCTGCCTGCGTCACACAGCTTATTTATCTGATTTTTCATTATAGCAGATAATATTCGGAATTGCAATAGGTTTTTACATTTTTTTCATAAAAAATCAAAAAAACGAATAATTACTCATTTTTCCGACACGCCGTAACGGCACAGCTCCGCATATGAGCTCAAAAAAATACAATTCAGTCTTTGATTTCCTTAACCTCGTCATTGACATGAGTTCATATTTATGTTATAATTGATGGTAACATAAAATGTACTGTTAAAGGAAGATATAAATGGATCTATTCAATTTTATAAAGGGGCGCGGCAGAAAGATAGTTCTTTTCCTGTTTGACGTTTTCTGCTTTGCTTCCTGCGGCTTTTTGTATTACGTATTCTCGGATTACAGCAACTTTATCGAGTCGCCTCCGCCGATGCGTACCTTTCTCGGAAATTCGCTGATACTTTTCGCATGTATATTCGGTCTGCGCCTGATCTTCCGCCTCTATGCGAACGTCTGGCGCTATACCAATACATATGCAAATCTGAATATCGTCTGCTCCGACGGTCTCGGCTGCATACTTGCCTGCGGGATATTCGTTGTATCGGGCGCAAGGGGCGGCTTCTGGTTTCCGCTCATCGTTTCGATGGCAAATCTGCTGCTCGCTCTTACCTCGCGCTTTGTCTACCGCATTCTTTATAAAAAGCTGAACGCGACCCGTCCCGACGGTCAGTCGCAGCTCAACGTCGCGATAGTCGGCGCGGGACATATAGGGGTAATACTCGCAAACGAGCTGAAATACAATCACGGCAGTCCGTATCGCCCCGTATTCTTTATCGATAACGATTCGACGAAGTACGGCAGCCGCATTTCGGGTCTGCCCGTCTTTCATGAGAGAGACGCGGTAGGCAGATATCTGAAGGAATACGGCGTCAAGGAGGTCTTTATCGCGCTGAACAACGTCGACAGCGACCTCGCTGCATGGCTGTTCGATTTTTACGGAAAGACCGGCTGCAAGGTCCGCATCTACGACACGCCTATCCGCGACATCACCGAGAGCGACAGCCGCGAGGACGACGGAAAGCGCATTATCCGTGATTTTCAGATAGAGGACCTGCTTTTCCGCACCCCGCTCAAGCTTGACGGGGCTGTGCTGACCTCGTTTTATTCGCGCAAGACCGTTCTCGTGACGGGCGGAGGCGGCTCTATCGGCAGCGAGCTCTGCCGACAGATAGCTAAGCTCGAGCCGAAGCAGCTCATTATATTCGATATCTATGAGAACAATGCCTACGATATTCAGCAGGAGCTGACCCGCAAGTACGGTGCATCGCTCGATCTGCACGTTGAGATAGGCTCGGTGCGCGACCGCGCAAGGCTCGAGAACATATTCGAGCGCTACCGCCCCGAGGTGGTATTCCATGCCGCAGCGCATAAGCATGTGCCGCTCATGGAGGTCAGCGGCGGTGAGGCAATAAAGAATAACGTTTTCGGCACGAAGAACGTCGCCGACATGGCTGAAAAGTACGGTACGGCTAAGTTTATTCTCATATCGACCGACAAGGCGGTCAACCCGACCAATATCATGGGCGCTTCTAAGCGGCTGTGCGAGATGATCGTTCAGAGCCGCAGCGATTCTAAGACCTCGTTCGCAGCAGTGCGTTTCGGAAACGTTCTCGGCTCGAACGGCTCGGTTATACCGCTGTTTAAGCGTCAGATAGCCGCAGGCGGACCTATAACCATCACCGATAAGCGCATAATCAGATATTTCATGACCATACCCGAGGCGAGCCAGCTCGTTATGACGGCGGGCGCGATGGCAAAGAGCGGCGAGCTTTTTGTCCTCGATATGGGCAAGCCAATCAGGATATACGACCTCGCGGTCAATATGATAAAGCTCTCGGGGCTTGAGCCGAATCTTGATATCAAGATAAAGGAGATCGGTCTGCGCCCGGGCGAAAAGCTGTACGAGGAGCTGCTTATCAAGACCGAAACGCTTACCAAGACCGAAAATGATCTGATATTTATCGAGCACGACACACCGCTCTCCCGCGAAGAGGTCGACTCGATCCTCGACCGCCTTGCAGCTGCCGCAAAGGATGCGGACAACGCGGAGGACGGTCTCGGCGATGTGCGCGATGTAGTTGCGTCGGTCGTTCCGACCTTCTGCGATCCGAGCATCGTAAACGAGCGCGCTGAGGAATCCGAGGAGATGAAGTGCAGCTGTTGCTGATGCGGCGCTGATGTTTCCGATTTGAACCGAATACAAAGCAAAGCCTCCGTGCGGACCGTCTGCGATTCGTTCGGAGGCTTTGTGTATGTTGTGTTTTTTGTCTCTTACTTTATGCCCGAACTCGGATTTTTCGGGTGTCCCGAGTTCGGTGAGAGATAAAGGCTCTGTACTGCTTTGGATTCACGGGGGGCCGGGGAGAGATAAAAAAGATGCAGAAGCGTCGAAAACCGCCTCGTCGCCGTACAA
>URDX01000006.1 GCA_900546695.1 uncultured Eubacteriales bacterium | reverse complement strand
TTCGGTCTGCGCTTTTTTAGCCTCCCCGAGAGCTTTTTCGGTCTGCGCTTTTTTAGCCTCCCCGGCTATTGAAATGTTGGGGGATTTGTGGTATTATAGAGGTATCAAATTAAGGGGGTACAGATATGGAATATCTGCCTATTATTATTGCCGTGCTCGTGGTTCTTTTCATCCTTGCGAACATGAAGATAGTTCCGCAGGCACATGAGTATGTTATCGAATTTCTCGGTAAGTACAAGACGACATGGAGCGCGGGATTTCACGTGCTTATCCCGTTCATTGAGCGCATTGCCAAGAAGATAACGCTCAAGGAGCAGGTGCTCGATTCTCCTCCGCAGCCCGTTATCACAAAGGATAACGTAACCATGCAGATAGACACCGTCGTTTACTTCAAGGTCTTTGACTCCAAGCTGTACACCTACGGGGCGGTCAATCCTATCAGCGCGCTTGAAAACCTTGCGGCAACGACGCTCCGAAACATCGTCGGCGAGCTCGAGCTTGACGGAACGCTGACCAGCCGCGACACCATCAACGGCAAGATGACCGAGATACTTGACGAGGCGACCGACCAATGGGGTATTAAGGTCAGCCGTGTTGAGCTCAAGAACATCATCCCGCCGAAGGAAATTCAGATGGCGATGGAGAAGCAGATGAAGGCTGAGCGCGACCGTCGTGAAACGCTGCTCCAGGCAGAGGGACACAAGGACGCCGCCATTACGAGAGCAGAGGGCGACAAGCAGGCTATGATACTCGCCGCAGAGGGTGAGCGCGACGCGCGCATTGCCCGCGCAGAGGGCGAGGCTAAGGCTATCTATCTCGCAAAGAAGGCAGAGGCGGACGGTATCCGCGAGCTGCGAGAGGCGGGTGCGGATGCAGCTATTCTCGAGCTGAAAAAGTATGAGGCGCTTGTCCGTATGGCAGACGGTAAGGCATCTAAGATAATCATCCCCACCGATGCGGTAGAGGCTGTAAAACATAACGTTGTGTTCTCAGAGACCGCAGGTATAGGCGATGTCACAAAGCCCGCAAAGGAGCCCCGCCCCGCACCGCGCATCGACGCATGCTGCGACGGCGACCCGAATACCTGATATATACGGCTGAATTGCGGCTGAAATGCCGAAATATCAAAAATCCCGAAGCAAACCGCTTCGGGATTTTTTCGGTCATTGCGTTCTGTCGCCGCGCTTCCGCAAAGTCTCCCGTTTTGCTGTGTTAAAAGCTTCCCCGCAAAGCCCGCGCCCCGTGCGGCGGTCTGATAATTCAACTCCTGCTTGATTATATTCAACCGACAATCGAGCTAAAAGCAAAAGCGATTTTCATAATTTGTATAAAATACATATTAATTCCACGGCAACAGGCCGATTTTAAAGAAAAACGTATAAACTATTGACAAATATAAAGTTTTGTGTTATATTTAGTACATAAGACAGTTATGATCGGCTGCGCGCATCAGGTTATATCGGTTCCGACGATCGGGACGGGTGTTACACAGATACTGCACATTAATCTCGGCACACTGCTCCGCGGGTATGCCTGCGCGGGGATATCCTGTCCGCACCGATCAGGCTGTGCTTTTTGCAGTTGCCCCGCGCATTTACGGCATGATATTTGCTGCACAGACACGGAGGTGAGTATTTTGAAAAGCTCTGTTTTCAGAATGATAGGCGATTTGTACCGTATTGACCGCAAATACATGCTCATATCGCTAATATCCGTGCCCGTCGGTGTTATCAATCCGCTTATTGACATATATTTTCTCAGGCGCTTTCTTGAATGTATCTCGGAGGAGAGGAGCATAAGGGGCGCCGCGTTTATACTTGCGCTGATGTTCGCGCTGAATATCGCGAATCTGCTGTGGGAGAGCTGCGTCTGCGGTATATACATGCCGATATGCGAGATGAAGATAGCAGCCGCGTTTCGACTGCGCTTTATCGACAAGATCGGAGATTACGACGCAGAGGCGTTTGACAGCCCCGATTTTTACGACAGCTATACCGTCGCGGCGGGCAATGCGGACGGTCGCTGCATCGGCATATGGCGCTCCTGCGTGAACACGCTGAGTCTGCTTACGTCTATCGGAACGATAATCGGGCTTATCGTAACTACGGATGTATACCTGATAACCTTTGCGCTTGTCAGCGCGGTCGTCGGTCTTGTGCCGCAGCTGATGCGCGCAAAGACCGACTGCGATTATGCGAACAAAAAAGCCGCGCTCGACCGCCGCAGAGACTATTTCGGCAGGCTGATGTACGACAGGGCCTTTATCTACGACGCGAAAACGACCGATATCGGCGCGGTGATGAAAAAACAGCTGCTCGGCTGTGTCACCGAGGGGATCGGCCTGCTTAAACGTTATTCGCCGAAGAATCTTGCCGCCGACAGCTTTCAGAACCTGATATCCTCGCTGTTTACGCTTGCAACATGGCTGTATCTCGGAGTGCGGATAATATTCGGATACTATACCGTCGCGGCTTTTACCTCGATGTTCAACGCCTGCAACAGCTTTCGCGGCAACGTCCGCTCGTTTCTCTCCGCAGTCGCGGATTTCCGCTCGCATAAGCTCTATGCCGACAAGGTGTACGAATTTCTCGACGGCGGTTCGCCCTCGCGCGGCGAGACGGATGCGGCAGAACTGCCCGCAAGGCTTATCGAGCTGCGCGATGTCAGCTTTACATATTCGGGGCAGACAAGCCCTGCGGTAAACGGCGTTTGCCTGACCGTTCGGCGCGGTGAAAAGCTCGCGATAGTCGGTCGGAACGGGGCGGGGAAGAGCACTCTGATAAAGCTGCTGCTCGGCCTGTATCACCCGACGTCGGGCGGGGTCTTTTTGGACGGCGTAAGCTATGAGGATATTTCCGCGCGGTCGCTGCGGCAGGTATTTTCCTGCTGCTTTCAGGATCTGCTGCTGTATTCGGTATCGCTCGGCGAAAATCTTTCGATGGAGTCTGAATACTCACCCGAGCGCGCGGCGGAATGCCTGAGCGCCGTCGGGCTGTCGGAGTATGCAGGGCTGTGCGAGTCGCTGCTGAATCGTGATTTTGCCTGCGACGGGCTGAATTTTTCGGGCGGGGAGGCTCAGCGGATAGGTATAGCGCGGGCACTCTACCGCGGCGGAGATATACTTGTCTTTGATGAGGCAAATTCGGCGCTTGACCCTATCGCGGAGAGAGATATCAACGAGCTGATATACCGCCTCTCGGGCGAGCGTACGGCGATATTTATCTCGCACCGACTGACCGCAGCGGTCAGAGCCGACCGGATTATTTATATGGAGGACGGCAGGATAGACGAATGCGGTACGCATGAGCAGCTGCTCGCCCTGAACGGGAGCTATGCGGAGCTTTACCGCGCACAGCTTGAACAGCTGAAAGGCGTGAAGGGCGGCTGTGACGGCGTCTCGGACGGCGCGGCTGAGCGCATTTGACGGAGTATTATGTGCAGACGGGGCATATAGCTATCCTAAGCGGGCATCCGACTGTGGCGCAGTGTACCTATGGAGCACCGATGTCATGCTGCCGTTCACCCGTAAAAAACAGAACAGTAATAAAAGGTCCCTCGGCATCGACAGCGCGTCGTATGCGTGAGGGATCTTGTCTGTTTTTGCGTTTATTCGGTTGTTCTCGGTCGTGCGTCGGTTGGGCTGCGCAGCGCGATTCTGCCGCTCGATTGAACCTTGACTCAGTTAAACCTTGACATAGCCTCCTGCAGCTTACCGTCGGTTATCAGCTCTATCGCGGGCAGGCATTTCATGAGACATTCAAATGTCGCCTCGCGGTCCGCCTTTGCGATATCCGCGAGCACCCAATCTATTATCGTAACTCCGGGGGGCGGTGCGCCCGCGCCGATGCGTATGCGGGTAAAGCTCTCGGTGCCGAGGTGTTCGATGATGCTGCGCACGCCCTTCTGACCGCCGTCGCTGCCCTTCGTGCGTATGCGCAGCTTGCCGACGGGGAGAGCGATATCGTCGTGAATGACGATGACGTTTTCGGGCTCTATCTTATAGAATCTCGCCGCTTCTCCGACCGCCTCGCCCGAGTTATTCATAAAGGTCTGCGGGCGCAGAAAAAGCACCCGATGCTCGCCGATACGGGTGTCGGTGCACAGCGATTTGAACTTTGCGCGGTCGAGCTTGATGCTTTTTTGCTGCTCGATGCAGTCGAGAGCCAAAAAACCGAGGTTGTGATGATTCCAGTGATACTTGTCGCCGGGATTGCCGAGGCCCGCGACGATGTGCGTTACGGGCAGCGAGCTTTCCGCTCCGCGCTCCTGCTCGAGCTTCTTGAATATATCGAAAATATTACCCACATCGGCACATCCTTTTCTGTCGAAAATCAAATTCATTCTATCGCATTTTCGCATATAAATCAATGCGCGCGGGCGAAAGTTTACATTGTATTTAATAATTCGTCGGCGAGGACGATTTTGTCGGCTGAATTTTATTAATAAATTGTAAACTATTTGACTATAGGATAGTATTTTGACGGTCTATGTGGTAAAATAACCTTCGGTCTGAAAATAACTATTACTTAAAACATTATTTATTATGGAGGCTAAAAGAATGAGCAAAAAGAAGTATGTGTACCTGTTCTCCGAAGGCGACGCGAACATGCGCGAGCTGCTCGGAGGTAAGGGCGCTAACCTTGCAGAGATGACTAAGATCGGTCTTCCCGTGCCGCAGGGCTTCACAATTTCCACCGAGGCATGCACTCAGTACTACGAGGACGGCAGACAGATTAACCCCGAAATCCAGGCTGAGATCATGGAATATATCGACAAGATGGAGGCTATTACCGGAAAGAAGTTCGGTGATAAGAAGAACCCTCTTCTCGTTTCCGTCCGTTCCGGCGCACGCGCATCCATGCCCGGCATGATGGATACCATTCTTAACCTCGGTCTTAACGAAGAGGTCGTTGGGGTCATCGCGGAGCAGTCCGGTAATCCCCGTTGGGCTTGGGACTGCTACAGAAGATTTATCCAGATGTACTCCGACGTCGTTATGGAGGTCGGTAAGAAGTATTTCGAGCAGCTTATCGACAAGATGAAGGCTGAAAAGGGCGTTCAGTTCGACGTTGAGCTTGACGCAAATGACCTTAAGAACCTTGCTAACCAGTTCAAGGCTGAGTATAAGTCCAAGATTGGCGAGGACTTCCCCTCCGATCCTAAGGAGCAGCTCATGGGCGCTATCAAGGCAGTATTCCGCAGCTGGGACAACCCCCGCGCGAACGTTTACCGCCGCGACAACGATATCCCCTACAGCTGGGGTACCGCCGTTAACGTACAGATGATGGCGTTCGGTAACATGGGCGACGATTGCGGAACCGGCGTTGCGTTCACTCGTGACCCCGCTACCGGCGAGAAGAAGCTCATGGGTGAGTTCCTCACCAACGCACAGGGCGAGGACGTCGTTGCAGGCGTTCGTACTCCTATGCCCATCGCCCAGATGGCAGAGAAGTTCCCCGAGGCTTTCGCACAGTTCAAGGAAGTTTGCGGCATCCTCGAGAACCACTATCACGATATGCAGGATATGGAGTTCACCGTTGAGCACGGTAAGCTCTTCATGCTCCAGACCCGTAACGGTAAGAGAACCGCTCCCGCAGCTCTTAAGATCGCATGCGACCTTGTTGACGAGGGCATGAAGACCGAGGCTGAGGCAGTTCTCATGATAGACCCCCGTAACCTCGATACACTCCTTCACCCGCAGTTCGACTCCAAGGCACTCAAGGCTGCTACTCCTATCGGTAAGGGCCTCGGCGCTTCCCCCGGAGCTGCTTGCGGTAAGATCGTGTTTACCGCTGAGGATGCAGAGGCTTGGAAGGCAAGAGGCGAGAAGGTAGTCCTTGTCCGTCTCGAGACCTCTCCCGAGGATATCACCGGTATGAAGGCTTCTCAGGGTATTCTTACCGTTCGCGGAGGTATGACCTCTCACGCTGCCGTCGTTGCACGCGGAATGGGTACCTGCTGCGTTTCCGGCTGCGGCGACATCGCAATGGACGAGGAGAACAAGAAGTTCACCCTCGGCGGCAAGACCTTCCATGAGGGCGACTGCATCTCCATCGACGGCTCTACCGGTAACATCTATGACGGCATCATCCCGACCGTCGACGCTACTATCGGCGGCGAGTTCGGCAGAATCATGTCCTGGGCTGATAAGTACAGAAAGCTCAAGGTCCGCACCAACGCAGATACTCCGAGAGACGCTAAGAAGGCTCGCGAGCTCGGCGCTGAGGGTATCGGTCTCTGCCGTACCGAGCACATGTTCTTCGAGCCCGACCGTATCGCTGCATTCCGTGAGATGATCTGCTCCGATACCGTTGAGGAGAGAGAGGCTGCTCTTGCTAAGATTCAGCCTATGCAGCAGAGCGACTTCGAGGCACTTTACGATGCTCTCGAGGGTTACCCGGTCGTTATCCGCTTCCTCGATCCCCCGCTTCACGAGTTTGTTCCTACCACCGAGGAGGAGATTAAGCAGCTCGCTGACTCTAAGGGCAAAACCGTTGAGCAGATCAAGAATATCATCAACTCGCTTCACGAGTTCAACCCGATGATGGGTCACCGCGGATGCCGTCTTGCGGTCACCTATCCCGAAATCGCAGCAATGCAGACCAGAGCGGTGATCCGTGCTGCTATCAACACTAAGAAGAAGCACGCTGATTGGAACGTTGTTCCCGAGATCATGATCCCGCTTATCGGCGATATCAAGGAGCTCAAGTTCGTAAAGAACGTTGTTGTTAAGGTTGCTGACGAGGAGATCGCAGCAGCAGGCAGCGACCTCAAGTATGAGGTAGGTACCATGATTGAGATCCCGCGTGCAGCTCTTACCGCTGACGAGATCGCTAAGGAGGCTGAGTTCTTCTGCTTCGGTACCAACGACCTTACTCAGATGACCTTCGGCTTCAGCCGCGACGACGCAGGTAAGTTCCTCGACGCTTACTACGACGGTAAGATCTACGAGAACGATCCCTTCGCTAAGCTCGATCAGGTCGGCGTAGGTAAGCTCATGAGGATGGCTGTTAAGCTCGGTCGCGAGACCCGCCCGAACCTCGTCTGCGGTATCTGCGGCGAGCACGGCGGCGACCCGTCCTCTGTTGAGTTCTGTCACGAGATCGGTCTTGACTACGTATCCTGCTCGCCCTTCCGCGTGCCGATCGCACGCCTCGCTGCGGCACAGGCTGCCATCAAGGAACAGCGCCAATAAAAAGTTGATGCTTGTAGCGTAGGCAAAACAACTGATATAAATACGGTCACACAGTCCCTTTGGATTGTGTGACCGTTATTTTTTTGCCCATTTTCAGCTGAACACACCGCAAATCAGCGGCTTTTTTCGTGCTCAAAAAATTTTTGAAATTTTTCGCTCAGGGGGTTAAAAAATGGGCCTTCTCGCTGGCTACCTATTGAGGGACAAAACAAGTTTCCTCGTGATCCTTGAAAACAGAATACACACTCAAGAGGTACATTCCTGATCGGGGGCGAAAACCCCAGCCGGATGAAGGTGCGCCACGAACTTCCTGCCCACAAGGGTTAACCCGGCAAGAATAAATGTTGGTTCAATCGGATACCAAAATGTCGGGAAATGTGATAGTTAGCTCTCTTTACGAGGTTTTCAAGGCTTCTGAAGATGTGGACGATAGGCTCTTATGGCACTGGTTCAAATCACCTGATTTTCAAAAGTTGATTATGCAGTTGCAAGAGGGTCTGCTTCCAATGCGCCGCCTCCATATTATCAAAATAAGCAAAACGGGCAGCGGCCTTGCCTTTGCGAAGTCGCTGCCGATTTATACTGTTTGGCTCTGCGTCTATGCGTCTGACTTATTTTCTCAAATTTGATGTAGTGGATTGACAAGAATTATTCGTGCCGATTTGCCACAGCCTGCAGACAGATTGACAAAAGGATTGCTCCGGAAACCGCATAACTCGCTGTTGTCATACCAACGGCGCCGAACAGGAATAACGGAACTATTGAAAACAGTAAAGAAACGATACTACAAATAAATGCTGCTTTTCTGAATTTTGGGGCTTTGTCAAACTTAAACAAAACAATTACACCGAGCAAGATTATTACAACCGTCAAAATTCCTGTCAACATAGGAGTGATATTTGCATAACCTACAGGAAGCAGGCTGAAATACGAATATATTTCGATGGTGTGTTCGGTGGGACTTGTCGCAAAAACCATGACCGCACCAATAGGTAATATTTCCAAAATTAACGCTATACCCTGTAATGCGATAGCGGTCAAATAATATGCTTTGTTTGTTGCTTTCATTGAATCTCCTCTCTTTCTTATGTAGGTGTAGAGGATTGCTATTGCTACAATGGCAAGACCCAATATCCAAATATAACTTTGACTTGCCAAGAATAATGGTGAAATTATTAATGCAATACCAATAATAAATAGAATTACGCTTATCGTACTTACAAGCATACGCTTTGAATAATTTAACGACTCCAAGATGATTTTGTCTGTCTGATCTTTCATATCTGCCTCCTCAATAATTCTGCCAGACAGCAATTCACTGACGGAAACACCTAAAATATCCCCAAGAGGTTTTAACAGCGAAGTATCGGGAAGCCCTTTTCCTGTTTCCCATCGAGAAATTGCTTTGTCTGTTACCATAAGTTTTTCGGCTAATTCTTTTTGTGTGTACCCCTTTTGTTTTCGGAGTTCAGCTATAAAACGGCCTGTTGCATTTGTATTCATGTTTTCTGCCTCCTGCTGGTTAAATTTTATCTAACAGCCTGTGAGAATACAACCTATGAATCATAGAGTTAGCGTTCATTGCCTGTTTTCAGAGGATTATTCTCGTTGCTTTCCCTTTTTCTCCCATCAACGGGCTTTTCTGTGTCTTTGGGAATAAGCCACATATAGCCGATTTTTGAAACGCCGGGTATGCGGTTTTCCTCGCACAGCTTCGGTGTCATTGTACACCAAGATGTGTTAATTGTCTATCTTTTATTTGCATATGAAAAGAAATTATATGCGCATGATGCGCCGCTTAATGTATGCAAAAAGCATACAAAACCACCGGGATGCCGCACGGATGCCGACAAATACGGCAGGTGTCGCACGGTGTGCCCGCCGCAACCGACAGTTGCTTGCCGGAGCGATAAAATTGTGTTAGAATGCTTTTACGGAGGTGACAGATATGGAAACAAAGGACGTTATATTTAAGCTGCGTACCGAGAGGGGCATGTCGCAGGAGGCGCTTGCGGAGAAGGTGTTTGTGACGCGGCAGGCGGTTTCGCGGTGGGAGAACGGCGAGACCGTTCCGAGCACGGACACGCTGAAGCTGCTGTCGGGGGTGTTTGACGTTTCGGTCAACACGCTGCTGGGCTCGCCGCGTCAGCTTATATGTCAGTGCTGCGGGATGCCGCTCAACGATACGACGATAAGTCACAGTGCCGACGGATACCCCGACGAGGAGTACTGCAAGCGGTGCTACTCGGACGGTGAATTCAAATATACGTCGCCCGAGCAGCTGATAGATTTCTGCGTCGAGCACATGTCAAGCGAGCAATGCCCCGCAGAGCAGGTCCGTGCGCATATGGAAGCGGTCGTTCCGAAACTCGCGCATTGGAAGAAATGACGGCACTGCTTTTCCCGTACTCTTTTTCGAGTGCGGGATTATTTATTGATTAAGCGAGGCGGATGTGATATAATCAGTGAAGAAATTCGTTTTTGGAGACATTTTTTCGTATTGCCGTGGTGACATGCCGCGGTATGCTTATTATGTGCTTTTACGGGATGAGAACGGTGTAGATTGGGGCGAGTGAAATGTTATATACGATGCATTACGAGTCGCCGCTCGGCGGTATTCTGCTTGCGGCGGACGATGCCGGGCTGACGGGGCTGTGTTTTGACGGCGCAAAATATTTTGCCGACGGTCTTACTCTGGAGCATGCGGGGCTCGAGACTCCCGTACTTGCGGAGGCGGTGCGTTGGATAGACCGCTATTTCGGCGGTGCGAAGCCCGATTTTACGCCGCCGCTGCACCCCGTCGGTTCGCCGTTCAGGATGGCGGTATGGGAGCTGCTGACACAGATACCGTACGGTCATACGGTAACGTACGGTGAGCTGGCGGAGCGGGCGGCGCATAAGCTCGGGCTTTCGCAGATGTCCGCACAGGCGGTCGGCGGAGCCGTCGGGCACAACAGGATATCGCTCATTATCCCGTGCCATCGGGTAGTCGGAGCTGACGGCAGTCTGACAGGCTATGCGGGCGGCATAGAACGAAAGCGGAGGCTGCTCGAGCTCGAAGGAGTCGACATGAGCCGACTGTATCTACCGAAGAAGGAAACGGCGGTCGGATGATGTGCACTGACAGCTGCGACACGATTGTCGGTCGCAAGATTTGACAGCGCATATTTCGGGAGGATGGTTTTATGAGCGGTACGCTTGACCGCGAGCTTGCATATGAAATACTGTCGGTTGTTGAGGAGATAACGTGCGGCTGCGTTGACCAGGGGCGGCATCTGTGGGACTGCTGACGCGCGGTGACTTTCGCAATGCGGGTGTGGCGCTGCGGCTTTCCCATGTACTTATCGGCTTTTTGATATTTTTTCGTTTTTTGTATTGACAAGCCGATGTTTTTGTGATATAATTCTCAGCGTTGTATCTGGGTGTGGCGCAGTTGGTAGCGCGCTACCTTGGGGTGGTAGAGGCCGCTGGTTCAAGTCCAGTCACTCAGACCATATCGAGTATTCATAAGGGATTTGACTTTATGAATACTCGATTTTTTTGTTTTGATACAGTTTACGCGGGAGCAGGCTCGAGCCTGCTCTTTTTTGCTGTTTTCGGCGTTATTATATCCATGGCGCTTTGTCGGAGAATATCCGCGCATCCGACAGGGCGATACTTGCATGCGATTCCATCTCAAAAATCACGCATAGGGGTTATCTGCGTAATAATCGTTTATAATAAAGGTCATGACTGACGATTTTTAAACTTTTCGGGTAAATTATCAGAAAAATTTGGAGGCAAATCAGGATGAACGGACAATTTATTACTGCAAAGACGATTGATGAGTTCAGAGAACATCTTATCCTTGAAGAAAGGAGTGCGACAACGATTGAAAAATATATCCGTGACGCAAAAGCATTTGCGGCTTACGTCAGGAGCAATGCCGTAACGAAAGAAACGGTCATTGCGTACAAGAAATATCTGCAGGAAAATTACGCTGTGCGGAGCGTTAATTCTATGCTTGCAAGCATCAACAGTTTATTTGCTTTTTTAGGCTGGCACGATTTAAAGGTGAAATCCTTAAAACTTCAACAGCAAGTCTTTTGCCCCGAAGAAAAAGAACTGACAAAAGCAGAATACGCACGGCTTTGCAGAGCTGCTGAACGCAAACACAACGAAAGGCTTAACCTTATTTTGCAGACTATATGCGGCACGGGCATTAGAGTCAGCGAGTTGCAATTTATTACCGTTGAGGCGGTAAAACAAGGTGAAGCAGTTGTAAACTGCAAAGCAAAAACTCGGTCGGTGTTTATCGTAAAGGAATTAAAACAAAAATTGCTCCGCTATGCTGCGGAGCATAATATCCAAGGCGGTATGATTTTTGTGACACGCACAGGCAGGCCATTAAGCCGCACGAATATCTGGCGGGAGATGAAAGCACTCTGTATAGAGGCAAATGTAAATCCGCAAAAGGTGTTTCCGCACAATCTCCGCCATCTGTTTGCAAGGGTGTTTTACGGCATTGAAAAGGATATTGCCAAACTTGCGGATATTCTCGGACACTCAAGCATTAACACCACAAGAATATACATAATTTCAACAGGTACAGAACACCGCAAAAAAATGGAAAATATGCGGCTGATACTATGAAAAAAGCCACCGTAACCGGCGGCAGCAACATAATCCTCATTATGTTGCTTTTATTCTCTTAAAAACAACAACGATCTATCTATACACGTGTATTATACCATAAAATCCATAAATGTAAAGTGCTGCGCCGCCGATAAAGCTAAAATTCATCAAATTTATGTATGACAAAAAACGCCTTTTCACTGATTTTTTTGATACTTACGAAAAGGCTGTGTTTTTTTGCTTTTAATATGTCGTTTTTTTCGCTCTTATTTTCCTCCTTTTACAACATAATGAGGATTATGTTGTAAAAGGAGGATGAATTATGGCTCTCGCAAAAATAATCAAATATGAAGGGGACAATTCCGTATTTGTGTGGAAATCGCCTATCAAGGATTTCAACACGATGTCACAGCTGATTGTTCACGAATCGCAGGAAGCGGTATTTTTTAAAAACGGGCAGGCGCTTGATGTTTTTGAAGCGGGTCGCTATACGCTTGAGACGCAGAACATTCCGCTTATAAAACGTTTTTTGAATCTTCCTACCGGCGGAAAGACACCGTTTCACTGCGAGGTTTACTTCATAAACAAGACGCAGCAAATGGCAATAAAATGGGGCACCGACAGTCAGGTTCAGTATATGGAGCCGACATATAACTTCCCTCTTCAAATCGGTGCTTCGGGAGAAATGGTGCTTTCGGTAAGCGATTCGAGACGGCTGCTGGTGAAGCTTGTAGGAACCGAAAGTGTGTTGAATCAAACAAATCTCATAGCAAAATTTCGATCATTTTTGATGTCGGTGATAAAACCGTATATAGCACATACAATGCAGAGCGCGCCATACAGTATTTTTGAGGTCGATGCTCATATGAATGAGTTGTCAACCGAGTTGAAAAAGCTGCTGCTCCCGGATTTTTCCGAATACGGATTGTCGCTTGAACGTTTCTTTGTTACAACGATTGCAAAGCCCGACGGCGAAACAGCCTACGAAAAGTTCAAAGAACTGCATGTACGTCAATATTCAGATGTTGCACAGGCGCAGCTTAAACAAAAGGTTGATATAATCGAGCAGCAAACGCAGGCGCAAAAAACCATAATTGAATCTCAGGCCTTTGCACAAAAGCGTGCACAGGAAGGATATACATATGCCCAAGAGCGCGGATTTGATGTTGCCGAAAAGGTGGCGGAAAACGAGGCTGTCGGAGAATTTACGAATATGGGAGTCGGGCTCGGAACAATGGCGGGTGTCGGGGGAGCGGTCGGCGGAATGGTCGGCGGAATGATGAACGATGCCGTTTCATCCGCTGTTGTCGGTTCGGTCGGCGGTGCTCTGTCTATGGACGAGTTTAAGGAAAAAATCGAAAAATTGAAGCTCATGAAAGAAGCCGGATTGATGTCTGATGAGGAATTCGACGCGGCTCGAAAAACTCTTTTAAATAAAATTTGAGAGGTATAAAAATGAATTTCAATAAGAAAAAAGGAATTTCAACCGTTGCGATATTAATTATTCTTGCCGTTTTCAGCGCAGCGGCATTTCTCTTGCCGCTGAATCACACCCTGACATTTTGGCTCGGATATTCGTTTGCTGTAATATCCGCCGTTATCCTGCTTGCATGCTTGCTGTTTCTGTTTGATTCACAGTACAAGGAAAGAATGTTCTTGAGGCTGTCGCTTGCAAAACTCGGATGGGGATATTTTACGCTACAGATTCTGCTGTCGATATGGGAGATGACCGAATTTTCAACCTCTTATCTTCCGGCTCTCGTGATAAATGCCGTACTTGCGGGATTTTATATTGTTTCAATTCTCGCTTCTTCGGCTGCCGGTGAGGCAATTGAACGGCAGGATGAACACATCGCTCAAAAGGTGGTGTTTATTAAGAATATGCAAGGCGTTGTCTCTCAGATAAAAACACAGGACGATGAATTAGCAAAAGAACTCGGAAAATTGCAGGAAGACATTCGATTCAGTGACCCTATGAGCCATTCTATGCTTGATGAGCTTGAAAACCAGATTGAAACAAGGGTAATAATGCTTAAATCCGAAATTGCGGATAAAGACAAGGCACGTGAGTCGATCGAATACATTTCCGACCTTTTGAAGGAACGCAACCAAAAATGCAGGCTTTATAAAAATATTAAAGATGACAAACTTGATTATAACGATTCAGGCGTTAGATACGTTTCCGTGACTATCGGTGTTCTCGGAACGATTGCGGCGCTTGCTGCCGTTATTTGCTGTATTATTATACCGAAGAATATTTATAAAACAGGTGTTTCGCTTTATGAAAACAAAAAATACAGCCAAGCAGCAGAAATATTCGAGAGTCTCGACGGATTTTCAGACAGTAAAGAAATGCTTGCGGCGTGTGAGGAGGGAATAAAAAGCGTCGAATATTCAGACGCTCTGAAGCTGCTTGATGATAAGGAGTATGGGCAGGCGATATCGATTTTTGAAAGCCTCGGGGATTATAGGGACAGCAAGGATATGATTGAAACGGTCATGCAGCAGATGGCGGAGGATAAATATTCTCTTGCGCAGTCTAAGGTTGATTCGCAGGATTATATCGATGCAATAGATTTGTTTACCGAGCTTGGTGATTATAAGGACAGTAAGGATATGATCGAATCTGTCAGGCAGCAGATGGCGGAGGATAAATATATTCTTGCGCAGTCTAAGGTCGATTCGCAGGATTATATTGACGCAATAAATTTGTATACCGAGCTCGGTGATTATAAAGATTGCAAGGAAAAAATCGAAAAAATAAAGAATCGTCTTGCAGCGGATGATGTTATATATTTCGGAACTTATAACGATGAGCCCATTGCATGGCAGGTAATAAAAAATGAGGATGACCGCATGCTTTTGATTGCTGAGGATTCTATATGCGAGCTGCCGTATAACGATGAGCTCAAGAATGTAGAATGGAATGAAAGTACGCTCAGCAGCTGGCTGAATAATGAGTTTGTAAAGTCATTTTCGGATAATCAGCAGGCAAGGATCATGCCTCAGGAGATCGACGGTACCGAATATACGGTATTTATTTTAAAGGAATCGGATATCGGAGACATTAAAAACAAAAGCGTTCTTGAAAGCGATCTGGATTGGTGGCTGCTGACAAAGGCTGAGGAGTCGGCAAAGGCGATGTTTGTTTCACAAAACGGAGATTTGAACACAGACGGTGAAACGGTTGTGAGAGCAAAAGGCGTTCGCCCGTGCATTTGGATCGGACTGTAAGGGGGACTTAGGATGGAGTTCAGATGTAGAATATGCGGCGGTCAGGTTCAAATTGACCGAGCCGCTGGCGTTTGCATATGCGAATATTGCGGAACAAAACAGTCTATACCGCTTTTTTCGGATGATAGCTCAAAACGGCTTTATGAAAGCGGGAACAACTACCTACAGCATTGTGAATATGATAAGGCGGAAAATGTATTTAATCAGCTTTTGTCGATTGATCCGCAGGATGCAGAGATCTATTGGGATCTTGTTATGTGTAAATACGGGGTCACATTTGTGTGCGATCCCCGTACGGGCAAGTATATTCCGACATGCAATCGCACTCATTACGATTCTGTTTTGAATGATAAGAATTATCTCAATGCGCTGAAACTTTCGACGGGAGATAAAAAGGATTTCTATCAGGAAAGCGCTGAAACCATCAACAGCATCCAAAAAGGTATTATCTCTGTAGCGAAAAAAGAAAAGCCTTTTGATATTTTTATATCTTACAAAGAAACCGACCGAAACGGTAATCGCACAAAAGACAGTATTGTCGCACAGGAGCTTTACGAAAAGCTTGTGTCCGCCGGATATAAAGTGTTCTTTTCCAGAATAACTCTTGAGGATAAAATCGGCTCGGAATATGAGCCTTATATCTATGCTGCGCTTTCTTCGAGTAAGGTCATGTTGACCGTCAGTTCATCAAAAGAAAATATAGAGTCTCCGTGGGTCAAAAATGAGTGGTCGAGATTTTTAATGCTTAGGCAGGCGGATTCATCAAAAGCTATAATACCGCTGTATTTTTCTATGCAAAAATCGGAGTTGCCGGAGGAATTTGCAATTCTTTCGGCACAGGATATCGGTAGACAGGATTATGAGCAGGATCTAATTCGAGGAATAAAAAAATTGATCCCATTGCCTATCATGAGGGCTAAGAGACGCAAAAATGTATTAAGGATCGTCAGTGCGGCTATTGTCTCTTTTACGGTTATTCTCGGAACGGTTGCGGCGATTATGATTCCCAAAGAACTTGAGAAGAAGCGTATCGATGAGGAAAATGCTGCTAAAGAAGAGTCGTATAGATCCGCGACCGTTCTATTTGAAAATGCAGATTATACGGCGGCGGCAGAAGCGTTTGACTTATTGGGGGATTATAAAGACTCCTTGCAAATGCTAGAGCGATGTTATATTCAACCGGATTATGACACAGCAATGCAGCTCTATTATGATGGGAATTATCCGGAGGCAGCTTGGGCTTTCGGTGATTTGGGTAACTATGAGGATGCCCCCGAAATGCAAAAAAATGCAGAATTGAGTTGGAGGAAAAGCCTATCAACGGTTTATACGGGTAATTACTATATAACAGAGAACGGTACCGTTACCGCTGCAAAAGGGACAGTCGGTAACAAGCATTCAGATATAGATATATCAAAAAACGGGAAAGTGGTATCAATAATCGAAAACAATATGTATGGAGGATATAGTGAGCATTTAACTGTTTTGCATGAAAACGGATGTGTTTCGTATCCGGAAGCATTGGCTGATAATCCGGAGTGGCATGATATTATTAAAGTATCGCAAACGTTACAATGGATGGGGATGGTTGGCTTAAGAGCCGACGGCAAAATGGTTTTTTACGGAAGGCAGCGCCTTTCAGAACTGTTGGCAGGAATATCAGAGTGGGAAAACATCGTTGATTTCAACTGTTATTTTGAAGGAGGCGAGATTTCGGTTGCCGGTTTGCTTATTGGGCTTAAATCCGATGGAACTTTCTGTACAATAGAAATAGGTAATGATGAAACTGCATTTGAAACAGAAGAGGCTTATGATATGGAAGCGGTTGAAAATATCTTAAGTGACTTCAATAATGTGAAAAAATTTGCATATTTAGATAAGGCATATGATTCCGACTTTGGCATTGTCGCACTTTCTCACAATGGTAAGCTTTTAACCTATTCAAACGGATATTATGAAATAAACGGTAAGGGGATTTGTGATATTATTTCAAAAGAAATTGTATTAAAGACAAACGGTGATCTTGTTGAGTTAAACAGCGGCAAGGTGTTATTAAAAGATATCGTTTATGCCGGAAGAGGTATGAGAGGTTATTTGAACGGTTATTATGCCGTAACAAGAAACGGCAGTATTACACATTTGGAGGAGATTCGGACATGGGATGACGCAAAGAGAAAACGTATCTACGGAGGCGTAAATATACAACAAACAGATAACAAAACAATGGTATACGAAGAATGGGTAAAAAGGCTGAATTGATATGAATTGCAAACACTGCGGCGGAGAAATTGTATTTAAGGATGGAGTTGCATACTGTACGGCATGTAACTCAACTTTTGAAGTCGAGAATTTCAATGAAAAATTCGATGTTTACATTTGCTACATTGAATCTGACCTGGATGGCAGGAGAACGAAAGATAGTATGGTTGCGCAAGAAGCGTACAAAATACTAAGGGCAAAGAATGTCTCCGTTTTTTATGAGCGGATTTCTGCGTCATACATATCGGGCGATGACTTGGAAGCAGTACGTTACAAATCGCTCTATACTGCAAAAGCGATCATAGTAGTCAGCACAAGTATTGATAATTTCAACACGTTGTTGACGAAATTTGGGGCTTATTTTTCTGACAAAGCCATTATACCTTTCGTTTCGGATATAAAACCTTCTGAGATACCAAAAGAATTGAGCAAATTTCAAGCGCTTGATTACGCATCTATAGGGTGGGAAAAGGATTTAGAGAAAGGTATTTTGCGTGTTCTGGGGCAGGAAGAAGAAATTGACATCCTTGAAATACGTAAGAAGTCAAAAAAAGTTCGAATCATAATGATCTGCGTATGTATATTATTCGTGCTGACAATGATCGGTATAGTTGCTTTTGTTCACAATAGTATATCTAAGAAAGGACAAGAAAGAGCTGTAACAGAGGCAGAGACGGTGGCGATATTATCATACCGGCAAATATATGATAATGCGATCGATTTAGTGAATGAAAAAAAGTATCTTGAAGCGGTATTGGAATTTGAAAAAATACCGGATTATAAGGACAGTACCGATCGAATAAGCGAAATATATAACCGATATGATGGGTATTATCAAGACGAAAAACAGAACTGTCTGTTTTATCTGAACATTATCAGCGGTAAATCAGCAAAGTATTCATTTGAAATAACGGTTGATAATAAAATTTTGAAAGCAGAGGATTCTTTGATTATCGATAACAATTTTGCCGAAGGACCGTTTATTGATAGTTTGGCTAACGAAGGCAATATTACAATAAACCTAACAAATGATTCGATAACGATAAATATAAAATCGGATAATAATTCAGGTAAAACATCTATTGGTGAGTTCAGTGCACAGTTTCGATTGGAAGAAAAAATAGATAGTCCACCGGAAAAAACAGTCACTAAAGAGTTGTTGCTATCTTGGTTGACCGAATTAACGTGTGCAGATGATATTACGGCTGCAGGATTTACATTGGTAAGAATTAATGAGCCGGGTACTGTAAGTCGTTATGATTTTCCTTTTGGAATACAGTACGTTATAGAAAATTCAAGTGTATGTATTATCACGACAAATTGTGATTTGCCTAAATATGACGGAGACGGCTCATACCGGGACGATGAACTGAAGTTGGAAACTGATGTGGTTGTTGGTATTATTGCTCCGGTTTCTCTGATTTGCGCTGAAAGAATCGGTCAAAGCTCCTGCGTTTTCACCGAAGACGATATTGTCTATGTTCCCAATGCCGAAAAAATGGTTGATTATTCGGAATTTCCGAACTTTGATGTTCCTTGGAGTGATGATAATCAAACTACAATGAAAGAAATGACTATAACCTCCGATTCAGAAATCGGTTTTGCCTCAAAAAAAGCATTGGGCGAGTATGGTTATAACTACATAGTAAGTAAGCATGAGGAAATATTCTATAAATCCTCAGTATTGTACCAATATCAAAAAGATAATCCGACAACCGATGTGAAAATTTGCGCAGAAGCCCATATTTTAGCAAAAAAGAGCGACTTAATATTAACTTGTGTTCATGAAAAGCATTTGAATGATAACGGTATGAATTATGATGGCGAAGGCTACTTCCACTACTATAAACTTGATTTAACAACAAATGACTGTACGTTTCTTGCTAAACATGATCAGGTTTATCACATAAACCGGTTTGGATCGGTAGTGTTTGATTATGACGAATGGCGGGAATCTTCCGATTCGAGCCTGTCATTTTTTCAAGACGAGGCAACCTCATTAGATATTCCTGCATGCAATAAAGTCACCTCTTATTATGCTGTTGTCAATACAAATGAATTGAATATCAGACAAGGACCGGGAACAAATTACGAGGTTGTCGGCAACGCCTACAATGGAGATGAACTATACATAATTGCCGAGTCTATCGGTCAGGGTTCATCTTCTGGATGGGGAAAAATCGACGGTGACAAGGGATGGATCGCACTTGACTACGTCGATAAATCCGAGTAGGGAGGAGTCCCGGAATCTTTTGTCGGGCAGGGGGTGATATGTGATTTAATACGGTGGCTATGAGTACATTAAAGGACTGGTTAATAATATTTCGGAGGAAAGAAAAATGGTGATAATCGGATTGATCGGAAAAACAAACAGCGGTAAAACATCGGCACTTAAGCATCTTATTTTAAAAATGCTCGAGGTAGACGGAATAAAACCCGTCTATGCATCTCGTTATTTTTCTGCTGACCCTTCTGAATTGTCAGAAAGTATAAAAGCGCATTGGCATACACCCAGCGGCGCTGTGAGTGATATTTCGGTAATCTTAGAGTATAAGGGAAAGATCATTTGTATCACTTCTTTCGGTGATGCGCTGCAATATGATATTATTCCGAAGCTTGATAGGGCGATACGTCAATTTGGGCGTTGCGATGTCTTTGCCTGTGGGAGACATTCAGTAAATAATTTGGATGATGAATTCAAAGCTTATAATCCTGTTAAAACCGAGCGGGTCAGCAAGAAGCCTGCAAACGATCCAAACAAACAAGATGCTTGCAACAAGTGTGATGCCGACATGCTGTTTTCCGCAGTCGAGCGGAGCTTATAGAGTCTGCGCTGTGCATAGGCGGGGGTATGCGGTCAAGAGCTGCATACCCCCGCTTTCGGTCTTACGTCAATTATAATATGCGGGCGAAAAAATATTCTTTTTGCCCTTGAAAAATGCCGCCCGGGAGCTATAAATCCGCTCGGAGATGCATTCGGTACGACGATAATTCGTTCTTTGCGAAAATCTCATACAGCTTTGTAACAGCCCGGCGGGTTTCCGGCGGAATCTCATTTTTATTGAAATGGCTTTATGCAGCCTTTTGAAGGGAATCGGGGCATCAATCAGCTCAATTTTACCCTTGCGCTCCGGACGCATGTTCTTGGATAGAACCCGGATGTAAGCAGCAATCCCGATGCAGTAAAAGAGGTATTATGGCAAGGCGGTCGCAGTGTCGCTTTGATGCGGAGGAGGACGTACCGTATTCTTTTCGTGTGCGCTGTGCTGCCCGTCACGGTAAACGAGTGCCGATATGCGCGGGAATGCTGCGCATGCAATGTACTAAAATGGAAGAAACATGTGAAAATCGGCATCTTGGGCGGTTCGTAACGCACAAAAACAAGGGAAAATTAACTCATGACCTTGCAATTGACCGTGCAATGTATTATAATATATTCGGTACGCCCATGCTCAGGCGGGGCGGTGCCCGTAAAAGAAATATTTAATTTAAATTTTTGCCGTCTGTGCGGCGTAGGGAGTTTAAATATGATCAATCTTGAAAAAGAAATCAGAGAGCAGCCCGGCGTTCTGTCCGGGCTTGAAAAGGTAAACGGCGAGACCGTTCGTGCGCTTGTCGCGGACGCAAAATCGAAGGGCGTTAAGAGCATCTGCTTCGCCGCGCGCGGCACGAGCGACCATGCATCCATATACGCTCAGTATATATTCGGCGTATATGCGGGACTGCCGTGCAGTCTTGCAACACCGTCGGTCGTATCCAAGTACGGCGTAAAGGTCGAGTATAAGGATACGCTCGTTATCGGCGTTTCGCAGTCGGGTCAGGCTGCGGACGTGCTTGCGGTCATTCGCGACGCAAAGGAGTGCGGCTGCATCACCGCTGCCGTAACGAACAACGAGGATTCCCCGCTCGCAAAGGAGGCTGACTATCATCTCTTCTGCGCAGCAGGACCCGAGGTATCCATCGCCGCGACCAAGACATTTACCTCTCAGATGTACATCCTTGCAATGCTCTGCCGTGAGTGGAGCGGCAGCGAGGAGCTCGCACGTCTGCTGTCGGGCGTTCCCGCAGCGGTAACAGAGGTGCTCGATACCGTTCCCGCGGTACTTGACGGCTTTATCGCTCAGTACAAGGACATCAAGTGCGGCACCGTGCTCGGCAGAGGAATGACATATCCCGCAGCACTTGAGGGTGCGCTTAAGATACTTGAGACCAACCGCGTCAAGATGAAGGGCTACCCCGTCTCCGACTTCCATCACGGCCCGATGGCGCAGATTTATGCGGGCGATACCGTGTTTCTGCTCGCGTCCGACGGTCCCGTTATGGGCGATGCCGTCGAGATACTTGCAGACCTCGACCGTATCGGCGCGGACACGATAATAATAACCGATAAGCCCGATTTTGCGGCAGGAAGAAAGAACGCTATAGTTCTCCCGTCGCTCGGCAGCGATACCGCAGCTCCGTTTACTATGGCGGTCACGCTCCAGCTCATCGCGCTGAAGCTGACCGAGGTACGCGGTATCGATCCCGACGTCTCGGATGTGCTTAATAAGATTACGGTGACCGTATAAATTCGGGATACTGAATTCTTGATATAAGGCTCCTCGCCTTGAGAGGATAACGAAACGAAAAAGAAGGGATGAAAAGGTAATGACAGACGAACTGTACGGCGATCTCAGTATTATCAGCACAAAGGGAAACGAGGACTTTGCAAGGCAGGTCGACGATTGGATCAGACAGTGGCGCAGCGAGGAGGCTGTCGCTCTCGCGCAGAAGCAAAAGGTGGGGGCGGACGCAACGCTCTTTGATACCGATATCCACGTAGACAGCTTTGTCGCGAGCGCGGACCCAATTCGTTTTGCGGACGGAGAGGGAAAATGCGTGCTGCACGAGTCGATGCGCGGACACGATGTTTACATTCTCTGCGATCTGTTTAACTACGGCGTAACATACAAGATGTACGGTGTTGAGCAGCGCATGAGCCCCGACGACCACTATCAGGACCTTAAGCGCATAATCGGCGCTATCGGCGGCAAGGCGAGACGTATCTCGGTCGTTATGCCGATGATATACGAGGGCAGGCAGGACAAGCGCAGCGGCAGAGAATCGCTCGACTGTGCCATCTCGCTCCAGGAGCTCGTACACATGGGCGTTACGAATATCATTACCTTTGACGTACATAACGGCGGCGTTATGAACGCTATCCCGTATCACGGCTTTGAAAACGTTCACCCGACCTATCAGATGCTCAAGGCGCTTGTTAAGAAGGTGCCCGACATCTCGATAACCTCGGACGAGCTTGTCATGTTCTCGCCCGACGAGGGCGGAATGGCGCGCTGTGTGTACTATTCCTCCATTCTCGGACTCGATCTGAGCATGTTCTATAAGCGCCGTGACTATACGCGCGTAGTAAACGGCAAGAACCCCATCGTCGCACACGAATACCTCGGCGGAGACATCCGCGGCAAGGATGTTATCGTCGTTGACGACATCATCGCGTCGGGCGAGTCAATGATGGATGTTGCACGCAAGATACGCGAGATGGGTGCGCGCAGGGTGTTCCTGTTCGCATCGTTCGGACTGTTCTGCGAGGGACTTGAGAAGATAGACGAGGCGTACGAAAACGGCTATTTCGACTATCTCTTTACAACGAATCTTGTCTATCGCAGCCCCGAGCTGCTTTCGCGCAAGTGGTTCGTTGAGGTAAACCTTACAAAGTATGTTGCACTGCTCATCGACACGCTCAATCATGACCGCTCGATAAGCAGACTGCTCTCGAACGCCGAGAAGATAACGAATCTTCAGCAGGCGCATATGAAGCATACGGAGCAAAACTGACAAGTGATGCCGAAAATGGCGACACCGATTTTATAATTCAGCCGACACCGGCTTTATAACTTAACCAACGCCGAGAGGAGGAATCGAATGGCGGAACAACCGACGACATACGGCGCTGCGGGCTTTGACCGCGCGCTCGGGGTGCTCGAGTTCGACAAGGTCTGTGCGATGCTTGCCGACTGCGCCCATACCGAGGGTGCGCGGCGTGCCGCGCTCGGGCTGCGCCCGTCCGACGATGCGCGTACGGTGCGGCGGCTCCAGCAGGAGACGAGCGACGCGCGCATGCTGATAGGACTCAAGGGCACGCCTGCCTTTTCGGGAGTGCTCGACATGAGCGATGCGCTCGACCGTGCCGACCGCGGCGCGGTGCTTTCGATGCGTGAGCTGCTTGACATCGCGGCGATATGGCATACCGCGCGGACGCTGCGCGACTATTATACCGCCGACCGCGAATACGAGACCTCAATAGGCGTGTATTTCTCCCGTCTCGAGGAGAATCGCAGCGCGGAATCGCGCATTACCCGTGCCATTCTCTCGGAGGATATGATGGCGGACGAGGCGAGCCCCGCGCTCGCGGACATCAGACGAAAGATGCGCTCCGCTTCCGGCAGGATAAAGGAGACGCTGCAGCGGTATATCAGCGGCGGGTACAGCAAGTATCTGCAGGAGAATATCGTGACGCAGCGCGGCGGGCGCTTTGTCGTCCCCGTAAAGAGCGAGCACAAGAACGAGATAAAGGGCCTTGTGCACGACACCTCCGCATCGGGTGCGACGCTGTTTATCGAGCCGATGGCGGTAGTCGAGGCGAACAACGAGCTGCGCGAGCTTGAGGTCAAGGAGCGGCGGGAGATGGAGAGGATACTCTCCGAGCTCTCCGTGATGTGCGCGAGCCATGCGCCCGCCCTGACGCTCAACTATTACAACATAACCGAGATAGCGCTGATATTTGCGCGCGGGGAGCTTTCATACCGTATGGACGGTGCGGCACCGAAAATAGAGGAGCAGCCGCTTATCGAGCTGCGCCGCGCACGTCACCCGCTGCTTGACCGCGGCAAGGTCGTGCCGATAGATGTCAGGCTCGGTACGGACTTTGATATGCTCGTCATAACGGGTCCGAATACGGGCGGTAAGACGGTAACGCTGAAAACGCTCGGACTGTTTGTGCTTATGGCGCAGGCGGGACTTCATCTGCCGGCTGGCGAGGGCTCGGTCGTCGGTATATTTGACAGCGTGCTCGCCAATATCGGCGACGAGCAGAGCATCGAGCAGTCGCTGTCTACCTTCTCGGCGCATATGGTCAGTATCGTCGATATAACAAAGCGGGCGGGACGCGGCAGTCTCGTGCTGTTCGACGAGCTCGGTGCGGGCACCGACCCCGTAGAGGGCGCGGCGCTTGCCGTCTCGATACTCGAGCGGGTGAGGGAGTCGGGCGCGCTCTGCGCTGCGACGACGCACTATGCCGAGCTTAAGGAGTTCGCTCTTGATACCGACGGGGTGTGCAATGCGGGCTGCGAATTCGATCTCGAATCGCTGCGCCCGACCTACCGGCTGATAATCGGCGCGCCCGGAAAGTCGAATGCGTTTGCAATATCGCGTAAGCTCGGACTCGACGAGGAGATAGTCCGTCGGGCGGAGAGCTACGTCGGCGGAGAGAACAGGCGATTTGAATCGGTTATTGCGGGGCTTGAAGAGAGCCGCGCGGATATGGAGCGCGAGCGCGCGGAGGCAAAGCGGCTGCGCGAGGAGCTTGAGAGCTATAAAAAGACCGAGGAGGAGCGGCTGCGGGTCGAATACGGCAGAGTCGAGCGGGAGCTCGAGCGTCAGCGCGCCAAAGCCATGGGAATGGTCGAGAGCGCAAAGGCGGCGGGCGACTATATCATGTCCGAGCTCGAGGAGGTCAAGCGTCATAAGGATGATGCGGATCTCGGCGAGCGGATGAGCGCGGCCAAGCAGAATATCCGACGCAGGCTGCGTCAGGTCGACAACAAGATAAACCCGGTCTCCGAAAAGGTCGCGGACGAGGATTATGTTCTGCCGCGCAAGCTGCGCGCGGGAGATGAGGTCACGGTAATGTCGCTCGGCAAGAGCGGCGAGGTGGTCTCTGTGCCCGATAAGGGAGATAATGTCACCGTCAAGGTCGGCATCATAACGACCCGCGTGCCGATAAAGGATCTGCGGCTCGCGGAGGATACGCCGAGCGGCTTCCTTATAACGGAGGATAAAAAGAAAAAGGCGATAAAGCCCGGCACAAAGGAGCTGCGCACAGCAGCTTTCAGTCCCGAGATAGACATCCGCGGGGAGACGGGCGAGGACGGTTGGTTCATCGTAGACCGCTATCTCGACGATGCTAAGATGGCGGGCGTTAAGACGGTCACGGTCGTTCACGGTAAGGGAACGGGGGCGCTTAAAAAGGCGCTGTGGCAGTTCCTGCGCAGCGACCGCAGGGTAAAATCCTACCGCACGGGCGAGTACGGCGAGGGCGACGGCGGCGTTACGGTGATCGAGCTGAAATAAACGCGATACCGCGTCCGAATCGTTGCAGCACAGCATCACAGTGTATCCGCATCCACCGCAAGGGCGGAACGATACCGCGCAGCGTCGCACGTTACGGAATCGAACGGCGCCGCGCAGCATCGCAGTGTACCGCACGTCGGGTACGCACAATAACAGCTTATAACACAGTGCAGAATATATAAAAAATAAAAGGAGAAAAAGCAATGGCAGAACTGAAGATGCTCGCCATCGACCTCGGCGCTTCGAGCGGAAGAGGAATAGTAGGTCGGTTTGACGGCGAAAAGCTCACACTTGAGGAGAATCACCGCTTCTCGAACGACCCCGTTATCAATGCGGGCGGCTTTAACTGGGACATCCTGCGCATCTATCATGAGATCAAGAATTCAATCCGTAACTGCGCGCTCAGCGCGGATAAGGATATCGCATCTATCGCGATAGACACATGGGGTGTCGATTACGGCTTCCTGGATAAGAACGGTCGTCTTATCACAAACCCGCGTCACTATCGTGACGAGCGCACCGTGGGCGTGCCGGAGCAGGCGTTCAAGACCATGAGTCAGAGCGAGCTCTACGGCATTACGGGAATTCAGACCATGAATTTCAATACCGTATTTCAGCTGCTCGCAGAGCAGCGCGACAACCCCGAGATTTTCGGAATGGCTCGCGACATGCTCTTCGTGCCCGACCTGCTCAACTATTTCCTGACAGGCGTTAAGGAGAATGAGTACACCATCGCTTCTACGGGCGCTCTGCTTGATGCGCGCACCCGCGACTGGTCGAGAGAGGTCATCTCCCGCTTCGGTCTGCCCGAGCACATTTTCGGCAGGATAGCACAGCCCGGCACGGTCGTCGGCGAGCTGCTGCCGTCGGTGATTGAAGAGGTCGGCGATATCCGTGCAAAGGTTATTCACGCCGCATCGCACGATACCGCAAGCGCGGTTGTTGCCGTACCTGCAAAGGGCAAGGATTTTGTATACATCTCGAGCGGAACATGGTCGCTCATGGGCACCGAGCTTGCCGAGCCCTGCCTTGACGGCGACGCGAGAAAGTACGACTTTACGAACGAGGGCGGCGCGGCTCACACCATCCGCTTCCTTAAGAACATCATGGGTCTGTGGCTCGAGCAGGAATCCCGCCGTCAGTGGGCAAGAGAGGGCAAGAAGTATTCGTTCGACGAGCTCTCCGACGCGGCAATGGCATCTACACCTCTGCGCAGCATCATCAACCCGAGCGACTACAGCTTCAACGCACCCGGCGACATGCCCGGCAGAATTGCGGATTACTGCAAAAAGACCGGTCAGCCTGTGCCCGAAACGACGGGCGAGATCGTACGCTGCATCTTTGACAGCCTTGCGCTGACCTATCGTTGGACGGTCGACCGCATCAACGCAGTCAAGTGCACAAAGGCACCGTTTATCAACATCGTCGGCGGCGGCTGCAAGGAAGCACCGCTCTGCCAGCTCACCGCGGATTGCTGCGGAGTGCCCGTATATGCGGGACCCACCGAGGCTACCGCTATCGGTAATATCTGCGTTCAGGGTATGGCGCTCGGCGAGATTGCCGATGTTGCCGAGGCAAGACACATCATCAGAAATTCGTTCGATATCAAGCTGTATGAGCCGAAAACGGCTGACAAGGCAGCATGGGACGAGGCATACGGCAGATACTGCAAGCTCGTAGAGGGCTGATGCGGCATCCGCGCAAAACAATATACCATTAATAGGAGAAAATACATGTCTGCAAACGAAGCATACAGAACAGCAAAAGAGATATATGCCGAGCTCGGAGTCGATACCGAGGCGGCAATGGCGAGAGTTGCCGAGATACCCGTATCCATGCACTGCTGGCAGGGTGATGATGTACGCGGCTTTGAGAATCCCGACGGAGACCTCACCGGCGGCATTCAGACCACGGGCAACTACCCCGGCAGAGCAAAGACCATCGAGCAACTGCGCGCCGACTTTGAGAAGGCTGCATCGCTCATCCCCGGTCGCAAGAATATCAACCTTCACGCAATATATCTCGATAACTGCGGCGAGCATGTTGACCGCGACGAGATAACGCCTAAGCACTTCGAGTCATGGGTAAAGTGGGCTAAGGAGAACGGCTTCGGTATCGACTTTAACCCCACATATTTCTCGCATAAGAACAGCGCCGACGGCTTCACCCTTTCGCATACCGATGCGGGCATCCGCCGCTTTTGGATAGACCACGGCAAGGCTTGTCGCCGCATCGCCGAGTATATCGGTAAGGAGCTCGGCACTACCGTTATGGATAACCATTGGGTACCCGACGGAATGAAGGATATCCCCGTAGACCGCTACGCCTTCCGTCAGCGTCTCATGGAGTCCTATGACGAGATATTCTCGGAGAAGATCGACCGTAAGTACACCATCGACTCGGTAGAGGGCAAGGTGTTCGGTATCGGCGCGGAGAGCTGCACCATCGGCTCGCACGAGTTCTATCTCGCATACGCGCAGAAGCACGGAATGTCGGTCACGCTCGATACGGGTCACTATCACCCGACCGAGGTTGTCTCCGATAAGATATCCTCCGCGCTCCTCTTCCTCGATGATATACTGCTCCATGTTTCGCGCCCCGTCAGATGGGACAGCGACCACGTTGTTATCTTCGACGACGAGCTCAAGTATATCGCTCAGGAGATTCTGTGGGGCGGCTTTGAGCACCGTGTTCACATCGGTCTCGACTTCTTCGATGCATCTATCAATCGCATCGCGGCATGGGTCATCGGTACACGCAGCATGCAGAAGGCTCTGCTCTTTGCAGCGCTTGCGCCTGTCGGTACCCTGCGCGCATATGAGAATTCGGGCGACTATTCGTCCCGTCTCGCGCTTCTTGAGGAGATTAAGACCCTGCCGTTCGCGGCTGTATGGGATATGTACTGCGAGAAGGCGGGTGTTCCCGTACGCGAGAAGTGGCTCGGCGATGTCAAGGCGTATGAGAAGGATGTTCTCAGCCATAGATAATGCGGCATACAAAAACATAATATGAGCCGAGCGGCGGATCACAGCGATAGTTTTCGCCGATTCGCCGCTCGTGTCATGTGTGAAAGGAAAAGTGTATGAAAACGGTTATTCTCGGAAAGACAGGAATAGAGGTCCCGCAGAACGCATTCGGTGCGCTGCCGATACAGCGCGACAGTAAGGAGATCGCGGTCGGACTTGTTCGCAGGGCATATGAGGGCGGTATGAGATTCTTCGATACCGCGCGTGCGTACAGCGACAGCGAGGAAAAGGTCGGAGAGGCGCTGCACGACGTGCGCGGCAGTGTGTACATAGCGACTAAGAGCGGCGCAAAGACCCCGGATGAGCTGCGCCGTCAGCTCGATACGTCGCTGACAAAGCTCCGTACCGACTGCGTTGATATCTATCAGTTTCATCAGTCGGATATCTGCTACCGACCCGACGACGGCAGCGGAATGTACGAGGCTATGGAGGATTTTCGCCGCCAGGGCATGATACGCCATGTAGGTATAACCTCGCATAATATCGCCGTCGCGGAGGAGGCTGCCGCATCGGGGCTGTACGCTACGCTGCAGTTCCCGTTCTCGTATCTCTCGGGTGAACGCGAGCTCGCACTTGTGCAGAGCTGCCGCGAGCACGGCGTCGGATTTATAGCAATGAAGGCGCTTGCGGGCGGACTTATCACTAACTCGCGCGCCGCGTTTGCCTATATGTCGGAGCAGGAGGGTGTTCTGCCGATATGGGGCATACAGCGCGAGCACGAGCTTGCCGAATGGCTCTCGTATTTTGATAAGCCGCCCGTGCTCGACGATGGGCTGCGCGCCGTGATAGAGCACGACCGCGAGGAACTTGCACTCGATTTCTGCCGCGGCTGCGGCTACTGCATGCCCTGCCCGCAGGGTATCACTATCAATCAGTGCGCGAGAATGTCGCTCATGCTACGCCGCGCACCGTCCGAAAACTGGCTCTCCGAGCACTGGCAGCAGGAGATGAAGAAGATAGAGACCTGCCGCGGCTGCGGCGCTTGCAGCAAAAAATGCCCCTACGGACTCGACACACCCGCATTGCTGAAAAAGAACTACGAGGACTACAAGCGCGTTCTCGCAGGCGAGGTAAGCGTTAGATGAGGACGATGGGGGAGACTTTCGAGGAAGTCTCCCCCAAGCCCCTACCAAAGCTTTAAAACTGAGGGGATTTTCTCGGGCAGAGGAGCTGAGGGAGTGCTGATGAAAGGTTTCGCCCGCCGCGCACTGACTAAGGATTAGGCAGATTAAAGTTTTCGTCCGCCTTTTCTAAAAGGCGGCGGGGTCAAGGGCGCGTAGCCCTTGTGTCGGCGTTTCTTTTGGAGCTTTTCTTTGCGCCTGTATGGTCAAAGAAAAGCGGCTAAGGGTTCGATTTGCCTGAATTCGTAGTGATGATACACGACGGTATACTTAAGGATTTTGTAAAAAATCGGGTTGTTAATTTGCACTGAAAGTTCGCGCGTGAAAGCCTCCCCCTACACGGGGTAGGCTTTCACGTCTGCAACCTCCGCTTGCACTATTAACTTGATTTTCTGCACTCCCGTCTGCACAATCGTGACGGCGGAGCTTTTGAGTCGAGCAAAAATTATCGTTGTTATTAAGCGCACCGTCGCTCATTGCGCTCCCATGCCTCCCCGCGCATCATCTCTGCGGCGGACTTTTTCTTTTCATCCTTTTTTCATTCTTGCGGCACGGTGATTTCCTGAGCACGGCGTGTTTTCGACATTTGAACATATAAAAGTGCAAAAAAAGCCGTCTTTGACTTGACAAATGTTCATTTTGCGTGTATAATACCAAATTGTTGAACGAATTTTACAATGAATGAACACGAAACCGAATCTTAAAGCGATGCGGTCGGCGCGGAAATGAGCACACGGCGCATTTCCTCACCGTCAGTCGAAAACGAAAAGAAGAAAGGCCAGTTATCATGAAAATGAGAAAGAAACTTACACTTGCACTTGCTGCAGTAATGCTGCTGTCGGCTCTCCCGCTCAGCTCCTGCGGCTCAAAGAAGTCCATTACCGTTTACGCTACCTCCGAGGATTACCGTATCGAGAACGCGCAGAAGATGTTTGACGAAAAGTTCCCCGAGTACGATATCCACATCGAGTACAAGTCGACTGGCGACCTCTCGTCTAAGCTCATTGCAGAGGGTGACAACACCGACTGCGACATCATTATGGAGCTTGAGAACGCATACATGGAAAAGATCTCGGACAGCCTTGCCGAGCTCAAGGACGTTGATTTCAGCGTTTACAACGACGCTTATGTTCCCGACAGCCGTAAGTACGTTCCCTTCGTTATCTCGAGCGGCTCGATAGTCGTAAACACCAAGCTGCTTGCCGAGAAGAATCTCAGCGTTCCCGAAACCTACGACGACCTGCTAAAGCCCGAGTACAAGGGTCTTATCTCGATGCCGAACCCCAAGTCCTCGAGCACGGGCTACATCTTCCTGCTCAACCTTGTCAACGCATGGGGTGAGGAGAAGGCATTTACCTTCTTTGACGGTCTGGCTGAGAACATTTCCGGCGCGGGCTTTACCTCGTCCGGCTCGGGTCCTATACAGAACCTTATCATGGGTGAGGCTGTTATCGGTCTCGGCATGACGCACCAGGCGGTCACCGAGATAAACAACGGTGAGCCTCTTGAGGTCCACTTCCTTGCAGAGGGCTCGCCCTACGACGTATACTCCAGCGCGGTCATCAAGGGTAAGGAGACCGACGAGGACGTTATGAAGGTATTTGACTACCTCGTAAACGAGATCACTCCCAAGGATAAGGAGCTCTACGCACCCGAGACCATCTATAAGGATCGCACCTTCACAAAGCCCAATTATCCTGCTACCATCCCATACGGTGATATGTCGGGTATAAGCGATATTTCGGTAAAGGACAGCCTGCTGAGTAAATGGAAATATTAAAGGTCAGAGATATAACAAAGAAATATGACGGACGCGCAGCGCTCGACGGCGTAAGCTTTGATGTCGAGCGCGGTGAGTTCCTTTCCATACTCGGCCCCTCGGGCTGCGGAAAGACGACTCTTCTGCGTATTCTTATCGGTCTGCTTGAGCCCGACGGCGGAAGCATCGAGCTCGAGGGCACCGATATCACGCGTAACGCACCCGATAAGCGTAAGATGGGCATAGTTTTTCAGAACTATGCCCTATTCGAGAATATGAACGTCCGCCGCAATATCGAGTATGCCATGCGTCTGCGCCCCGAGCTTCGTGCAGGTGCGGCGGCACGCGCGCAGGAGCTAATAGAGCAGGTCGGACTCACCGAGCATGCGGATAAATATCCGGCAAATCTCTCGGGCGGTCAGCAGCAGCGCGTTGCAATTGCGCGTACGCTCGCGCTTGACCCCGCGATAATTCTTTTCGATGAGCCTATGAGCGCGCTCGATGTCGCTACCCGCCTTTCGCTCCGTCGCGAGCTTAAGAGCATTCAGCAGCGTCTCGGCACGACCATGATCTACATAACGCACGATCAGGAGGAAGCGTTTGCGATGTCCGACCGCATAATGGTCATGGGCAACGCCCGCATCCATCAGATAGGAACGCCCGACGAGCTGCTTGACAGCCCCGCGGACGATTACGTGCGCAGCTTCGTTATCGACAATCTGCGCGCAAAGATCGACTCCCTTGCCCGTTACATGCGCTGAGGGGGTGTGATCTTGTCAGCTGTTAATACCGTTTCATCGGGCGGCTCATCCGGCGCGTGCGGACGTGTTTTCCGCGGCAGCACGGTACTGCTGCTCTGCTGTTTTTTTGCCGTTGCGGTAGTTTGCCCGCTTATCGGCATGATGCTCAACCTCGGTCAGACCGACATTCCCGCGCTGCTTTCAAGCTCCGCGATCGGGGAAGCCGTGCTGCATTCGGTGGTCGTATCGCTGACCTCTACCGTCATAGCGATACTGCTCGCAGCCGTCGCGGCATGGTGCATGACGCGGACAAGGGTATGGCTCAAGGCTGTTTTCGGCGTATGTATCCTGCTGCCGATGCTCATTCCGTCCATCTCGCACGGTATGGGACTTATCATTCTGTTCGGCTCGAACGGCAGTCTTACAAAGCTGCTCGGGCTCAGCGGCGGAATATACGGCTTTACGGGCATAGTAGTCGGTTCGGTAATGTATGCCTTTCCCGTTGCGTACATAATGATATCGGACATTCTCCGCTATGAGGACAGTACGCCGTACGATGCTGCAGCGGTGCTCGGTCTTTCAAAGCCCCGCTGTTTCTCCGCTATCACCATGCCGTATATGAGAAAGCCGATGATAAGCGTCATCTTTGCCGTCTTTACCATGATAGTGACCGACTACGGCGTACCGCTCATGGTCGGCGGAATGTATAAGACGCTCCCCGTGCTCATGTATGAGGAGGTCATAGGCGGTCAGGATTTCGGAAAGGGCAGCTTCTTCGGACTGATACTGCTCGTTCCCGCGGTCGCCGCATTCTTTATCGACATGTTCTGCAAGAGCGACAAGCGCAGCGGCAGCGTTGCACGTCCCTTTGACCTGCACCGTAACCGCGCCCGCGATTTCATCGCATTTGTTCTGCTCCTGCTGCTCTCGATATGTGTTGTCTATCCCATCATATCGTTTGTGGCGATAACCTTTACAAAGAGCTATCCGTACGACCTTACCTTTACGATGAAGAATGTTGCAAATACCTTCCGTAAGGGTGCGGCGGGATACCTTGTCAACTCGATTGTCATAGCGTTTTTTACCGCTCTGCTCGGAACGGCGGTCGCGTTTATCAGCGCCTGCTTTACCGCGCGCGGAACGGGGCGCAGCTCGCGGCTGCTGCATCTTCTCTCGATAATGCCGCTTGCTATCCCGGGTATAGTGCTCGGTCTGTCGTATGCGCTGTTCTTCAGCGGCAGCTTCATCTACCGAACGCTGTTTATACTCGTCCTTGCAAACACCATTCACTTTTTTTCCTCGCCCTACCTTATGATATATAACAGCATAGCAAAGCTGAATCCGAACCTTGAGGCTACCTCCGCATCGCTCGGCATAAGCAGACTGAGGCTGACGCTCGATATCTTTCTCCCGCAGACGCGGGCAACGCTCGTTGAGATGTTCTCCTACTTCTTTGTCAACTCCATGATGACCATCTCCGCCGTAGCGTTCCTTGCCGACCTGAAAACAAAGCCGATTGCGCTGCTTATCCCGCAGTTCGAGGCGCAGATGCTGCTTGAGGCATCCGCCTTTGTATCGCTGCTGATACTCGCGGTAAATCTGCTGATGAAGGGCGCGGTGTATCTTATCAAGCGTCTTATCGCCCGCAGGGCGGAAAAGGCGGCACGCGCCGCAGCGTGAGTGTTTTTATGCGCAGCGGACGGTTTGCATCTGCCCGTACTGCCGTGCACCGTATTTTTGCGCCGCATTGCGCAGTATCAATGCACATTATCCCCGTCGCTCGGACATATCCGCGCGGCGGGATTTTTTTGCCCGCGTCCGCACCGCGCAAAAAAGCATGCGCAGTTTCCGAAAAACTATTGAATATTGAAATTCGATATGTTATACTACCACTGTATTCAGGCGGTGCGGGACAGTGCCGCCGTTCCCGAAAGGACAATAATGATGGATAAGAAAAAACTGCATGAGGGTAAGCTGCTGTATCTGAATAACGAGCCGAACAACTGGGAGGACGGTTCTCCCGTCGGTGCGGGAAACATCGCTGCAATGCTGTGCGGCAGCGTTTCCGAGGAGCACTTCCAGTTCAACGAGGAGTTTCTTTGGGCGGGCGGACCGCTCGATAACCCCAAGCGACTTAAGAGCTGTCTCGACCACATCTACGAGATGCTTATGAACGGTCAGGCTGCCGAGGCGGATGAGTGGGCTGAGGAGAATATGAAGGACTGCTTCCGCCGTATCAAGTCGTTTGAGACCGCGGGCGAACTGTGGGTAAGATTCCATGAGGATGATGTCTGGTTCGACAACTACTCCCGCGAGCTCGATCTTGAGGACGGTATCGCGAGCGTCGAGTACGACCTTGACGGCAATCACTACCGCCGCGAGCTGTGGGCATCCTACCCCGATAACGTTATCGGTATTCGCTTTACCTCCGATAAGAAGGGCGCGATTTCGTTCAAGGCAAGGTACGTCCGCGAGGTCGACAATTTCGAGCGCAGCGTGCGCGAGAACATTCTGACCCTGCACGGAAAGACCCAGTGCGGACTTTACGATTTTGAGGTCAAGGTCGGCTTTTATCCCGAGGGAGGCTGTCTCGGAATGTCCGAGAACGAGATCTCGCTTGAGGGTGCTGATGCATGTACCGTCTATGTCACCATACAGACGCTGAACCGCAGCCGCCGCAAGACTCCCGATATCGAAAAGCTTGCCGCACGCGGCTACGAGACGCTTCGCGCACGCGCGGCAGAGGACCATGCGGCGCTTATGAACCGCTCCGAGGTCTACATCGAGGGTCAGGAGATACAGAAGAGATATCCCGTTTCGCAGCGTCTTGCGCGCATGCGTGCGGGCAATGCCGATAACGGTATCGCGGGTCTGTACTTCAACTTCGGTAAGCACCTGCTCATCGGCTGCAGCCGCCCCGGCTGCCTGCCCGGAAACCTCCAGGGTATCTGGTGCCGCAACGTGTTTGCACCCTGGAACTCCGACTATCATTCAAACATCAACCTGCAGATGAACTATTGGCCGGTCGAGACGGCTAACATCTCCGAGTGCGCACTCCCGCTCTTTGATTTCCTTCTCAACTATCAGCTCGAGCCCGGTAAACGCGCGGCAAGAGAGTGCTACGACTGCGACGGCGTTGTGCTCCATCACGTCACCGATATCAACGGTATGTCCGCACCCTGTGACGGTCTGTGCGGAATGTGGCCGATGGGCGGCGCATGGCTCTGCTTCAATATGTGGGAGCACTACCTCTTCACGCTCGACGAGGACTATCTCCGCAGCACGGCATATCCGTACATCGTAGAGAGCGTCAAGTTCTTCCTCGACTTCCTGCGTGAGGGCAAGGACGGACTGCTCCATTCGGGTCCCTCCATGTCGCCCGAGAACCGCTACATCATCAACGGCAAGCGCGCATGGCTCTGCATGTCGCCTACCATGGATATCGAGATAATCGGCGGACTGTTCGATTTCTACTGCCGCGCAGAGGATATCGTCGGCGAGAATCCCGAGCTTAAGGCAAGGGCTGAGGCTGCCGCAAAGCGTCTGCCCCCGCTCAAGATAGGCAGCGACGGCAGACTCATGGAGTGGCAGGAGGAGTATGAGGAGGACGAGCCGGGTCACCGTCACATCTCGCATGCCTTCGGTCTCTATCCCGGCTGGAGCATCACAAAGGATAAAACTCCCGAGCTGTTCGATGCCGTTAACAAGAGTATTCAGCACCGTCTCGCTTACGGCGGAGCGCACACCGGCTGGAGCGCCGCATGGGTGCTCAATCTCTATGCGCATTTGCTCGACCGCGACGGCGCATCGACCATGTATTACAACCTGCTGACTAAGTCTACTAATACCAACCTGCTCGACGAGCACCCGCCGTTCCAGATAGACGGTAACTTCGGCGGTACGGCTGCCGTTGCCGAGATGCTGCTGCAGAGCCGCGACGGTATCGTCCGCGTGCTCCCCGCGCTCCCGCACGACTGGAAGAGCGGACATTTCCGCGGTCTGTGCGTACGCGGCGGCTACGAGGTGGACGCAGAGTGGAGGGATGAGGTTCTTACCTCCGTCACCGTCCGTTCTACCGTCGGCTCGGGCAAGCTGCATATCATCGCAGGCGGCAAGGAGTACGATGTCGAGCTCGGCGTCGGCGAGGAGAAGAAGCTCGCGCTTTGATTGACGGGCAGCACTCTCTTTGACCGAACGTAACGAATAAACTGCGGCGGAGCCGTTCCGAACAGGGGCGGCTCTGCTTTTTTACCGCCTTTTACATCGGACAACTGTGTGATAAATTTATAATATGTGCTTGACAATCGCATGATTTGATTGTATACTTTCTGTATGAGGAGGCGCATGCAATGAATATAAGCATGGAAGACAGATATATCCCCGGTTCAATCATACCGCGCAGCAGTATGAACGGCGTTACGGGGCTCGAATTTATAGACAAGATATTTTTTATGTCCAAGGGCATAATGCTCAGCCGTATCCGCGAGCTCGCGGGCATCGACGGCTCGACTATACAGAACTGGGTCAAGCGCGGATGGATAGGCAATACTGTCAATAAGCACTACAGCAGGGTGCAGTTTGCCCGCATACTTATCATAAACATGCTGCGCGCGACGATGAAGCTCGAAAAGATAGACTTTCTGCTGCACTATATCAACGGCAATCTCGACTGCCGCGCGGACGACATCATCTCAGAGCCGATACTGTTCGACTACATCTGCCGCATAGTTGACACCGCCGACAAGATAGGAACGGTGGATTCGGCGCGTCTGCGCAGCATAATCGACGAGCAGACCTCCGACTATGTGGAGCGCCTTCCCGGCTCGAGCAGGCGGCTGCGCCGTGCGCTTGAGGTGATAATTCTCGCGTACTATTCGTCGGTCGTATCGTCCTATTCGGAGGACCGATTCGCGGCGCTGACCGCAGACTGATAACGGGCTGACTGCGGACTGACGGCAGGGCAAAAATCGGCGCATCGGCTGCCGCAACCGAATATTTTTCCCGTCCCGTGACCATCATATCTCTGTATCAAATGCAGAGGGGGATGCCGAATGGTCGGGGAGAATAAAACGGATGTATACTCTGGGGGCTCAGCCGATGAGAAAATCGGAAACAGCGGTGCAAAAATAAATGCAGAGGACGGCGGTCGGCAGACGGCGCGGCTCGGTCACAGACTGCGCTATCCGCTCGTGCTGCTGCTCGGCGCGGCGGGCTATCCGCTTGCGGAGCTGTGCTGGCGCGGCAGAACGCACTGGAGCATGGCGCTGCTCGGCGGGCTGTGTCTGTGCGGCATTCTCTATGTCTCGGAGTGCACCTGCGGTGTGCTCGACCTGTTCAGCAGGGCGCTGCTCTGCTGTGTCATGATAAGCGAGGCGGAGTTTATTTTCGGGGTGATATTCAATCTGTCGGCGGGGCTCGGCATATGGGATTATACCGAAAAGCCGCTTAACCTGCTCGGGCAGATATGCGCGGAATACTCGCTGCTGTGGCTGTCGCTGTCGCTGCCCATGCTCGCGCTGTTCGATGCATGCAGGGAGCGGGCGGAGCACCGCACGGGGCGTAAATTTTAAAGAGAGGGGCGGACGGATATGAAGCGCGGGGCTGAAAAAGAGGGCTCGGCACGTGAGGCGCGTGCGTTTCACAGCTGGCGCGGCAGGGGCGCGGCGGTCGCAACGGTGCTTGTGGTGCTGCTGTCGGTCGTGCTGCTGTACCTGTTTTCGGACGGGCTCAGCATGCCGCAGAGTCCGTTCTTCTCGGTGCTTTCACCGGGCGACGATCCGTTTCTCGCTCAGACCGAGGCGGGGCAGTGCAGGATATATTTTCTTGATGTAGGACAGGGCAATGCAACGCTGTTTTCGGTCGGCGATGAGGGCTATGTGCTCGTCGATACGGGACCCGAGGATGCGGAGGCTTCTCTGCTCGCGATGCTCTCCGAGCTCGGGGTGGAGCGGATAGAATATCTTATACTTACGCATCCGCACGACGATCATATAGGCGGCGCGGACGGCGTTCTCGGCAGCGTTCCCGTAGGGCAGACGCTTATGCCCGATGAGACGAGCAACACCGCGTCGTTTCAGTCACTGCTCCGCGCGATAGAGCGTAACGGCTGCACGGTGAAGGTGCCGCGCGCGGGCGAGATATTTACACTCGGTAAGCTCTCGATGACGATAATGTCTCCGCTTGATACGGATGCGGAGAACGACGAAGAGACCGACGAAAACGAACGGTGTCTGACCGTCCGTGCTACGTTCGGCGCAAGCAGTGTATTTCTCGCCGCCGACACGGGTACGGAGACCGAAGCGGAGCTGCTTGACCGTTATCCTGCGGCTATGCTGCGGGTCGATTTACTCGGCGTCGGGCATCACGGCGCGGCGACATCGAGCGGCGCGGACTTTCTTTCGGCGCTCTCGCCTATGTATGCCGTTATCAGCTGCGGTAAAAATAACAGCTACGGGCACCCGAATGACGGCACGCTTGAGCGGCTTGACGCTGTGGGCGCTGAGGTGTTCCGCACCGACCGCGACGGTACGGTCGTGTTCGTCACAGACGGATCGCATCTGACGGCACCGAAGTGATCTGACGTGCCAAAGCCGCATTTGCAATGTCTCCCATGCTGTGCGTGCCGTGCCGAATCAGATCTCGCGTATATAGCTTTTTCAAGTACATAATGCTCCCGCAGACCGAGTGCGTCTGCGAGGAGAACACGGGACAGGTCGTTGACTTTTGCCGCTGCGGCATGGGTCAGCGACTTTTTCCGTTGTATGCTTGACACATAACCGTTAAAATGGTATCATAACAGGGAAAGCCAAACAGGAGAATATAAAATAAACATGAAACTAAGTGAGCTTGAAATAGGCGGCAGTGCCGTAATTACCGCGGTCGGCGGTGACGGCAGTCTACGGCAGCATTTTCTCGATATGGGTGTTATTCCGGGAGCGACGGTTACGCTCATGAAATACGCGCCGATGGGCGACCCGATGGAGCTGCGTATTCACGGCTATGAGCTGACGATGCGCGTAGATGACGCGAAAAAAATAGAGATAAGTCCTGCGGACGGCGCATTTGAGGCATCGCGACCCGCATACGGCGGTGAGCGGCGCAGAATCGAGCATCCGGGTATCGGCGAGGGCGGGCGTTATCATGTGCCGCGCACAGAGCCGCTGCCGAAAGGAACACCGCTGACCTTTGCGCTTGCGGGAAATCAGAACTGCGGAAAAACAACGCTTTTTAATCAGCTGACAGGCTCGAATCAGCATGTCGGAAATTTTCCGGGGGTCACTGTCGACCGCAAGAGCGGCACGATAAAGGGACATCCCGATGCGAGCGTTACCGACCTGCCCGGGATATATTCGCTCTCGCCGTATACGAGCGAGGAGATAGTTTCGCGCCGTTTTATCCTTGATGAAAAGCCGAGCGGGATAATCAATATCGTCGACGCGACGAATATCGAGCGCAATCTTTACCTTACCCTCCAGCTTATGGAGCTTGACGTGCCGATGGTGCTTGCGCTGAATATGATGGACGAGATGCGCGGCAGCGGCGGTTCGGTGCTGATAAACGAAATGGAGGAGCGTCTCGGTATTCCCGTCATTCCGATATCGGCAAGCAAGAATGAGGGGGTCGACGAGGTCGTGCGACATGCTTTGCACGTCGCACAGAACCGCGAATGCCCCGGCAGATGGGATTTTTGCTCAAAGGACGAAAACGGCGGCGCGGTACACCGCTGTCTGCACGGAATAATGCATCTCATCGAGGATCATGCCGCAGCGGCGGGGATTCCCGTTCGGTTTGCGGCGAGCAAGCTCGTCGAGGGCGACGCGCGCATAGAAGCGGCACTTAAGCTGAGCGAAAATGAGCGCGAGATGATAGAGCATATCATCGTTCAGATGGAGAGCGAGCGGGGGCTCGACCGCGCCGCCGCAATAGCAGATATGCGTTTTTCGTTTATCAACGCACTCTGCCGCGATACAGTCGTGCGCCCGCACGAGAGCCGAGAGCATATCCGCAGCCGCAGAATAGATCGCGTGCTGACGGGGCGTTTTACCGCTATCCCGTCGTTTATACTCATTATGGCGGCGATATTTTATCTTACCTTCGGGCTTGTCGGAGCGTATCTGCAGCAGCTGCTCGACGGCGGAATAACGGCGCTGACGGCTGCGGTCGATGCCGCACTGACGCGGATAGGTGTGAGCGAGGTCATTCATTCGCTTGTTGTGGACGGTATATTTGCGGGTGTGGGCAGCGTTCTCAGCTTTGTGCCGATAATAGTTATTCTGTTCTTCTTTCTCTCCATGCTCGAGGACAGCGGTTATATGGCGCGGGTTGCCTTCGTCACCGATAAGCTGCTGCGCAGGATAGGGCTGTCCGGTCGCAGCATCGTTCCCATGCTGATAGGCTTCGGCTGTACCGTACCCGGCGTCATGGCGAGCAGAACATTGCCTTCCGACCGCGACCGCAAGCTGACCGTGCTGCTCACGCCCATGATGAGCTGCACCGCAAAGCTGCCGATATACGGCTTTTTTGCCGCGGCATTTTTCCCTGGATACAGCTGGCTTGTCGTGTCGGGGCTTTATCTGCTCGGTATCCTTGTCGGGATTCTGACCGCGCTTATCACAAAAAAGACCCTGTTCCGCGGTGAGGCTGTACCGTTTGTCATGGAGCTGCCTAACTATCGGATGCCCGGCGCGAAAAATGTCGGCAGACTGCTGCTCGATAAGACAAAGGATTTTGTCCGCCGTGCTTTTACCGTGATATTTATTGCCTCGGTGATAATATGGCTGCTCCGCACCTTTGATTTTCGCTTTGTCATGGTCTCGGATTCGGGTGAGAGCATGCTCGCGCGTATAGCAGGCTTTATCTCTCCCGTTTTCCGTCCGCTGGGCTTCGGTACATGGCAGATAGTAACCGCGTTGTTTGCGGGCTTTATGGCAAAGGAGAGTGTGGTATCCACCCTTTCGGTGCTGCTTTCGGGTGCCGCCGTCAGCACGGTCATCTCTCCGTCTGCTGCGCTTGCACTGCTCGTTTTCTGTCTGCTTTATACCCCGTGCGTCGCTGCTGTCGCGGTCATCCGCCGCGAGCTCGGCAGGGGATGGGCTGCCGGTATTGTGGTATGGCAGTGTACCGTCGCATGGATATTTGCTGCACTGACAAAGCTGCTGTTTACCTATGTTTTTCCGCTTTAAACGAAATAGCCCGGAAACGCAATAACTCAGAGAAACATGCCGGTCCCTGCCTGCGCGGGGACTTGCATACGTTTTTTGCTTCTCCGCCGCCGAAACATTTTAGGCAAAGTCAAAATTGTCGCTTCGGCAAGGTCAGAATTACCGTTTCGTCACGGTCAAAACTACCGCATCTCCGCAAAAATCGCGAAAAAATTTTTGATAAAGTCGAAAAATACTATTGACAAACGCCGTGCGGCTGTATATAATACAGTCAAACGGTTGAACAAATACTCAAATGTTCAAAAGAACGCGCGGCGAAGCATATGCCCGTCGGGAAAGGTGAATAAAACGATGAAGAAAGCCTATAATATCGAGGTTGACTGCGCGAACTGCGCACTGCTCATGGAGGAGGCTGCAAAGAAAACAGACGGAGTCAAGGATGCCTCCGTTAGCTTCATGCTGCTGAAGATGACGGTGGAATTTGAGGACGGTGCGGATGAGCACAAGGTCATGAAGCAGGTGCTGCGTAACTGCCGCAAGGTCGAGGATGACTGCGATATAGAGCTGTAAGACAGACTCTCGCATACCTCGGCGTGAGGTGCATAGGGGGACAGCACATGCGCGGCTGTCCTCCCCTTATATTACGGATTCTGTGAGGGGAAAACGATGAATAAAAAACAGAAAAAGATGCTTATACGCATAATCATTACGGCGGTGCTGCTCGTTGCGCTCAAGCTGCTGACGGAGTTTTCGGTGCTGCCCGAGACGGGCGCCCTGACGCTCTGCATGTATCTTGTGCCGTACCTTGTTATCGGCTGCGACATTCTCAGAAAGGCATTCAAGGGAATAATCAACGGCAGACCGTTTGACGAGAACTTTCTTATGGCGGTCGCGACCGTCGGCGCGATAGCCATCGGCGATTATTCCGAGAGCGCAGCCGTTATGCTGTTCTATCAGATAGGCGAGCTGTTCCAGAGCTACGCCGTCGGCAAGAGCCGCAAGAGCATCAGTGCGCTGATGGATATCCGCCCCGATTATGCATGGATAGACGACGAGAACGGCGAGCAGGTGCAGGTCGACCCGTCGACCGTTGAGGTGGGAACGGTCATAACCGTCCGCCCGGGCGAGCGCGTACCGATTGACGGAACGATAGTCAGCGGTGCAAGCACGGTCGATACCGTCGCGCTGACGGGCGAGAGCGTACCGAGCCGCGTCGGAGAGGGCGACGGTGTTCTCTCGGGCTGCATCAACCTTTCGGGCGTGCTCAGGATAAAGACCGATAAGCCGTTTGCCGAGTCCACCGCGTCCAAGATACTTGAGCTTGCGGCGGATGCGGGCGCTAAAAAGTCACGCTCCGAGGCGTTCATCTCGCGCTTTGCGCGCGTATATACCCCCTGCGTCTGCTTCGGTGCGCTTGCACTTGCCGTTCTTCCTCCCGTTGTTCGTCTCATTATGGGCATGAGCGGCGATTGGAGCAGCTGGGTATACCGTGCGCTCACCTTCCTTGTAATCAGCTGCCCCTGCGCGCTTGTTATCAGTATCCCGCTCACCTTCTTTGCGGGCATCGGCAGCGCGGGAAAGGCGGGCATACTCGTCAAGGGCTCGGGCTATATGGAGATGCTCTCGCGCGTCCGTACCGTTGCATTCGATAAAACGGGTACGATGACAAAGGGCGTGTTCGAGGTCGCGGGCGTTCACCATTCACCGCTGCCGAGCGGTCAGCTCATCGAGTATGCGGCACTTGCCGAGGGCTATTCGGGACACCCGATAAGCCGCAGTCTGCAGAAGGCATACGGCAAAAAGGTGGATGACAGCCGCATATCCGACGTTACCGAGCTCGGCGGAAAGGGCATTACAGCCTTGGTTGACGGCGCAAGAGTTGCCGTCGGAAACGATAAGCTGATGCGCGAGCTCGGTATCGAATATCTTGAGTGCCATCACACGGGCACCGTCGTTCATGTCGCGCTTGAGGGAGAATATGCGGGTCATATTCTCATCAAGGACATTATCAAGCCCGATGCTAAGGAGGCTATCGCAGACCTTCACGCACTCGGCATTACCGATACGGTAATGCTGTCGGGCGACCGCGACGAGACCGCAAAGAAGGTCGGCGCGGAGCTCGGTATCGGCAGAACGATCGGCTCGCTCATGCCCGCCGATAAGGTCGGAGTTGTCGAGGATATGCTCGGTAAGAACGGTGCTGTCGCCTTCGTCGGCGACGGTATCAACGACGCGCCTGTGCTTGCCCGTGCGGATGTCGGTATCGCTATGGGCGCGCTCGGCTCGGATGCCGCTATCGAGGCTGCCGACATCGTTATCATGAACGACAGCCCACGCGGTATCGCAAAGGCGGTACGTATCGCCCGCAAGTGCATGCGCATCGTTTATGAGAACATCATCTTTGCTATCGTTGTCAAGCTTATCTGCCTCGTGCTCGGCGCTGCGGGATACGCGGATATGTGGCTCGCCGTGTTTGCCGATGTCGGAGTTATGGTCATCGCCGTGCTTAACGCCATACGCGCGCTGCATGAGGGGCGGCATGCCGATAAGCACGCCGCTGCCGCGACCGACGGTGTGTCGGGTGCCGTGCCGACATCTGATGCTGCATCGGCTGCACAGGGCGGAAAGAATTGAGGCGCGCCATGTGTGAACATAAAACGGATATGCCCGCGCCGAGCGCAGAGCAGCTGTGCGACCTTGCCGACCTGTTCAAGGTTTTCGGCGATTCGACGCGCATACGCATTCTTTACGCGCTGATAGGCGGTGAGCTGTGTGTCGGCGAGCTCGCCGCAATGCTTGAGATGACTTCATCCGCCGTTTCGCATCAGCTTGCGATACTGCGCCGCAATAAGCTGATAGGCAGCCGCCGCGATGGAAAGTCGATATTCTATTCGCTCGCCGACGGACATGTGCGCACGGTGCTCAGTCAGGGCCTTGAGCATCTGACGGAGAGGTGACGCTGCCGATAAAATACCGAAACGCATGCCGAAATGCAGCTGAATTTAATCCATATGAAAACCGTCTCCGCTGTGTACGCTGCGGCAGGGGCGGTTTTCGCATTTATTCGGATACGGTTTTCGGTCTCACAGATGGAAACCGCGGTGCAAAACTTACGCAATCCTTACATATAATTGTTGATTTTTTGCTGTTTTAGTGATATCATATAGTGAGGTATTATTTTACCCGGTCGGGAAATAATTTACTGTGTGTATGTCCGCCCGCGCGGCTCATGCATATATTCGGACGGCGCTGCGGCTTAGCGGCGGGAAAAGGCAGGATATGAGGAGTATAGACAGACTGACGCTGTGCATACCGATGTACAACGAGGCATCTATAATAGCAGATACGGTCAGAACGCTGACCGCCGCACTTGAGAAATACCGCGAGAGCGGGGCATACGGCAGCTGGGAGCTTATCGTATCGGACGACGGCAGCACCGACGGCAGCGCGGACATCGTGCGCTCGCTCGGGCTTGACGGCGTGCGGGTATGCGGCTATGAGCATAATCGAGGCAAGGGCTGCGCCGTGCGTACCGCAATGCTTGAGGCATCGCGCGGAGACTGCTCGCGCGGTCATGTTATTATGTTTACCGATGCGGATCTTGCCTACGGAACGGAGGTCATCGACCGCTTTGCACGCGCATTTGCGCAGCATGACGATACCGATATATTCATCGGCTCGCGCAATCTCAGCGGCGACGGCTACGAGAGCTACACGTTCATCCGACGCATCGCGTCAAAGGCGTATATCCGACTGCTGTGCATCGTCGGCGGCTTCAAGCTCTCCGATTCGCAGTGCGGCTGCAAGGCGTTTCGCGCGCCGACGGCGGAGAGGATATTCTCGCTTGCCGAGACCGACGGCTTTGCCTTTGATTTTGAGCTGCTGCTGCTTGCGGGCAGACTCGGCAAAAGGATAGGCGAGATACCCGTGTCTGTCATCAATCATCGCGAATCAAAGATAAAGCTGAGCCGCGATGTCATTAAGATGACGCACGATCTCTTTAAGATGAAGCGCAGGGTGGCAAGGATAAAGCTGTGATCGCGTAAAAAATTACGAAACAACATATACGTCGGAAGGATGGGACATTTTATGGAACTGATGAAGGAAAGAATCAAGCGCGACGGAAAGGTATATCCGGGCGGAGTGCTCAAGGTCGACTGCTTTCTCAATCACATGATAGATATCGGGCTGCTCAGCGAGGCCGGCAGAGAGCTGCACAGGCTGTTTGCTGATGCGGGTGTTACAAAGATACTGACGATCGAGGCATCCGGTATCGCGGTGGCAAGTCTTGCGGCGGTGCAGTTCGGCGTGCCCGTCGTGTTTGCAAAAAAAAGCAAAACGAGCAACCTTTCGGATAACCTCTACACAGCGCAGGTCGTTTCCTTCACGCACGGTAAGACATATACGATAGTCGTCGATAAGAACTACATAACCCCCTCCGACCGCGTTCTGATAGTGGACGATTTTCTCGCGCGCGGCGAGGCTCTGCGCGGTCTGCTTTCCATAACCGAGCAGGCGGGCGCTGAGGTCGTAGGCGCGGGAATAATGATTGAAAAGTGCTTTCAGGGCGGCGGCGACGAGCTCCGCGCGGGCGGTCTGCGCATAGAATCGATGGCTATGATAGAGAGCATGTCGGACGACGGAGAGATAGTTTTCAGAGACTGATACGGCATGATCGTATCAACGTCGGGGAGACCCGAGGAAGGCGGAAAAATGCTTAGAATAGAGCATCTTACAAAGACCTACGGAGACACGCGCGCGGTGGACGATCTTTCGTTGCATATCGCACCCGGTGAGATATACGGCTTTATCGGTCATAACGGCGCAGGCAAAACAACGACGCTCAAGAGCGTCTGCGGTATACTTTCATATGACGGCGGCGAGATATTTATCGACGGTGAGAACATAAAGACCTCGCCCGTCGCGACGAAAAAGAAGATAGCCTATATTCCCGATAATCCCGATATCTATGAGTTTATGACGGGAGCGAAATATCTTGCGTTCATATCCGATATTTTCGGCATTCCCGCAGCGGAGCGCGAGGCGCGTATACATAAGTATGCTTCCGAGTTCGAGCTCGAGGGTGATCTCGGTCAGCCGATATCGGCATATTCGCACGGCATGAAGCAGAAGCTCGCAATAATATCCGCGCTCATTCATGAGCCCCGTCTCGTTATAATGGACGAACCGTTTGTCGGGCTCGATCCGAAGGCGGCGCATCTGCTCAAGGGCTATATGCGCGACATCTGCAACCGCGGCGGCGCGATATTCTTCTCGACGCACGTGCTCGAGGTGGCTGAAAAGCTCTGCGATAAGGTCGCTATCATACGTCACGGCAGGCTTGTGCGCTGCGGCACGATGGCTGAGGTCAAGGGTGACGAAAGCCTCGAGACGGTCTTTCTCGAGCTGGAGGGCTGATAATGTTTTGGGCACTTGTAAAAAAACAGCTCGCCGAGATATGGTCGAAGAACCGCAAAACGAAAAACGGCAAGAAGCCGCGCAGCTCAGGCGCAACGATAGCGCTTTTCTCGGTGCTGTTCTTCCTCCTTGCGGTCATGTTCTTCTTTATGAGCATGGGACTGTTCTTCGCGCTCGGTGAGGTCGGTCTTGAGTCGCTTTATTTCTGTCTTGTGTCGGTGCTTGCGGTTGCGCTCGGCGTTTTCGGCAGTGTGTTCAATACCTACTCGAGCCTGTATCTTGCGCGGGATAACGAGTCGCTGCTCGCTATGCCGATACCGCCGATATTTATCATCGCATCCCGCCTTGTCAGCGTTTATGCGATGGGTCTGCTGTACGAGGCGCTTGTCATTGTACCCGCCGTCGCGGTGTGGCTTATTTTCGGCTCGCCGTCGGTGCTGTCGGTAATATTCTCGATACTGCTTATCCCGCTGCTCGGCTTTCTTATTCTCGCGCTGACCTGTGTGCTCGGCTTTGTCGTCGCCGTTATCTCATCGCATCTCAAGAATAAGAGCATAATAACCGTTATTATCTCGCTCGTGCTGCTCGGCGGATACTATTATCTGTGCTCGCAGATGAGCAGCATCATGGAGTCTGTTATAGCAAACAGCGAGTCGGTCGCAGCCGCGATGCGCAGCTATGCCGTGCCGCTGTATCTGTTCGGGCGCGCGGCTGTCGGTGAGGCTGTACCTATGCTGCTGTTTACGCTCATATCGCTCGGCTCAGCCGCCGTTATCTGTTTGATAATCTCGCTCTCCTTCCGCCGCATAGCGATAAAGAGCGACGGCAGAAAAAAAGCAGTCTACAAGGCGGGCAGGGCAAAGCAGGGGAGCACATTTTCCGCGCTCTGCCGCAAGGAGTTTTCGCGCTTTCTGTCAAGCCCTACGTACATGCTTAACTGCGGTCTCGGGCTTGTGTTCATGCTTGCCGCAGCCGTTTTTGTGCTGATTAAACGGGATGTGATAGTCGAGGCCATTGTACCGCTCGCGGAGCAGCTGCCCGTGATAGACAGGATGCTGCCCGTCATTATCGCAGCGGTGCTCTGTCTCATCGGCTCGATGAACGATATCTCCGCACCCTCAATCTCGCTTGAGGGAAGGAGTCTCTGGCTGCTGCAATCGCTGCCTGTAGAGCCGCGCTCGGTGCTGCGCGCAAAGCAAAGTGTGCACATTGCGCTCTCCGCTCCGCTTATAATTCTCTGCAGCGCGGCTGCATCGGCAGTGCTGGGCTTTGATGTAATCACCGCGGTGCTCGTCTGCCTCTGCGCGCTTGTGTTTATGCTGCTCGGTTGCGCAGCGGGGCTTGCCGTAAACCTGAAAAAGCCGAATCTTACATGGGTAAACGAGACCGTTCCGATTAAGCAGAGCAGCAGTATAATGGTCGTGCTGTTCGGCGGATGGCTGCTCGCGCTGCTCTTCGCGGGGGGATATTTCTTCCTTTCGCTCTTTGTCGACGCGCGCATCTACCTCGCCGTGTTCGTCGTTATCTTCGGCGTCGGGGTATATCTGTGCAATCGCTGGCTCGACCGCCGCGGCGCAGTCATATTCTCCGAGCTGTGATACAGCGCGTTGACACAGATTCCGTGCGGGATATGCGGGCGGTGCGCTGACTCGATATTTTACAGAGCCGTCCTTTCGGGCGGCTCTCGGCTTTCTTTCGGGCTTTCGTGTGCCCGCTTTAATATTATCAAGATCGATGGAGGAGTAGAATTATGTGTACGGCAGCGACCTACAAAACCGAGGACTTTTATTTCGGCAGAACTCTTGATTACGAGCGCTCTTACGGGGACAAAACAGTTATCACGCCGCGCGGCTATGCCTTCGAGCTGCGGAACGGCGGGCGGATATATATGCAGAACTGACAGCACGACAGGGTGCTGTGCGGTGATTTTGCGGCATGCTTTTCGGATGTCAAACGATAAAAGGCTTTTCAAAAGGGGCGTGACGGTCGGTGACACGCTGTACCGTGGGAATCTTCGAAAAAGCAAATGACTGCGGCGCGGCATTGGCGAGGTAATCTTCGGATGAAAAGGCGGGCACGCCCGTTTTTGAGAACAATATATTTCGGATGCGGCGCTGCTGCGACGTCCCGATGTATTTACTTTTTGCGCTTTTTGTGCTAAAATGAAGAGGTTAGAGCTATTACGGCTTTGTCGGCGCATGGGCTTCTTTCGGAGACGCGCGGCGGCGGAGCTGTGCCGCATTTTCTGCCTACGGCAGCGTATTGAGAGGGTGAGAATATGCCTGATAAATTTATATTGCATTCCGAATTTCAGCCGACGGGCGATCAGCCGCAGGCGATAGATAAGCTCGTTCGCGGGATAGAGGACGGCGACCGCGCGCAGACGCTGCTCGGTGTTACGGGCTCGGGCAAGACCTTTACCATGGCGAATGTCATTGCCCGTCTCAATCGCCCGACGCTCGTTTTAGCCCACAACAAAACGCTTGCAGCGCAGCTCTGCTCGGAGTTCCGCGAGTTCTTTCCCGAGAATGCGGTGGAGTATTTTGTCTCATACTACGATTATTATCAGCCCGAGGCGTACATCCCGGGGAAGGATCAGTATATAGAAAAGGACGCGCTGATAAACGAGGAGATAGACCGACTGAGACACAGCGCCACATCCGCGCTCTTTGAGCGGCGGGATGTTATCATAGTCGCGTCGGTCTCGTGCATCTATTCGCTCGGTGACCCGCAGGAGTATTCAAAGCTCGTGCTCGCCGTGCGCCCCGGCATGATGATGGACAGGGACGAGTTTATCGAGCGGCTGGTCTCGATATCCTACGAGCGCAACGATATGAATCTCGTCCGTGATCGTTTCCGCGTGCGCGGCGACGTTGTCGAGGTCTTTCCCGCAAACAGTAAGAATCTCGCGGTGCGCGTTGAATTTTTTGACGATGTTATCGACCGCGTGAGCGAGATAGACACGGTGACGGGCAACACCGTCCGCTCGCTGAAATACGCCGCCGTCTACCCCGCGACGCACTACGCCGTATCCGAGGAGACGCGGCTGCGCGCGCTCGACGAGATAGAAAACGAGATGATAGAGCGGGTGGAATTCTTCCGCTCGCAGGGCAAGCTGATAGAGGCGCAGCGCATAGAGGAGCGTACGCGGTACGACCTCGAAATGATGCAGGAGATTGGGTACTGCTCGGGCGTTGAGAACTATTCCCGCGTGCTTGCGGGGCGTGCGCCCGGTTCTACGCCGTCGACGCTGCTCGACTATTTCCCGCGTGACTTTGTGATGTTTATAGACGAGTCGCACGTGACGCTGCCGCAGGTCCGCGCTATGGGCGGAGGAGACCGCCGACGCAAGGAGAATCTTGTCGAATTCGGCTTCCGTCTGCCGTCTGCATACGACAACCGACCGCTGAGCTTTGAGGAATTCGAGAAAAAGCTCGGTCAGGTGGTGTTTGTCAGCGCAACGCCCGCCGTATATGAGCGCGAGCATTCGTCGCAGACGGTGGAGCAGCTTATCCGACCGACGGGACTTGTCGATCCCGAGATAGAGGTGCGTCCCGTAGACGGTCAGGTAGACGATCTTATGGGCGAGATAAGACAGCGGGCGGAGCGCGGCGAGCGCGTGCTCGTCACAACGCTCACAACAAAGATGGCGGAGGACCTTACCGAGTTTTTTGCGCAGAATCTGATACGGGTAAAATACATCCATCACAACGTTGAGACCATCGAGCGAATGGAGATAATCCGCGATCTGCGGCTCGGGCTGTTCGATGTGCTTGTAGGCATAAATCTGCTGCGAGAGGGGCTTGACATCCCCGAGGTGTCGCTCGTCGCGATACTCGATGCGGACAAGGAGGGCTTGCTGCGCTCCGAGACCGCGCTTATACAGACGGTCGGCAGAGCTGCGCGAAATGCGGAGGGCAAGGTAATAATGTACGCCGAGACGGTGACGGGCTCGATGCAGCGCGCTATCGACGAGACAAACCGCCGCCGCAGCATTCAGATGGCGTACAACGCCGAGCACGGCATCACGCCGCAGACGATAGTCAAGGCGGTGCGCGACATCATCGAGATAGGCAGAAAAGAGGACAGCGGAAAGCATTCGCCGCGCCGCATAACGGGTGCGGAGGCAGCCGCTGCAGCGCTGACCCCCGAGGAGCGCGAGGCGCTTATCGAGGAGCTTACATCCGAGATGAAGACCGCCGCTGCGGCGCTTGATTTCGAGCGTGCGGCATACCTGCGTGACAAGATAGCTTCTATTCAGAAGGAAACGCCCGTGGCGGGCGGCTCCGACGCAAAGGACGGCGGTACGCCGCGCCCGTATGGAAAGCGCCGCGAGCGCGGCAGATATCCGAAAAAATAGGGCTGCCACGCCTTGGCAAAATTGCATCGGCGGAATGCCCGTCGGCCGCTCCCGCAGTCGGTAGGCATCAAAAAATACATGCTTCCGTTTTAGAGAAAAGGAAAAAGCAATGGCATCAAATCGCATTGTAGTGCGCGGTGCGCGCGTAAACAATCTTAAGAATATATCGCTCGAGATACCGCGGGACAAGCTCGTTGTATTTACGGGACTGTCGGGGTCGGGAAAATCGTCGCTTGCCTTCGACACCATATATGCCGAGGGGCATCGTCGCTTTGTTGAGTCGCTCTCGTCGTATGCGCGCATGTTCCTCGGTCAGCTCGACAAGCCCGACGTTGACTCGATAGAGGGGCTTTCGCCGTCTATTTCGATAGACCAGAAAACCACCTCAAAGAACCCGCGTTCGACCGTCGGTACCGTTACCGAGATATACGACTATCTCCGACTGCTGTACGCGCGCTGCGGAACGCCGCACTGCCCCGTCTGCGGCAAGGAGATAACGAGTCAGACGGTGGATCAGATAATCGACAGGATAATGGAGCTGCCCGACCGAACAAAGTTCCTTATTCTCGCGCCCGTCGTCCGCGCTAAGAAGGGCAGACACGAAAAGACCATAGAGGCGGCTAAGAAGGGCGGCTTTGTCCGCATTCGCGTCGACGGCTCGATGTACGACCTCGGCGAGACGATAGAGCTCGACAAGAACAAAAAGCACACGGTGGAGATAGTCGTCGACCGTATGGTAAAGCGCGACGGCATCCGTGACCGTCTCGGCGACTCGGTGGAGACGGCGCTCTCACTTGCTGAGGGTAATCTGACGGTCGCGCTGCTCGGCGACGACGGCGCGGAGGGCGAGGAGCTGACCTTCTCGCAGAACTACGCCTGTGAGGAGCACGGGATAAGCGTTACCGCGCTTGAGCCGAGAATGTTCTCGTTCAACAATCCCGCAGGCGCGTGCCCCGAGTGCGCGGGTCTCGGTGAGAAGCGGATAATCTCATTCGACCGTGTCGCTCCCGACCGCTCGCTGTCGCTGCGCGGCGGCGCTATACAGTGCAACGGCTTTAAGAGCAATATGGATGAGTCGGGCTGGAACGGTCCGCTGTTTATCGCCGTAGGCAAGAAGCACGGCTTTGACCTTGATATGCCGCTCTCCGAATATTCGCCCGAGGCGCTGCATGCGCTCGCATACGGCACGGGCGACGAGTTGTACTACGTCGAGCGGGTGTTTGACGGCGTTGTTCACCGCAATAACGTCAAGTTTCCCGGTGTTATCGGCATAATTCAGGCGCGCTTCGATCAGTCGCAGGACGAATATTACGAGCAGTTTGTAGAGGATATCGTCTGTCACAGCTGTCACGGCGACCGTCTCCGCCCCGAGATACTTTCGGTCACGGTGGGCGGAAAGAACATCATCGAGCTCTGCCGCACGCCGATACGCGACGAGATAGAATTTTTCGATAACCTTACGTTCGATGCCGCGCGCGAGCCGATAGCACGCGAGATACTGAAGGAGATACGCTCGCGGCTGCATTTTCTCGGCACGGTCGGGCTTGAATATCTCGATCTTGCGCGCAAGGCGGGAACGCTTTCGGGCGGTGAGGCGCAGCGCATCAGACTCGCAACGCAGATAGGCTCATCGCTTATCGGCGTGCTTTACGTGCTTGACGAGCCGAGCATCGGTCTGCATCAGCGCGACAACGGGAAGCTGATAACCGCACTTAAAAATCTGCGCGATATGGGCAACAGCGTCATAGTCGTTGAGCACGATGAGGAGACGATGCTCGAGAGCGATTACATCGTAGATATCGGACCGGGCGCGGGAATTCACGGCGGAGAGATTGTCGCCGCGGGAACGCCCGCAGAGGTCGCGGCAAACACAGCGTCGATAACGGGCGATTATCTTTCGGGCAGGCGGCAGATAGCCGTACCGAGCAAGCGCAGGAGCGGCAGCGGGGAGTATGTCACCGTTTACGGCGCTGCGGAGCACAATCTGCGCGGGATAAACGTTCGCTTCCCGCTCGGAAAGTTCATCTGCGTCACGGGTGTTTCGGGCTCGGGAAAATCGTCGCTCGTCAATTCCATTCTCTATCCCGTGCTTGCGCATGAGCTCAACCGCGCGACGACCTTTGCGGGAAAATATGACCGCATCGAGGGTATAGAAAATCTCGACAAGGTCATCTGTATAGATCAGAGCCCCATCGGCAGGACCCCGCGCTCAAATCCCGCGACCTATACGGGCGTGTTTACCGATATACGCAATCTGTTCGCCGAGACGCAGGATGCGAGAAAGCGCGGCTTCAAACCCGGGCGCTTCTCCTTCAATGTCAAGGGCGGACGCTGCGAGGCGTGCGAAGGTGACGGCGTTAAAAAGATAGAAATGCATTTTCTGCCGGATGTCTACGTTACATGCGACGTGTGCAAGGGGCACAGATATAACCGCGACACCCTCGAGGTGCGCTACAAGGGCAAGAACATCTCCGAGGTGCTTGATATGACGGCGGAGGAGGGGCTTGAATTCTTCTCGGCTTTGCCGTCTATCGAGCGCAAGCTGCGTGCAATGTGCGAGGTCGGGCTCGGATATGTCAAGCTCGGTCAGTCATCTACAACGCTGTCGGGCGGCGAGGCGCAGCGCGTAAAGCTCGCTTCCGAACTGGCAAAGCGCGCTACGGGCAGGACCTTCTATCTGCTCGATGAGCCGACGACGGGACTGCATACCGCTGATGTGGCAAAGCTGATAGACGTGCTTCAGCGGCTCGTCGACGCGGGTAATACCGTGCTTGTTATCGAGCATAATCTCGACCTTATCAAGACCGCCGATCATATAATAGACCTCGGACCCGACGGCGGTGACGGCGGCGGCAGTGTCGTTGTCTGCGGAACGCCCGAAGAGGTCGCACGCTGCCCCGAGTCGTTTACGGGGCAGTTCCTGCGCGAAAAGCTGGGCATGAAAAAAGCGTGACCGACGACGCGACAGTTCGGCAGAGCACGATTTCGGTACTTCGACCGTTGAGACGTATATCGAATCGAGCAGTATGCCGAATCGAGCTGCATGCCGAATCGAGCTGTGTGCCGAGTCAAAACGCAGACCGAATCGAGTCGCATGACGCGACGAAACGCATGTCGGACCGATCTGCACATCGCGCCGAAATAAACACAGAAAAAATGGCCCCGCCGCACACGGCTTTTTCCGTGTGCGGCGGGGTCAAGCTATGATTCCGATTCGGAATATTTGCGGCGCTGAGCGTGTTGCTCAGTCTGCCTTTTTGACGGTTATATCGCATTCGTCTACCGATTTACCGTCGAGAAGCAGCAGCTTTTCTGACAGCAGACGGGTAAAGCCGCCTATCATCGCAGAGGTTACTATAAGCCCCGCAGCGGTGTCGGTGGATATATCATCACGGTTGGCGTGGTCGAGTATCGGCCCTGCTATCATGCGTATCTGTTCAACAAAGTACGCCGCAGTCATGCGGTGACGGTGAACATATGCGGTGTACGTCTCCTTCAGCTCTTCCTGAGACATACCCGTCGGCAGCAGCTGCTTTATCATTGCGATGCTGAGATTCTGCTTGAGCGTCAGAATCACGATAAGATAGGCTATGTGCGTGCGGTAATAGCGCTTCTTTATCGGCTCCGGCATGACCTTGGTGCGGACGTAGTTGTTGATGGTGGAGGCGGTTATGAACTGCTCCTCCTTGAGCTCGGGCGGCAGGTAGTCGAGATACTGCTTAAGCAGCGAGAGGATCTGCTCCATATACAGACCTATCTCGGGAATCTCGTCCCACTCGGGCAGTCTGAAATTCTTGATATACTGCTCCCAGCGCCTCAGCTTTCCTGCTACAAGTGCTTTATCGTATGCCATGATCTTTTCCTCTCATGTCTTACAAATTTCTTCTATTGCTGTTACATTATCTGATATTATAGCACTTATTTGGATATAATGCAAGCTTTTTTCACTCATTGTCGCAGCTATTAAGTCAGCTGCCTGCGATTTATCCGAGCAGCTCTTCTATCGCGTCGGCGAGCTCTCCGACGTTCTGCAGCTGCATTACCTGCTTCATGCTGAAATGCACTGAAAAAGCGCTCTCTATCTCACCGATCAGGGTGATGTGCATGATGGAATCCCATCCGTCGATGTCGGCGGCGGTGGTCTCATCCGACAGCACGATGCCGTCATCGTCGAAAACATCGCGGAACACCTCGCCCAGGCGAGCCATTATCTCACTGTGCGTCATTTTATTCTACCTCTATATATGTTTTTTTCGGGATATAGTCGCATACGCGGCAGCTGCATGTGTACGCGCGGCGCTCGGTGCACGGGGTGTGCGCGCCGTTTGTGCCGTCGGTGACTGCGCTCTGCGCGATGTTGTCCTGCACGGTATCACCCTGCACGGTGAAGCCGAAATCGGTCAGCAGCCCGGCAACCATGCCGTTTTTCGGGGTCGGTATGTATTCGGCGCGTACGGAGGTGCAGCCGAGCTCGCGTGCGCGCTCAAACAGCGTGTTCATCATGCATGCCTCCACCCCGCGCCGCAGCACGCGACAGGACATGAGCAGCGTGTCGATAAACAGGGTGTCGCCCGCCTCGCGGCGCGCTATGATAACGCCGACCAGCCCGCAGTTGCCGTGCTTATCAGAGAGTGAGAAGCAGAGCGGGAGAACACCGTCGTCATGACCGAGCGCGGCTGTCTGCTCGGGCGTGTAGCGAACGGTGCGCAGATTGAACTGATTCGAGCGCTGCGAGAGCTGCGACACACGGCGGAAGTTCAGCTCGGTTATGCCCTCGACCCGCAGGTGCATGCCGAGCGACGCGAGATAATCGTCATACGAGCGGGCGGCAGCCGCCTCTTCGCGCCGTTCCGCCTCCGCACGGTACATCTCGGTGCGGTGCGCGTCCTCGCTTGAGAGTGACGACGGCTCGAACAGCGACAGCTTTTTCAGCATATCGGGGCGCTCTGCGGGATCCTCGGGCAGCTCGGGCACGGTGATGCCGGGGACGAGCTCGCGCACGAGCTGACGTTCAAACGGCGTATCGTCGAGAAAGACCATGCTGTCGGTACCGATGCCGAGCTCTGCGGCGATGGACAGTATGCTCGTCGCTTTATCCTCATAGCTTGCGCGAAAGGCTGCAAAATCCTCCTCGTGCAGCAGCATGTCGGGGTGTGTGCGGACCGCCTCGCGCGCGGCCTTTTCATCGTTCTTTGAGCACACCGCGAGCAGTATGCCGCGTCTGCGCAGCTCACGCAGATACAGCTGCAGCGCGGTAAATGCGCGCCCCTGACCGAGCTCTCCGAGCTCGAGCCCGCCGATGCCGTCCTCCGCGAGCACCCCGCCCCACAGCGTTCCGTCAAGGTCGAGCACAACGCATTTCAGCGCCCTGCCCGAGTATGCGGCGACAACATCCGCAACAGCACCGCCGAGCAGCGGCAGCGCACCGTCGGAGACGGTCATTTGTGCAAGGTAGTACATTCTCGGGTCATAAAAGCGGTCTCTGCCGACCCTGCTTTGCAGCGCCTCGAGATCGAGATACGTCACGCAGCCGAGCGCCGCGCCCGCATCGCAGAGCAGCAGTGACAGGCGGCGCAGCTGATAAATAAACGATGATGGGGTGGTGTTTCCGAGACTGCCCGTCACGCCGTCGTACGGCAGGGCGGGACCGAGATGGATAATTCTTGCCTCGGGGCGCTGTGACGAAAAGCTGCGCCAGAGCGCGGTTATCTCTGCCGCCGCGCGGTCGGCAAATGTCAGGCGCGCCGCCTCGGTCGGTTCTGCGCAGAAGCGCTCCGAGAGCTTTTCCGAGCAGAGATATATTACGGCAAAGTCGGGTGCAAATGCATACAGCTCCGAGCCGCCGTCGTCTATCATCGCCCGCACCTGGTCAAACTCGATGTCAAGCATCGCGGCATCTATCCCAGCCGCCTTGCAGCTGCCGCATATCGCCGTCGACAGATGCTGCGTCGAGCAGTCGCCGAGCACAGCTACCCGCGCCCCGCTGCCGTCGGAGCTCCGCGCGAGCCGCCGCAGCTCATTGTATGTGTGGCTTTTTTCGGTCATGCCGTTCTCCTCCGTCGGGACGTGTGCCCGTGTGCGTTTTGCTTTTGCAGTATCGTGCTTACGGTGCGGTGTGTCCGCATTATCTTTTTTTAACTCAGACTATATTCTATCACAAAGTCGGCTGCATTGCAATATTATTCAGCCGCAGCGGCGGAGAATTGACAAAAAGGCAATTTTGCATTATAATGTAAAGCAGAAATTATTGTGTATGCAGCGTAAAACGGTCGCTTTTTGCCGTCCGGGAAGGATAATGATGGGTAAGTACGAATTTCCGAGCCATGATATGCTTGTCACTATGAATAAGAGCCAGCTCGCGACTCTCGCAAAGAGGATGCGCTCGGTCATTATCTCGTCAACGGCGAAGAACGGCGGCCATCTTGCGTCGAATCTCGGAATGGTGGAGGCGACCATCGCGCTGCACCGCGTTTTCGACGTCGGACACGACCGGCTCGTTTTCGATGTCGGGCATCAGTGCTACGCACACAAGCTGCTCACGGGCAGAGCCGACGGCTTTTCCTCGCTGCGCAGCTACGGCGGGATGTCGGGCTTTCCGTCACCCCTTGAGAGCGCGAGCGACCCGTTCTACGCGGGGCATTGCGGGGCATCTCTTTCCGCTGCACTCGGCCTTTCCGAATATGATAAAATGGTCGGCTCGGATGCGTTTACCGTCGCCGTTGTCGGTGATGCGGCGTTCTCAAACGGTATGATATTCGAGGCGATGAACAACTGCGTCGGACGCGGGCTGAATCTCATTATCCTGCTCAATGACAACACCATGTCGATAGCAAAAAGTGTCGGCGGGCTGTCGAGTCATCTCAAAAAGATGCGCACCGACACGACGTATTTCGCCCTTAAGCACTCGATGAAGGATATGCTCGGGCGTGTGCCCGTCGTAGGGCGCGGGCTAAAGGACAAAACGCGCAACGCAAAGGACCGCGTACGCCGCGCGCTGCTCGGAGACAGTATATTCGAGAGCATGGGACTTGATTACCTCGGACCGGTCGACGGTCACGACGAGGCAAGGCTCGAGGCTGTGCTCCGCGAGGCAAAGCTGCGCGACCGCATCTGCGTTATTCATATGGTCACCGAGAAGGGAAAGGGCTTTCCGCTCGCCGAGGCATCGCCCGAGCGGTATCATTCGGTCGGTGCCTTTGACCCGTCGGTCGGAGTTACGCCGTCCGCCGCGCCTACCTTCTCGTCGGTGTTCGGCTCGGAGATGTGCGCCATTGCCGCACGGGATGATAAGCTCGTTGCCATCACCGCCGCAATGTGTGACGGCACGGGGCTGTCCGAATTTCACGGGCGGTATCCCGAGCGATTTTTCGATGTCGGCATAGAGGAGGAACACGCCGTAGCATTCGCGGGCGGTCTCGGGGTCGCGGGGATGCATCCCGTTTTTGCGGTGTATTCGACCTTTCTGCAGCGCACCTATGATCAGGTGTTTCACGATGTTGCGCTGCAGCGCGCACGCACGGTGCTTGCGATAGACCGCGCGGGGCTTGTCGGCGGAGACGGTGTTACGCATCAGGGCATCTACGATGTTTCTATGCTGTCGAGCATCCCCGGTATCTCGATATATTCGCCCGACAGCTTTGCCGAGCTGCGCGAATCGCTTGACAAGGCGATCTCGCTCGACGCGCTGACTGCGGTGAGATATCCGAGGGGCGGCGAGCCCGAATACGACCGCAGCGTGTATCACCCGATATGCGGTGATGCTGCCGTCGCGGCCGATTACGGTGTCGCACCGCGCCTGACCGTCATTACATACGGCAGAATAACCGCCGAGGCATCACATGCGGCGGAGGCGCTTTCCGCGCGTGGCACAGCGGTGCGCATTATCAGGCTGAAAAAAATATATCCTGTCGACGCACAGGCGCTGCTGCCCGAGCTGCGCGGCGAGGCGCTCTATCTGCTCGAGGAGGGTATCGAGAGCGGCGGCGTGGGCGAGAAGCTTGCAGCTTTGCTGCTGACGGCGCTGTCGGTGCGCGGCGGACGTGTACCGAGAACGGTCGTCCACGCGGTGCATGACCGCTTTGTTCCGCACGGCGATGTTCCGTCGCTTTTCCGCGAGCTCGGCTTTGACCGCGCATCGCTTGAGCGTCGGTTTGCCGCCGCGCTCGGAGAGGTTATTTCGGATGGTGAAAATGTCGCCGACAGTGATAATTCCGCAGGTGATGAGCACCTCGCAAATACAGAAAACGTCACGTGCGGAGAGAAACCCGCAAACGCAGAAAGCATCGCAGACGAGAATACTGCGGACAATGAGAGTACCGCAGACGCAGAAAACGTCACAGACAGTGAGCGCACCGCAAATACGGAAAGCATTGCGGGCGGCGAGACCGACGGCGCGAATGCCGATGCTCCGTCTGCGCCGGGAAAAGAGGTAGACTGATGCAGAGACGACCGCTTGCAGACCGTCTGCGCCCGACCTCGTTTTCGGAGGTGGCGGGACAGCGTCATCTGCTCGGAGAGGGCGGGGCGCTTGCCGCCATGATAGAGCGCGGCTATCTGCCTAACATGATATTCTGGGGACCTCCCGGCACGGGTAAGACCACCGTTGCGGGGCTTATTGCGGCGCGCTCGGGCATGACGCTGCATCGGCTCAACGCGACAAGCGCATCTACGCAGGATGTCAAGGACGTTATCGCAGAATCGGGCACGCTGCTCGGCTCGGCCGGTACGCTGCTCTACCTCGACGAGATACAGTATTTCAACAAAAAGCAGCAGCAGACGCTGCTCGAATCGCTCGAGAGCGGCAGCGTGACCCTTATCGCATCTACGACCGAGAATCCGTATATGTACGTGTATAACGCGCTGATATCGCGCTCGGTGGTGTTTGAGTTCAAGTCGCTCGCACCCGAGGAGATATCGGGCGTTCTGCTGCGCGGGCTGGGTGAGCTGAATGGTGAGCAGTGCGGCAGTGCGGTCGCTCCTACCGTGCATGACGGCGAGAGCTACGACGCTGCGGGCGGAGAGCGGGCGATATCGGACGGCGCGCTCGACTGTATCAGCCGCGCGGCGGCGGGGGATGTGCGCCGCTCGCTCAATATTCTCGAGGCGGCTTATTTCAGCGGTACGGGGAGCGTTATCACCGAGGAGAACGCGCGCTCCGCATCGCCCGAATACGGTACGAATTTCGACCGCGACGGAACGGTCCATTACGATCTGCTCTCTGCGCTGCAGAAGTCGATACGCGGCTCCGACCCCGATGCTGCGATATTCTATCTCGTGCGCATCCTCGAGGGCGGCGATCTTATCGGCGCGTGCAGGCGGCTGCTCGTCATAGCGTCGGAGGATATCGGCTGCGCCTACCCGCAGGCGGCGGCAATCGTTTATTCGTGCGTCGCGACTGCGAAGGAGCTCGGAATGCCAGAGGCTTCAATCCCGCTGTCGAATGCGGTCATAACGCTTGCAACGGCACCGAAGTCGAACAGCGCCCATATAGCGTACGAGCGCGCAAAGGCGGTATATTCGTCGGGCAAGGGGCTCGAGATACCGAGCTATATGCGCCCGTCCGACCGCTACGAGGGCTATAAATACCCGCACGACTATCCGAACAGCTATGTGGAGCAGCAGTATCTGCCGTCCGACATTTCGGGGCAGCGGTTCTACGAATACGGCGCAAATAAGACCGAACAGGCGGCACGCGCTTATTGGGATAAGATAAAAGGCGGCAAGTGACGCCGTCTGCGGCTCAGCCGTTCCGAAACCGCGAAAACGCGAGCGGTGAGCAATGCTTGCTTTTTGCTCCGCGCACCATAAAATATAAAAACAAGGTGACCGACACCCTGTACGGGATGGTGATCACCTTGTTTTTTTCCTGTCTGTATTTCCGTATCCGCTGCTGCGCGGATCGTTACCGTCGTGCATTATTCCGCTTCGGTCGTCTCCGCGTCACCGCCGGTGCTCTCGCTCACACCGGGCTCGGCGAGCGTAATCGAACCGTTATCGGCGGATGCGGTGAGCTTTGTGTTCATGGTAGTCTCGGTCACGTAGCTGTCGCCCGCGTCTGCGGTGTATACGGATATCTTTCCGAGCGGCGCGAGCAGCTGATATTCGCATTCGGTCCGACTCGTGATAACGAGTCGGATATTGCCCTCTGCGGTGTGCAGGTCGGATTTCCCGACGTAGATGGGATTCTCAAATGTGATATCGCCCTTGCCCGTATCCGCAGCTATCGAAACGCTTGCATCCGATTTTGAGCGCGAGATAATGTTGCCCTCGCCGACGTTTATGACGATATCGGCTCTTCCGCTGAGCGAATCGAGCGACACATCACCGTGCTCAACGCCTACGCTTATCTTTCTGACCGCGAGCTTGTCGGGCAGGGTGATGACGACCTCGCGGGTTTTGGCGTGCGAGCGTATCCCACGACTGACAAACGGGAAGAGATATCTCATTCCGTCAAACGAAATGCCGTCCGACGACATTCCGATGAGCGCTGCGGGACCGAAGCCGTCCTTTATCTTCAGCTCGCTGCCTGTTGTGGAGAGGCTGTAGTGATAACGCTCAAAGCCGACGAGCTTGACCGTCGGGCGGTCGCCTCCCCCGACTATGCGGACGTTGCATCTGCCGAGCTCGAGACGGACCTTTCCGATTGCCTCGGTCGACAGATCTATCTCGCTGACAGTGCGGTCCTCGTCATCGTATGAGTAGGAGTATATGTCGATGCCCTCCGCTTTTGCGCGCCCGTTTCCGACCGTGCAGACGATGATGCCGGCTGCTATGAGCACACCCGCTATTATGAGAAAAATTATCGAGCGCGGTTTCATCTGCGTTTGGCACACTCCTCTCTGAAACGGTATATGACGCACTTCAGCCTGTACAGCAGATAGGTGAAGAAGCGCACAAGATATTTGAAGGTGTACGGCATTATACGTACAAGCAGGTTGTAGATAAGTATGCATGCGCCGAGCGCTATGCCCGCGCTCATTATGCCGATGCCTATCTCATACAGTCCTATCGGACCCGCCGAGCCGAGCTGTGTAATCCCGTAGATTATCGAGACAAGGGTAAATGCCGTTCCGACCGCCGCAAGTCCCGCAACTGACAGCGCGAGGCCGAGCAGCAGCGCTCCGTCGAGCAGGAATACCGCCGCCGTGAGAACAGCCGCAAGCAGCGCTGCGGGGAGTGAGAGCGGCAGCGAGCCGAAGGCGACACCGTAAAAGGCTTTTTTCGCCGCTCCCGTCTCGAGCTTTGCCCACTCGAGCGGCGCTCCGCGATATATGTATTCTCTTATTCCGGGACGGTAGCCGTCGTCGTAATCGTCGTAGTCGAGGGCGATGTTGCGGCATACGGTGCCGCTTACCGTACCGTCAGAGCCGCCCGCCGCTGCCGCACGGTATGCCTCCTCGTATGCATCGGGAGCAAAGCCGTCGGGGACGGTGTCGAATTCGCGCGTGCTTGTCGCAGCGTCGTCGATGAGAAATTCCTCGGGCTCGGAGCGCAGACCTACCCGCGTATTTCCGCGCAGAACCCTTGCGGGCGTTCTGTGCTGCGGCATCTGCGCGGTCGCGGGGGCTGTGGCTGCGTGGGCTGCGGCTGCTGTCTGACCCGCATCACTGCAGAACGGGTCGGGCTCACCGAGCTCCTGCGCGGCTGACGGTGCTCCGACGGGCGCAGCAGCACCCGACTTTACAGCCGTGTTTGCAATCGCATCTGAAATAAGCGCTGCACTTGCATCCGCAGTCACACCCGCATCTGCAATCACAGCCGAATCCGCAGCCGCCGCTGCGCTCGCATTCTCGGTCATGACCACATTCTCGGTTATGCCCATATTCTCGGTCATTCCGACGGTGCTTGCATCGAAAGACACGGCGTCGATATTGCCTGCATCGGCTGTGTCGGTGTTGTCTGCATCGACTGTTTCCGGGGCGAACGCTGCGCCGACATTGATGCCTGCGGTATCTGCCGCTGCGTCGGTGCTGCCCGCACTGCCGTCTTCATTACCGTGTTCGGCTTCTTCCGCAGACGCATGCTCCGCTGCGCTGCGCGCCTTCTTTGATTCTATCAGCTCTATCAGATTGGAAACGATGGTATCTATGTTACCGAGCGAGGACATCTGCTCGTCCAAATCCTCCTCGGATATGTTGTCAAAGTATCTGCCGAACTGCTCAACATATTTTTCAGCGTCACTCGGGTTGACCCCGCCTGCAAGCAGTCGCTTGCGGAGCTGCTCGAGAAAAACGGATGAATCCATTATCGGCTCTTTCCTTTCGGTTGAAGTTATGTGTTTCGGATGTTCTCAATGTATGCGCCGACGGCGCGAAAATTGCATAGGCGCTTGGATATGCCGCCGCCCTCGCCGATTGACAAAAGAGGCTCAGCCTGATATAATGATGTACAAATCCATTATCAGTATATCATATAACGGAGTAAATTGCAATATGAGAGTACGAAAAAAACGTAACGGCGAGCGGCGTCTCGCTGCCTGCGCGCACCTGCTTACCGCCGACCCCGCACACGTGTTTGACGGGCGCGGAGACCGCCCGCTGAGGGTCGAAATCGGCTGCGGTAAGGGGCGCTTTATAACCGAGACGGCGGTCGGAAACCCCGAGTATAATTTTATCGCCGTCGAGCTCGTTACCGATGTTATCATGCTCGCGATGGAAAAGGCAATGGCGCTTGACGGCGGCTGTCCCGACAATCTGCGCTTCTATTCGGGCAACGCCGACCGCATCGACGAGCTGTTTCCCGAGCATTCGATAGACAGGATATATCTGAATTTCAGCGACCCGTGGCCGAAAGCGCGTCACGCAAAGCGCCGCCTGACATATCGCAGCTTTCTTGCAAGGTATGAGCGCGTGCTCCGCGACGGCGGCGACCTCGCGATAAAGACCGATAACGACGCGCTGTTTGATTTTACGCTTGAAGAGCTTGCGGAGTCGGGCTGGACGGTGCTCGAGCAGACGCGCGACCTGCACGCAAGCCCGTACGCGGAGGGCAATGTCATGACCGAATATGAGAAGGCTTTCTCGGAGAAGGGAAAGAACATAAACTACGTCCGCGCCCTGCCGCCGGTGAATTGCGGAGAGTAAGCTGCGGCGGATTTGCGCGAAGCTTACGCAAAACGAGCCGTGCAGAGCTGCACGGCGGCTTTGACAGAACCGCTGCGCGGATTCGGCGTTTGCGGCGGTTGTTTCAAAAAACATATTTTACAGCTGAAAAATTCGGATACGGAAAACCGACTGCGGGCGAAGTATCGCCCTGTCGGCTGACCGTATCCGAGTTTTTGTTTTTTTATGGGTGATGCAAGATGCAATTGTGCCGTTTTATTTCAGGCGCGGGCAAGCGCAATCGCGTCATTCTTCTGCAATCACGCATGAATGCAATCCGTCTAAATGTCGGCGGGTCACGCATCGCTTGCACGGCGCTTGGGATGTCTGTCGGACTATCATATCCGTGCGGCGCTTGAGCGGTTTGTCAGACTACCTTTATAGCGAACTGCGGGCAGACCCCCGCGCAGTAGCCGCAGAGAACACAGCGTGATGTATCGCAGAAGGCAACACCGTTTTTCAGGCTCATCGCGCCCTGTCCGCAGCGGCGGACGCATCTGCCGCAGCCCTCGCAGTAATCCTCTACTATCAGTCGGCGTATGCGTCGGTCGGCGGCGCGGCGGAATTCGTGAGAGAATTCGCCGGTGCGGAGAAAGCGCAGATTCTCGTCAACCTCGTCGCACGACTGCATCCCGATGGCGAGAACATTGCCGCAGCCCGAGTCGAGCGCAAAGCGCAGCGCAAGCTCGGCGCGGAGGGACGGGGTCAGTCGCTCGCCGTCGAGGTCGCCGATGTTTTTCGCACCGTCCGCCGAATCCGAGCCGAGCAGGTGTCCGCCGCCGTAGACCTTCATCAGCATAGTGCCCATTCCCGCCTCGCGGCAGAGGCGGAGCTCATGCGCCATCTCGTCGCGCGCACGCAGCCTTGTCGGGCGCTCCCCGCCGTGTGTGTCGGCATCCTCGCCCGAGCCGCGTATCCCGATGCCGTCGCGGTTGAACATGGCAAAGACCACATCAAGCCCCGAGCCGTCGGAGAAGCGGAATTCTCTTGCACCGCGCACCGCAGCGGTGGTGTGCGTCGATATGCCGAGCGCGCGTATTACCCCCGCATCGCGGCATTCGCGCAGATATTCGAGTGCCTCCGCATGCCCGCGCAGCGTGTCCGCGCTCTCCTGCTCGTGCAGCATGAAGATGTCTATCCTGTCGGTGCCGAGCCGCGAAAGCGCCTCATCGACCGCCTCCCGCGCGAGCTCGCGGTTATATGCATAGGTCTTTGAGCAGATGACCGGCTGCACCGTGCCGCCCTGCTCGCGGTAGAGTCGGATGCCCTCCCTGATATATTCGTAGTTGTCGTAGTACTGCGCGGTGTCAATAAAGCTGATGCCGCTGTGCAGCGCGTGTGCGATAATCGCCGCGCCCTCATCGAGCGGCAGATCCGCGCCGAGCCGCGATACGGTGAGCGAGCCGAAGCAGATGCGCGATACCTCTATCCCGCATCGCCCGAGCGTTGTATATTCGGTCATTTTGTCCCCTCGTGATTTTGATGTTGATTTTGCCGCCGCGATGTATACCGAGCGACGAAAAAACGCGCCGTTTGTACTGTATACCGAGCGACGAAAAAGCGCGCCCTCCGCCTGCGGCGAGAAAGCGCGTACTCGTTTATCCCTATGCAGCGTCAACCACCGGGACAACTGAAAATGTCTGCCCCGAACCTTTGGAATATTCCCTGCAAAGCTGCACACAGGCGGCGGTCTGCCGTCGGAATTCGAGACAGTATCGGATTCCGAGGCAGTAGCGGATTCCGAGATAATATCAGATTCCGAGATAGTACTTGATTATGCAGCTGAGCAGCTCGTCGCGCTCGACCTTGCGTATCAGACTGCGGGCGTTCTTGTAGTTTGTGATGTAGGTCGGATCCTCGGAGATGAGATAGCCTACTATTTGATTGATGGGATTGTAGCCCTTTTCGACGAGCGCGGCGTATACCGCGTTCATTACTCTGCGGACCTCCGCATCGCGGTCATCGGCAATGGAGAAGGTCTGTGTGTTGGTAAAGTCGGGTGCAGCGCTGCGGTTCTGTCTTTCGTTCATGGCATATCTCCCCCTGTTCGGTATTGCGACGCTCCGTATCGCTGTACGGCGGCATATCACTGACATGATTATACCACCTTGCGCGCGGTATATCAAGACCTTTTCGGAATTCTGCGGGCGATTTTCGTGGTTTTTACGTACTTTTTTCGATTTTTTCGGTTCTCGGAAGCTCGGTCGCACCCGATGCATCCCCGTGCCGATTTGCGCAGCGCCGCCGTAATTGTGAAAACTGTGTAACCTTTGGTTTAATTTTACTTGAAAGATAAGATTTGATTATTGAAAACGGGGGATACTTGGTATATAATATAGTCACTCTACGCGGGATATTCCGCGAAAAAAAGACGGCGGTGAGCATAAATGAGCGATAAAACATCGGTCCGCGGAAGGGGACTTCCGCACACTGAGATGAATGAAGCGGAGCGCAAAGCATGCTTGCTGTGCAGCATCGCCGCCGACGATATCGCACCCCCGCCGCCGAAGGAAAGTATATTTTCCGAAAATCGCAGGCCCGCGCTGCTGCGCAGGATAGTTACGGTCGTATCGTCGGTCGTTTTTGCCGTCTGCCTTGTTCTGCTCGCATATACCTTCTACGACAGATATCAGGCGCAGCGCGTTTACGATGAGCTCGACGGCTATATGTTCAGCAATGGGAGCGATTCCGCATCCGACGGCGCGTCGAATGCATCACCCGCTGCGCTCGCGGCGGCATCACCCGAAAACGACCCCTGCAAAACGGCGGATGAGATGCGTTCGTTCCGTCGCTCGGGCGATACGCAGAGCGGAAGCAGCGAGACCTCGCAGTATGTCGCGCTGATGCGCACGAAAATAAGCTCGCTCAAGGCGGGCAACCCCGACGTTGTCGGCTACATCTCGGTCCCCGGCACAAAGATAAGCTACCCCATCATGCAGACCGACAATAACGAGTACTATCTCGATCACGATTATACGGGCGCATACCGCCTGTCGGGCGCGATATTCCTTGATTACCGTGATTATCCCGAGCTTGCGATAAACGAGAACGCGTGCGTTTACGGTCACAACCTCACAAACGGCAACATGATGAACAACATAACCCTTTTTCTTGACGAGACCTTCTTCAACGAAAACGAGTATGTCGAGGTTATCACCGAGACGGGACTGTATACCTATCGTATCTTTGCGGTGTATAAGACCGATATGTACAGCGATTATATCACCACCTACTTTGAGTCGCCCGAGGCGGTCGTCGAGTTCGCAAAGGCTCAGCAGGAGCGCTCGATGTATCAGCGCGACGGTATCGAATTCGAGGTGGGAAACACTAAGCTGCTGACCCTCTCCACCTGTACGAATATAATTCAGGAGGAGCGCTACACGCTTCAGGCGGTGCTTGTAGGGCATCAGAGCTGACATAACGGCGGCGATGTGATGTTTTCTCTGTAATGACAACGTAATACTTCCCTCCGATGCGTTTTTTTGCCCCGCGTCGGAGGGATTTTGTCTTCATGCAGATGTGCGACGGAAATTTTATATAATGCGGCGAAATAACGGTCGGCGCGGAGGATGCTTGCGGCTGCGGCGGGGATATGTGCGCTGCGGCGAGACGGGGCATTTTCCCGCGCGCGGGCTGCGGCGGGCGGAGATTTTTTCTCCGAAAAGGGCTTTACTTTTTCCCCGCGGCATTGTATAATATACGGAGATAAAAACGCACACAGCGGCGTGAACAATCATAAAGGAGAGCAAAATGGAAAAGAAGGTACTTGTTGAAACATCTGCGCGTCATGTTCATCTCACCGAGGAGCAGATTGAGATTCTGTTCGGCAAGGGCGCTAAGCTCACACACAAGAAGGATCTGAGCCAGCCCGGTCAGTTTGCCTGCGAGGAGAGAGTTACGGTCGTCGGACCTAAGCGTCAGATAGAGAGAGTAATTATCCTCGGACCGGCAAGAAAGGCAGGTCAGGTCGAGGTTTCCTTTACCGATGCACGCACGCTCGGAATTGATGCACCCGTCCGCGAGAGCGGCGACGTTGCGGGCACTCCCGGCTGCAAGCTGGTAGGACCCTGCGGCGAGCTTGACCTCGAGGAGGGCGTTATCGTGGCAAAGCGCCATGTTCACCTCGACCCCGCAACCGCAGAGCAGTTCGGCGTTAAGGATAAGCAGATAGTGTCGCTCCGCATAGACAACGGTCTCGGCAGAACCACCGTTTTCGGTGATCTCGTCGTCCGCGTTAACCCCAATTTCGCACCCGCGGTACATCTCGATACCGACGAGTCGAATGCGGCTTGCGCTTTCGGTAAGTGCTACGGTGAGATAATCGACTGATCGACCCGCGGCTGATAAAAGCGGGCAAAGACGACTCAAAACGGATAAAAAATCGCACGGCATACGCTGTGCTCCGAGCTTTTCGGGGGCGCGGCGCTTGCCGTGCTTTTTGCAATTGTATCTGTGATAATCTGTATTGCGCGTTTTTATGCGATACGTTTTTATGCGATGTTATTCTATACGGTACGAGTCTGCGCGATTGAGCGGAATTCGCGCATATGCCGTATGCCGTCATGCACCGCCTTGCACTGCCGTGTGCAGCTTTGTGCCGCGCCGGTAGGCTGCTTATCTTTCGTTTTTCCTGCCGAGTGCAGCGCCGATGACCGTCGCGTATGCCGAGCGCTCGGGGATTATAAAATTCAGCCCGACCATCTCGCCGAGGCGGCTGAAGGTCTCGCTTGCGAGCCCGCCGCGAGAGAGATTTCCCGTAAGCACGATATTCTTTACGCCGTACGGGCGCGCCGCGAACATTGCGCAGGTCGCGACCGTTTCAAAGACCATATTCAGCAGACCGAGCGCCTTATCCTCCGCCGTTGCGAGGTCGTGCAGCCGTCCGAAATTCGCCGCCGTCATGTCTCCCGGCATACCGGGGAGCACCTTGTCGGATGCAATATCCGAGATGCGCAGGTCGATCTTTGAGATATCGCCGTCCTTTGCGAGCCGCAGCAGATGCTCGACATGGTCGACATCGAGCACTATCCTGCCGAGCCCGTGCAGCGTTCCGCCGCCGATGCCCGTGCCGCCGAGATATACGGGCGGCTCGCCCGCGCGCGAGTAGACCATGGCGGTACCCGTGCCCATGCTGACGATGAGCGCTTCATCGAGCCCGGAAAGCCATAGCCCGCCCTTGCCGACGCAGTCGAATTCGGGACGGAAGCGGCATTCGAGCCCGTATATATTGTCTGAGATGAACGATGAGCCGACGCCCGTTATCATCACCCGCTCGATATCCGAGAGGGCGATGCCGTTTGCTCCCGTGAACTTTCCGAAAGCGCCGTATGCGGAGGTCTGCGGGTCATCCGCCTTGACCGAAATGGGCTCGATGAGCCCGCCGTCGCGGTCGAATGCCACTATTTTTGTTGTGCTGCCGCCGATGTCGATTCCGATAACTATCTTGTTCATGTCTGACCTTTCTTTTTTTGCCGTGAAAAATGCCGTTTGGGGGTGGATTTTTCGTGTGAAATGATGTATAATACAGATTTATAGAATGAAAATGATAAGGGAAGAAGAAATGAAAGAAATTTTGCAGATGAGAGGCCCTCTCGCCGAAAAGCAGCTGTTCATATTCGATATGGACGGAACGCTCTATCTTTGCGAGCATGTGTTTGACGGGGCGAGGAGATTTATCCTGAACCTGCGCCGCGCGGGCAAGAGGGTGCTTTTCTTTACGAACAATGCCTCACACAACCATGAGTTTTACATCGAGCGCCTTACCCGTATGGGATTTGAGCCCCGCGAGGAGGAGATAATGTCCTCGGGCGACGTTACCTGCGCCTTTTTGACGCGCCACCGCGCGGGAAAGAGCGTGTACCTTGTCGGTACGGACGAGCTGCAAAGCCAGTTCCGCAATGAGGGAATACAGCTCTGCACGGGTGAGGAGCGTCTTGCCGATATAGTCGTTACGAGCTTTGATACCTCGCTGACATACGCAAAGCTCGAGCGCGCATGTACATATATATATGAGGGAGCAGAATACCTCTCCACCCATCCCGACTTCAACTGCCCGACCGATACGGGCATAGTGCCCGACAGCGGAGCTATCGCGGCGCTTGTCACCGCAGCTACGGGAAGATATCCGCGCTACTTCGGAAAGCCGTATGCCGAGACCGCCGCAATGATAAGCGAAAAGACGGGCGCGGCGCTTACCGATATGTGCATATTCGGCGACCGTCTGTATACCGATATCGCGCTCGGCAGACGCTCTGGCGTGCTCAGCGTGCTTGTGCTCTCGGGCGAGACGGGCGCAAAGGAGGCTGCGGAAGCGACAGGCTGCGACAAGCCCGATATGGTGTATACAGATCTCGGCGAGGTCTGCGCAGAGGCATTCGGCGACTGAGACGATTCTCGGTCCGCGCTTTTTCAGTCTCCGCTGCTGTGTCAGCATGATTATAGCATGCCTTTGTGATTTTGTAAATAGCTGCGGGGGGATGCACGGCCGATTTTGTGCTGTGCATGATGTCCCGCGCTGCATCGGTCGCATATTATTAGGGCAGATATAGGACATCGGATACTCGGATATTTGACATCAGGCACCTGCTGCGGGTACTGCCGCAGAGGGTGCTTCGGTGTCTTTTTGCTTTCGCTGCCTTTACGCTCTCGGACGGCTCTTTACGCTTACGGGGCATTTTTTAGCTGCCGAAAGGTCAATTTTGCACTCGCAGGGCGGCAGAACGCGCTCGTTCAAATAATGTTAACATTTAATATGCAAAATACTGTTGATTTTAGCTCGGATTAATGGTAAATTCTATACATAGTTTAGCACTCGACTGCATAGAGTGCTAAACAAAATAATCACAACGCAGAAAAACAACGCACGGCGGTGCGAAAATGCGCGGTGAGCGGAAGGGAAGAGACGGAATATGGAGCATCGGGTCAGCCGCAGCACGCCTGACGCGCTGAGCGACAGAAAAAAGCTGATACTCCGCGCCGTTGTCGACGCATATGTAACGGGCGGCGAGCCCGTGGGGTCTAAGTTTCTGCTCAGCTCGACGGGGATAGGCTATTCCTCTGCCACCATCCGTAATGAGATGGCGGAGCTCGAGGAGATGGGATATCTCATTCAGCCGCATACATCGGCGGGGCGTGTGCCTTCCGACCGCGGCTACCGCTTCTATGTCGATTCGCTCATGGAAAGCTACCGCATGACGGCGAGCGAGCTCGCAGAGCTGCAAAAGCTCGTCCGTGCGCGCGAGGCAAAGCTCGATAAGATACTCGACCGTGCCGCGCGGCTGATGGGCTCGATGACGAACTACGCCGCACTTACCGCAACTCCCGCACAGGGCATCGGAGCGGTGCTGCAGTTCCGCACCGTGCTGATCTCGGACGGAACGATGCTGCTGCTCATGGTCGTTGAGAGCGGGGGCAGACATACGGCAAAGACCGCATATGTCGACGCGCCCGGTATCACCGCAGAGGATGCGGCCAGGGTCGAGAGCGTGCTTAACCGCAATATTGCGGGCGTTCCGATGGCTTCCATCACGCTTCCGCAGATGATGCGGCTGCGCGCGGAGCTTGACAGCTTCGGCTGCGGCGGGATGACCGACTGCATTATGGAGAGCATATACGGTGTGGTCGGAGACGACGAGGGCGACGAGCTTCGTCTCGACGGCATAAATCACCTGCTCAGCTATAAGGAGTATTCCGATCCCGAAAAGCTCGGCGGCCTGCTCGAATCCATCGAGGACGGCGGAGAGATACTTGATATCGTCCGTCGGGGCGAGATCGATGGGGTCAACGTATATATCGGTGCCGAGAACGGCGCACCGGGAATGCAGCAATCGTCGCTCGTATTCAAAAAAATAATCCGCGGCGGCAGGGTGATAGGCGCTATCGGCGTTATCGGACCGCGGCGGATGAAATATAACAGAGTTATTTCGATGCTCGACTACCTCTCGCGCGGGGTCGGCGGAATGCTTGATACGGAGCAGCCGCCGGGACTCGGAGACGGCAGGAGCGGCACGGACGCGTACGGCGGCGACCGATGAGAGATACGGGCAGCCGCAGAAAGGGAGAAAGAAATGGCAGCTAAGGAAAATAAGAATGCAAAGACCGCAGGGAGTGCGGGCAAGGATAAAAACTGGGAGAAGATAAGAGCCGAGGCGGACGCTGCCGCAGAGGAGAGCGGCGCGGCAAAGCACGGGTCGGAAAAGTCTGAAAGGGCTGAAAAGTCTGATAAGGCGGAAAAGTTCGAAAAAACCGACAAGCATCGCGCCCGCAAGGCTGATGCCTCCGATGAAAAGAAGGACGATGCGGACGATGTCCCATCTCCCGAGGAGGCTAAGAAGACCGCGCGTGAGCTTGAAGAACTCGGTGACAAATATCTGCATGTGGTTGCCGAATACGACAACTACCGCCGCAGAGCACAGGAGGAGCGCAAGAGCGTTTACGCCGATGCGTATGCCGACGCGCTGAAGGAGATACTCCCGATAGCGGACAACATTGAGCGCGCCGCGACCTACACCGACGGTGAAAAGGTCCTTGAGGGCGTTCAGATGGTGCTCAAGCAGGTCGGAACAACGCTTGAAAAGCTCGGCGTAGAGGCTTTCGGCGAGGAGGGCGAGACCTTCGACCCGAATATCCACAACGCCGTAATGCATGAGGAAAACCCCGATGTCGGCGAGAACGTCATCACAGCGGTATTCCAGAAGGGCTATAAGAAGGGCGACCGCATCATCCGCTTTGCGATGGTCAGAGTTGCCAACTGACAGCCCGAGCTTCTGTCGGATATCCTCGGCGAAAGCCGTGAATATTATATATAACTTAATAATGTAAATAATCAAACGGAGGATAAATATTATGGAAAAAATCATAGGCATTGACCTTGGCACTACTAATAGCTGCGTTGCCGTTTACGAGGGCGGCGAGCCTGTCGTTATAACAAACCCCGAGGGTTCGAGAACGACCCCTTCTGTTGTCGCATTCACAAAGGACGGCGAGCGTCTTGTCGGTCAGGTAGCTAAGCGTCAGGCTATCACCAACCCCGACCGCACCGTTATCTCCATCAAGCGTGAGATGGGCACCAACTATAAGGTAACCATCGACGACAAGAGCTACACTCCTCAGGAGATTTCCGCTATGATTCTTCAGAAGATGAAGGCGGACGCAGAGGCATATCTCGGAACAAAGGTAAGCAAGGCGGTCATCACCGTCCCCGCATACTTCTCCGACGCACAGCGTCAGGCTACTAAGGATGCAGGTCAGATCGCGGGTCTTGAGGTCCTGCGTATCATAAACGAGCCTACCGCAGCGGCACTTGCATACGGTATGGATAAAGAGGTTGACCAGAAGATAATGATATTCGACCTCGGCGGCGGTACATTCGATGTATCCCTGCTCGAGATTTCGGACGGAGTCTTTGAGGTTCTTGCCACCGCGGGTAACAACCGTCTCGGCGGCGACGACTTCGATAAGCGCATTATCGACTGGATTGCGGATACCTTCGCAAAGGAGAACGGCGGCATCGACCTGCGTAAGGATAAGATGGCGCTCCAGAGACTGAAGGAGGCTGCAGAGAAGGCAAAGTGCGAGCTGTCCGGCACCATGACCGCACAGATCAACCTGCCCTTCATTACCGCTGATGCAAACGGCCCGAAGCACTTCGAGGCTAACCTGACGAGAGCTAAGTTCAACGAGCTCACCGCAGATCTCGTTGAGGCTACCATGGGACCGACAAAGCGCGTGCTCGCAGATGCGGGACTCAACGTTTCCCAAGTCGACCGCGTGCTGCTCGTCGGCGGTTCGTCCCGTATCCCCGCAGTCCAGGAGGCTGTCAAGAGTTTCATCGGCAAGGAGCCCTTCAAGGGCATCAACCCCGATGAGTGCGTAGCCATCGGTGCGGCTGTTCAGGCAGGCGTTCTCGGCGGCGAGGTCAAGGATCTGCTGCTGCTCGACGTTACTCCTCTGTCGCTCGGTATCGAGACGCTCGGCGGCGTATTCAATCGCATCATCGACCGCAACACCACCATCCCCGTAAAGAAGAGCCAGATATACTCCACCGCAGCTGACGGTCAGACCTCTGTTGAGATTCATGTCCTTCAGGGTGAGCGTGAGATGGCAAGCGGCAACACCACTCTCGGGCGCTTCATGCTCGACGGCATCGCTCCCGCACCCCGCGGCGTTCCGCAGATCGAGGTCACCTTCGATATCGACGCTAACGGCATCGTAAACGTAAGTGCTACCGATAAGGGCACGGGCAAGGAGCAGCACATCACCATCACCTCCTCCACCAACATGAGCAAGGACGATATCGACCGCGCGGTCAAGGAGGCGGAGAAGTTCGCAGACGAGGATAAGAAGCAGAAGGAAGCCATCGACGTCAAGAACACCGCAGAGAACATGATCTATCAGAGCGAAAAGACGCTCGACGAGATAGGCGATAAGGTCTCCGACGACGAGAAGGCGCCCGTACGCAGCGCTATCGACAAGCTCAAGGAGACCGTTAAGAGCGGCACTACCGACGCTATCAAGGCTGATACCGAGGCGCTGCAGCAGGCATTCTACAAGATAAGCGAGAAGCTGTACGCTCAGTCGGGCGCGCAGGGCGCACAGGGCGCACAGGGCGCACAGGGCGCTCCCGGTGCAGACGGCGGAGCAGGTGCTCAGGGCACAGGCAGCGACGGCACGTATTATAACGCCGACTTTGAAGATAAGACCGACAATAAATAATTACCCGTTTGGGTACGGTCGCGCAGGAGCAGGGGGAGCAGGGCTCTCTCTGCCCGTGCGGCGTTTTAAGGCAATGCAGCGTAAGGCGCTGCGGCATCCGCGGGGGTGCTGCTTGCGGCTGCGTCTGCCTTGATGAAAGTATCGTAAAAGAAGGCGAGTGACCGTTATATGGCTGATAAAAGAGATTATTACGAGGTGCTCGGGATACAAAAGGGTGCCTCCGATGCAGAGATAAAAAAGGCATATCGTTCAATGGCAAAAAAATATCACCCCGATATGAATCCGGGTGATAAGGAAGCCGAGCAGAAGTTTAAGGAAGTCAACGAGGCGTATGCGGTCCTGTCGGACGAAAAGAAGAGGTCGATATACGACCAGTACGGCTTCGACGGACTCGACCCGTCGCGCGGCGGCGGTGCGGGCGGCTTCGGCGGCTTTGACTTCAGCGGCTTCGGCGGCGGTGGAATGGACTTCGATCTCGGAGATCTGTTCGGCGGTATTTTCGGCGGCGGCAGCTCGCGCAGAAACGGACCCGTCGAGGGCAGCGACATACAGACACGTGTAACGCTGACCTTTGAGGAGGCTGTGTTCGGCTGCAAGAAGGAAATATCCTTCAACCGTATCGAGAAATGCCCCGACTGCTCGGGCAGCGGCGCGGAGAAGGGCACATCGCCCGAGACATGCCCCGTTTGTCACGGCAGCGGTCAGGTAAAGACCACCCGTCGTACGGCGCTCGGAATGTTCCAGTCTACCGCACCGTGCGATAACTGCCACGGGACAGGTAAGATAATAAAATCCCCCTGCCGCAACTGCTCGGGCAAGGGCTATATACGCATCTCGAAAAAGCTCGAGGTGTCCATCCCCGCCGGTATCGACAACGGGCAGCGCATAGCTAACCGCGGCGCAGGCGATGCGGGCAGAAACGGCGGTCCGAACGGCGACCTGCTCATTCTCGTATCCGTACGTCCGCATGAGATATTCACCCGCGACGGCATGAATATCTACTGCGATATCCCCGTTACCTTCTCGGAGGCGGCGCTCGGCGCGACCATCAAGGTGCCGACGCTTGAGGGAGACATAACATACGATATCCCCGCAGGCACTCAGACGGGAACGGCGTTCACCGTCAGGGGCAAGGGCGTTCCGAATATTAACAACCCCCGCAACCGCGGAGACCTGATATTTACCGCCGTCGTCGAGACACCGCAGAATATGAACTCCGAGCAGAAGGAGCTTATGCGTAAGCTTGCGGAGTCGTTCGGCGAGAAGAATTATCAGAAGCAGAAGCGCTTCTTCGACCGTATAAAGAAAAAGAAGTGAGGCAGACAATGGACGACTGGACAAGAGTGAAGATAAGCTGCACCCCCGAACAGGTCGAGCTCGTGAGCGCCATCGCCATGATGGTCGACTCGCATATCATGGTCGAGGATAACTCGGATATCGAGCAGTATAACTCGATGTACGGCGAGCTGATAGACGAATCGCTCAAGAGCTGCGAGGATACCTCCGTTTCGGTATTCGTACCTAAGGAGCGCGATCTCGCGCAGGCTATGGCATTCCTCCGCGAGCGCCTTGACGCTGCGGGACTTTCGGTAACCGTGTCGGCTGAGGGGCTGCACGAGGAGGATTGGGCGGATAACTGGAAGCAGTATTATCACCCCGTCCGCGTCGGCGAGCATATCGTTATCGTTCCCGAGTGGGAGATGGAGACCTTCAAGCCGAGAGAGGGCGACGTCGTTGTTATGATGGACCCCGGTATGGCTTTCGGCACGGGCACACATGAGACTACCCGCCTCTGCGCCGCTCTGATGGAGGATACCGTCGAGCGCGGCTCGCGTATCACCGATGTGGGAACGGGCAGCGGCATTCTCGCGATAATCGCCGCAAAGCTCGGCGCGGGACATATCGACGCATATGATATTGACCCGATGTCGGTGCGCGTCGCACGCGAGAATATAGAAAAGAACGGCTGCGCCGACCGCATCTCCTGCTCGGAGTCGGATCTGCTCGCATCGGCACCCGACGAGGCGGATATGATAACCGCAAATATAACCGCGGATATCATCCTGCGTATGGCGCCCTCCGTGCCGCGCTGCGTGCGCCGCGGCGGACTTGTCGTTCTGTCGGGCATCATCGACCCGCAGTGCAATGCCGTTATCGAGGCAATGGAGTCGCAGGGCTTTGAAAAGCTCCGCGAGCTGCATGAGAATGACTGGGCAGGGCTGCTTATGAGACGGGAAGTCTAAAAAAGCGCAGACCGAAAAAGCAGATAAAAGCAATTATTAAGTCTATATTCAGCACAAATACAGAGGAAGCTGATGAAATCCTATCGGATTTCCCCGAAGGAATGATTATCCGCTTTTTCTACCGTCGAAAACCGCCTCTGCCGTACAAGCGTACGGCAGAGGCGGTTTTCAACGCTTCTGCATCTTTTTATCTCTCCCCTTTGCATGAAAGAGATATTACTTTTGACGCGGGACGGGGTCTGCGCTTTTTTAGGCGTTTGGCTCACATGTGATCTGCTTTACCGCCTCGACCGCCTCCGCCCAGCTGCCGACTCTGCGGTACGGCACGTCGCTGTCGCGGTTTGCGGGGCTTGTGAACAGCAGCGGGGTAACGCCGCAGGCGGCGACGGCTTTGCAGTTCTTCGGCAGGTCGTCTATCATGATTGAAATGTTCTCGCTCATGCAGGCTTCCGCCTTCTTGGTGGTGCATATCAGCCCGTCGTACTCTATTCCTCCGCGCGCCAGTTCCTCGCGCGTAGTCTTATACGGGTCGGTATAGAGCTGTTCGGTGCGCCCCGTGATTATGATTATCCTATGCCCGAGCCGATGCAGCTCGCGCATCCCCCACGCCGCATCCGGCTTGAAGGTCGTGTCGCTCACTATCCTGTCGTAGTATTTGCGGCAGAAATCCACCTCGCTGCCGCGCCACTCCTCGGGCAGGTTACTGTAGGAGATATTTCTGCGCTTCAGCTCGCTTAGCTCAACGCCGAGATATTCGGCGATGAAGGGCATAAAATAGTCGAAGGAATTTGTCAGTGTGTCGTCAATGTCAACGGCGATGTCCATGGGTTTTGCTCCTTTTCGGTTAGGTGCTTTCTGCATTCCGCTCAACGCTTTTCACTACCGCGTCCCTCGCCTATCATGGCGACGCGATACAACAGCCGCGGCGCGAGAGGATGGCGGTGTCCGAGCGCGGCGACGAATACCGAATATGCAACGAACAGTATCATTATTGTAAGAAAAACCGTATCGGTAACGGTGATTGCCTGAATTCCCGCAGAGGTGAGCGTTACGTGCTCAAACGAGGTTCCGCGGTTCACGGTGGTGGTGAATACCGATCTCCAGAGCATGCACAGCAGTCTGTCGGCAAGCACGCCGATTGCGGCGGCAAGTGTTACCGCAGCGCCGCAAGCCGCAGAATAGCGCGCGTAGCGCGAGCGGGGATGCAGTATCAGCGGGATGGGGAACATCAGCGGTATCCGCGCAACGCATGCGGATGCGGCATACGCCTCAGCGTCTCCGCGATTGAACATGAGCGGATGATGCGGCGTGCCGAGTAAGAATTTGCCCGCGCGGCGCAGTCCCCGTCCGACGCAGCGTGCAGCACGACCGACGGCGGCAATCGGATGAGCTTTCAGCCATCCTGCGGCTGCGGAGAATGCTTTTCCCGCTGCTGCGGCTGTTCTGCGCAGTCCGCTGCCCGCGCTCTTTATTGCGGAGATGAGTTTGCCGCCCGCCTCGGGCGCAGTGTCGGCGGAATCTGCTCCGCCTTCCGTTTCATCATCCGCGATGTCGGGCTCAATTATGCTGTCGGACGGGGAGTATTCGAGCAGCAGCGATATCTCGCTCTCGCTCGATATGAGCCCCGAACCGAATCTGCCGCTCAGTTCAAATGACGAGAGAGGCTGAACATCGCTCGCGTCTTCATGAGAAATTATGTTTCCTAATGGCTCATCGCCCGTCGCTGTCTGTGTGGCGGGACTCTCGGCTTGAGTGGTTGTCTCGATCTGAGTGATGACGCTCTCGGGCGGTGTGTTTGCATCGGCTTGAGAGGCGATATTATCCTGTGCTTCGGTCGCTTCGCCAAGACAATTGCTGCTGCCTGACGGCGCGTCATCTGTTCTCGAACGCTCTGCGGCGGTCATGGGCGGAGTGCGGCTCGGTTCGGGAAAGAGAAATTCGGAATCGTCATACTCATCCTCGAAAATCGGTATATAGGGCATTTCGGGTGAGTCGCTTGTCTGCCCGTACCGATCATCCGTGTCGCTCGTGGCGGTTATAACGTCCGATTCGTCGTCGGCTGCTTTCGCGTCACTGTCAGGGGTGATGCCCGCCGGCTTTGCGTCATCCTCGGCTGCATTAATGTCTGCCGCTCCCGGAGGGACTTTTCGATGCTTGCCGTAAGCGAATTTCATCTCTTCGGCGGATCTGATATCTTCTTTGACGGCGGTAACTTCTTCTGTGACGGTATTGACCGCTTCTGCGGCGTGAACAGCCTCTTCGGTGTGTGTCTCGTCAGCCGCGTCCGGTTCGACTTGCTCGGTGTCGCTTGCTTTTGCCTCGGAGTGTTTATCCGTCGGTATGGGCGCGGTGTCGTTTTCTGAGGGGATGTAGGTGTGTTTTTCGGCATCGGTGCGCATGTCAGCATCAGAGCGCATGTTATTATCGGTATGCATTTCCGCGTCGGTTTGAATGTCGGTATCGGTATGCCCGCTTTGTTCATCGCGCTCATGCTCGGCGTTGTCAGAGCTGTGCGCGGTAGCGTGCTCCGCCCGCAGCAGCTTTGCAGGTGCGGCGTGTATTGAGCGCGGCGCTTCGGGGCGCGCTCCCGAAAGACATATGACCGCATCATAGTTCGGGTCGCGGGGATGCAGCGAGACCGTTTCGGGCTCGGAAGCTGAGTCATCTGCGGCAGCCGCATCGTCCCTCGTATTGCCTGTCTGCGTACCGTCTGACGGCGTTTTGTCGGTGTGTGCGCTGTTGGGGTGTGCACCGCTTATTTGCGTACTGTCGGTCTGTGTGCCGACGATATCGGCATTGCCCGCGCCGAATGCCTTGAGTGCATCGACGGAGTCAAACGCATCGACTGTCCCCGATGTAAATACATCCTCCGCATCTGTTGTACGGCTTGCGTCGGCTGTGTTTATCGCGCCGCTTGTTATGCTTGCGCTGCCCGTATCTGATGCATCGGCTTCCGTGTCGCTGTCCGTCTGCACCGCAGCGGCTCCGACCTCCCCCCCGAAAAGAGTGAGCTGACCGTCAACATCTCCGCCGCGGTCGTTTTCGGCGCATTCCGCGCAGAGCTCGTCGCCGTCGGTCTCTGCACCGCATATACGGCAGATAGCCATTCCGCTCATCTCCTCTCATCATGTTTTACGCGGCATACCTTACGTTTGAGATACAATTATACCTTTAATTCTGTTTTTTGTCAAGAAAACACACGCCCGAAACATACTCTCGCCGATATGTCATTATGGCTTGACGAAGATGTGTGCTTGGGGGCAGCAATGGCTTTTTGCTCTGCCGTTTTGATGCGCTATGATAAAAAGTGCGCAAATATATGTCCGCATCGAATTTTCGACGGTCTTTCCGCTTTCTATTGAAAATATACCACCGTATGTATGTTATAATACGGGCAGATAGGCAGTCGATGCATTTGTGCTGAAGCGGAGAGGGATATACATCTTTTGTTGAAGCAGCGGCACGGCTTGCTTTTCACCGTCGGGTTAGCCGAAACTAACCCGACGGTGCGCACAAAAAATTCGCGGAAATACAACGGAGGAGTCGAACACTATCGGCAGGGCGGGAGCGGATTTCAAGCATGAATTTACACCCGGATCCTGCAAGCGCTTTTTCGCGGACGCAGGCTATACCGATGTGAGCTACATCCTCTGCTGCGGCAGAATACCGTGTGTTTCGGCTTGACGGCGAGGCACTGCTTGAAATAAAGCGCCGCGCGGTGGATAAGCTGAAATTCATCGCAAGGCTTGTCGACGGAAACAGGAGCAGGTGGCCGTATCGGCTTTTTGAAAAGACCTATGTTAGATTCAATAAGCTGCAGAGGGAGCATCAGGCGCGCGGCGAATGGATGGACAGCCGGCGGGTCGAGATAAACCCCGATAACCGCACGGAGGGCTTCTGCTTTCATCTCGTCGGCTGCCCCATCGCAAAGCACGCAAAGGAGCACGGCTACGGTGAGCTGCTCCGTACCTTTGCAGAACCGATCACTATCTTGCCGAGCTTATGCACAGCGGCTGATACGCACGCAGACCGAAGCGCCGGGCGGCGACTGTTGCGACTTATTGGTACGTCGGGGATAAAAGCCCCGTGCTCGAGGAGTATAAGGACCTCGAGCGGATATAATAATATTGAGAGCACCGTCGGCGGTCTGCTGACGGTGCTCTCGTGTGGTGCGGCGTGTCGATGCGTGCATTTTGCGGCAGGGCGGCGCATTATTTACGTGCCGCGCTCGGTGCGATTCCGACGACGGATGCCTTATTTATTTTGAAGCTATGTATTATGTCTCTGTGTGTCAGGGGCTTTTTCGGCGATATTACGACGCTCTGTCGCCCGAGGATGTCATATGCGCGTCTCACCGCAGCCTTCGGGTATCCGATATAGTCCGCGCCGCCGCTCCCGCGCCGCAGAGGGTCGTTAAAGAAATAGCAGTCCTCGTCGTATCCGACGAGCAGCAGGCAGTGCAGCTTCCTGTTATATGATATTTCTTTGCCGCTCGGGGTTGTCCAACGCGCAAAGCAGCTGTCGTCGCTGCTGTCCGTCATGCCGACCGTCGCCCATATCATTACGGGTATGCCGTTGTCGATGCATGTATGACCGAGCTCGCCGAGCGACCTGCCGTCGGTGCTGATTATCTCATAGTCGCGGTCGTCGACTATCCTGCCGAGCGCAGAGGCAATGACCGGAGAATAGCAGCCCCAACCGCTTGAGAGGCGGGGGTCGCCGCAGAAAACGAGGCTCGGGTCGGGACCGATGCCGCCGACCGACGGTGCGTCGTCCATGTCAAGATAGCTCGATACAAATCTGTTTACGTCAATGTCGATGCCGAAATAGCCCAGCGCCATTACCGCGCTGACGCTCTCGCAGCCGTTCGGGTAATCGGGCAGCTGTGAGATGTACGGCACGTCGATAAGTGTCGCGTTTGCGGAGGGCGTCGGGGATGTCTCCGAACGCTCGAATACACGTATCTCGAGCGCCTGAATGCAGCCGAGCTCCGCCCATCCCGCATCGGCGGAATATATGTCGAGCCCGCCGCCTATATCGTATTCGTTTGCAATGGTCTGCATAACGTCCGCCGTGCCGTTGCTGACCCAGTCGAGCCAAACGCCCGCAGCCATCGCGCGGTACATGACCACATAGCGGTCGTACACCGCGTCGCCGCCGATGTACACGTCTATCGTAATGTTGGTGACCGAGTAGCCGGGCCATCCCGCATAGTCGTATTCGCCCCTGTCGGTGCTGTAAACCGGGTCGAGCCACCCTCTGTAGCCGTCGCGGCATTTGTATTTTAATAAGTACGGAGTGCCTTCGGTCTGCAGCAGAATGCCGTCTGTGCCCGAAAAGCGCGACGATGCAGTCAGCCCATACCAGTCCGACGTTCCCGTCAGCCGATATGACTGTATTACCTCGCTCGTTACCTCCTCATACATTCTCACGGCGGAAGCCGAGGTATGCAGAGCAGTGAGCAGCAGCGAGCAGACAACGGTGAGCGCCGCCGCGAAGGATATTGCTTTTTTGCCTGACCTTTTCATACGAAAATTCCTTGTTACGTGAAAGCCTGTGTTTTGCGTACCTACTTTGCATAATTATACCGCAGATGCGATTTTTTGTCAAGAAAACTCGAAATGTGCACCGCCGCGCCGAATACAGCCGCGGTCGGACCGTGCCGCATGAGTCTGCTTTTCCTTTTCTCGCGTATATTTTGCTCATTTTTCGCAAAGACTACCTTTGCAGCTATTATCTTTATACGAATTGAGACAGTAGTTTAACAATTAACAATAATGCTAAGGAGAACAGAATATATATGAGAGCAACAGGAATTGTCAGGAGGATAGACGACCTCGGCAGGGTCGTTATCCCGAAGGAGATCAGGCGGACGATGCGTATTCGCGAGGGCGACCCGCTTGAAATATATACCGATCGTGAAGGTGAGGTCATTTTCAAGAAGTATTCGCCCATCGGGGAGATGAATTCATTTGCCGCGCAGTATGCGGAGGCGCTGCACCGCACGGCGGACATGTGTGTCGTTATCACCGACCGTGACGCGGTTATTGCAGTGTCGGGTGTGCCGAAGAAGAGCTATGCCGACCGCTCGCTTTCGGCTGCGGTTGAGGAGCTTATTTCGGCGCGCAGCTATTACTGCTACGGCGGCGGTGACCGATATTATGTTACCGAGGATGAGGACGGAGAACATTATATTTCCGCGCTCATGCCGATAATCTCGGGCGGAGATATCACGGGCAGCGTGATTTCGCTCACGGGTGGCGAGCACCACACGGCGGAGCTTGAAGCAAAGCTGATACAGACGGCGGCTTCATTCCTTGCAAAGCAGCTGGAAGAATGACGGGCGAGTAATTCGCGCGTGTATCGGTACGAGCTGGGCGGGATGCGGCGGAGTGTCGGCTTTGCGCGGCGCTTGATACTCTGTTTCGCGGCGGATGACTGCGGCATATGCGTATGCCGCAGTACGGCCGGTCGCACCGACGTGCGGATGTCATGCAAGTCTGAGCGGCGGGACGGCGGTCTGTCGTGCGCGGACGATATTTTTCGGCGCGTCGTGAAAAAACCGAAAAAAACTATTGCAATGCACCGATTTGTATGCTATAATACCTTGTATTGTTGCCGCAGGGCAACACAAAAAACAAGAATGTGAGGTGTGAGGACGTGAAGAAGGGTATCCATCCGGATTATAAGGAAGCTACCATCAAGTGCGCATGCGGCGCTGAGGTCAAGACCAAGAGCGTTGCAGGCGATATGCATGTTGATATCTGCTCCAAGTGCCATCCGTTTTTTACGGGTAAGCAGAAGTTCGTCGATGCCGGCGGTCGTCTTGACAAGTTCAAGAAGCGTCTTGAAGCAGCCGGAAAATAATCGGGGTCTGCAAAAGCGGTACCGAACGGGTTTTCTCGGGTGCTGCGCACTGTGACGATAAAACGCGTACTGCGACAGAATTTCAAACAGATGAGCGGGGCTTGTACAGCTATTATTGTGCGGCTCCGCTCTTTGTTTTCACGTTTTGTTTCTCGTTTGATTTCTCATTTTTGCGGGGAAAGGAGCTTATATGAGAGAGGGTCTAGATACCGTTTTCAGAGGCGGCGACGGCGAGCGTCCGCGCGCTGTTCTTGTAGGGATAGAGGACGGCTCGGGTGATACCGAGCGGATGCTCGATGAGCTGTCGCGGCTGCTCGACACATCGGGCGGCGAGACGTACGCACGGCTGATACAGGCGCGCGAGAAGCCCGACGCACGGACGTACATAGGCAGCGGAAAGATAGAGGAGCTGCGGCGGCTGTGCGAGGCGGGCGACGCAAAGGTCGCATTGTTTGATGCGGAGCTTTCCCCCGCGCAGATAAAGAACATCGAGGACGATCTCGGCGGCGACGTGACGGTCATCGACCGCAGCATGCTGATACTCGATATTTTTGCGCTGCATGCGGTGACCGACGAGGGAAAATTGCAGGTCGAGCTCGCTCAGCTGCAATATTCATCACCGCGGCTTATCGGTAAGGGAACGGAGATGTCGCGCCAGGGCGGCGGAATAGCGTCGCGCGGACCGGGCGAGACAAAGCTCGAGACCGACCGCAGACGTGTGCGTGCGCGGATGGCTGCGCTGCGCCGCGAGCTCGACCGCATTGAGCGGGAACGCGAGCTGAGAAGGAGTGCGAGAAAGCGCTCGGGCATCATGACGGTCGCGATAGCGGGCTACACGAATGCGGGAAAATCGACGCTGCTCAATTATCTCACGGGCGCGGGAATACTTGCGGAGGATAAGCTGTTCGCGACGCTCGACCCGACGACGCGAAAGTATGCGCTGCCCGACGGTACAGAGATACTGCTGACCGATACGGTCGGCTTTATCAGAAAGCTGCCGCATCATCTTGTCAAGGCATTTCATTCGACGCTTGAGGAGATAACTCAAGCGGACGCGATAATCGCGCTCTCGGATGCTTCCGACCCCGAATGCGGAGCGGAGCTCGAGGTGACCGTCGGTCTGCTTGAAGAGCTCGGCGCAAGCGACAAGCCCGTGCTTTATGTTTTCAATAAATGCGACAGTGCGGACGGCTCGCTCGCCGCCGCTGCTGCGGATATTCCGTCTGCGGACGCAATATTCATTTCGGCGCGGACGGGTGAGGGCGTTGATACGCTCGTCAGCCGTCTCGGCGAGGTCGCGCGGATGGGCAAGCGTCGGATAACATTTCATTTTCCCGCATCGGAGCTCGGCTGTCTGTCGGCGCTGTACGGCAGTTCGACGGTCGATGAGGTCGAATATGTTGACGACGGCGCAGTGGTTACGGCGGTCGTTGACGCGAAAATTGCGGGGCAGTATGCGAAATTTGTCACGAAATAATGCTTTATCGCGAAACGATACTTTGTCACGAAACGAGATTTTGTCACAAAGCAAAGCCTTGGTGCAAAACGAGGTCTTGTCACGAAACGATGCGGCGCGTCGGGTGCTCGATGGGCTGATCATACCGTCGGTCTGAGAGCTGCATGCGGTCTGCAGTCTGCGGTTTGCGGTCTGCGGCTGCAGTCTGTGCTGCGGCGACATCGCGATTTTTACGGAAGGGAGCTGCCTTCTCTGCGGCGGAGGCACTGTGGCGGAAATGGCTAAAAAGAAGAATGCGCGCCTCGCTGTGCCGCGCGACGATGCGGTCGGCGGTGCGTCGGTCGGCTCGGGCGCGGAGTTCGGGTCGACATCCGTGCTGCACGGCGAGTACACAACGCTCGGCGGCGAGGGCAGGGCGGAGTACTGCGAGAAAAAGTCGGTGTTTATCGGCAGGGCAAAGCCCGTGAAAACGAGTGCGGAGGCTATCGAATTCATCCGCGCGGTACGGGCGGAGCACAGCGACGCGCGGCACAACGTATACGCTTATCTCATAGCGTCGGAGAACGCTACCCGCTATTCGGACGACGGCGAGCCGCAGGGCACGGCGGGAATTCCCGTGCTGTCGGTGCTGCGCGCGTCGGAGGTGAGCGATGCGGTAGTTACTGTGACGCGCTATTTCGGCGGAATACTGCTCGGCGCGTCGGGGCTTTTGCGTGCGTATACGACGGCGGCATCCGAGGCGGTGCATGCGGCGGGGATAGTCACATATGTTATATTTGACGAGCTGCGTCTAACCGTCAGCTACTCCGACCGTCAGCGGCTTGAAACGCTGCTGCACGGCGACGGAATAAAGCTTGACGGCAGCGATTTCGGCACCGATGTGGTGCTCACGCTTGCGGTCAAAGCCGATCTTACCGCAGGCTTTCTTCGCTCGGTCGACGACCGATGCTCGGGCAGGGCGCGGGTCGAACGTCTCGGCTCGCGGTATGATGCCTGACGGCGGCTGCCGTTTTCGGATATCGTGATTTCGAGCGACGCTCTCGGGTGTGGTGACGTCGGCGGCACCCTTGGACACGGTGATGTAGGCGGGGCTCTCGGATACTGTGATATCTGGCGGCTGTTTTTCATGTTTTACCCGCGCATATGCTGTCGAGCGGCGGCGCGGCGGGGTGAAAAAAGAATTTTTACAAAAAAATATAAGAATATAAAAGTATTTTTTCGATTATTTGCGTATATTATTAATCGGTAACGAAGCGGATGCGGCTGCGGCGGGTAAGCCGTCCGCCGCGATGCTATGCAGGAGGTGTACGGTAATGAGCTTTCTTTCGGAGTTATATGAGAACGAGCGGCGCTCGCTTTCGCCGTGTGCGTGCCGCACCGAAAATTCCCGCGGCAGAAAGCATCCTATAAGCGAATGCGACATGCGCGGGGAGTTTCAGCGCGACCGTGACAGGATAATACATTCCAAGGCGTTTCGCCGATTGATGGGAAAAACTCAGGTCTTTCTTGCGCCCGAGCCCGACCATTACCGCACGCGGCTGACGCACACCATGGAGGTAACGCAGATCGCGCGCACCATTACCCGTGCGCTGCGGCTTAATGAGGATCTGACCGAGGCTATTGCGCTCGGACACGATCTCGGACACACGCCGTTCGGTCATGCGGGGGAGCGCGTGCTGCAGAAATGCTACGACCGCAGCTTCCGTCATTACAGACAGAGTCTGAGGGTGGTCGATCTGCTCGAACCGCTTAATCTGACCGAGGAGGTGCGCGACGGTATACTCTGCCACACGAACGGCGTAGCCTTCACGCTTGAGGGGCGCATCGTGCGGCTTGCCGACCGCATCGCCTACATAAATCACGATATCGACGACGCATGCCGCGCGGGCATACTCCGTGCCGAGGACATTCCGCACGAGCTGAGCGAGCTGCTCGGAAAAACGCACGGAGAGCGTATTGACCGCATGGTTCGCAGCGTTGTCGTGGCGTCCGCACCGCTTATCGCGGAGGCGGAGCTGAACGGCGGCGCGGGGGATATAAGGATGGAGCCCGAGATAACGGAGGCGACCGAGCGTCTGCACGACTTTCTCTTTGAGCGCGTTTACCGCAACCCCGATGCAAAGGGCGAGGAGGGCAGAGCGAGCGATATGCTCGAGATGCTGTACGCGCATTACATCGACCATCCCGACGAGCTTCCCGCGGAGTATCGCGGCATCGTCGAGAGCGAGGGAACCTCGCGCGCGGTAGCGGACCATATATCGGGAATGACCGACCGCTTTGCCATAAACACCTTTAAGGAGCTGTTTATCCCCGAGGTGTGGAAGCACTGAGACGGGCGGTGCGGAATGCCGAACCGTAAATAAACTAAAAACAGATGAAAGGGGGATCGAGCATTGATAGACAGCGCGATAATCGACGAGATAAAATACCGAAACGATCTTGTCGATGTCATTTCCTCGTATGTCTCGCTCAAGCGGGCGGGCAGCGGGTATACAGGGCTCTGCCCCTTTCACAGTGAAAAAACGCCGTCGTTTCACGTCGCACCCGAAAAGGGCTTTTTCCACTGCTTCGGCTGCGGAGCGGGCGGCGATGTTATCACCTTTATAATGAGGATAGAAAATCTCAGCTATCCAGAGGCGGTGCGCTTTCTTGCCGCGCGGGCGGGCATTCCGATAGAGGATGACCGCAGCTCGTCGGGCGGGGTGAGCCGCGGACGGATAAGGGATATGAACCGCGATGCCGCGCGCTTCTTCTTCGAGCAGCTTAAGGAGAGTCCCGAGGCGCTTGCGTATCTTTCGAGGCGCGGGCTCGGCAGCGCGACGATAAAGCACTTCGGTATCGGCTTTTCGCCGAACTCACCGGGTGCGCTGCATTCGCACATGCGCTCGCTCGGCTACACCGATGAGGAGCTTGTCACCGGCTTTCTGTGCGGGATAAGCAAGAGAACGGGGCGACCGTACGACTACTTCCGCAATCGGGTGATGTTCCCCGTTATCGACACGACGGGTGCGGTCATCGCTTTCGGCGGACGTGTTATGGACGATTCGCAGCCGAAATATCTGAACTCATCGGATACCCCTGCGTTTACAAAGCGGCGGAGTCTGTTCGCACTGAATTTCGCTAAAAATTCAGCCGACCGCGGCTTCATCCTCTGCGAGGGCTATATGGACGTTATAGCGCTGCACGAGGCGGGCTTTTCACAGGCGGTCGCGACGCTCGGCACGGCAATAACCACAGAGCAGGCGCGGCTGATGCGCAAGTATACCGACCGAGTTTTTATCTCGTACGACAGTGATGCGGCGGGACAAAAGGCGGCAAAGCGGGCTTTCGAGCTGCTCGGAGAGGCGGGCATCGACTGCCGCATAATCCGCATGCAGGGTGCAAAGGACCCTGACGAATACATAAGAAAATTCGGGCGCGAGCGTTTCGCTGCGATATGCAGCGAGAGTCTGACGCAGTTTGACTACGAGCTCGACAACGTCCTGAAAAAATACGATCTCGGCTCGGATGCCGAGCGTATAAAGGCGGCGGACGAGCTGTCCGAGTTTATCGCGGGGGTCGGCTCTGCGGTAGAGCGCGAGGTATATATCGGGCGGGTCGCAGAGCGGCTTGGGCTGTCTGCGGACAATGTGCGTACCGATGTCGGGCGTATCATGCGGCGGCGTGACCGACGCGATCGCAGCGAGGCGTTTGCCGCGCGCGTGCGGCAGGCATCGGGTATGGGCGACCGTGTCAATCCCGACAGGGTGAAGAACCTTGCGGGCTCGTCGGCGGAGGATGTCATACTCGGACTCTTGCTTCTGTATCCCGAGCAGACGGCATTTGTGCGCGACCGCTTCGGACTGACACAGGAGGATTTTGTCACCGAGTTCGGCAGACGGCTGTACGCTGCACTGCTTGAGCTGTGCGGGGCTGACCCGCCGGGCGATTGGGGAATGCTTGCGGGCAGCTTCTCGACCGACGAGATGAGCCGCATAAGCAATCTCCGTTCCGCAAGGATGAATCTCGGGGGAGACCCCGAAAAGCTGCTTACCGATTGTGTTGGTAAGCTCAGAAACAGTAAGAAGAAAGATATTTCACTGGAGGAACTAATTAATGAAAAGAGACATGACGGAAAACGAGTTTGATCGCGACGACGAGTACGATAAGGAGCAGGATGAGCTCGGCGCAGACGGCGATTATCTCGAAGAGGACGATGAGAGCGACGGCTACGGCTACCGAGACAGTGCCTCCGATGATGACGACGATTACGGTGCCGATATGGGCAGAGCGCTCGGTGATGCCTTTGAGGAGAGCGACTACATGAACTCGCTCGACAGCATCCTAAACTTCAGTGAAATCGCTGAGACCGCGGTTGGAAATGTCACATCCGGCAAGGCGGGACACGATGCGGGCGCAGCCGAAGATGACGCAAAGACGGACGCTGCCGATAAGGAATCCGCACCCGCATCAGACGGCGATAAGAAGGATGCGATGCAGCGCATCATTGAGCGCGGCAAGGCGAAGGGCTCCATCACGCACGGTGAGATAATGGAGCTGCTCGGCGAGGAGGAGTACGATCTCGAGCAAATAGACAAGCTGTATGAGACGCTTGAAGGGCTCGGCATCGAGGTCACCGACTATATCAACTCACCCGACCTCGAGGAGATAGAAAACGAGGTCGAGAGATATGAGAGCGCGGAGGACATGGAAAAGATGCTCGCGCAGGAGGGCCTTGCCATCGACGACCCCGTGCGCATGTATCTCAAGGAGATAGGAAAGGTCCCGCTGCTCGACGCGGAGAAGGAGCATAAGCTCGCTGAGCGTATGGCGCAGGGCGACACCAAGGCAAAGAGCGAGCTCGTTGAGGCGAATCTCCGCCTTGTCGTAAGTATCGCAAAGCGCTATGTCGGCAAGGGAATGTTCTTCCTCGACCTTATTCAGGAGGGTAATCTCGGTCTGATGAAGGCGGTCGATAAGTTCGACTATCACAAGGGCTACAAATTCTCCACATACGCAACATGGTGGATAAGACAGGCTATCACGCGTGCTATTGCGGACCAGGCAAGGACCATACGTATCCCCGTTCACATGGTAGAGACGATACATAAGGTATCGCGCCTCAACCGTCAGTATCTCCAGGATCACGGTAGAGAGGCTACACCCGAGGAGATTGCGGAGATGATGAACATCAACCCCGACAAGGTCCGCGAGATAATGAAGATATCGCTCGACCCCGTTTCGCTCGAAACGCCTATCGGCGAGGAGGAGGACAGCCATCTCGGCGACTTTATCGAGGATGTCGATTCTCCCGCACCCGCAGAGGCAGCATCGTATACTCTGCTGCGCGAGCAGCTTAACGAGGTGCTGCATACGCTCACCCCGCGCGAGGAGCAGGTGCTCAAGCTCCGTTTCGGCCTCGACGACGGCAGAACGAGAACGCTCGAGGAGGTCGGAAAGGTGTTCAATATCACCCGCGAGCGTATACGTCAGATAGAGGCAAAGGCGCTGCGCAAGCTGCGTCACCCGAGCCGTTCAAAGCGTCTTAAGGACTACCTCGACTGATTCTGCTGCCCATATAAGGCACGGCGGAGGAGGTATTTGTCCGATACGCGAACAGTTAACAAAAATCATCTTGACATAAATATCGCCATGGTGTAAAATAGACGAAGATATTTTTATTTAGCACAGCGGAGCATGACGGCGGAGACGAACGTTTTTCCCGCTCGCATGTCCGATTAGGAGGACTTTCCCCATGAAAAAAAGAGTTATAAGCATGCTTCTCGGTATGCTCATGATCCTGTCGGTCGTACTTACCGGCTGCTCTTCGGGCGATGACGGAGATATTATCGACGTTTCGCAGAGCAGGGCGAGCGCGATGACCGTTACCCTCTACTCGATAGTTGAGGACGGCACGACCGAAAAGGCTAAGCAGGCTGTTCAGGATAAGCTGAACGAGATAACCGAGAATCAGTTCAATACGCATGTTATTCTTAAGCTCTATACAGAGAGCGAATACAAGAGCGTTATCGAGAATCAGATCGCAATAATCAAGGCTGATATGGATCTTAAGGCTAAGCTGAATGCCGCGTCCGACGTTGCTAAGAAGGCTGCACGTGCGGCAGGCTTCTCTATCGCTTCCGCTACCACGACCGAGGCTGCAACACCCGAGACGGGCGCAGACGGCGAGAGCGCCGTTACTACCGAAGCAGAGTCGGGCGTAGCCGATGAGACGAGAATCAACGAGTACGGCATTGCCGACACCGTCTACCCCGATGAGCAGGAAGGTCAGCTCGATATCTTCCTCATAAACGACTACGCAACATATAAGAATTATGTAAGCCAGGGAGTTCTTGCGGCGCTCGACGACCAGCTCACCACCACCTCCAAGACGCTCAGCGGTTATATCTATCCGTCGCTGCTCTCGGCGGCTAAGGTCGGCGGTGTTACCTACGCTATCCCCAATAACCATGTTATCGGTAACTATACCTACATGCTCGTAAATAAGGCTGTCGCATCGGGGCTCGGCTTCAATCAGCGTAGCTTTACCTCCGCTGCATCGCTCTACGACAGCGGTTTTATCGAGAGAGCGGCATCCGAGAACGGCGTGCTTATGCTCAACGATCCCGTCTGCACGCTTGATTACGCAACGGGCGAGGATGCAAGCGTACTCGGAACTCTCGTTCCCACTCCGCTGCCTACTACCAATAACCCCTCCTACCCTCCCGAGATAATATACGGCATATCCGAGTATAAGAGTGTTCTCTGCATGAAGAACACCTATAAAAACTCGATAAAATACGGAGACCTTGAGGATTATGCAGGTCAGACCGTTATCTCCGCATTTGTCAAGGGCACAGAGGCTGACGCAGCAAAGTACAGCGACGACTATTATGTAGTCAAGGTCGCAGAGCCGACAGGTACCGCCGAGGAGGCATGTCAGGCAATGTACGCGGTCGGCGCATACTCCGTATCGCTTGAGCGCAGCATGGAGATTGTTAACCTGCTCACCACCGATACCGATGTCGTTAACCTTCTCGCGTACGGTATTGACGAGCTCAACTATACGTTTGACGATGTAGACAATATCGTTAAGCTCGCCGATGATATCAAGCCCGGCGATGAGAATTATTACAGAATGAACCCCATCTATGCGGGAAATCAGTATAAGAGATACGCATCGAGCGAATCCGACGCGAGCGAGCTCGTGACCGCTGCCGACAACTGGGCTGCGGGCAAGGCGCAGAACCTCTCGACTATCGAGCTGCCCTATGCGAACTTTGCGGTAAATACCTCGCTCGTTCCCGGCTATGTTTCTCAGGAAAACATGGACGACGATGATGAGGATGAGACGACGGAAGGCGAGACCACTACCGCGGCTGAGACCACTCAGCCCGAGGTCGAGTTTATGGATGTCCCGAGCATGATTACCGCGCTCTGCCGACTCTATGATGATTACAATGCAAAGATTGAGAACTTCTCGGGTACTAACCCCGATACCGGTGCGGCAATGACTATCTCCGAGTATATCGACTGGATAGCAGCTACGGTCGCAGAGGAAAAATGCGTTTCCGATGCGCTTAATACCTCTAACTCCGCTTCCATCACCAATCAGTACCTCGCGTACATCGGTAACTGAGAATAGAACGGTAATCGGTCGGGCTTAGCAGTCCCGATGCTTCGATATCGGAATTAAATCCCCGTGCGATGCAGATGCATTGCATGGGGATTTTTAAGCAGAATGCTGCTGATTGAAAAATAACCCGTGAAAGCTGAGTCGGCTTTCACGGGTTGTTGTTCGTTATGCGATTGTTATGCGGAACGGGCATCAGCGCGTGATGCTGCGCGGTGATGCGGTGCGCGTGATACAGTGCAGTGATTCAGCACGGTGACGCTGCGCGCTGCGGAATCAGACATTGAAGCGGAAGAGCGTGACATCTCCGTCCTGCATTACATAGTCCTTGCCTTCGCTGCGGACGAGTCCTCTTTCCTTGGCAACCGTCATGCTGCCGCATTCCATCAGCTTATCAAAGGCGATTATCTCGGCGCGGATAAAGCCGCGCTCAAAGTCGGAGTGTATCTTGCCCGCCGCCTGCGGTGCGCGGGTACCGCGGGTGATTGTCCATGCGCGGACCTCCTGCGGTCCTGCGGTAAGAAAGCTGATAAGACCGAGCAGCGAGTAGCTTGCCTTGATGAGACGGTCGAGACCGCTCTCCGCGAGACCGAGGTCCTCGAGAAATACCGCCTTTTCGTCGGGCTCAAGCACGGCTATCTCGGATTCTATCTGCGCGCAGATGGGGAGTATGCCAGCGCCCTCCTCTGCGGCGCGGGCGGCGAGCTTTACATAGCCCGCGTTGCCCGACATATCGCTGCCTATCTCGTCCTCTGAGATGTTTGCGACGTATATTACGGGCTTCATGGTCAGCAGCGGAACGGTGAGCATAATCTCAGCCTCCTCCTCTGTGTATTCGAGCGACCTTGCGGTCTTGCCCTCGTTGAGCGCTTCGGTGACCCGCTCGAGCAGCAGCGCTTCGCGTTCGAGCGACTTGTCGCCCTTCATCATCTTACGCGCGTGCGCTATCCTGCGTTCAAGCACCTCGATATCCGAGTAGATAAGCTCCATATTGATGGTGTCGAGATCGCGGATGGGATCGACCGAGCCGTCGACGTGAATTATGTCGGTGCTCTCAAAGCAGCGTACGACGTGAACTATCGCATCGACCTCACGGATGTGTGAGAGAAACTTGTTTCCGAGACCCTCGCCCTTTGACGCGCCCTTTACAAGACCCGCGATGTCGACGAATTCAACGACGGCGGGAGTATATTTTTCGGGGTGATACATCTCGGCGAGACGGTCGAGACGCGAGTCGGGAACGGCTACAACGCCGACATTGGGCTCGATGGTGCAGAAGGGGTAGTTTGCGCTTTCCGCGCCCGCGTTTGTTATTGCATTGAAGAGGGTGCTTTTGCCGACATTCGGCAGACCCACGATACCGAGTTTCATATATATTACCTTTCTGTACGGGATCCGCGCGGCATCCCGCGCGTTTTTTTGCTTATATCCATACAATTATAATACATCTCGGCAAAATAATCAAGTGATAATTGCACGGATAGTCAATCAATAATTACGAATACGCGACGTAACAAATACTTAACAAGTAAGTTACAATTTATTAACCATATTGACCAAAATGCTGATATAATGAATATGGTCAAATAAATAACGAAATTAACAAAATATCACCCGCGCGGTCGAACATGGGCGCCGCTGGCGCGGCAGAACGGTATAAATCACTGCCGCCGCAGCGCATGACCTTGCTCGCCGACGGGTACCGACAAAAAGAAAGCACTTTAAAGAGGTGGATGATGATGGGAACAAAGATTCTTGTAATTGACGACGACGTTAATATCTGTGACATGCTAAAGCTTTATCTCGAGAATGACGGATATGAGGTCAAGACCGCAAATGACGGCGCCGACGGAGTCAGCTGCTTCAAGATGTACGAGCCAGATCTTGTACTGCTCGACATCATGATGCCTAAAAAGGACGGCTGGCAGGTATGCCGCGAGATTCGCGAGGTCTCTTCAAAGCCTATTATTATGATAACGGCAAAGGGCGAGGTGTTTGACAAGGTGCTCGGACTTGAGCTCGGCGCAGACGACTTTATCGTAAAGCCCTTTGAGATGAAGGAGCTCTCCGCGAGAATAAAGGCGGTTCTCCGCCGCTATTCCGCTCACGACAATCAGCGTGACGACGGCATAGTTAAGTTTGACAATATCGAGATAAGCCTTGATAAGTATGAGCTCAAGCTCAAGGGCAAGAGCGTAGATATCCCCCCGAAGGAGCTTGTTCTGCTCTACTTCCTTGCATCTAACTACAACCGCGTGTTTACCCGCGATCAGCTGCTTGACAAGGTCTGGGGCTTTGACTACCTCGGCGACTCGAGAACGGTCGACGTACACGTAAAGCGTCTGCGTGAGAAGCTTGAGGGCGTGTCTGATAAATGGGTTCTTAAGACCGTATGGGGCGTAGGATATAAGTTCGAGCTCCTTCAGTAATCAGGCGTGTGCCGCACAGGGCGTTTAATTATCAGAAAAGGGGCTGTTAAAAAACGAGTTTTTTAACAGCCCTCTTTGGTTTACGGGGATAAGTAAAATATGTATAAGAGTCTGTTTTCGCGGTATCTGACCGCCTTTCTGCTGATAATCGTCGTCGCATTTTCGATAATTATCGGCGTTGTGGGCGTCATGATGACCGACTACTCAAACGAGGTCAACAGCAGCATGCTGTCGCGCACCGCAGCTGCCGTCGGCAGAACGCTGGAGGCAAAATATACCGCTTCCACCACCGAGAATTATAACCGCTTTATTTACTACAAGCGCGCGGAGCTGCAAACGGTGGTCGACGCACTCTCCGATGTTGACAACGGCATTATCATTTTCATAACCGACGCTCAGGGCAATGTTCTTCTCTCAGGGGATGAGGGCGAGGTCTCGCTCTCCGAGCAGGTGTCTGCGGACATGCTGCCGACCGATAACGCGAACGGCGGGACGACCGACAGCGGGGCTGCCGACGGTGCTGCCGCAAACGGCGAAACTGCAAACGACGGAGCTGCGGAGACGGGCGGCACGCTGCGGCTCGATTCCTCCGACCTCGGCGGCGTATTGTCGAGCAATTATAACGTCAGTGCCGTTACCGTGAAGGGCAGAGACGGCGAGACGGTCGGTGCGGCATATGCCGTCGCGGCCGCGGATACCATGCAGATATTCATCGGCACGATGGTCAAAACTCTGATAACCGAGTGTCTGTGGGTGCTGCTTGCGGCACTTATCGCGGTCTACTTTATCAGCGAGCGTATAACAAGTCCGCTCAAGAAGATGAGCATGGCGGCAAAATCCTTTGCGGCGGGGCAGTTTGACGTTCGTGTACCCGTTATCGGACACAGCGAGGTCGCAGACCTTGCGACCGCGTTCAACAACATGGCGAGCTCGCTCGCAAAGACGGAGGAGACGCGCCGCATCTTTCTTGCGAACGTCTCGCACGACCTGCGCACGCCCATGACCACAATCGGCGGCTTTATCGACGGCATACTCGACGGCGCAATCCCGCCCGAAAAATACGAGCACTATCTCGGAATAATAGCGGGCGAGGTGCGCAGACTGTCGCGTCTTGTAACGTCGCTGCTTGAGATAACGCGGATACAGGCGGGCGAGCGTAAGTTCAATATGGAGGCGTTCGACATAGCCGAGATGGCGCGTGAGATACTGATATCGAACGAGCAGCGGATAGAGAAAAAGCACCTCGACGTATCGTTTGAAAGCGACAGCGACCGCATGTACGTCTATGCCGACCGCGACGCTATTTATCAGATACTGTATAACCTTTGCGACAATGCAATTAAATTCTCCCGCGAGGGCGGGGCATACCGTATATCCATCATCGCAAAGGCAGGCAAGGTCTACACCTCGGTCTATAACGAGGGACAGGGCATTGCGGATGACGATATCGAGTACGTCTTTGACCGCTTCTACAAGAGCGACAAGAGTCGCGGACTTGATAAGACGGGCACGGGTCTCGGACTGTATATAGCTAAGACGATAATCGACGCGCACCATGAGGAGATATGGGTACGCAGCGTTTACGGTAAGTTCTGCGAGTTCGTATTTACCCTTCCGCAGACGCATGAGCCGCGCAGTGACGAGCTTGTTCCCGCCGCGCCGCTTAAATAAGATTTGTCAAAAAAACAAAACAAGGTCTTTACAAAAGAGGTTCAAAGACTTAATATTTGGTTTAGCCGCTGTTCAAATGTGGGTGCTATACTATACGTCAACAAGGGCGGGGTGTGCCTGCGGTCGAGCTTGCGGCGTGGTGCTGCGGATTTCGGCGCGCTGTACCGTGCCCGAATTCAGGGGATTGTGAGGCAGGATAATATGTCAAAAAGCAGAGTCGATACGGCTCCCTGCCGTGACCGCGAGGCGGTTTGCTTCGGTGGTATAGCAAGCCCTCACTACTCGATCTATAAGCGTGAGCTCGCGAAAAAGGAGCGCAGCCGCGGCAGAAAGGCAGTGACGGTCGCGCTTGCACTTGTGACCGCAGCACTGTTTACGGCGGCAGTCGGCTCGGTGGTCCACCTGCTGCGCGACTCGGGCGGCGTAGGCTTGCTTTCCGGGACGGTGCTCGGCATGGGAGAGAGCGAGAGCGGAGCCGACAGCGTCGGCGATATGCTCGTGCGCGCACGCGAGACGGCAAAGAAGGAACGTACCGCGTCGGGCGGCGAGGTCGATACGGGCACTGCGGAACAAAAGCTTGAGACGCTGACGGGGATAGATTTCACACCCGTAACGGCAGCATGGTCTAAGGTATATAACATACCGCGCGGTCTTGCCGTGCAGGAGGTCGAGACGAGCAATCAGGTCGGCGGCGTTCATCTGCGGGTCGGAGATGTCGTTACATCGATAAACGGCGTGAGCGTGTTCGGCACCGACGAGGCATACTCGGTCATTTCGGCAATGCAGAGCATCGGCAAATGCCGTGCTGAGCTCTCGTTCTACCGTAACGGTGTGAGCTATATTGCGGTTTTCGTCTTTCAGTGAGATGCGGCACGATAGGTGATGTGCACGGTATGAACGACGAAATGCGCATGTCGTAAAATGAATAAATTCAAGGTCGGCGGACTGTCTCGGTTCGCCGACCTTTTTCGATAATTCCGCTCGGACGCAATCGGGCGAAAAACTTCTTACTGCGCTCGCTCAAAGCGGCAGAAATATGCGATACCCGCTCAGCGGCGGTCGGCAATGTGCTGCGACAGCCTGTTTAAAGCGATCGTGATATGCCATGATAACCAGCCGAGCGGTGGTAATATGTCGTGATGACCCATGTTGAAACTGCTGCCGCAGTGCCTTGCCGATTTAATATGAAAAGCAGCTGTCAGCGTGTATGATCGCAGACAGCTGCCGTTTTGGTGCTTATATTGTTTTTTGTACTTATATTGCTTTTGCGTCGCGCTTATTCCTTGTCGGCTGCGCCGCCGTCGACCGAGTCGGTCTTGTAATACGGGTCTATCATTATCTCCTTTATCTTCGGATAAGCCGCGTATATCATGATATACCAGACCGCGCCGACCGTAATTATCAGCGGCAGCGTTATGCCGAGCGGCAGGAACAGACCCATGAGCATGTAGTTTGCAAACACGATGACAGCTGCACCGAGCAGGGCGGGAATGTTGCGCTTTGCGCCGATAACGGCGAATATCAGGGCGTTTTTGAAGAGCTTGAATATGCTCAGCTCAAAGGTGACGAGCATCGTGTACAGATACGGGCGCATTATGAGATAAAGCGTCGCGAGCACGATATTTCCCCACATGACGAGCCCCGATACATACGAGCCGCCGTTCAGATATGCGAGGGTGATATTATATGTGAGCAGCGCGGTGAAGGCGCAGTCGATGATGCCGAGCATGAGCGACTGACGCAGGTTGCGCTTTATGACGTATTTGATGTCCGAGAAGAAGAATATAGGCTCGCCTCTGAGCAGATTTCGGAACAGATAGGTCGCTGCTGTCGTTATCGGACCGAGCGTAAACACGAACAGCAGCGCGAGCAGCATCATTACGGTGGTTGCCGTCGTCGTTACCGAGAGCGTTCCCTGCACGCCGTGGACACCGTACAGCGCCGCGAATGCGGGCGAGCTCTCACCGTGCAGAAACACGCCGTGCAGCACGGGGAACAGCGGCGAGGTCGGTGCCGTTGAGGTATAGTTCAGATTTCCGGTCAGCGCATAGAGAAAGAAGAATATCGGAAAATTACCGATGATGAGCAGCAGATTTACCCTGAATATATCGTTTGCATGCAGCTTGAAATACGAAAAGAAGCCGGTAAAGTTCTTTGGGATGTCTATCCCCTTTTTAACTCCCTTGCCTTCCTTTTGCGTATCGAACAGCTTTTTCAGCTTGTCATGGTATTTGGACATTCCTATGACCGCAGCCCCGTTGCAGAGGCTTCCTTTCTCGTTGTTTTTTTACGTTATGCCGCATAGCGGCGGGCTTCGGATGTTTTTATACGTTATGCCGCACGGCGGCGGTGCGTTAATCGTTGTCAGGGGTTGTCAGGCGAGCATCGGTGTGAGCAGTATACGTGCGAGACTGAGCAGGAACATGCTCAGCGACGCAGAGCAGAGAACGTATGTGCAGCGCCTTACTTCGGGCATCGTGACGAGCACGCGGGCACTCGCGGGAGCGCGGCGGAGCAGAACGATGCCGAGATATGCGCAGTGCGCGCAGACCCTGCCGACCTCTTCGGCGAGCAGTATGCAGAGCAGTGCCCGCAGCAGATACGGCAGATCGGGTGATGCGGTACCTGCGCAGAGCGCCCCCATGCAGAAGGCAAATGCCGAAACGGTGATGCCCGCTATCGGCGGAGAATATACCGTAAAGCCGAAAAGACATGAGACGATGCAGAGCAGCACGGGCGCAGTACACGCGGTGAGCGCAAGGGCGATGCAGCCGCCTACCCCGTCACCGTCAGACGGCAGCGCGACGCACTGTGCCGCAGCACGCTGCGCCGAGAGCGACAGCTCTCCGAGCCTGCCCGTGCAGGAGCATGAGATGACTCCCGCCGTAAACGCGACGGCAAGTATCGCGGAGAATATCAGCCTTGTTCTTTTGTATCTTTGCAGCTCATTCCACATTGTTTGTCCGCATCCCTTTGCACGAGATTTTTTGTTCGGACATGCCCGTATCACGGAGCTGTAAAAATGCTTTTTTAACAGCTCCTGCAATCATGGGCGCGCCCGTAGCAAATATATTCCCGCGCGGCTGCGGTTATTCCGTTATTGGATAAGGCGTGTTGAGCTTAGCTGCACTGTCGACCGCCCGAATTTTATCTCCCCGTTATTTTCCGAGTTCATATGCGCGGTCGGTACACGCCTGCATTGCCGCGTCGATGATCCCCGGCATATCGCGCTCGAGCAGCGTCTTGACGGCGGGCTCTGTCGTTCCGCCGGGAGTCTGAACGGCATCGAGCAGCTGCTCTGCGGTGAGCGGCGAGCGCATCATCAGCTCGGCAGAGCCTATCACCGTGCGGCAGACGAGGTTTCTCAGCTGATGCTCATCTGCCTCGATACCCTGTCTGCGCGCGGAGTCGATTATCGATTTAATAAAGAGATAGACGTATGCGGGCGAGCTGCCTGTCACGCTGATTATCTCGTTCATCTTGTCCTCGGGGAGAATGATAATCTCGCCCATACAGGAGAAGATGCGGCAGACGAGCCTGAAATCCGTTTCGTTTACAGAGCCGTTGCGCGTCACCGCAGTTGCGCCCTTGCCGATGCGCAGCGGGGCGTTCGGCATAACGCGGATAACGGGCACATCGCGCCCGAGACCCGAGCAGACTGCGGCAGTCGTTACACCCGCAGCTATAGAGACAAAGCATTTGCCGTCAAGCGCGGCGGTGCCGAGCTCGGCAAGCAGTTCGGGAAATGCCTGCGGCTGCGTAGCGAGTACGATAATATTTGCCTGCTCTGCCGCATCGGGCGCGGAGGATGCTACGGTGTAGCCATGCTCGGCGAACGGAGCAGCCTTTTCCGCATGGCGGTCGAATAGTATAACGTCGCCGTGAGCGATACCGTTTTCGGCTACGCCCCCGATTATCGCGCTTGCCATGTTGCCGACGCCTATGAAGGCTATCTTGACTCTTTTCATATCTGCTGTTCTTCCTTTCGGTCGAATTGCCGTACCGCCTGCGCGGCACGACCATCTCAGCGATTATTATATCATCTTATGCTGTGAACTTCCAACATTATATGTAACATTTTTTCGCTCGCACGGCGTATGCATCCCACGTTCGACAGGGCTTGACCGAATCCCCGCTTTGTACATTTGTCAATGATGTGAGACTAAAAAATAAGAGTCAAAGCTAAGAGTCCGGTCAAACGCTTATGCAGCCGGAAGGAGGGGCGAAGCCCCGAGTGGAGGCTGCATAAGCGGGGCGCTCAAGCGCGGTGGGACTCAAGCTCTCGGTGCTTTTGAGCGGGCGACTTCCAACCGAGTACTGCCATGGGAATGTTGTTGGAGCGGCGCAAATAACGCTTCATCTGTTCCTGCAGATCGGCAAAAGAATAGAAGCTCAGATAGTTATAGAAACGCTCCTGATCGTTTCTGTGGCTCCGTTCAACCTTGCCGTTGTGCCACGGTGTTCGCGGTCTGAGGACATGGTGATGAATGCGGAAGTGATTGCAAAATGCATCGAAAGGATGCACACGCTTCGTCTTTGCCGTATGTGTGAATTCCGTACCGCAGTCTGTTTGTATTTCTGCCGGTGCATATCCGAACCAAACAATCGCTCTTTTTACGAAATCAACCGTCGAATAGCTCGACTGCTCCCGATACGCATAAATGAACCGTTTTCTTGAGGCTTCCTCGATGACGGTGTATTGGTAGTATTGTTCCTTTTCTTTGGCCGAATGGCAAGCTGTCGGTACATATTTAACATCCAACTGCCATTTTACACCGAGCTCGGCGGGCGTGTCGTATTTACCCGTATGCTTTGATTTTTTCTTTGTAGATTCCACCTTATTGCGAAACCCGAGACGAACAAATACTCGGTAAAGGGAGCCGGGATGGCGTTTGTATGCCTTTTCCTCACGGAGCTTTCCGTACAGCTCACAAATTGAAATATTCGGACTTCTTCTGTGGTAATCACATATCCATTTCAGCTCCTGCTCCGTATGAGCGTTCGGGTGTGCCGTATGCGGTCTGTGCGATTTGGGAATCAGGGATTCCTTTGTCCCGTCGTACAGCTTGTTCCACCTCATAAGAGAGGCTTTGGAGATATGATATCTTCGGCAGAC
>URDX01000005.1 GCA_900546695.1 uncultured Eubacteriales bacterium | reverse complement strand
ACTAAAGACCGATAAGCTCAACTTGTTTTCGCTTTTTCGATCCGGACGATTTTAGTCGACCCGAGTCGGGGAGAGATAAAATCGTTTGGAGCGTTTGATTTCGTCGCACAAGGCGTACAATTGTACGTCGTGCGGCGAAATCGGGCGCAGAAAAAGCGAAAACATTAAATTCTAAGCGGGAATCCGTCAGGATTCCGACCCTTTATATGCCGTAAAGGATATACTAAAGCTCAATTATAATAATCTGTTTTCGCTTTTTCGGTCCGGACGATTTTAGCCTCCCCATTTAGAATTCGAGATAGCGTCCCATGAGGACTCCCATGACCGATGCCATCATAAGTCCTCTTGTCCAACCGCTCGAATCACCGAGGCAGTGCAGACCCTTGACGCTTGTATTAAAGTGCTCATCCATCTTTACTCTGTTGCTGTAGAACTTAAGCTCAGGTGAGTAGAGCAGGGTCTCTGTCGAGGCAAAGCCCGGCACGACCTGATCGAGCGCCTGAATAAAGCCGAGGATGTTGACCATCGCGCGGTAGGGCATTGCAGCGGTGATATCACCCGCAACGGCATCTACAAGCGAGGGGCGGAGATTCGACTGAGCGAGCTCCTTCGGCCATGTGCGCTTGCCGTCGAGAATATCGCCGTAGCGCTGAACGAGTATGTGACCCGCGCCGAGCATGTTTGTCAGCTCGCCGACCTTCTGAGCGTAGGATATCGGCTGATTGAACGGCTGGTTAAAGTTGTGCGATACGAGTATCGCGAGGTTGGTGTTATCGGTCTTAAAGTCCTTGTAGGAGTGACCGTTTACGACCGCGAGACCGCCGTCGTAGTTTTCCTGCGAGACCATTCCGCCGGGGTTCTGGCAGAAGGTACGCACCTTGTTCTTGAAGGGGCGGGGATAGCCTATGAGCTTGCTCTCGTAAAGCACGCGGTTGACCTTCTCCATGACCTCGTTGCGCACCTCTACGCGAACGCCGATATCGACCGTTCCCGGCTGATGTGCAATGTCATGCTCCGCGCAGATGCGCTCGAGCCAATCCGCACCGCGTCTGCCCGTAGCAACAACGGTATGCTTTGCGATTATCTCGGTCTCCTCCTTGCCGTCGGTGACGAAAACTCCCTTGCACTCGCCGTCGATGATGGAAAGGTTGGTGCATTCGTGACTGAACAGCATTTCAACGCCCTGCTTCTGCAGATATTTCTCGATGCCGAGATATATCTCGTGCGCATGCTCGGTGCCGAGGTGACGGATGGGGCAGTCGACGAGCCTCAGACCCGCCATGATGGCGCGCTTACGTATCTCCTTGACCTCCTCTGTGTTGCCGAGACCCTCGACATGGGTATCAGCGCCGAACTGGAGGTAGATTTTATCCGTATAGTTTATCGTCTCGGCGGCAAGCTGCTCACCGATAAGCGTCGGCAGATCTCCGCCGACATCGGGGCTGAGCGAGAGCTTACCGTCGGAGAATGCACCCGCTCCCGAGAAGCCCGTAGTGATATGACAATGCGGCTTGCAGTTTACGCACTGCTTTGTTACCGATTTGGGGCAGTGGCGTTTTTCGATGGGCAGACCCTTTTCGACGATTATTATCTTTCTCTCGGGCTCGCGAAGCAGCAGCTCATATGCGGTGAAAATGCCCGCAGGACCTGCGCCGACGATGACGAGATCGCAATTTAGCTTCTTCATTTAAAAAATAAAGTCCTCTCATATTTTGCGGAACGGCACTCCGCGCCGCTTTGTTATGTGTTATGCAGTACGATACAGCGTACCGCATTGTAAGGCGGTGTTCGCCTCAGGGCATGAAAGAAGGTAGTCTTATGCTCTCCCGCAGGGAAAAGCTCGACTACCTTTCTTTTATCATGCTATCTTACTATCAAATCAGCCGAGCTTGGACGTGCTGACCTTGATGCCGGGGCCCATCGTAGATGCGAGAACGCAGGAACGAATGTACTGACCCTTAGCGGCAGCGGGCTTAGCCTTGATAATAGCGCCCATGAGTGCATCGAAGTTCTCGCCGAGCTTCTCGGCACCGAAGGAAGCCTTACCGATAACGCAGTGAATGATGTTGGTCTTATCGAGACGGTACTCGATCTTACCTGCCTTAGCCTCGGTGACCGCACGACCGATATCGGGGGTTACGGTACCTGCCTTCGGGTTAGGCATGAGTCCCTTAGGACCGAGGACCTTACCGAGACGACCGATCAGACCCATCATGTCGGGAGTAGCGATGATAACGTCAAAGTCGAACCAGTTCTCCTTCTGAATCTTCTCTGCGTACTCCTCAGCACCTACATAGTCAGCGCCTGCCTCCTTAGCGGCATTGACCTTGTCCTCGCCCTTGCAGAATGCAAGAACGCGAACCTTCTTACCGGTACCGTTGGGGAGAACGACAGCGCCTCTTACCTGCTGGTCTGCGTGACGTGCGTCAACGCCGAGGCGAACGTGGATCTCGATGGTCTCGTCGAACTTTGCCTTTGCGGTCTGGCAAGCGAGTGCCAGAGCGTCTGCGGGCTCATATACTGTAGCCCTGTCTATAAGCTTTGCGCTTTCGTTATACTTCTTACCCTTTTTCATTACTTTGCTCCTCCTTCGATTATTCCTCGACGGTCACGCCCATGCTGCGAGCGGTTCCGGCGATCATGCTCATTGCAGCCTCGAGAGAAGCGGCATTAAGATCGGGCATCTTGGTTTCTGCGATCTGCTTGAGCTGTTCCTTGGTCAGCTGAGCGACCTTGTCAGCCTGCGGTCTTGCAGAAGCGGTCTCGATTCCGCATGCCTTCTTGATAAGAACGGCTGCGGGAGGAGTCTTGGTGATAAAGGTAAAGGAACGATCGGCATAAACGGTAATAACTACCGGGATGATCATTCCCATCTGATTCTTGGTGCGCTCGTTGAACTCCTTAGTGAAGTTAGCGATGCTTACGCCGTACTGACCGAGTGCAGGACCGACAGGGGGCTGCGGGGTAGCCTTTCCGGCGTTGAGCTGAAGCTTGATATAACCTTGTACTTTCTTTGCCATTTTAAATACACCTCCGTAATGTGGTTACCGGATTAATTCCGGCGGGACGGTACTGCGCCGTCTGTCTCGGGAGAATTAAGAATTTTTCTCCCTCCCACTGCACCGAAGCGGGGGCAACGGTGCTGCTCGGTACTCAGCCTTCGAGGAGAGTTACCTCGTCGGAACCGAGCTCGACCGGCATATCGCGTCCGAACATAGACGCGATGACCATGATCTTTTTCTTGTCATCGGATATCTCGGCAACCTTGCCGACGGTATCCTTAAGAAATCCTGCCGTGATCTTGACGTTGTCGCCGACCTTATAGGAGAGATTGATAACGGTCTGCTCCTCGAGCTCACCGATGTTGGCGACCTCCTCATCCGTCAGCGGGACGGGTCTCGATCCGGGACCGACGAAGCCGGTAACGCCGCGAATATTGCGCACGACATGCCATGTCTCGTCGTTCATAATCATCTTTACGAATACGTAAGAGGGGAATATCTTCTCCTCGATGATCTTAGGGTCTTTTTTCTTTTTGTCCTCTGCAGCTGCATCGGTATCTTCCGTGACCTCGGTCTCGTCGGCGGCAGAAGCCGTATCCTCCTCGGGCTGCTCGGTAATTATCCGAACGGGAATCTTAACATCCGTAATGACGTTCTGCAGGGAACGGTTCTCGATTATCTTTTCGAGATTTGCTTTTACCTTGTTCTCATAGCCGGCATAGGTATGAGCAATATACCACCGTATTTCAGGGGTCGAATCGCTGAAATCACTCATTGTACTTCACCGACTCAAACGAGCGCTGCGATCCAGGACAGCAGATGTGAAAATCCGAAATCCAGAGCTGCGATAACCGCACCGATAAATACGATGCACACGATGACCACGATGGAGCTGTGAACGGTCTGCTCACGGCTGTACCATACGATCTTCTTCATTTCGCTCTTGTACTCACGCAGAGCCTTACCGATACGGGACATAATGGGGGGCTTTTTCGCTTTTTCAGCCTTCTTGTCGGCTTTCTTGTCAGCTTTGACCACCTCGGCCTCGGTCATTGCATCCTTCTTTTCTGTATCAGACATCCGGGGCCTCCTTACTTCGTTTCCTTGTGAAGAGTTTGTTTACGGCAGAAGCGGCAATACTTATTGATCTCGATTCTGTCCGGATCGTTCTTCTTGTTCTTTGTCGTGTCATAGTTGCGCTGCTTGCATTCGCTGCACGCGAGGGTAATTTTGACTCTCATTACTTTCGTCCTTTCCTTTCCTCGCGGTATCTCGGCCGTTCTGCCCGACCGTAATACCTTCGATAATAATATCTCCCTCTGCGCGGGGGCATTTTTGCACAACAAAAAAGCCTCCGAGAGGTAAGGAAATTATACCATACATTAATATATATGTCAATAGCTTTTTACAAGAAATTGTCGGACTATTATTTGCAGGCAGATAATGAAGCTGTAAACCGAAAAATACGGCGGCGGGGAACACAGCTGTCCGCCGTGTATCCCCGCCGCTCGGGTATTATTTTGCGTGCTCGTGACGGGCATTTGCGCATTCGCGCACATTCATCCGTGAAGAGCTTTTGCTCATCGGCGCCCATTTGGCCGAAACGCTTTTTGCCGCCGCGCTTATTTGCACACGGTCTGCTTTTCCGCCTGTGCACTTCTGCGTGAGACTGCGTCCGATGCGGTATCGCCTGCCGTGCTGCCGTCCGACGTATTTGCCGTATCGGCATCGGTGATTGCACCCGCGCCGACCGCCGTACCTGAGCTGACGGTCATACCCGAGGTGACCGCTGTACCGGCGTTGACCGTCTTACCGGTGCCGACGGTTGTACCGGTGCCGACCGCCGCAGCCGTGCGCTTTCCGTTCTTTCCTACCGCGCGGAGCGTGTCATATCCGCCGCTTGCGGAGGTCGCGACGATTATCGCGTTGACGGGCAACAGCGCCGCCGCAGAGAGCGTGAGCGTACCCGTAAAGTACTCCGCGGCGAGCATAATTATCACCGCGTAGATATAAGACAGCAGCCGTGTCGGTATGCGCCGGAGCACACCGAGGCCCTTAGTGAACTGTGTTATCGCGAGAACCGCCGCGACCGCGCCGCCGTAAGAGCCGAGATACTGCCATGAAAAAAGCTCGGTATCCGTTATATCATCCCCTTTTTTCCGTTATCGCATTTGCCGTCTTGCCGAATTTCGGTAGCTTCGGCTCAGCCCTTCGTTATCTTCTTTGCCAGATTTACGATATCCTTGGTGTTGACGCTCCCGTCGCCGTTGATGTCGTACTTTTTATCGGTTCGCTTGGAGGCGACCGCCTTCATTTCCGAGACCATGTCGCGCGCGTCGATCACACCGTCCCCATTCACGTCGCCCGCGGCAATCTTGAGCGGCTTACCGTATTCGGTACCGCAGACCTCGCACACCGCACGCTTTGTGTCGGTCGCCGTGCCGCCCTTGTGACGCTCCCAGTTTACGGTCGTGCCGCAGACGGTGCAGCGGTCGAAGTGATGCGTTGCGTCGTGCTTGTGCTCGAGCGTGTGCGGTTCGGCATCCGTACGCTTGCCGCAGTCGGAGCATTCCAGACAATGGTTTTCTGTATCGGCAACGTAGTGCCAGCGGTGGGTGTGCGCGGTGAAGCCGTTTCTGCCTAGCTCCTTCATACGTGAAGGAAAATCGACAAACATGATGTCGGTATCGCAGCGGACACCCGCCACCGTCTCGCTCGAGCTGTTCTGCCATATGCCGAGGCAGCTCTCGTCGGGATAGGTGCAGCGGTCCGCCCACTGTGCCACCCAGTGGGTGAAGCGCTTCAGTTCATCGTCGTACATGCGTGAGGAAAAGTATGACAGCGAGGAATATATCCCCGCAAAATACCCGCGCTCCTCGAGTCTTGAGCAGAAGGTCAGTGCGATATCGGTAAGCGCCCGCGGACCGAGAGCGAGCATTCCGCTGTCCTCGATGTCGGCGTATACCGGCAGCTCGAACTGCCTGCCGTCAAGCACGTTGTCGGCAAAGTAGTCCGCTTCCTCGCGCGCCCTGCGTATCGTTTTCGCACCGCAGTAGAAGTACGCGCCGACGGGGATGCCGAGAGATTTTGCCGCCTCGTAGTTGCGCTTAAAGGCGGAATCGGTATACAGACCGCCGTCTCCGCCTCCGCCCTTGATGACGGCAAAGCGTATCCCCTCGCTTTTTGCCGCAGCCCAATCAAAGCTGCCCTGCCAGTGACTGACGTCTATTCCTCTGACCGTGTTATTCATATCCGTAGGCTTTCATCTCCTTTTCTTTGCCTCCCGGGAGCATGACCGCGGCGCAGTGCCGCGGCAGGCGCGGCAGCGGTCGGCTTTGCCGTACGGCAATATTGCCGCGCCGCTGCTTTCCGCCTTATCGGTTAGCGCATTATCGCGCCGAGCAGTGCGGCGATGATCGCGCTCACCACTGCGGTTATGACGCAGCCGATAAATATCTCCCGATATTTATTATATGCTCTGCCCGGTGCTTTCTCCACCGTTTCGAGACGGCGGTCGATGCCGTCGAGCAGGCTTGTGTGGCTCTCCATCTGCAGCGCCATGCGCTCTACGGCGAGCATGAGTCGGTGCATATCCTTAACGCCCTCCTTCAGCTCGTCGACCGAGCGCGACAGCGCCCGCTGTTTTTCCTCGAGTGATGCGAGCCTTCCCTCGAGGCGTGTTTCGTCTATCATGCGGCACGCCTCATGCTATCCACGTCGTCAACCCGCCGCGTTCATTGCCCGACGGGGTTCCTATCGCGCTGTCGAGCGAGAAGCCGAATACGAGCTCGAACATTGACTCCGCCTTATCGGGGTATTTCAGCCCCGAAAGAAACGCTCTCGCGCGGCTGACAATCTGCTTGCGGTCGCTGTCGCTCGATGCCTTGTCATACTCCTTTTTGTACTGCTCAAGCGCGGAGACGATGGTTTTCTGATCCGACGGTGAATAGCTACCCTCGCTCGACGCTGCGGAGCCCGAACCCGAACTCGAGCTGCCCGAGCTGCGGCGATTTGCGAGACTCGTGTCATATTGTCTCTGCCGCTCTGCGAGACTCGAGTCGTACTGTCGCTGCTTCTCCGCAAGGCTTGCCTCGTACTGACGTACACCCTCGTCAAATTCCCGCTGCCACTGCTCATCCTTCATCGTGTCGCGCGCGACATCGTACTCGTAGTCGCGCGCACTCTCGTATGCCGAAGCAAGGCGCTTGAGATCCGCCTGCCAGTCGGAAACATCGTCGCGGTAGCGGTCGTAGTATTCGTTGTCGGTACTGCGATAGTCGGAGAGCAGCGAGCGCATGTCGTCTCCCTCGTCGCGATAGCGCGTGTATGCGAGCTTGTAGAGCTGCGGTATGATATCGCCGAGCTCGGACATCTTTTCGCCGTACGCCTGAGAGCCCGCAGTCGCCGCATATGAGCTGCCGTAGCCGCCGCCGAGAGATGCCACTCGCCCTACGGTGTCCTTCATCGCGCGCTTTGCGTCCTGCGTGTAGCGGTCGCTGTATTCGCGGAACAGAGCGTCGCCGCTCGCCTCGTATCTGAACGGTTCACGCGATGAGAGCGAGGTGAGCAGCGAGTCTATCTCGCTCGCATAGGGCGATGAGTAATCGCTCGGGCGCTCGTTTTGCCTTGTCCTGAGGGCGTTTGCCGCCTCCGCAGTGCTTATCGCCCCCTCCGCCGCGGTGGTGTTTTTCTTCTTTTTTGTCTGCATATCAGTTCTTCCTTTCTCGGGTCCCCGATGCGCTTCGTTCTGCCTCATACCGATCTATCAGATAGTTCAGCTGCTGCGTAAGGGAACACAGGTAATTTTTCAGCTGCATTATCTGTTCCTCGGTCGTGCGTGCCGAGACGCACGGGGGCTCGATATGTTCGGTCAACTTGATTCCTCCCCTCCGCCGCACCGTACCCGCCGAAAACGTATCGGGCGTGCATGATGCGGATGTTTACGGCTCAGTATATCGAGCCCTGCTCGGATATCAGCGTCAGCATGGTCACCTTTGCATATCCGCGCCCGCGCAGACGCAGATGCAGATGGTCGCACCTGCGCGGCAGAACGGGCAGGGTGATGCATCGCGGCTCCTCGGTGCCGACGGTGCCGAGCTCCTGCCATTCCCCGCGTGAATCGTAGCGCACCGAGATGCCGACGCTCGCGCCGCGCTCCGCGTCTATGCGCAGAATGATGCGAGAGAGATAGCTGTGCTCGCCCGTGCTGCCGCTTATCGCGCCGCTGACGGCGTACCATCTTACGGGCTCGCTGTCGGGTATCCCGCTGCCGCCTACCGAGCGGATTACCGTCTTGCGGTCGCGCTCGGTGTAGTACAGCTCGCCTTCCACCGCGGCAAATTGCCTGACTGCAGTGCTGTCCTCGCGGTGCCACAGCCGCTTTCGCGAATCGTAAACGAAGAGCGAATACCGCCCGCCCGTGTCGCGCATAGAGACATAGTACCGCTCGCCGAGACCGCCGCCGACGGCGTTGTCATACGCCCTGCCGCCGAGCGCGTCGCCGATGAATGTCGGCAGCGAGCCGTCGTATGCATATATGCCTCGCCTGCTCTTGTAGTAGAGCACGCCGCCCGCAGCGGCAAGGCTGTCGCTGCAGCCCTTCTGTACCCCGGGGCATGTCAGCGTTCTGAGCGAGAAGAGCGACGGATATTCTCCGTAGACCTTGTGTATCGCGCCCTCTGTAAAGAAGTGCGGATAGCCCATGTATTCGGCTGCGCCCGTAAAGTCGCCGCCGCTGCCGACGGTCAGAACGTAGCTGTCGGTGCTCAGACCCTCGAATACGTTCCAGTTTCGGAAATTGCCGAGCGCGCTCGCATAGATGCTGTTTACCTGCCGCCCGCTGTTATCGGCGCCGCTTCTGCAGCCCCACAGACGGTTTCCGCATTCAAATACGAAGTCGCATTTCGGCATTTTTCTGCTCAGCACAACAGCTGCATCCTTTGCGTGACGGTCGATGCTGCCCGGTATGACCACCGTTCCGCTTCCGACCGACGCTATTACGGCAGAGCTCGGCAGCATGCCGCCGCACAACGAGCTTTCGGCTGTGATGCTTATGCCGTCGCCCTCGGAGAACGGAACGCTGCCGCCGACCGTTATCCGTATCCCCGCCGCCTGCAGCTCCTGCCATTCGTCGCCGCTCTTGAATTTCAGCGCGTCGCGCTCGCCCGATGTGTCGAGCCAGTAGTCGCAGTCGGTCTTGGGCGCTGTCGCGGAGATGACGATGACGGCATTCGGCTCGCCGAGAGGGCAGGGGCAGATGAGCGCGGAGGCAGCGGTCTTTTCCGCGTCGATGCTGCCCTTGTCGGTCAGGTCGTTCAGACAAACATATTTGCGGTCGGGAAAAACTACGGCATAGCTGCCCATCATTACGATGCGCGTATCCTGCGTGCCCTGCAGACCGAGGTCGACCACCCTTGTGTGCGTCTCGCCGCCGCTGCTGTACGCGGGATTGTCGTCGATGATGAAATATCTGTCATGCACGTAGCACAGCCGTTTGCCCGCGGATATCGCCGCGACCGAATCGGTCTCTCCGAGCGCGGTGTCGACCGTTCCGCGCGGTGGGCGCGGCGCGAGTGCGGGATATGCGGCGGAGCTGATGTTTTCTTCCTCGCAGAAGCCCTTCGCGCCCCGTCTGTCGCGCACGTCGTAGCCGCCGAAAACGGTCACGGTCTCCGCACGCCGCTTGGGTACGCTCAGCATCGGCAGCTTCATACCCTCTCACCTCCGAGATAGTTCATCTCGCGCCGTCCCGGGCGGTGGGTGCGGATGTAGCTGCGCGCATATGCGTTCCACAGCGTCTGATACAGCGCGGCGGCGTTGTTGTATCGGTCGATCTCGCCTCCCGCATAAGCGCCGCGTGCTTCAAGTGCGCGGAGATACAGCTCATCGTACGGCGGCGGTACGAGTAGCTGCGTTTCAGCGGGGGAGTCGACCGTGTAGCCGTCGAAATCGCCGCCGGTTATCTCGGCGCAGACCGTGCGGTCAACGCTGTCGAGCCATGCAATGCGCTCTGCCTCCGATGCTCTGCACGGACTGAGCGAATCGGCGCGGTCAAGCGCCTCGCGCAGCGTCATGCATTTGCCCTGCCTGCAATCGCAGCGGCGCGGTCACAGTATTCGATGGCGTTTCCGAGGCATTCCTCTCTGCGCTCAAGCACCTCTGCGGCGCACTCGGGTATCTCGACCTCCGCGCCGCGTTTTATGTACCAGTTGCGGTCGTTGACCGAGACGAAAACGTCGCCGTCATCCTCACTGAGCAGCGGTATCTTTACCTTTACGAGACGTTCGCCGGGGTATGTGCTCGTTGCCTGAATTACTTCCTTTTTATCATTCTTGTTTGCCATTGCCGTATCTTCCTTTCGCAGCTTGATTTTTGTGTTTGTTTGCGCCGACGTGCTTTATCGGCGTGATGCTTATCGGTGCAATGCTTATCGGCGCGATAATCATCGGCACAATGCGGGCTGACGGTTGCAGCCCGTCCGCATCGCTCTTGATATCAAAGCATCAGTGTCTGTCCGTGCGTCTTATCAGTTGGCCGTCGCGGTAGACGAGAACTTGGAGCAGCACATGAGGTCGACGAGATAGTTATCTACGAGGATCTTTGCTGCCTTGAGTCCCTTCCAGCCGACGCTCGAACGCTGATTGAGCGGATCTGCCGTACCGGAGGAGCCCTTCTGCTTTACTATGGTCTGCAGACCGCCGCCCGTCACCTCGGTAACGCCGTATGCGCCGTCGCCGATAAAGAGACAGTGGAATACCGCGAGATTCGAAGGATTGGACGAGCCGCCCTTGTCAATCTTCGCTTCGGTAGACTGGACGAAACGAACGCCCGCAAGCTTTCCTATCTCGCCCGTGTAGAGGTTTTCGGGAGCGGCGTACTTGTGCGCGTCGATCCATTCGGGGTCGCGCATGAGGTCGTATGCAACATAGGGATGGATGATGCATACATAGTCGCCGCCGATGGTGGGGGCGTTCTGCGCGCGGAGCTTAGCCACTACGCGCTGAACAACGTCAACGGTGAGCTTTGCACTCGAATCGAGGTCCGCAGCCTTTGTGACCTCGGTCTCAACGAGCACGCCGTTTGTATCAGCTACGAACTTAGGCGCATAGCTCTTGTTCGTGCCGAGCAGCAGCGCGTTACGGACTATGGTATCCATAGTCAGACCCGCCTGCCTGCCGAGCAGCTTTGTGGTCTCAAGAATGGTGTTGTCGACCGCAGTAAGCTCGAGCATGTCCGACTGAACAACAAAGTCACCGTACTGTGCGACGGTCGCCGAAACGCTCGATACCGAGAGGTTGCTTCCGCTCGGTGTTACACCTTCGGTGAGGGCGGTAGTAGCCTTTGCAAGGGGAGAGAAGCGGCGAAAATTGACCGTCTTTCCTCCGCCCTGCGGGATCGGACGCTTCTGTCCGAACTGCTCGTGTACGAGCATGGGGGATGCCTCGTCGATGAGGCGCATGTCGTAGAAGGTCTTCATCTCAGCCGAGAGGGTGGTGGTTGTAGTAGTGCTCATATTTTTTTCCTTTCTGAATTTTTAATTATCAGTGTTGCCGCAGTATGTGCGGCATGTCATAGAACAATGCGCTCTCCGCGCGCGACCCTGCGTGCAAGGTCGTCGCGCTCCGCGCGCGTCATCTCTCCGACGCCGCATGCATACGGCAGCGCGGCGGAAACGCCGTTCTCCGCGGGTCTTACCGTGCCCGCAGCTATGCTGTCTGTCAGCTTGTTGACCGCCGAGAGTGCGGCACTGCGCATTGCGGCGGGAAGCAGCTCATCGCGGTGAACGACCTCGTAAGCGTCGCGGACTCCCGCGCCGCCTCGCAGCAGCGAGCGGAAACGCGGGCTGCTTATCTCCGTGCGCAGGTCAAAGTCGGGATAGAGCTGCGCGACATCCCGCGCCTCCTCAGCCCAACCGTGCGCTCGTCTGAGCGCCTGCGCGTCGAGACCGCCGCAGTTGTCTACCCGCTCTCCGCTTGCTGCGGTATCCGCGTGCAGCTCATCGCTGCGTGCTGCAGCGTCTGTGTTTGTTCCTTTGTCGCAAGCTGCAGCGCCTGTATTGTCGCCTGTTTCAGACCCGTCCGCAGCATTTCTGCTGCCTGTGGATTCTCCGCTGCTTACGGCAGAATCACCCGTGTCCGTGTCTGTGCTTTCTGCGGAGTCGTATCCGCGCGGCGAGGGGAGCCTGTCGGCGCCAGTATCATTATCTTCGCCCGTACCCGTCGCCGCGGGGTGACCGAGAGCCTCGGACAGCGCCCGTTTCAGTGCTTCGGTGTCGCCGTCGTCTATGCCGTGCGCTGCGGCAAAGCTGCGGAGGGTGGGTGACAGCGCCTCTAATTTCTTTACCTGAGCACTCATACCCCTTAGCCTCCGTTTTACCGCGCCGCCGACCCGCTCGTCGTACAGCTCCTTGAATCTTCCTTTTATCAGGGACTCAAACTCGGCGCGCATTGCCGCCGCGCCCTGCTCTGCGGGGGACAGAGCCTTTTCACCCGTGACCGTGTTTGCGTCGGTCGGAACAGATTGCCCGATGACCGCGGGTGCAGTCGCACCCGTACTGTTTGCTTCGTTCTGCATGAAGGATCCTTTCTGCATTTCTGCACGTATCGTGTGCGATACGCCTTTTATTCTTACCGATGCAGCAGCCCGTAGACCGATGCATCGGATAGTAGGTTATTTTTCGTGTTTATTTGACAGTGAGCGTGCTTGTTGACGATGCTTGCATTGCCGCCGCGTGCTCCGCTTTGCCGATTACGGCATTGTCGCCCGCCTCCGCCTTACGGCTCTGCGCCGACGGCGAAATTGCGCCTTGCATTCCGCGTCGCGGTGCTTTCCGCATGTACCGTCCGCTCATCGGATGCGACGTTTCCGTTTCCTGGTGAGCCCCTGTCCGACGCAGCTGCTGCCGCCGTGCTCATCATCTGCGTGAGCGTGCGGCGCAGATATGCGTCCCTGTCGTGTCGGATACGTCCTATGACCTGCGCTTTGCGGTCAAAGTCCATCATATCGAGACAAGAGAGCGCTTCGCTCGCCTTATGCGGGTCGAAAAAGCCGGCCTTGAAGAAGCTGAGCGCGAGCTCGTTCTGTGCCGCGCGCGAATACGGCGAGGATTTTTCGGCACTTATCTCGATATCAAAGAGCGGCGAGCTCTCGCCGAGCTCGATGCCGAGCACCTCACTGTGACGCGGTGCTATGCCGCCTCTGTCGTAGCGGATAAAGTGCTCGCTGCCGTCGTCGCCGATGAGTCGGAAACAGCGTGAAGCGGTATAGAACTGCCTTATCAGCTCAATCACCATCAGACATACCCGCTTGAACGCACGGTAGGAGGCGCGGGAGGAGTCGCGTTCGAGTCTGCTGCCCGCCTCCTGCATAGCCGCGATAGCGGATGCCGCCGTAACGCCCGCAGCCGTTCCGCCGCTTGTAACGTCGCGGTTTCCCGTCGTTTCCTTAAGCTCGTCTATCTTGTCGCGCAGTGCGGTTATATAGATGCCGTCGAGCGAGACAGAGGGCAGGGGACGTACGGTCGAATCGGTTATTGCCCCCGCGACATGCACAAGGTCGCACGTCAGATCCGCATATTCGTCCTCGTTTATCGGGCTGTCCTCGGATATGAGCACGCGCGGCGCAGCGCCTGCGAGCATGTTCTTCATTACCGCCTGACCCGCGCGGTCTATGTACGCCTGACAGTCCTTTCCGATGTCGATGTAACCGAACCCTGCGGGCGAATCGGGCATTGTAAACAGCGGGTCGAAAACGAACGGATACATTCCGTGATCGTACAGCCCGCGCTCGCGCAGGGCAGGATCGTTTTCGGTCGCATACAGCACCTCCTCGCCGACGTACTTGCAGTAGTGCAGCACCTCTTTGCCGCCGGGCATCATCTTTTTGTAGTACCAGTCGACAACGGCGACCTTTCCCGTCGTGTCAACGGGGTCCTCGCCCTCGTGTGTTGCAACGTCGGGTACGGTGCAGTCGAGCCTCCCGTCAAGAAACGGATACGCCGAGAGCAGCGCGTCGAGATCGCACAGACCGACCGAAAAGAGATTTCGCGAGCGCTGAATATCGCGGATACCGGGCTCCCAGTAGAGCGAGAGCGGGTCGATATCCCTGACGGTGATATCGCCGAGCCCGCCCATGGCGGAGCTGTCCCAGAAAACGCCGTATATCCCCGTTCCGCCTCTGCATTTTCTGTCCCATGCGTCGGAATAGACCTGCTCAAAGTCGCATCGGTCGAATATGATGGGCAGGATGGCGGAGAGCTTTTCGGCTTCCTCGCGGTCGCCCTCCTCGCGCGGGAGCACGCGGGGCGCGGGAATGGTGTCCATCGCGGATGCGTGCTTGTTTGCAATGCAGTTGAAGAGCCATGCGGAGTTCGGATTTACCGAACCCCGCATGTCGGGCATGCAGTCGCGGTGACGCACGCGGTACCACTTTTCGTTCTCGACTATCCTTCGCTCGAGATTTGCCTTTCCGAGCTTGTAGCGCCGCAGCGTCGCCTGTGCGTTCCGCACCGCCTCCGCGTCTATAATGCGTGTCGGTTCCGCTTCCTTACTCGGCTTTCTATCGCGACCGAGCATTTTGTCGGTCGCACCGCCCGTCGCTTTGCCGTAAGCGCCGTCTGTTGCTTTATCGGTGCTGCCCGATACGTTCATATCGCGCTCGGACCCGCCGCCCGATTTGTCTGCGGAATTCTTTTTGATGTCTGCTGATTTGTTCTTTGCCTTATTCAATGCTTTTTCGCTCCTTTCTTATTCGGATGCTGTTGATGCCGTCTGCATCTCCTGTCTGTCATCACACGGAGGAATGCTGTCAGTATCGTCGCGTATTATCTGTATCCGCTCTCTTTCACCCTGCGTCGGCGCGGGGGCGAGCTCGCCGGGCTTTATGTCGAGCAGCAGTCCCGCCGTGCCTATTCCCGTCGGCTGTCGTCTGATATGCGGCTTTATCGGACGCGACATGCAGAAGTATCTCACTTCGTCTGCAACATGGTCCTCGCCCTTTGTATCAAGGTCCTCGGGATTTGTGCTGTCGTAGCGCAGCAGCGGAAGTGTGCGGATGAATGCGCGGCAGTTTGAGAAAACGTACATCATCGGTCGCTCGGTCTCCTCGTCGAACGCGAGACGGTAATGCAGCTGCATCCAGCCGGGGATTCGCTTGTGGTCGCCCGGTACAAAGTGTATGCCGTGCCGCGCCGCTACCTCTGCGATGCTCTCGCCCGTTTCGGCATCCCATATCGCGGGGTCGGCTACGCCGCCGATGCGTCTACCGCTCAGAAACGGATGCTCATGCTCTATCCGCGCTATCTCGCCGAACACCCGCTCGGGTGTCCATCGCACGCCGACATCGGGCTCGCCCGTGCAGCCGTACAGCTCGAGAATGCGGTAGAAGACGCCGTCGTTATCCACCGCCCACCAGCCGCATGAAAACGGCTTGTTATAGCCCCAGTCGAAGGAGCGGTAAAGCTTCCAGTCGTCGGGCGGACGGAACGGTGATATGACGTGCGTCAGCCGCCTGTCTCCGTAGTGCTCGGGGTCGTCGCGCAGTTCTTCAAAGAACTGCCCCTCCGCCGTATCCCACCGACCGTACAGCCATGCGTCGCGCAGCTTTGACGGCAGCGCCTGCAGCTGCTTTATGTAGTCGGGCTGCGCCCGCATAAGCGCGGTATTGTCGGTTACGAGCGAGCGTATGAAGGTATAATCTGCGGGATCCTCGCCGTCGGTGTATCGGCGGTCGATGAATATTCTTTTTATATACGAATGTCCTCTGCCGCCGGGGTTGCAGGTGTAGTAGATGCGGCGGGGGTAGTCGCCGGTGCCGCGCAGACACGCGCTTATCGACTTCATCTGATATTCGGTCAGCTGTGTCGCCTCGTCGATGAATATAACGTCGTACTCAACACCCTGCAGCCGCCCGAGATCCTCGTCGGTGTCGCAGTATGAGAATGTGATGCTGCCGCTGCCGGGGAAGGTCAGACGCTTTTCTTTATCAGAGTAGACCGCGACACCCGCAAGACGCTCTCGCAGAATGCGGATATGGTTGTTCGTCAGCTCTGGATATGTTCGTCTGACGATGAGAATGCGTATCCCCGGGTGCTTGAGCGCAAGCAGCGTAGCTTTTGTGCGTACAGCCCAGCTCTTTCCGCCTCCGCGCGCACCGCCGAAGCCGACATGCTTTGTCGATGCACGCAGAAACTCCCGCTGCTTTTCGCTCGGTGCCTCGATGAATACGGTCCTTCTCCCGTTGTCTCTGCCGTCCGTCTGCCGCTTGTCCGGGGTACGTGCCTCTGTCGGCTTGTCTGCTGATTTCATGGCTTTTCGCTAATCGGAGTAGCCGTCGTCGCCGTCGATGTGTACCGTCACTTCGCGTACGCTCGGTGCGGCATCAGATTCAGCGCTTGTCACCTTGCTCTGCAGCTCCCGCAGTCTCAGCGCGCGTTCGGTCACCTCGTCGCCGAGCGAGAGGGATTGCAGATCCTTTATCTCCTTCAGCGCCGAAACGACATGCCGCAGCTTCTGCGTGTCGGTCGCATCAAGCTCGTCTATTGCCGATGACAGCTTGTCTACGATGCTGTCGGCGATGCTGCTTATCCGCGCGCTGCGCTCTGCTGCCGTGCTTTCGGTCGTCGTCATGCTCTCCGAAACGGCACTGTCATACGCATTACCGCCCGACGCACCGCCTGTCGCCGCATCATCACCTACCGATGCATCACCCAACGACACATCACCGTCTGACGTATCACCGCTCGATGAATTTGCGCTCGCCGTATGGCTGTTTGTCATAATTTCGTTTTCTGCCGAAATTCTGACCGTTGCCGTAACTTTGTTTTCCGCCGAATTCCCGCCCGTCGCCGTAATCTCGGCTTTCGCCGCATTTTCGCTCGCCGTCATAGTCTCGGTCGCTGTCTTGGTTGTGATCTTCTTACCGCCGACGGCTTTTTTACCGCTCCGCATCGCTCGCACAGCTCCTTTCCTTCATAATTGCGGGAAAGCTCCCCGCTCGAAATGTATTCATTGCTTCTGCTTATCACCCTTTCGAAAAACGGCGGATGCTCTCCGTCCGTATTCCGCCTTTCTTCATATTCTTCAATTTCTGCATATTCTTCAAAATCTTCATAATCTTCAAAACATTCATGAATTCCGCCCTCACTGCGGAAATCCCGACGCATCTGCCCGCGTCTCGGCGATACGACGGTCGGCGCAGCACCGAGCAGCGGCGTACCGCAGCGGTCGCATACGCGAACGGGCAGTCTGTAACGGCTGCAGGCGGCGCCCGCGCAGCCGAGCTGCACTTCACAGTCGGAGCAGCCGCTTTCATATACGAGCATCGTTTCAGCTTCTTGCGGAGCTTCCGCACTCGCCTATGATGCGGTATATCTGCGTGCGTGAGAGGCTGTGACGTCGCGCCAACTCTATGACCGACACGCCCTGTCTGTAGTCGCGGCGCACCGCAGCGTTTCTCGCGTTCTTGCGTGCCTCGGGCAGCCTGCCCTTCGGAACACCCACCGCGCGCAGCCTCACCTCGCGCTCTCTGTCATGACGGCACAGACAATGCCAGGAGCAGAAATATTTTTCGCCGCGGCGGTACGCCCACTCGTCTGTCGGCGGGTAGAAGCGCTTGCCGCATACAGGGCATATCTTTTCTATCCAGTAGTCGCTCGTGCGTTTTTTGTCGCTGTCGTCGGTAAATACCGTCATGATGCCCGCCGCAGAGGATGCCCCGCCTGTCGGGGTATTATCTGCGTGTCTTTTTTTATATGAGAGGTTAGAGGTGTATACGTGCATAATTTTGTTCCTTTCGGTCTTATTATGGAGAATTTTCTGTTATTTCGTTTGAACATGACGAATATGTAGAAAGTCGACTCGGCCGATGCCGACTTTTTATCATGATTTGCTTGACAAACGTAGTTTATGATGATATACTTGAGTCGCAAATGACATCGGCACCGCCTCTGTCACTTTATGATGCTATTATAGGCTACATTTTCTACCTTGTCAATGTGAAACAATCACTTTGGAGGATAAATCGGTCGAGCACAAACTACATTTTCTCAGTATTGCTGATAAAAAACGACATAAACCGAAGGTTCCCGACAAAGTAAAAAGAAAAAACTTAAATAATCGGAGGGAATAACGCAATGTTTTGGGACAAATTTGTATCCCTGTGCGCGCGGGAACGTGTATCGCCGAGTGCTGTATGTATAAGCCTCGGCTTCTCGAACGCTACGGCAACACATTGGAAGAACGGCTCGCATCCGAGTGCGACCTCGCTGTCGCGCATAGCCGACTATTTTTCCGTCACACCCGAGTACTTTACAACCGAGGATGATACGATAGTGCGCGCGCGCCGTATCCCCGTCTACGGAAAGGTTGCGGCGGGAATACCGATAGAGGCCATAACCGATATCGACGACTACGAGGAAATAGACGAGGCTATGGCTGCGAGCGGCGAATACTTTGCTCTGCGCATTCAGGGAGACAGTATGGAGCCGCGCATGCGCAGCGGCGATACCGTCATTGTCCGCCGTCAGGAGGACTGCGACAGCGGCGACGTTGCCATAGTCATGCTCGGCGGAGAGGATGCTACATGTAAGCGCATCAGAAAGCTCAGCAGCGGTATAATGCTCATCCCCGATAATCCGAAATACGACCCTATGATATATACGCGCACCGAGGCACAGCAGATAGGCATCACGATACTCGGTAAGGTAGTCGAGCTCCGCGCCCGCTACTGATTTTCGCCTGTCGATTTCGGCACCTGCGGGCATGCTACCGATTTTGCGCGTCTGAGTATACCGCGCGCTTTGCGCCGTGAATGCCCCGAATTGCCGCGACAGTGAGCATACCGCGCGCTTTGCGCTGCAAACGCCCCGAATTGCTGCGCGCGGGTATGCCTAATATTTCGCGCCCCTGCGCGCCCGAACCTGATATCCTACGGGCACGGCTTTTTTCCGCGTCTGTCCGATCATACCCTTTACCCTACTACGGAGGAAGAACCAAAAATGAAGAACGACATTTTCGCAAACATCGCCGCTGCGGGAATCGGCGGAAGGCAGGAGCTGCTTTCGCGCCCCGAGCCCGTACCCTTTGAGCCGAAAAAGGCAGCTCTCACCGAGGGCGGAGAAGCGTACGGTGTGCCTGAAAAGATGCACACCGAGGAGCAGCTTCGCGCCGCACTTGCCGAGATGAGAGAGCGCTACGCGCCCTTTGCGCGTGACCTCGCACCCGAGTGCGTATCGAGCAAGGAGATAATCCCGCTGAGCGAGTTTACACTGTACGATGAGGACTCCGAGCCACGTCAGATAACCCTGCCGTACTACGGTGCGCCGGTCGGACGGCACGAGCAACTTTATGACACCCGCTTTGCCCTGCGTCCCGAGCAGACGGAGGGAAAGGCGATATACATCTGCATCGGCGGTGCCGACTATCTTGCTTCCGTTTATGTCAATGGGGTATGCGTCGGAGTACACGAGGGCTTTTTCTCGCCCTTTGAGTTCGAGATAACTGATTATGTAAACGCGGGACTAAACGAGCTCCGCATTCAGCTTAAAAACGACCATGTATTCATGGGCAGCAAGGGTCAGGACGGCATTTCCTACGAGGGCGAGAAGATGTACGCCGCAACCGGTCCCGGCTGGGATGATCCCGCCGTCGGCTGGCATCACTGTCAGCCCGGAATGGGTATCTACTCGGATGTCCGCATCGAGGTGCGCGAGCAGCTGCATATCTCCGATCTGTGGGTGCGCCCGGATATCGACCGCGCCGAAGCGGAGCTGTGGGTCGAGGTGCAGAGCTCGGAGTACGGCGAATTCCCCGTAGAGCTCGATATCTCGGTATACGGACAGAATCACGGCGCGACCGTAGTCGAGGGTATGCGCTATCAGCCGACGGCGGTACGCATGTGCGGACTGGGTGATACGTTTACCGCTGCGCTCGGACCCGACAGCTTCGGGCAGGGAACTCCCATTCCCGCCGAGCACGGAAAGAACCTCTATAAGGTTCGCATCCCCATGGGTGAATTCCTGCTCTGGGAGCCCGAGATGCCGTATCTCTATCAGGCGCAGGTCGCGCTTGTCCGTGACGGCAGCGTCGTCGACCGCGCGAGCACACAGTTTGGTATGCGCAGCTTTACCGAGGATACCGAGCCCGACGAGTCGGGGCTGCGCGGCATGTTTAAGCTCAACGGCAGACCCATCCGCCTCCGCGGTGCAAATACGATGGGCTTCGAGCAGCAGGACGTAATGCGCGGCGATATAGATCAGCTGCGCGACGATATTCTGCTTGCAAAGCTCTGCAACATGAACTTTCTCCGTCTTACTCAGCGCCCCGTTCAGGATGAGGTATATAAGTGGTGCGACCGCCTCGGTCTCATGACTCAGACCGACCTGCCGCTGTTTGCAAAGATGCGCCGCTTTAAGTTCGCGGAGGGTGTTCGACAGGCGCAGGAGCTTGCCTGTATGATACGCGGACATGCCTGCAACGTTGTTGTTTCCTATATGAACGAGCCGACTCCCGGTGCGGGCGGAAAGCCTCACCGCCACCTTACGCGCACGGAGATGGAGGATTTTTTCTCCGCATGCGACCTTGCGCTTAAGCTCTGCCACCCCGACTGTGTTATCAAGTATGTCGACGGCGATTACGATCCGCCCTGCGCGTCGCTGCCCGATAACCACTGCTACTGCATGTGGTATAACGGTCACGGCATAGATATCGGTCAGCTCTGGCGCGGCTACTGGCTGCCTACCAAGCCCGGCTGGTACTACGGCTGCGGCGAGTTCGGTACTGAGGGACTTGAGCAGGAGAGCGTCATGCGCAAGTACTATCCTGCCGAGTGGCTTACCGAGCCGTTCGACCCGGCACACATCGTCGGCGCACAGACCGCACCGTTCCATTATTTTTTCTATGACGATCAGGACAGCATAGGCGATTGGATTGAGGCAAGTCAGCGCTTCCAGGCGCTCGGTGTTCGCTCTATGACCGAGTCGTTCCGCCGTGATAACCGCATGATCAGCGGTGCGCTGCACCTGTTCATAGACGCTTTCCCGAGCGGATGGATGAAGACCATAATGGACTGCGAGCGCCACCCCAAAAAGGCATTCTTCGCATACCGCGATGCGCTTGCGCCGATTATGCTCTCGCTCCGCACCGACCGTTTTACCTATTATGAGGGTGAGGAGATGTCGGTCGAGGCGCATATCTGTAACGATACTCAGCTCTCCGGCGATTGCTGCGTAAGATTCGAGCTTTACCGTGCGGGCGAGCTCGTTTATTCGGGCGAGCGCGACGCATATATGGCGGCAAACTGCGCAGGCTATGCGTCAAGCGCGTCTCTGACCGCTCCCTCTACCGCCGACCGCGATAAGTACACTCTCCGCGGCATTCTCATCGATGCCGACGGTAAGGTGCTTGCATGGAACGAACTCCCTCTCGAGGTGTTCCGCCATGTAGAGATCGTTCCGTCGGAAAATACGCGCCTTATCACCATGCTTACCGAGGATACCGTTATCGCGGGTGAGACGGTCCGCGTAAAGGCGTGCGGAATGAGCCCCGTACACTTCGCATCGAGAAAGACGGGACATCCCGCCGTTGTCGAGTTCGAGCCCGAGGATATCCGTTATTTCTATGACAGCGCCGAGGATATGATAACGCCTATCGTTACGCATACCTTTGAGTGCGATGCCTTTACTCCCATTCTTGTCGGCGGCAATACCGATGCGGACGGAAACTGGCATAAGGTTATGATAGCGGGCGAGCTCGTTCGCGACGGCATGCGCTATGTCGTCTGCAATGTCGATCTGCGCCTTGAAAACCCGATTGCAGAGCGGCTCAAAGCAGCGCTCATAAGGTAATCTGCCGCTCTCGGATGATTTTGACGTAAAAAACGGCACCGTGCATTTTTCGTGCACGGTGCCGTTTAACTACGTCGTTTGTAATATTAGATTTTAGTATATTGGGGCGCTTTTGTGTATCGCTGCGGTATGTTTTTGCGCCGTGCTCAGCCCCTGCGGGATGTTCTCGGTTCGGATGAGCGGTCACTGTGATAGCAGAACGGACCGTCGTCACGCGCGGTGCGCGGTGCTGCGGTATTACGCGGCTGCTCGCCCCGCCGTATATTGCTTTGCGTTCTCTGCGGCTGTGGATACTGCTGCGAACGTGACTGCGGCTGTGATTGTGACTGCACTTTGCGGCTCTGAGCTGCGGGAGCGCCCTGTGCCGTCGCTGCGGAAGCTGTTCTTCCCGATGCCGCGCGTGCGCTCTGTGCCGCGGCAGAACCTTGTGTGTTGTTTGATGTGCCCGCAGCCGCAGATCTTCTGCGCGCGAGCAGTATGCGCTGTACCTCATCGGGTGTCTGTACCGCGCTCTGTGCGGCAGTGTCTGCGGTGGTTTGAGCGGTCGGGCGGTTGCCTACTGTGCCTGCGTTGTTTTGTGCTCTCGCGCGAACGCCGACTGTGCCTGTTGTACCCGCAGCGGTGCGGCTTCCGACTGCTCCCGTGCTTGCTGCTGCGTTATTTCTTGCGGCTCCTGCATTTGCTCCAGTCGCTGTCGCGTTCCTTGTTGTTCCTGCACTTGCGGTCGCCGTGCCCCTGCCCGCCGCCGAGCCTCTTGCAGAGCCTCCTACGGCGCGGGTAGCGTATGTGTCGTCGCTGTTGTCGGTATCGGACTCGTCGTCCGCATCTGCGGGAGAGCGTACCGCACGTATGAGCAGCACCGCAACTGCGATGATAGCCGCAGCTATCGCCGCAAGCAGCAGATAGGGCAGAACTCCTCTGCTTTTCTTTTCCGTGATCGTCGTGTCGGTCGTTCCCGATATTGACGTATCCGAGCCCGATGTCGGAGAGGGATTCACGTCGTACAGTGCGCAGAGCTTTCCGTACAGCGCGTCAAACATCGCATTTGCGCCGATGTCGTATTCACCGACGGCAAAGCTCGGCTCGAGAATGCTGTCGAGCATCGTTCTCAGCGCCGAAGCAGGCAGGCCGCCCTCGAGCCCGCCTCCCTTTGTCAGCCAATAGTCGCCGTCGTCTGTTGCCATAAGCAGCAGAACGCCGTTATCCTTGTTCGCGTCGCCTATTTCGTTGTTCGTGAAATAGCGCTCCGCAAAGCGGTCGATAGCCTCGCCCTCGGTGCTGCGGACCGTTGCTATCACGATCTGTGCACCCGTCAGTCTGCTCAGCGCGTCGGCTCGCGCACGTATGTATTCCTCTGTTTCGTCGCTTATGACCTGCGCGCGGTCGTCGACAAATCCGCTCGCTGCGGCTACCGCGCCTACGGAAATCGCACCTACCGAAATCGCACCTGTCGAAAAAACGGCGGGGCAGAGTAGAAGCAGAGCGAGCAGCAGTTGTATCAGTCTTATAAGCACACCCGACCGCGTGTGCACTGCGTCGCGCCTTGCCCCGTGCGCCGTATATCCCGATGCGTATTCCTCGGTGTCACAGCCCGCCTGGCATTTCTCTGTATATCCTGCCTCGGCGTGCGTGCATGCGGCGGTGTATATTGCCGCCGACGGTCGGCGGTTTTTAAGTCCTGTATGACAGAATTTCAATTGCTTTTCCTCTGTAATTCCCGTGTTTACCGTATTTCTTCTTGTCGCATTATGTATGCGATATTGCACGGAATATTATACTCTATTTTTCTCCGCGATGCAAGAATAATTTGTCGAAGTGCGAATTATTTGCATGCGGACACCGCCGACGTAAAAAGAGGCAGCTCAGGAAGAAAATAATTATGAATTTTCTGTTATTTATAACAATATATCTTCCGCACGGCTTGACAAATTGTATGTAAATATGATAAAATAGAGCGAAAGATTATGCCGAGCGGTGAAAAGACGCGCAGAAGAGGCTGCAAACGGCAGCCTGAATGATATTGAAGAACGGACGGCAGACCTCGGTTCAAGGCACCGACGGTTAGCGAGACGGAAGAAGAGTATGCAGGACAGCGGGAGCAAAAAAACGAAAATAATTACTGTGACGAGCCTGAAGGGCGGGGTGGGAAAATCCACCGTTACGGCAAACCTCGGATATTCGCTTGCGCTGCGCGGAAAGCAGACACTCGTTATCGACTGTGATTTCAATATCCGTAATCTTGACCTGATAATGGGACTTGAGGATAGGGTGGTCTACGACTTCGGAGATGCCGTCAAGGGCAGCGTTAAGGCGGAGCGCGCGGTAATACGCGACCCGCGCAGCGAATATCTCTCGATGTGCGCCGCGCCGTATACCGATTTTCAGATTCCGTCGGAGCAGGCGTTCAGTTCGGTAATAGACGAGTTCGCGTCGTCGGGGCGGTACGATTATATCGTCATTGATACCCCGGGTGATTCGGGCACGGTGATGAAGCTTGCCGTCGGCTGCTCGGATATCGCCGTTATCGTCACAACGCATAACCCCGCGTCGCTTCGTGCGGCGGAACGCACCGGGGCGCTCGTACAGGGCTTCGGCGCGCGGGAGAGCTTTCTTGTGATAAATAATTTTTCGTACAGCGAGACAAAGCTCGGCTATTTCCCGGGCATCCTGTCGGTCATTGACAGGGCGGGGGTCGGACTTCTCGGTGTAATTCCCGATGATGAAGCTATTCAGCGCTATCAGGAGGACGGAATTCTCGTTGCTCAGACGGGGCTTGTGGAATGCAAGGCTGCATTCACTAACATTGCCGCCCGCATATGCGGGGAGGATGTTCCGCTCTTTGCGGGTTTCCCGAAAAAAGCAGCGCGAAAGTATCTTGCGGCGCTTTGATGCCGCATAGCGTACCGACTGCGGTGCTGACATGCACCCATACGGCTGTTTGTCGTGCTCACACTGTAATTTACAGTTTAATTTGAATCATAACCGAAAGGATAAAGGTATAAATCATGCAAATCGCTCTCATAGCTGACGACCAGAAAAAGGAACTTCTCAATCAATTCTGCATTGCGTACTGCGGAATTCTGTCAAAGCAGAGGATCTGTGCGACGAGCCGTACCGGCAAAAGCGTAGCTGAGGCTACGGGTCTTGAGGTAGAGTGCCTTCTGCCCGCATCGCACGGCGGTGTTCAGCAGATATCATCGCGCGTCTCATATGACGAGGTAGATGTTGTTATCTTTTTCCGCGACTCCTCTATCGAGTCTTCGACGAACGAAATAGCGCTTGACCTTCTGCGCCTCTGTGATATCCACAACGTTCCCGTAGCTACGAATATCGCATCCGCCGAGGTGATTATCCGCGGACTTGAGCGCGGAGATATTGACTGGCGCGAGCTCGTTAACCCCAAGAGCGATTTCAATCTCCGCCGTCGCGCCATCCGCGAGATGGAGGAGGCAAGAGCCGCAAGAGAGGCTGATAAGCGCCGCCGCGACTCTAAGCGCGGAAAGAAGATGTGATAGGCGCTTGCCGCCCTGTCTTTCCCGCCTTTCTGCGATACAGAGGCTGTTGCGCCCGTATTTTGCGGTGCTGCGCCTATGTATAACAACGCTGCGCATATCGCATATATCGTGACACTGCGCATAGATCATGACAAAAATAAAGCAGGCAGTCTGCGAAGCACCTTTTCGGGTGTGCATCGTGACTGCCTGTATTTTTTATGTCGGATTGCCGTCGGGACAACAATCGCGCGCCCTTAACGTTGTCGGGAAAGCAATTCCGCCGGCAATGCCTGCCGCCGATAATTGCGGCTTTAAGCGTTTGGCGCTCGCTCCGCAGAAAAAACGTTTTGTATGTGATTATCGCTGCGTCGATAAATACTTAACTACCTGCCGTCGATAAAACCCAACAACCTGCCGACGATAAAACCCAACAACCTGCCGTCGATAAACCCCACAACCTGCCGCCGATTAACATGTTTTATCTGCGTTCTACGCCCTCATCGGTGATAAATGCGGTTATCAGCGAGCGGTCGGTTATATCAAATGCGGGATTATACGCATCGGCGTGCACGGGCATCAGCTCCTCGCGGAAATACAGCCCGCCTATCTCGTCAGCGTCGCGCAGCTCGACGGGAATATCTGCACCCGTAGCCGCTGCGGGGTCAAAGGTCGAGCGCGGTGCCGCCACATAGAACGGGATGCCGTAGTATTTTGCGAGCACGGCAACGCCGCTTGTACCTATCTTGTTAGCCGTATCGCCGTTGGCGGCAATGCGGTCGGCACCGACGATTACCGCGTCGATAAGCCCCTGACTCATTACCGAGCTGACCATATTGTCGCAGATAACGGTCGTGCGTACTCCGGCCTCGCTCAGCTCGAACGCCGACAGCCGCATACCCTGCAGCAGCGGGCGTGTCTCGTCGGTATAAACGTGAAAATCATAGCCGCGCTCCGCTCCGAGATGTATCGGAGCAAGTGCCGTGCCGTATCGAACGGCTGCAAGCTGACCTGCATTGCAGTGTGTAAGAATACCGCTGTGCGGGCGCAGCAGCGCGAGCCCGTTTTCGGCTATCCTGCGGCATGAAGCAATGTCCTCATCGCGTATAAGCTCAGCCTCCGCTCTCATACCGCATACGATGTCGCGCGGCGACTCATGCGAGAGCGACTGTGCACGTGCACACATGCGGTCGAGCGCCCAGAACAGATTGACTGCCGTCGGTCGGGAGGATGCAAGATATTTCTTCTCCTCCGAGATATGTCCCAGCAGTGTCTGCGCGGTCATGTCGGGCTCACGTGTGAGCCATCCGTGCGCCGCGAGATACAGTCCGATTGCCGCAGCAACGCCTATCGCGGGCGCGCCGCGTACCCTCAGACTCTTGATAGCCTCGAATATCTCTGCGCTCTCGCTCAGCCGCAGCAGCTTAAGTCTGCGCGGTAGCTCGGTCTGGTCGATTATGACAAGCTTGTCGCCTTCAAGTGCAACGGTGTCGGGCAGGGCAAAGCGGCGCTCGTTGCCGCTGCCGGGTCGGATGATATCGCTCATGTTGCCTGCCGCCTCAGCTGTAAACGCGCGGAACGCGCTTGCTTATACCCGTCACGACCTCATAGCCGATGGTGTCGGCGCGTGCGGCAACATCGTCTGCGGTGATACCGCTGCTGCCGAAGAGCATAATGTCGGTTCCGACCGCAACGCCCGGGACATCGGTAACGTCTATCATCAGCATATCCATGCATATCCGTCCGACGATTGGAGCTCTCGCACTGCCCGCCGACGGTATGATAACGTCGCCTGCATAAGCGCGACGGAAGCCGTCTGCGTAGCCGATTGCGACCGTAGCTATACGTGAGGGACGATTGGTTACAAACGATGCGCCGTAGCTTATCGGCTGACCCTTGCATACATGCGCGATGTGCGTGACCTTCGACCACAGCTCCATCACGGGCTTTGTGAGTGATGGGATGTCGGGCGACGGCTGCAGACCGTAGAGCATTATTCCCGCGCGGACCGCGTCGTGATTCTGACCATGCAGCCGCATCAGCGCCGCACTGTTGCAGAGGTGATTTATGCCGAACTTTCCGCATTTAGCCTCGATAGCCTCGACCGTGCGCTCATACGACTCGACCTGTCCGTCGGTATATTCGCTGCTCGGGTCGTCCGCGCACGAGAGGTGCGAGAAAACACCGCCTATCTTCAGTCCGGGCAGTGCCATGGCTGCGACTGCCTCATTCACTCCGCGGTCGGTGCAGTCAAAGCCGACGCGATTCATACCGCAGTTGAGCGCGATGTGACCGAGAACGGGCTTCTGCTCGCGGGTCGACATAGCGGCGGAAGCGAGCTTTGTCGCGTAGGATTTCGATATTATCGCCTGTGTGAGATTGTTTTCGACGAGGATATCGGCGCATCTCGGGTCTGTATAGCCGAGGATGAGAATGTCCGCGCGGCGGGTCGCTGCGCGCACCTGCAGAGCCTCGGAAAGATTCGCAACGGCAAAGAATGACGCGCCGAGATTACGCAGACGGCGGACGACGGGAATGACCCCGTGACCGTAAGCGTCAGCCTTGACGACGCAGATAACGCGACAGTCGCCTGTCATTCTTTTTATAGTGCCGTAGTTTTCTGTGAGATTATCGAGATTGATTTTTGCATAGGTGAGATCGCTCATGTGATACCTCCGATCTCATCCGCAAAGCGGCGCGGATGAAAAAATAATAGTATTATTGCGGTGCACTCGACGTAACAGGTGCTGCACGCAGCCGCCGCGATGCGGTCAGTTGCGGAGGCTGTGTATCGGTGCGGGGATCCTGCCGCCTCTGCCGATAAAGCGTGCGGGAGAACGCATGTTGAGCTCCATTATGGGAGCGTGACCGAGCAGACCGCCGAACTCAACATCCTCGCCTACGTTCTTGCCGATAACGGGGATGACGCGGACTGCGGTGGTTTTGCCGTTTATCACTCCGATAGCAATTTCATCGGCGATGATGCCGCAGATAACGTCGGCGGGAGTGTCGCCGGGGATGGCTATCATATCGAGACCGACCGAGCAAACAGCGGTCATAGCCTCGAGCTTTTCTATTGTCAGCGAGCCCCCACGGACTGCGTTTATCATGCCGCTGTCCTCGGATACGGGAATAAATGCGCCCGACAGACCGCCGACATGCGACGATGCCATCGTGCCGCCCTTCTTTACAGCGTCGTTAAGCATCGCGAGAGCCGCGGTGGTGCCGTGACAGCCCGTGCATTCGAGACCCATCTCCTCGAGTATCTCTGCGACAGAGTCGCCTATCGCGGGGGTGGGGGCAAGCGAAAGATCGACGATGCCGAACGGCGCGTCAAGCCTGCGCGATGCCTCGCATGCGGTGAGCTGACCCATACGTGTAATCTTGAATGCGGTCTTTTTTATTACGTCGGCGAGCTCGTCGAGCGTGCAGTCACCCGCGCGGCGGATGGCGCTTGCAACGACGCCGGGACCCGATACGCCTACGTTTATAACGCGGTCAGGCTCGCTCACACCGTGAAAGGCTCCCGCCATGAAGGGATTATCCTCGGGAACGTTCGAGAACACGACGAGCTTTGCGCAGCCGATAGCGTCGCGGTCTGAGGTGAGCTCAGCGGCGCGGCGAACGGTGTCACCCATCAGCTTGACCGCGTCCATGTTAATTCCCGCCTTAGTGGATGCAACATTGACGGAGGAGCAGACCATCTCGGTGGAGGCAAGTGCCTCGGGAATTGCCTCGATGAGATTACGGTCGCCGACGGTCATGCCCTTCTGCACGAGCGCGCCGAAGCCGCCGATAAAATTGATACCGAGCGTTTCCGCCGCACGGTCGAGAGCCTTAGCGGCGAGAACAAAGCCGTCGGGCTTGAGCGCGCCGCCCGCGATGGAAACGGGGGTGACCGAAACGCGCTTGTTGATAATCGGAATGCCGTACTCCTTCTCAATTTCCATGCATACGGGAACAAGACGCTCCGCGCTGCGTGTTACCTTGTCATAGATAAGGTCTGCAAAGCGCTTAGGGTCATCCGAGCAGCAGTCGAGCAGCGAAATACCCATTGTAACGGTTCTGATATCGAGGTTTTCCTCGCGTATCATATTAATAGTTTCGAGAATATCTCCGGTGTTGATCATAGCAGACATTATGAACCCCTATCAAATGCGGTGCATGACAGAGAAAAGCTCCTCATGCATGGTATGTATTTCGAGCTTGTTTTCATGACCGAGCGCGGTCATACGGTCGACGAAGTCGGAGAAGGGAATGCTCAGCTTATCAATATCGGTGAGCATGATCATAGCGAAAAGATCTCCGAGAACGCTCTGCGTTATATCAATTATATTTACGCCGTGTGCGGCGCATTCGGTACTGACCTTGGCGATGATGCCGCTCGTGTCGTGACCCGTTACGGTGATAACTGCCTTCATAGTTCAAAAACCTCCGATTCTCCGGGTGCTCCCGGAGGTGTAGTATCATAATATATAATTATACATTATATCTGCAATATTATCAAGTGGTTGAACGGTTATTTTTTTCAAATATCGGCAAAAGATGTGCTACCGACCCTGCAATTGTTGTCTTAGAAACATCTTGTTCATAAATCAGAGGCAAAAATCGGAAACACAAACAAATGTTGGCGATATTCTGATAAAATCACTCCTATTTTACGTTTCTGCGCGTTGTGCAGAACGTAGAAATCGAGAGCTTGAATTTGTCGAAAATCACATAAAGAATCAGTGTAATTCCCTAATACAAGAAACAAGTTGAAATCCATTAAATGGTCGCAAATGTGAAAAAAAGCACCGAGATTATCATTTTCCACCGTTCGGACATCGAAAAAAACACGGTCAAATCGGTGCATTTTTCGCCCCTGCGGGACTTTTTTCGCGACCGCGCGCGGCGCATCGACCCTCGCGTGCGGCTCGGCGCGGCACTCGGGCGGGAAAAACGCAGTGCGGCACGGGGCGGCGGACGGTCGCGGTATGAGAAATCTGTTCATAAATCGATGCTTGACTTTTGTCTATATATATGATATCATTTTAGAAGCAATTTTCTGCGCATATGACATGCTATGCGCACACACTGCAAGTGTGCAATGGAACTGGAGGAATCAAATTTCATGAAGAAATCGCACGTTTTTAAAGCGCTTTCTGCTTTTCTCCTTGCCGCAACGTTGACGGGCAGTCTTGCCCCCGTGTTTGCAGCGGGCGAGACCACGCAGGGAGAGTCGAACGGGGTCGATGTCACGAGCGTGACCTCCGCGGCGGACGGAACCGCTGTCGGGGAGAGCACTACGGGTACCGACGGTCTCGGCGAGCGCACAGCCGCAGAGATCATGAACCTTATCGACGCCGACTCGTACATGAACTACAACGACCATTACGCATCCAAGCCACGGGCGACGCAGACCATCGTCATTCAGGGCTCGGATTACGACGCGGAGAGCACCACAGCGGCAGTCGAGGTGTACTCGGAGTATGAGGGTCGGAAAAACTGTCTTTACACCCCTGAAACAGATACGGTCACATGGAAGTTCACCGTACCCGAGACCGGTAAGTACGCAATAAAGCTCAATTACTACACCGTCAAGGCGACAAACACCACGGTGGAGCGTATGCTCTTCATCGACGGTAAGCTGCCGTTCTCCGAGACCCGTTATCTCTACTTTCCGAGAACATGGGAGTACGATTTTTCGTACGACGAGGACGGAAACAGAACCTTCGACCACGATATGAACGGAAACGACATCCGTCCCGTAAGAAACGAGGTATTCCAGTGGAGAGAGTATTATCTCCGTGACTGGGTCGGTTTCACGATGGCTCCGTTCGAGTTTTACCTTGAGGCGGGCGAGCATGAGCTTACCTTTGAGGCAAACCGCGAACCGATGATAATCGACACGATAACCATTTATCCTTACGAGGAGCCTGCAAAGTATGAGGAGGCTGCGCAGAAGTGGGTAGACGAAGGACTCAAGCTTGTTCATCTTGATGAGCCCATCAAGGTACAGGCGGAGCAGCCGACGACCATCTCCATGCAGAGTATGTTTCCGGCGAATGACCGTACCTCCGCGCTCACCGAGCCGCAGGACCCGTCGCGTATCCGTTACAACGTGCTTGATTTTGCAAACTGCAATATGTTCGCCACCTATAAGGTGACGGTTCCCGAAGACGGGCTCTACCGTATCGCTGTCAGATACCGTCAGAATGCCCTTATCGGAATGTTCTCCTCCAGACGTATATATATAAATGATGAAGTTCAGTTCCAAGAGGCGGAGAGGATCCGTTTCATCTATGATACGGGCTTCCAGTCCGAGGTGCTCGGAAACGAAGAACGCGAATTTGTCTTCCATTTAAATAAAGGCGAAAATACGGTAACCTTCGAGGCAGTTCTCGGCGACATGATTGAATATGTTTATCAGATTCGCGGCATGGTCGATGAGCTGTACGAGGCATATCAACTGATACTCATGATAACGGGTCCTAACCCCGATGCTAACCGTGACTACGGCTTCAGCCGTATTGCAGGCTCCGCTATCCTTACGATAGCAAAGGCATCTAAGGAGCTGTACACCATGGTCGATGAGCTCGTTGCGATAACGGGCGAGAAGGGCGACCAGGTCAATACGCTTGAGACGGCGGCGCTGCTCTTTAAGCAGATGTCGCAGGATGAGTACAAGATAGCAGGTAACTTTGTATCCTTTAAGAACTATATCGTCATGCTTTCAAACTGGATGTACACCGCGCTGTCTCAGCCGATAAAGCTCGACTACTTCGAGATACTCGGCGATGAGGGCGTTGCACCGCAGGCGGTCGCATCCTTCAACCAATCCGCATGGTTTGAGGTCAAGGCGTTCGTGATGTCCTTCTTTATGGACTACACAACGATAGGCTTCAAGGCTGAAGAGGATGAGCAGACCTACGACGATTACATTACGATGTGGGCGACGAGTGACCGCGAGACAATGCTTATTAACCGACGCATAATCGACTCGAGCTTCACACCTCAGTATAATATAGGATTGACTATCAAGGTCATAAGCGCAGGACTTGAGCAGGCGATACTCGCGGGCATCGGTCCCGATATCTCGGATATGACCACGACCAACGCGATTACATGGGGACTCCGTACGGCGGTCGAAAAGCTCAACGATACAAGCGACCCATCGGTCGGCTTTGAGGGCTTCGACGAGGCGTGCGAAGAGCTCGACCCCGCAGCGCTTAAAACCTGTACGCTTTACGGCGTGACATACGCGCTGCCGAAAACGATGGACTTCCCGATGATGTTCTACCGCATAGACATCCTTGCAGAGCTCGGACTTGAGATTCCCGAGACATGGGATGAGCTGTACGACATGATGAGTGTCCTTCAGAATAAGAAGCTCGAGGTCGGACTTCCCGTCGGACTTCCCGGACTTCAGATCTTCCTCTATCAGCAGGGCATCGACCTTTACACCGATGACGGCTGGAGAACCAACCTTGATTCTCACGAGGCACTTGCGGCGTTTGATACATACTCCGGCTTCTTCCGTAAGTATTCGAGCCCCGTCGCATGGGACACCTCCCGTTTCCGTACGGGTGAGCTTCCCGTCATGATGTCGAGCAACGGTGTCGCCGCTACCGCAAACCAGAGCGCGGTCAGCTTCTATAACGAGCTGATGAACTATGTCGAGCTCCGCGGACTGTGGGAGATGGCTCCGATGCTTGCGACCGTCAACGAAAACGACGACGGAACTCTCACCGAAAACTGGTCGAGCGTTGTTCTTGTAACCGGTATGATAATCCCGCGAGGCTCGAATAACCCCGAGTCGAGCTGGAAGTACCTCAAGTGGTACGTATCGAGCGATACTCAGGAGCGTATGCGTAACGAGACCATCGCGGTATCGCCTCTGCCCACCACAAAGTATAATACGGCAAACACCAAGGTGTTCCTTGAGCAGCCTTGGACCGCAAGCGAGTATGCGGCAGTCTCTAAGCAGATGAAGCAGCTCTGCGGTATCACCGAGTACCCCGGACATTACATCGTTCCTACATATGTAAAGAACGCATTCATGGACGTGTACAATACCGGTGCCGATGCATCGAACGCGATGCTTGACCGTATCTACGACATAAACCGTGAGATTTCACGTAAGCGTCAGGAATTCGGTATGGATTCTTATGATATCTCGTATTCCGGCGTTGATTACTCAAAGAAAACGGGTTCGGAGAGCACCGACGGCGAGTAATTACCGACAAGAATTCCTCTCTCCTGCCGCAGGGCAGGGGAGAGGGCGAGATATTCAGACTTAAACAGAGAGGTTTTTCCGATGACAGAACAAGTTGCAGTCAAGGGTCAGCAGCCTGCTGAGGAAAAGAAAGAGAAATCGAAAAAGGATATGACGCGCCTCCAGTGGACATGGCATGAGATGAAGCGTCAGAAGGTCGGCTATTACATGGTAATACCGTTCTTCATCATGTTCATCTGCTTTACGGTCATCCCCGTTCTGCTTTCGATTCTGCTCAGCTTTACTTCCTTTAACATGCTGCAGATGCCTAAGTTTATATTCCTTGATAACTATCTACGTATGTTCCTCGATGACGACCTGTTTATCACCGCGTTCAAGAACACGCTGATATTCGCGGTCGCAACGGGCCCTACCTCATACATTCTCTCCTTCCTCGTTGCATGGTTCATCAACGAGCTTTCGCCGAGAATGAGAGCATTCGTAACGGTTATATTCTACTCCCCCTCTATCGCGGGCTCCGCGTACATGGTATGGAAGATTATCTTCCAGGAGGATATTTACGGTTACGCAAACGGTTGGCTGATGAAGATGGGCTTCATCTCGTCGCCTATCGCCTTCCTGTCGAACGCATCCTATGTTGTTCCGATCGTTATCATAGTATCGCTGTGGTCGAGTCTCGGAACTGCGTTTCTTGCTTTCATCGCGGGACTTCAGGGCGTTGACCGTCACCTCTACGAGGCGGGCGCGGTCGACGGAATCAAGAACCGCTGGCAGGAGCTTTGGTACATAACCCTGCCCAGCATGAGAAGCATGCTGATGTTCGGTGCGGTCCAGGCAATCACGGGCGCGTTCGGCTTCGGTGCGATAGTTGATGCACTGTGCGGAAACCCGTCGGTCGACTACTGTGCATGGACGCTTACGCACCATCTTAACGAGTATATGACGACAAGATTTGAGTTCGGATACGCTTCTGCGATTTCGCTTGTGCTGTTCCTGCTCTGCTTCGGATCGAATATTGCGGTCCAGAAATTCCTTTCAAAGGTGGGACAGTGACATGAAGAAGACGAAAAAGCTCAGAACAAGAAAGCACGCCGTTGTCCTTAACCGCAGCGCGGGCGGCGATGCAGGTATTACGATACTGCTTATAATCCTCGGTCTGTTCATGTTTCTTCCGATGTGGTATACGGTTATTACCTCTCTTAAGCCTCTCGGCGAGATGAGCATGACACCTCCGCGCTTCTACGTAATCAAGCCTACACTCAAGAACTTTGCGGACCTGTTCACGAACATCAACGCAACATGGGTGCCGATTTCCCGTTATCTCTTCAACACCCTGTTTATCTCGGTGGGTGCGACGGTCGGATGCCTTGTGCTCGGTTCGATGAGTGCATACTCGATATCCAAGATACGTTTCCCCGGCTACAACATAGTAATGAACATCATCATCTATTCGCTGATGATTTCCTCTACTATTTCGGGTCTTACGAACTTTATCGTATACGTTGCGCTCGGTTGGCTTAATACCTACACGATATCCATCGTGCCGATATGGGCATCGACCCTCGGACTTTACCTGATGAAGCAGTTTATCGACAGTAACGTCTCTGACGAGATGATAGAAGCTGCGCGTATCGACGGCGCGAACGAGATGTTCATCTACTCGCGCATAGTCATGCCGCTTGTTAAGCCCGCGTGGCTGACACTTATTATCACAACGTTCCAGAACGTATGGAACAGCGGCGCTTCTACCTACGTATGGAGTGAGCAGCTCAAGACCTTCAACAGCGCGGTCGCGACGATCTCTACGGTTTCCACCGGTGCGGGCTCCGCTGCTGCGGTGCTGACGATGGCTGTGCCGATTATCATATTCGTAGTTTCCCAGGCGCAGATAGTTGAGACGATGGGCTCTTCGGGAATGAAGGACTGAGAAAAGGAGGCACTCAATGCAGAAGAAAAAGAAAATAAGAGTCGCCTTTCTCTTCCTGGCGATGCTGATGCTCATAACATCTGTACTTCCCGTGTTTGCGGCATCATCCTATCAGACATACACATTCACAACGAATGGCTTCGCAGCCCCCTCGCCCGATGCATATACTCCGTATAAGACATATCATTCCGCTGATATGGGCATTACGGGCGCAGCACTCGGAACACCGACCGATATCGAGGTCGACGATCAGAATAATGTATATCTTGCCGATCCGACAAATAACAGAATTCTCATACTCGACCCCTATCTCCAGTACAAATCCACCCTCCAGTCGTTTATAAACGAGGAGGGTATCCGCGATAAGCTTGCTGAGCCGAACGGTGTATTTATCACCGCAGAGAAGATTTTCGTAGCAGATACGAATAACAGCCGTATAGTTGTTTTCGACCGTAACGGAAACTTTCTCTATCAGCTCCGTGAACCGAAATCGACCGTCTTTCCGACAGGCTCTGTCTATAAGCCGATCGCGATAGCAGTCGATAACGCAGAGCGTGTCTATGTTGTTTCTTCTACCACCTACATGGGCGTTATCGTTCTCGATGCGCAGGGTGAGTTCCAGAACTTCATAGGCTCGCAGACGGTTTCGGTCAGCGCTATTGAGCTTATGTGGCGCTCGTTCATGAGTGCGAGACAGAGAGCGCTCACCAAGAAGAATGTTTCCACCGAGTATAATAACATAACCATCGACGGTGACGGCTTTGTCTATGTTACGACCTCTTCTATCAAGGAAACCTCTCAGTACACGAGTATTGAAGGAGATGCTACCTATTCGCCTATCAAGAAGCTCAATGCTTCCGGCACGGACGTTTTGACGCGCAACGGCTTCTTCGGACCCGTCGGTGAGGTTGCTATCAATGCCATCGGCAGAAGCACGACAGAGGCCGGTGTATCGCGAGTTGTTGACGCGGCTATCGGACCCGAGGGAACATGGTCGCTTATCGACGATAAGCGTTCGAGAGTCTACACCTACGACGACAGCGGTAACCTGCTGTTCGCCTTCGGTGCAAAGGGTCAGATGCTCGGTAACCTTACGACCGTTTCGGGTATCACCTATCAGGATTCTAAGATACTGCTGCTCGATAAGAGCGATTCGAGTATAACGGTATTTAATCGTACCGAGTACGGCGATGTCCTTATCTCGGCACTGCAGCATAACAACGACAGACAGTACGACCTCGCGGTTTCCGACTGGGAGACGATACTGCAGTATAATAACAACTTTGATACCGCATATATCGGTATCGGACAGAGCTACTTCCGCTCCGGTAACTGGAGCGAGGCGATGAGTTACTTCAGCTACGCCAATGACAGAGATGATTACAACAACGCTTTCAAGATGTGGCGTCAGGAGTGGATATCCAAGTATGCACTTGTTATCCCCGTCGTAATTATCGTCTTCTGCGTGCTCCTTGCAAAGTACTTCAAGTGGGCAGGCAAGGTCAATAAGGCGGCAACGCTCAAGACAGGTCGCCGCACCTACAAGGAAGAGCTGCTGTATTCGGCACATCTTATCTTCCACCCGTTTGACGGCTTCTGGGATCTTAAGCATGAGAACCGAGGTTCTGTGCGCGGTGCGCTTACCTTTATAGCTCTCACCGTCGTTGCATTCTGCTTTGAGTATTCGGGTATGAATGTATTCATGCAGATAATCGGAGTCATGCTTCCGATATTCCTCTTTGTTACCGCAAACTGGTGTCTTACCACGCTGTTTGAAGGTGAGGGGAGCTTCAAGGATATCTTTGTGGCTACCGGCTATTCGCTTGCACCTCTGCCTTTCTTTACGATTCTTTCTACGCTCCTCTCGTATGTTCTTACGGCAGAGGAAGCGGGAATCATCGGCATGATAAACAGCCTTGCGTATATCTGGGTCGGATTACTTCTGTTCTTCGGCGTAATGATTACGCATGACTACCAGCTCGGCAAGAACATTCTTACCGTTATCGGAACCATCGTCGGAATGATAGTAATTGTCTTCCTTGTAGCTCTGTTCGGAACTCTGATAGGCAAGATAATAAGCTTCATTTCCAATATTATTACAGAGCTATCCTTCAGGACATAAGCACAGGGCAAAAAGGAGAAAAGATAGATGAAAAAACTCAGAATAATCAGTCTTGCTCTTGCATTGCTTTCGGTGCTTTCGGCGTCCGCCGTCTGCTCCTACGCGGCAGATACGACAACGACCGCCGCAACAACGGGCGAAACAGAGGCAATAGACTATTTTAACCATGATTTTGCGACGCAGGAGGATAAGCTTGCGACGATGAATCTCATGCTCGAGCTTTACGGCTATCAGCTGTATTTCGAGCCGACGACCGGCGAGGTCGCCTATCGCAACACCGAGACGGGCGCGATAACGTTTACAAACCCGTACAGCGTTGCAAAGAGCGGAGGCGGCGGAACCGCCGACGTAAAGAGTATGCTGCTCTCGCAGATAATACTCACCTATACCGAGAACGGCAAAACAAGCACGATGTATTCCTACACCGAGGCTGCCGCTCGCGGACAGATCAATGTCAAGTACGTAAAGAACGGTATCCGCGTAGAGTATGCGATGGGTCGTCTTGAGACACGTCGACTGCTCCCGCGCCTTATCGAAAAGTCGAAGTTCGAGTCCATGATCCTTGTAAACTGCGAGGGTCAGCAGACCGGTGACGGTCAGGATCTCGTCAAGTATCTGAATGCATTCTACACGCTTGAGGATCCCGAGGGCAAGAGTCAGGCAGAGATAGACGAGATGAACGCACGTGTTCCGATTACAAAGGATATGGCTGTTTATCAGCTCCAGTCGGATACCTCCGAGCGTGAGATGAACATCATCGAGAGCTACATAAAGCTCTACTGCCCCGACTTCACATACGAGGTGCTCGCAGAGTGCCACGACGAGGTCCAGTATACCGCGACCGACAGCGATCCCGCACTTTTCCGTCTCTCGCTTGAGTACTATCTCGACGAGTACGGACTCCAGATAAGACTTCCCGCAAACGGTATCCGCTTCAACGAGGGGACCTTCTCTCTTGATTCGATAAAGATACTTCCGTATCTCGGTGCCGCATCGCAGGATTTTGACGGCTACACCCTCTTCCCGGACGGAAGCGGTACACTCATCCGCTTTGAGGACCTTGAATCCTCTCTTACCATGAGCGGTAAGCTCTACGGCGAGGATTATGCGTACCAGAACGCGCAGATATCCTACTCACAGACGGTACGTATGCCTGTGTTCGGCCTTGTATCGAACTATTATTCGGAGGAGACAAAGACCGAGATCGTTGACGGAAATGTTGAGTTCAACATCGTCCGTACCGATACCGACCGCGGCTATCTCGCGATAGTTGAGGACGGTGAGTCGCTTGCCTCCATAACGAGTGAGCACGGTGCAAATGCGATGCATAAGTTCAACTCCGCATATACTACCTTCTCACCGCGACCCAAGGATACCTACAACCTTGCCGATGCAATATCGGTAAGCTCCGATACAACCTGGACGGTCGTATCCAAGCGTAAGTATACAGGCTCCTATACCATCCGTATCATCCAGCTCAACGATGCAAAGGATGAGGCAAACTGCAAGACTACAAAGTTCTATGAGAGCAGCTATGTCGGCATGGCAAAGGCGTACAGAGAATATCTTGAGGCTACGGGTAAGATATCCCGCATGACCGAGAAGAGCGATATCCCGCTTTATGTATCCTCATTCGGCGAGCTTGATTCCTATACCTCGTTCCTTTCGTTTATAAGAAGGGTTCCTACGGCTCTTACCACCACCGATCAGATAAGGGAGATGTACGATTATTTCGCAGAGAACGGAATAACGAATGTCAACTTCCGTCTTGTCGGCTTCGGAAAGGGCGGTCTGACGCATCCCATTGCTCCGTATCATGCAGACTTTGAAAAGGTCTGCGGCGGCAAGGATGGCTACCGTGACCTGCTCGACTACGCAGCAGAGAAGGGCTTCGGCGTTTACCCCGAATATGACTTTACCTACCTCTATGACTATTCCGCATTCAACGGTTATTCCGATAAGCGCGACACCGTCAAGTGTATCGACGGACGTTACGCAACCAAGGGTATTATGTCATCGGTAGACCAGGGCGAGGTCGTAGGTCACTTCGACTGTATCTCCGCCTCTGCGTTCGGTCGTATGTTCAAGTCCTTTGATTCGGACCTTACCGACATACTCGACGGACGCAGCACGGGAATCTCGGTTTCCACGCTCGGTACCGATCTCAACTCCGACTTTGATACCGACGAACCGTATAACCGCGAGGACTCCAAGGCATTTACCCAGGAGCTGCTTCAGAATCTGGGCGAAAAGTACTCCGTAATGATAGACGGCGGAAACGCATATGCGATTCCCTATGCTTCGCATATCCTCAGCGCTCCGATCGACTCGAGCCATTACACGAGAGCAAGCGAGACCGTTCCGTTCTTCGGCATGGTATATCACGGCTACGTGAACTATGCCGGCTCGCCCACCAACATGGCAGGCGACACGAACTACGAGAAGCTTAAAATGATAGAGAGCGGAGCATCGCCCTACTTCATGCTTTCTTATGACAACACCTCGATGCTTAAGACTTGGCTTCGCTATATTAAGTACTATTCCGTAAGCTACGAGAACTGGCGTGAGGATGCAGTCTCCATCTACAACGAGCTTAACGCACTGCTCGGCGGTGATGTTTCCACAGCGGTCATCTCCGACCATCAGTTCGTAAACGGCAGACGTGTTGCGACCGCCGAGGAGCTTGCTGCGGGAGCAAACGAGAACTCGGATGAGTTCAAGATAGAGGACGGCAGCATAGTCAAGGTAAGCTATGACTGCGGTGTTTCCTACATGCTCAACTACAACTACTTTGACGTCGTAGCCGACGGTGTTACCGTTCCTGCGATGAGCTATGTAACAATAAAGTGAAAGGAAGGGTAAGTAATGGCTACAAAGACCAAGCGCAAGCCTGCTTCGCGCAGACCTGCATCACTTGATAAAAGAAAAGCTAAATCCGGATGGCTGTTTGTTGCGCCTTTCGTAATCGGCTTTATAGTGATCTACCTTCCGATCATTATCAACTCTATAATCTACAGCTTCAGCGAATTTGAAACGATCGCTGCGATCGACGGCGGCGGCTACGTGCTTCACAATGTCGGTCTTGATAACTACAAGAACGCACTGTTTGTCGATACCGAGTTCGTCAAGATATTGACGACCGGTGTCCGCCAGCTGCTTCTTGAGGTCCCCGCGATTGTTATCTTCAGCCTTTTTCTTGCCGTCATTCTTAACGAAAAGATGGTGGGAAGAGCAGCATTCCGTGCTATCCTCTTCGTCCCCGTTATCCTCCAGACCGGTCTTATTTCCGAGATCGACGCGGCAAACTCGCTTCTTGCGAGCATGAACGACACGTCGAGCGGTATTTCGACGGGCGGCGGTGCTGCAGAGGAGGCGGTAACGGGAGTCCTGTCGACCGACGACCTGAGCTGGCTGTTTGCCAACCTTTCCGTCGGCTCCGACATGATAACCTACGTCACACAGCTTATAAACAACATATACGACATCATCAACCGTTCCGGCGTACAGATGCTTATCTTCCTTGCCGGACTCCAGTCCATCTCTCCCGCTATCTACGAGTCTTGTGAGATAGACGGTGCTACCGCATGGGAGACCTTCTGGAAGATAACGGTTCCGATGATTTCGCCTATGATCCTTGTTAACGCCGTGTACACGGTAATTGACGCATTCACCGCTTCCTCCAACGAGGTCATGACGTATATCAACTCGGTCTACTCCCAGGCGGGCGGAAACGTTCTCAGTGCCGCGATGTCCTGGATGTACTTCCTGCTCGTCATTGCCTGCATAGGAATAGTAGTTGCGGTGCTTTCGGCATTCGTATTCTACCAGAGGCGCGATTAAGGGGGTAAGCAGATGAATCTCAGTTTTAAAAAGAAATCCACGGCAACCAAGGCTGCCGTGCCGGAGGGAACCAAGGTACTCCGCGAGTCGAAGAACCGCATTCGCGTAGACTTTGAACGCACAAGCAGATGGGAACGCTTTAAGATAAAGTATTTCTCGGTCAGCTTTGTCGTTGAGGTGCTCTGGTATATCTTCCGTCTCGGACTGCTTATCGGCATTTCCTACGTTATTCTTCAGCCCTTCTTCTCGAAGATAATGTCCTCCTTCATGAGCCCGAACGACTTTGTCGACGTAACGGTTAAGCTCATACCCCGTTATCCCACCCTCGATACCTATCGCGGTATTCTGCGCGATAACGGCTATTGGACGGCTCTGTTTAACACAACTACGCTTTCGATCGCCTGCGCATTTATTCAGACATTTATATGCTGTCTCATCGGCTACGGCTTTGCAAAGTTCAAGTTCAAGGGAAATAAGCTGCTGTTTGCGCTCGTCATCTTTACGATGATAGTTCCGCATAATACAGTCAAGTTTGCAATGCTCATTAAGTTCAAGTATTTTGATATTCTCGGAATATTAAATCTGCTCGGCGGCGGAGTATTCAAATGGCTTAAGATATTCAGTTTCGACTCCATCGACCTTACAAACACCTACTGGCCGCTTATCCTGCTCTCTCTCGGCGGACTTGCCTTTAAGAACGGACTGTACATCTACATGATGCGTCAGTTCTTCCGCGGCGTGCCCGACGAGCTCGAGGAGTCCGCTTACATCGACGGTTCGGGAACCTTCGGAACCTTCCTGCGGATAATTCTTCCGCTTTCCATTCCGATGATGATAACCATCTTCCTGTTCTCGTTCTCATGGCAGTGGACGGATAATTTTTACACGAATCTGTTCTTTACCTCGTCGGGTCCGACGCTTATGCCCGATATCGTAGCGATACCGAAATCGCTCTTTATCAAGGACTTTGCCGCTGCGACCGCATACGAGGCAGCGATCAGAAATACCTGCGGACTGCTTATTATCGCACCGCTCGTAATTATCTACGTGTTCTGCCAGAGATACCTCGTTCAGGGTATCGAGCGCTCCGGTATCGTCGGCTGATACGGCATATTTCGGCTGCGGTGCTTCCGCCGCCCGCCGCACGGCGATTCGATATCGCAAGGCAAATGTAATATCTGCAACCGACCCCGACTGTAATGCAAACGAATTGCAGTCGGGGTTGTCCTTATGACTTCAGCCGGTTGAGGACGAGAAGTCAGAAACAGACAACCACCCGCTATGCGGGCACGTGACAATTATTCTGCCGTTGCCGCAGTTTTTGCAATATTTATATACCGCTTATCCCGAAAAGAAAACGGCTTTGCTTCGCTGCGGACTTTTGCACCTCAGCGTGGAAATGCTTATCTCCGTTTGCGTTCTGCGTCAGAGAGCAGCAGTGTTGCGTGCCTTGTGCCTCCCGAGCATATTCGCTGCTTTTGCACTGTGACGGAAGCTCACGTCGCTGTAAACCGCACTCTTTTCTTGCTTTTTCGCGCTCGTGTGCATAAAATCGCAAAAAGGGTTGAAATATGGACAGAAATAGTGTATAATTTTCCGTGACAAAAGCCGCCGCAGACGACGGAAAATATATTCAAGACCGAAAGGAATATTTATAATGGGAAAGTTACACGTAGTTGACCATCCGCTCATCCAGCACAAGCTGACAATTATGAGAATGGCCGAGACAGGCGGAAAGGATTTCCGTCAGCTGCTTAACGAGATTACCGAGCTGATGGGCTACGAGCTCACCCGCGATCTCCCGCTCGACGATGTTCAGATAAATACACCCGTTGCTCCTATGACGGGTAAGGCTATTATGGGTAAAAAGCTCGCTATCGTCCCGATTCTTCGCGCAGGCCTCGGAATGGTCGACGGACTGCTCAACCTCATTCCCGTTGCTAAGGTCGGACACATAGGACTCTACCGTGATCCCGAGACGCACGAGCCCGTAGAGTATTACTGCAAGCTGCCCGCAGACATCGACGGAAGACTTGTGATAGTCGTTGACCCGATGCTTGCCACAGGCGGCAGTGCTGCCGACGCAATTACACTCATTAAGAAGCGCGGCGCTACTAACATCCGCCTCCTTAACCTTGTTGCAGCCCCCGAGGGTGTTGCAAGAGTACAGAGCGAGCATCCGGACGTCGATATCTACTGCGCGGCACTTGATGAGCGCCTGAATGAGCACGCATATATCATTCCGGGTCTCGGAGATGCAGGCGACCGTCTTTTCGGCACTAAGTGATCCTGCTGCCGAAAAAGCCCCGCAAAAGATGCATAGCACGAATTGATTTACCGCGAGAATCGCATGTGAATTGAATTGCTGCGGGAATCGCGCAGCACCGATATGTAAATTTAATGTTAACGCATACCGCACCGATTGACAAAAGCCGATCGGTGTGGTATTATTATATAGTTGAAAACAAAGTTTTCTCCTTGCCGCCCCGAATACAGGCACGAGACCTGTAAAAAACAGTTCGGCGCGGTCTTACGTCCATAGGGAGGTGTATTTATGGAAAGACAGTTTTCGTCTTACGAAGCACTTTTCGTTGTTGATCTCGATATCGGTGACGAGGGTGTAAAAGCCATTATTGAAAAGTTTAAGGGAATGATCGAGGAGAGCGGTAAGATCGTTCGCATCGATGATTGGGGCAAGCGCAGACTTGCATATCCTATCAACGATAAGAACGACGGTTACTATTCTCTTATCACCTTTGATGCACCCGCAGATCTTCCTGCGGAGATCAACCGTGTTGCAAGCATCACCGAGGGTGTTATGCGTGCAATGGTGCTCAAGGCAGTAGCTCCTACCGCTAAGGCACCCGCTGCAATCGCTCCCGCTGCCGATGAGACACCTGCAGCACCCGCTGCTCCCGCAGCAAAGACCGTTGCAGAGGCTCCTGCAGCAGAGGCAGCAGTGACCCCCGCAGCAGAGGCTCCCGCTACCGAGGCAGCTGAGTAATCCTGCCCGCGTCGGCATACAGCTGCCGCGTGCTGATCTTTTGACAAAGAAAGGTTGGATATAAACATGGCAAGCCTTAACAAGATAATGCTCATAGGCAGACTCACCGCAGACCCCGAGCTCAAGCAGACTCAGTCGGGTATTCCGGTAGTCACCTTTTCCATCGCGGTAAACCGCAGATTTTCAAAGCAGGGTGAGCAGCCGCAGGCTGACTTTATCCGCATCACCGCGTGGAGACAGCAGGCAGAGTTTGTTTCGAGATACTTTAATAAGGGAAAGTCGATATTCGTTCTCGGCGCACTCCAGAACAGAAACTGGACCGACCAGAACGGACAGAAGCACTACGACTTTGAGGTCGTAGCGGACGAGGTATCCTTCGTTGAGAGCAAGAGCGGAGAAGAGGGCGGCGCAACAAACCGCAACTTCCAGACTCCGGGCGATTCTCCTGCATCGGGCGCGGTTTATTCCCCCGCTGCGCAGGCTTCCCCCGCACCCTTTGAGGATCTCGGCAGCGACGACGATCTGCCGTTCTGATTCGACCTGACGGCGAATCAAATCAAAACAAAATTATTCGGCGGCACTGCCGCATATAGGAGGTTTTCGTTATGGAAAACGAGAGAGAAAACGTTCAGCCCAGACCTGCGCGCCCCGTTGCCCGCAGACATAAGAAGGTATGTCAGTTCTGCGCTGATAAGATTGCAGAGATCGACTACAAGGATACCGCAAGACTCCGTAAGTGCATCAGCGAGCGCGCTAAGATTCTGCCTCGCCGCGTAACCGGCACCTGCGCTAAGCATCAGCGTCAGGTTGCAATCGCCGTTAAGCGTGCACGTCAGGCTGCTCTGCTTCCTTACATCAGCGACTGATTTACGGCACACAAAACAACACGAATTTCCCGATCCCCTCACTTCGGCGGAGGGGTCGGGATTTTTCTTTTTGCCGTCGAAATTATCAGTCCGGTCCGGCTTGTCGGTGTTCCCGAGAAGGTCTGTACATTCGGCCTTGTCGGGCAATCGGGCAATCGGAATTGACTCATTACGCAAAAAAGCAGAGTCGACTCAGCGCCTCTGCTTTTTTAAACTATCTCAGATAAGAACACTATGCATCACGCATCACGCACCGAGCGCCGTTGCACAGTGTGCTGTGCAACGCGCAGTCAGCCGTTATCCGTGTTATTCTTAACCTTCTCATCGTCGGATTCGGTCTCGCTCGGTTTCTCATGTACGCGAACATTTATCTCCTGCGCCATGAGATCGTCTGCGCGGGTAACGGTAATTTCAAGGTTCTGATATTCAAACCTGCATCCGACCTCGGGAATGCTTCCTATCTGCTCGATTATCCAACCGTTGACGGTCGTTGCCTCGGGCTCCTCGGCGGCTTCAAGATCGAAATGCTCGAAGAAGTCTTCGATATTAGCAGTACACAGAACGCGGTAGCTGCCGTCGTCGAGCTTTTCAAACTCCTCGACCTCCTCGTCGCGTTCGTCCCATATTTCTCCGACTATCTCCTCGAGAATGTCCTCCATCGTAACAATGCCCGCGGTCTCGCCGTATTCGTTGACAACAACGACTATGTGATTATGCTCCTTCTGCATGTCCTTGAACAGGGCATCGAGGTGCGCGGTTTCGGGCACGAACGACGGCTGAAACATCGCATCTGCGAGCTTAAAGCCCTCGCGCATATGGCGGAGCAGATAGTCGCGCGTATGCAGGATTCCGACGATATTGTCGGTCGTATCCGCATAGACGGGTATCCGCGAATAGCCCTCCGTCTCGATAATCTCGAGAATTTCCTCATCGGTCGCATCCTGCGAAATAAGCACGAGCGCGCGACGGGGGGTCATAACATCCTCGGCGGTCATACCGTCGAGCTTGAATACATTTTTAATATATTCGATATCATTCTGATTAAGGCTTCCTTCATCAGCGCCCGCGTCGAGCATGAGAACGATATCCTCCTCCGAAACGGGCTCCTCCTTCTCATGAGGGTCGATGCCGAAGAGGCGGAGAACGCCGTTCGTCGAGACGGTGAGCAGCCATATGATGGGGCGCAGTATCACCGCGAGACCCGATATAGCACCGCACACATGCTCCGCGAGCTTTTCCTTGTTTTTCATCGCGATGCGCTTGGGTGCAAGTTCACCGAGCACAAGGGTAAAGAACGAGAGCACGAGCGTGATAACGATAACGGCGGCGGTGTTGACGATACCTACGTGACTTTCGGAAATATCAAATGCGCGGATAACGAAGCCCGACAGGCGCTCCGCAAAATTGTCGGCGGCGAAAGCCGAGCCGAGAAAGCCCGCGAGGGTTATGCCTATCTGAATGGTCGAGAGAAAGCGCGTCGGCTCCTCGATCATCTTCATCATTTTTATCGCCTTTTTGTCGCCGTCGTCGGCGCGTGCTTTGACCTTCTTTTCGTTCAGTGATATGACCGCGATTTCGGTCGCGGCAAAGAAAGCGTTTAACAGAATAAGTATCAGCTGTAATAATAATTGTCCGGCAATGTCAGACATTTTAAGTAACCTCCAAAATTTTTACGGTAAGTTTCGTTTAATGACTGCATCTCAGCGTCAGTCGCCCCGACGGGGTGAAGCGTTATCCGCAGCGACGCACACGTAGTATTTCGGCGGTGTACATCTGTCGGCATTTATGCCGCAACTTCGGGGAAGCGGATCCATTTAATCTACCAACTCCTTCTGAAAAAAGTATTTAACTGTATTTTACCATAAAAATTTCGATAAGTCAATCACCCGCACATATTTTCATACCGTCAGCGCCGCAAATGCGCCCAAAAAAATAATTGTTCATGAATGTAAAATTTTCTGTTTACACATGCTGTAAAATATGATAGAATATTAGCAGGAAAACTGCGATTTCGTCGAATTACCACCTGAGTAAGAAAGGACATTATAATGAGCAAAACATCAAACAAATTCAGACTGCGCCTCCTGTCGCTTGCGGCTGCCGCCGTCATGCTGCTGTCGGCGACCTCCGTTTACGCCGCTGACTCGGATATTGACGATAATAATGAGGGCACAGCGGAAGCTTCGACCGATGAGATGCAGCTGTATCTCGAAGCGTCGGGCTGCCGCAAGGGAGAGTATATCGTTGTTCCCGTCTGCGTGCAGAATAACCGCGGCATAAGCGTTCTTGCGGTCGAGCCGAAGTTCGACAGCACGCAGCTCGAGCTTGTCAGCGCGCTGCCGCTTGACCTCGGCGGAAGCGTGCGGGTCGCGGGCGGCACCGTCGTCTGGCGTTCGATCTATGACGTATCCGCTGACGGAAAGCTGATAGGGCTTGTTTTCAAGGCTCTCGCCGACCCGAATCCTGCATTTGAAGTATCGCTGTCACTCGACTACGGCAATGCTGCAGACAGCGTCTGGAATATTTTCGTGCCCGAGCTCCGCGGCTGCAGCATCCCGCTCGGCAGCTGCGCGCATAAGTTCGTAGAGACCGCGTTGATTCCGCCGACCTGTCTGAATGCGGGCAGAGAATTCGGCAGCTATTGCTCAGAGTGCGGAATAATCGACGTATATGGCGAAACTATCCCGCGCCTCGGTCATAACTACGTCGACGGCGTGTGCACACGCTGCGCGACAAAGTGGAACTCGGTCTACGGAGACCTGAACGGCGACGGTGTTACAAACTCAAAGGATGTTGTTGTGCTTATGCGCCGTATCAGAGTGGTTAATACTCCCGTCTTTTCTTCGCCCGATCTGACCCTTGACGGGATGGTCGACGCAAAGGATATGGTCCGCTTGTTTAAGTACCTGCACATGTCCGATGAGGAAAAGAAAGGCTATGGCGATAAGATAGGCTATTCCGACTCGACCGACACGTACAACAGCTTTTCGGCAGCGCCGCTGCAGGCAGACGAGAGCTGCGAGCATACCTACGCATGGAAGGATACCGTGCTCCCGACCTGTGAGAGCGACGGTCTTTACAGCGGATATGTCTGCACAAAGTGCGGAGAGCCGATGGATGAGAGCTTTGTCATTCCCGCATACGGTCACAGCTTCGTTAACTGCAGATGCGAGCGATGCGGATTGGTGCTCGGCAGCACGACCTCGTTTACGTTTTCTGAGCCCACTTGGTGGAACGATGACTATGAAGGTGAAGGTTTCTATGTTGATGTAACGCTCAATAATCCTTGGGGAATCTCCGTCACAAACGTTAAATTTCACTATGATTCATCGTATGTCAAGCTTGAGCGTATCAGCGCACTGTCCTACTTTATCCTGTTTTCCGTGCCTCGCGGGGATAACTATGCCACTCTCGGAGAGCCGTATGAAATGGCAGGCTCCCACATTCCTTATGCCCGGCTTGAGTTTAAGGTAATAAACAGCGACTTTATCCGCACACCGATATGGCTCAGCTATGACAGCGGCGACATATGCGGCGGTAACGGGGAGGAGATATTTGTCTCGGTCCAACGTACTATGGTATCAAAACCCTGCTACTACGGACACTCTCTCGTAACGGTCAGGGAGCGCATCGAGCCTACTTGCACCACCGACGGCAGAACTGCTGAGACAGCATGCATCATGTGCGGCGAGAGCTTCGAGTCCGAGATTCTTCCCGCACTCGGTCATAGCTATGTTGACGGCATCTGCACCCGCTGCGATGAGGAATGCCCCGTCATTGTAGGCGATACAAATGCCGACGGTAGGGTAAACACCAAGGACCTTGTGCGTCTGATGAAATATATCGCGGGCGGAGATGTAAACATCCGCGTGCCTGATGTCAATGGAGACGGAAAGGTCGATACGCGTGACCTTATCCGACTGATGAAGATTATAGCGAGCTGATTCCCGTATAGCCGAAATATGCTCGACACCGAGCAAAGAAAGGAATAAAAAATAATGAAGAAAACGACCCACCGCATATCCCTACGGCTGACCGCACTGCTGTCGGCGCTGATAATGCTGCTTGCCCTGATGCCCGTATACGCAGCTGACGGCAGCGGACTTACCGTAACTCTCGGCGACGCTTCGGCACGCGCGGGCGAGACGGTCATAATTCCTGTTACGGTCACGAACAACCCCGGTATAGCCGCGCTCCGCGCATCGCTTGTCTACGACGATACAAGCCTTGAATTCATGGGCGCAAGTGTGTCTGAGCTCGGCGGCAGCGTTGAGATAGACGAGACCGTTCTGTGGATGAATACCGAGGATGTTCACGGAGACGGAGTTCTGCTTCTGCTCGCTTTCCGTTTGCTCACCGACCCCTCAGCACCCCTTACCGTCTCTATCGCATTCGACGACGGCTCGATAGCCAATAAGAACGAGCAGAGCATCACCGCGACGGTAAAGCCCGCGACCGTTACTCGCGGCAGCTGTGAGCATGAGCTCGACGTCATTCCCGCGAGCTTTCCCGGCTGCGTTTACAGCGGTACAACAGAGGGTGAATACTGTAAGAAGTGCGGCGTAATCACCGATTATCCCGATGAGATACCGCCGCTCGGTCATATGTTCACGGGCGGAGTCTGCGCTGTATGCGGATTCAAGCTTGACGGAAAGCCGACCCTCACACTCAGCTCTGCAATAGTTGGTGCGGGTCAGCAGCTGTACGTCTTTGTCGACATAGTAAACAGTCCCGGCATTGCAGCCGTAATGATGACTCCCGTATATGACACAGACCTGCTCGAGCTTGTGTCGGTCGAGTTCAATAGAAGCGTATTCAGCGGCATAAACAATTGGAGCAGCTGCATCGTGTCTGCTATGAATCACGATGTGTCGGGTACCTTTACCTACGCCGTTCTCATCTTCAACGTAAAGCGCGACGGCTATTTCCGCACCGAGGTCTCCATGGAGCTTGAGCGCGGTTCGTTCGCTGATATGAATGAGATGGATATCATCTTTGCTCTTGAGCCCGCAACTATAGTACATAGCTGCGCAGAGGGCGCGCATACCTTTGTCGATGTGCCCGCAGCCGAGGCTACCTGCACACAGATAGGCTGGGATGCATACCGCGGCTGCATCTACTGCCTTGAGGCAGAGGGCACCCTGCACACATATCCCGCGCTCGGTCATACCTTTAAAGACGGCGCATGCACCCGCTGCGGAGAGCCCGGTATTCAGGGCGATGTAAACAGCGACGGCAAGGTTGACACAAAGGACCTTATCCGCCTTATGAAGCTCATTTCGGGCGTAAATGTCGAGATATCCGGTCAGGATGTAAACGGGGACGGTAAGGTCGATACACGCGACCTCATCCGACTGATGAAGATAATCGCCGAGGCGAAATCCGCAGAAGCGTGATAGAGCGGCGCATCGAAATATCCGATAACACTAAGCCCTGCTGTGTGCATGTATAACCGAGTGATCTTTCGTTTAAGGTGTGCCGGGCTGTGTATGTTTCGATGCGATGATATAATTTATTATTAAAGAGTAACCCATATATTTCTTTACACGCGATGGCGGTGCGGCTTTGCCGCGCCGCCCTTTCGCGTTTTCCCCGCTGCATCCCCCGTCGCATCCCCCGCCCGATATTGACAGCCCCGCTGTCATTTGATATAATTGCAGCATAGGTGACAAAACTGTCACATACGACGCGGAAATTGTCACCGAAATAGATTTCGATTCGCGTCGGACAGTGGTATCATTACGGTGTAATAATTCATGGAGGACAGATGATATGACTGTTTTGGAAGTGATAGGACTTGAAAAGGAATACACAAACCGCTCGGGCGGCAGCACGGTTCGTGCGCTGCGCGGCGTGAACTTTGCCGTAGACGCGGGCGAATATGTAGCGATAATGGGCGAGTCTGGCTCGGGAAAAACGACCCTGCTCAACATTCTCGCCTCGCTTGACGAGCCGACGGGCGGTAGGGTACTGCTCGACGGAAAGGACCTTGCGGATGTCAGCGAGCGGGAGCTTGCCGCATTCCGCCGTGACAATCTCGGCTTTGTCTTTCAGGATTTCAATCTGCTCGACACCTTTTCGGTGCGCGACAACATCCTGCTGCCGCTTGTACTCGGCGGCGTGAGCCTTGACGAGATGGAGCAGCGACTTGGGTCTGTCACCGCGTCGCTCGGTATAGACGGGCTGCTGTCAAAGTTTCCGTACGAGCTCTCGGGCGGTCAGCGTCAGCGCACGGCGGTCGCCCGTGCGATAATCACGCATCCGCGCCTGATACTCGCCGACGAGCCTACGGGCGCGCTTGATTCGCGTTCATCGTCGGAGCTGCTGCGCGTTTTCGGCGACCTCAACGCACGCGGGCAGACCATTCTGATGGTCACGCACTCGGTCGATGCGGCGTCGCACGCGAGGCGCATACTCTTTATCCGCGACGGCGTGCTCTTTCACCAGATATACCGCGGAGACAGCACAAACGAGCAGCTGTATCATAAGATATCCGACACACTCACCATGCTTCGCAGTGGGGGTGATGCGGAATGAAGGGCGGACTCTATTCGCGCATGGCGCTGTCCAATCTCGGCAAAAACCACCGCTTCTACCTGCCGCGCATACTTACCTGCGCGGGACTGCTTTCGGTTTTCTATATCGTTTGGACGCTTACCTTCGACGGCGATAAATACGACACGATGCGGGGCGGGAGCTACGTTTCCTCCTTCATGAGCATCGGCATCTACGTGCTTGCAATTATCTCGGTAATACTCGTGCTGTATACGAACAGCTTTATCATGAAGCAGCGAAAGCGCGAGTTCGGTCTGTATAACATTCTCGGCATGGAGAAACGCCATGTCTGCCGCGTGCTGTTCTTTGAGACGCTGTATCAGTCGCTCTGCTCGGATGTTGTCGGAATCGGCTTCGGCATATTGATGTACAAGTTCTGCTCGCTCATAATCTGCCGTATCCTGAAAATCGACGTGATACACGGCTTTAACTATATCGTTCCGAAAGCGATACTCATCTCGGTGCTTTTCTTTTCCGCACTCGAGCTGCTGACATACATCATCAACTGCATTCGGATAGCGATGCTGCGCCCCGTCGAGCTGCTTGCGAGCCGCAGCGCGGGCGAAAAGGAGCCGAGGCTCCGTGTGCTGCTGCTCATTCTCGGTATCCTGAGTCTGGGTGCGGGCTATGCCATAGCACTTGCAACGCGCGACCCGCTCGATGCGACCGTGCTGTTCTTCCTCGCCGTTATCCTTGTTATAATCGGCACATATTTTCTCTTTGTCGCGGGCAGCATCTGGGTGCTCCGCATGCTGCGCCGCAACCGCCGCTTCTACTATAATAAGCGCCATATGACCGCCGTCTCGGGGCTCATCTACCGTATGAAGCAGAATGCGGTAGGTCTTGCATCCATAGCGGTGCTTGCAACCGGCGTGATAATCCTTGTCTCAACGACGGTCAGCCTCTATTCGGGCATCGAAACAACGCTCGAGCGAAACTATCCCGAGGACTTGTATTTGGGTCCGGTCAGTTATAACTACGGTCTCTATGATCCTGATACCAGAAAAAATCTGAGCGCAGAGGAGTTGGCGGAGATTGTCGAAGACGTGGTGAGTGAGAGCGGCGGCAGTATTGAAAAAATACAACTGCGTCATGAACTCGAAATTCCCTGCGATACGGCGGATGATTCGTTTGTCCCGATTCTCAGCGGTGAAAATACGGTGTACGTTATATTCATTTCTCAGGACAAATACTGTGAGCTGACGGGCATGCCGCTTGAGCTCGGTGACGGTGAAATAGCGGTAACGCAACTATGTGACCTCGGCGATGTTTCTCCTCTCGGAGATACGCTCGGCATTGCGGGAAAGAGATATACGATAGTGCAGCGCCCTGATAAGATGCCGATTCGCACGAGTGTGGTAACTCGCAATTGCTACGGTATAGTTATGCATACGGATAAGGAACTTGAAGAGGTAAAAAACTATTACTCCACAGATTCACGTGAGTATAAATGGACCGATAAGGTTGCGGTAAGCCTCTCTGAAGAAAATCCCGTAGATTATGATATCCTTCTTACCGAACGTATACCGGAGATTATGAGAGAAAAATACGGCGATTCGGTATCCGTCGGTTTTTCTCAAAGCTCGATATACAGCGCTCGCGATGACATGTACGGCATGTACGGCGTGCTGCTTTTCCTCGGTCTGCTGCTCGGCGTTGTGTTCCTCTTTGCAACGGTGCTGATAATCTATTATAAGCAGATATCCGAGGGCTACGAGGATCACGACCGCTATCAGATAATGGAGAAGATAGGCATGAGCCGCAGCGAGGTGCGGGCATCCATACGCACGCAGGTGCTGCTCGTATTCTTCCTGCCGCTCGCGGTAGCGGGGATACATACCGTCGTCGCCTCGCCCATACTCCTTAAGATACTCAGGGTAATGCTCCTGCCTCGCGTCTCGCTGTACATTATCTGCGCTGCAGCCGTATATTTCTGCTTCTCGCTGATATATCTCATCGTTTATCTGCTGACGGCACGTACCTATTATAAGATAGTCGCATGACCGAGCACCGCTCATGAGCGCCTGACCCATGAGCCTATGAAAGGAAGAAAGCCATGTATCGAATATTTCTCGCAGAGGATGACCATGCACTTGCCGAGGCTATCTCGAGGCAGCTCGAGAGCTGGGGCAATGAGGTGATAACCGTGCGCGATTTTCAGCGCGTGAGTGCCGAATTTGCCGAGGCGCACCCGCAGCTTGTGCTGCTCGATATCATGCTTCCTTTCTATGACGGCTATCATTGGTGTACAGAGATCAGAAAGCTCTCGAGCGTGCCGATAGTATTCATCTCCTCCGCCTCCGACAATATGAACATCGTGATGGCGATGAACATGGGCGGCGACGATTTTATACCGAAGCCCGTCGACCCCATGGTGCTGACAGCCAAGCTGCAGGCACTGCTGCGGCGTACCTACGAGCTCGGCGAGCCCTGTCAGGCGCTCGAATGTCACGGGGCGCTGCTCGATCTCTCGTCGGGTACGCTTGAGTGCGGCGGTCAGCGGCTCGAGCTGACAAAGAACGAGTTCCGCATACTGCGCACGCTGCTCGAAAACCGCGACAAAACGGTGAGCCGCGAGCGGCTGATGACCGTGCTGTGGCAGAGCGACTGCTATGTTGAGGAAAACACGCTGACGGTGAACGTCGCGCGGCTGCGCAAAAAGCTCGAGGGCGTCGGGCTCGGCGGTATAATCGCAACAAAGCCGGGAGAGGGGTACATTCTCAGATGAATGCAAAGAACAAGAAGAATACAGGTCGGGGGCGTCGCGCGCTGCGTGATGCCCTGCGGCGTTGTCTGCCGCTTTATCTGTTCACTCTCGCATATGCCGCAGCTGCATATGCTCTTTTCGCTTTATATGCGGTCGATACCGAGGTGCTTATCTATCTCGGAATGCTCGCGCTCGCCGCGCTTTTCATCTATACGATAGCCGTCGTCGCGGCAGAGCTGAGGGCGGCGGAGCACCGTCAGCAGGAGCTTATCCGCCTGCGCTCCGAGTCGGCTGTGCCGCAGCCGCTGCTTACGCTCTGCGAGGAGGATTATACGGAGGAGCTTATACATCAGCGCGACCGCGCCGCCGGGCTCTCCGCCGAGCTGCACCGCGTAAAGACCGAGATGAACGACTACTATACCGCATGGGTGCATCAGATAAAAACGCCCATTGCCGTTATAAGAATGACCGTGCACGATGACGATACGCCCGAGCATCGCGCCGTTCTCGGCGAGCTGTTCCGCATAGAGCAGTATGTCGATATGGTACTGCAATACGCGCGGCTCGACTCCGAGGCAAATGACCTTGTAATAGCCGAATATGCGCTTGACCCGATACTGCGCGCCTCGGTGCGAAAGTTTGCGCCGCAGTTCGTCGCAAAGCGGCTCGCGCTCAACTACGACGGCACCGACCTTACCGTAATTACCGATAAAAAGTGGCTCTCGGTAATAATAGACCAGCTGCTCTCGAATGCAATAAAGTACACGCCGTCGGGCGCGGTCGGCATAACCGTCGAATCGTCCGGGCTGCTATGCATCTCCGATACGGGCATCGGCATCGCGCCGCAGGATCTGCCGCGAATATTTGAGCGCGGGTATACGGGCGAGAACGGCAGACTCGAAAAGCGCTCGAGCGGTCTCGGGCTCTATCTCTGCCGCCGCGCGGCGGATATGCTGTCGGTGCCGCTCCGCGCAGAGAGCACCCCGGGAGAAGGCAGCCGCTTTATTCTTGACCTCTCGGGCGGCAGAGCGGGGAACGGCTGAAGCCGATGCCCGCAGACGACCCGCTGCGTGTGAGAAAACCGTAAAACATGCGGGCGAGGAAAAAACGCATAGACAATTTGCAGGCACACAGCCGCAACCGCCGCATAGAAAGATCGCACAGAAAAACAGCCGCGCAGGTGCTTACGATTGCACCCGTGCGACTGCTTTTATTTTCGCCGCCCGAAAAGCGGCATTATTATTTTGTTGAGTCGGCAGCCGATCGCAGCGATGCTTTTTGCTTCGTCGAGTCGGTATTATTCCTCCGTTTCGCGCAGATATTCGCGCAGCTGCTCTTCTATCCAGTAGGTGAATTCAATTCCCCCGAGCCGCGCTTCCTGATCCTTTATCTTTTTATACAGCGGCGCACCGTCGGCGAGCCCTTCCCATATGTCGGCAAAGCAGAAATCGTATTCATCGCCGCGCAGCGACGCGAGATATTCTATCGCATCCGCCGTAACTATGTCTATCTTTTCCCGCGTGCGCATCTGCGGCAGTATGTTCTCCGAGAACAGCTGCACTATCTCGCTCTGCAGCTCAATTACGGTCACATGCTCGACGCTCTCCGAGAGCGACGCAAGATATGCATAATAGCCGAGCCCGAGACCGAGCACGAGCACTCTGCCGTGCGCCGCCGCTATCTGCGGGCGCATCGAAACTATCTCCGACGGGCAGACGCTGACCCACGGTATTACGCCCTCATAAACGGCGGGAAAGACGACCTCCTCGGTAAAGAAGCCGAGCTTCGGAACGACGATATCCGCGCCGAGCTGCGGCATGTCGCGCTGAAATATCTCGCCCCTGTCGTAGCCGGAATAGCGCAGCGAGAACCGCCCGAGCTCCGCGAGCGGTATGCTCAGATCGAGCATATACGGGTCGGAATACAGCTGCCGCGGGGTGAACCGCCGCGCCTCGGCAAACAGCTCGCGCAGATAGTCGCCGCTCGCTCTGTCATACAGCGAGAGCTCCCTGCACAGCGCGTCGGTTACATAGTAGCGCTCCCATTCCTCCCGCGTCGGCGCACTGCCCGAGTATTCGAGCAGACCCGCCGCCCGCCGTCTGCGCAGCTGCTCGGTCGATGCGGCGCGCCGCGCCTGCTCTGCCTCTTCATCCGAGTATTCTACCGTCAGACTGCCGCTGCATATCCGCCCGGCTATCTCCGCTGTCAGTGCGAGTGATTCATCCCTTGTCATGCCGTCTCTCCCGTCTTTTTTTCATATGATATTCTATTTGATTCCCGCCGATTTGTCAAGTGTGATAAGCATGCGCGGCGCGAAAAACGGCGGAAAAACGACCGAAAACAAGCATCGGAGGAACCATAGTGCGGAGGAAAAAACACATCGGACGAAAAATTGTCTTGCATTTTGCCCGCAGCTGTGATATACTAAACCGTAACAGGGCGGCAACAGTGCATGACCGTCCGACGGAGGCAGAAAATGAGAGAGCGCAGCGTACGTTTCTTTATATTTTCGGGACGATTTAACCGCCCCGCTTTTTCTGCGTCCGAAAACGGATAACCGTGATCATAGTATCATCGGCTCTGTCGTCGGGCGGAGCCGATTTTTTATTTGCACGAGGGGGGCAGCGCGCCGGCATGCTGTAGGTATACAGCCGTCTGTGCGGTGCAGCCGCAAAACGGCCGTAAAACGAATGAGAGAGGGTAGACGAGATGAACAGCGAAAAGATAACGCAGGCGCTGCGTGAGGTGGAGGAGTGCGATGTGGCACTTGCCGCAGCATTCGAGCGCCGACTTGACGCTATCAAGGTGATAGCCGAATACCGCCGCGAGCACGGAATCCCCGTGCCCGCCGAGCCCGACGGGAGCGAGCGCGCGCAGGAGCTCTCTGTCGGTATCACCGATGCGGAGAAGCGCCCGTACTACATGAGCTTTTTTCAGGGCGCGCTGTCGGCATCCGAAAAGTATCACCGTCGGATAATGCAGGGCGTGCGCGTAGCGTATACGGGAGTTAAGGGGGCGTTCGCAAATATTGCCGCCCGCCGTATTTTCCCCGAGGGGGAGATGGTGTCTTATCCCGATTTTGCCGCATCCTATACCGCCGTTGAGCGCGGTGAATGCGACTGCGCCGTTCTGCCGATAGAGAACAGCTACGCGGGCGAGGTAGGGCAGGTCATCGAGCTGATGTTCTCGGGAAAGCTGTACATCGGCGGTGTCTATTCGCTGCGCGTCAAGCACAATCTGCTCGGTCTGCGCGGTGCAACGCCGAGCGGCGTGAAAAAGGTCGTCAGCCATCCGCAGGCGCTGCACCAGTGCGCACCGTATATTCAGGCGCACGGCTATGAGTGCATTCAGGAGACTAATACCGCCGTCGCTGCGCAGCGCGTCGCAGAGGGCGGAGACCCGACCGTTGCCGCCATCGCAAGCGCGGAAACGGCAAAGCTCTACGGGCTCGAGGTGCTCGACCACGACATCAACGAGAGCGGAGACAACACGACCCGCTTCGCCGTTTTTTCGCGTACCCCGAACACCGACGAGGATCACCGCGACCGCAGTCGATTCCTGCTGATGTTCATACTGCAGAACGAGCCGGGTGCTCTTGCGAGCGCGATAAACGTTATCAGCTCTTACGGCTTTAATATGAAGGTCATCCGCAGCCGCCCGATAAAGGAGCCCGCATGGGAGTACTACTTTTATGTCGAGGCGGAGGGCGACGAGGAATCCGAGAACGGTCGCCGCATGATATCCGAGCTGCGTCAGCACTGCCGCGTGCTCAAGGTCGTAGGGCATTATTCGGATGATATCCGCCTCGGCGCAAGCAGCATTATTTGAAATTCGGCTGTCGCTGCCGACATGTGAAAGCGGACGTTAAAATTCGCTCTTTCTGCGAGTGCCGCGCCGAACCTTTTACCCCTATAAAAATCCCGCCGGCATCGAAAAGATGCGGGCGGGATTTTTAACGAACGCTTTTTGCAATGAGCAATTTGCAATTAGCAATGAGCGTCTTGCTTTTATGCTTCGGTTCCGACATCGACGCGGACTATTCTGCCGTTTCTGCCGAATATGTCATGACTGTCCTCGCTGCCGAGTGCGGTAGACGAAAGCTGCTTATTCGTGCCGTCGGAGTAGAATATCTTTGCTCCGCTCACGCCGCTGCGGTAAATGACGGGGGTCTGGCAGACAGTGAAGCCGAGCGTTCCGGGCTCAAGCGAAAGCTCCTCGCTCTCACCGCTCGGGCGGACAAAGCGGAAGGTGTCGGGCTCGGTGAGAAATTCCTCGCTGCTGACGACCGACGGGTCAAATGTCAGTCTGCCGCCCTCAGGGAGAACGCCGAGCTCGGCAAAGCGGGTGATTATCTCCTCCTTGACCTGACCCGTCATGCCGGGCTGCCTTGCACCGCCGCGGAGCGGGGTATGCGAATATGCATCCTGCGGGAATGCGCCCCACTCGTCGGGCTCCTTGCAGAAGCCGAGACCGCTGCGCGCGAGATAGTATTCGTCGCGCAGGGCGTTCTCCGCGCCGTCGCCGCTGCGGTGCGCCGCGAGATATGCCTCCTGTATCGAAACGAGCAGCTTTGAATTCTGGTGCCAGTATATCGAACCTATACCCTCATAGCCGTACATTATCTGCGAGCGTCCCGTAAACTCATAGTGCCGGAAATGCCGCTCATAGAGCGCAAGCAGTGCCTCGCGCTCGCCCTCCGCCGCGCTGCGGTATTCTGCGGGCAGCGCAGAGAGCGCCGCATTGAGCTTAGCCGCGCTAATCATCGCAGGTGCAAAGCGTACTATGCCGTCCGCGCAGCGTACGACGATGTCGGTGTTTCCGTCGGCAAGCAGGCGGGTGAGCAGGGCACTGTCGGCAATTTCATCCTCGCCGAGAATTCCGCGCTCGGAAAACGGTGTGCTCATGCGGATGGGGTAGAGATAGAAGGTGCGGTTGCGCTCGGAGTATAGCGGGCTCGCATACATCGCACGGATGAGACGGCGCGACTCCTCGGCGGACAGATAACCCGAGCCGAGCACCGCGACCTGACCCTCGAGCATGGGGAACAGCCGGCTTATCTCGATGCTCTCGCCGCTGCGGTGCAGCAGATTATAGGAGTGAAACAGCCCGTCGTCGGTGCGGCATGCCGCGAGCGTAAGATCGCAGCCGCGGATACCGAGCTCAAACAGCTTGCATAGCTCCGCGTAGCCCATCTCGGTGCGTCTGCCCGAGAAGCCGCCCGCGTAAACAACGCTCTTGTAGCGGTCGAACGCCTCTGCGGTCGAGCGCAGAGCATCGTAGCGGAGTGCGGGTGTCAGCTCGCGTTCCGCAAGCGGGATGTAGCGCTCAAGCAGGTCGGTGAGGTCGCGCAGCCATGTGCAGACCTCCTCGGTAATTACAAAGTTCTCGCCGAGATGTTCACCGAACAGCTCACGGCAGAGCGCGAGATGACGGCGGAGCTGCGCGGTCGTTACGACCGACAGACCGTAGCCGACTATCGCATTGTTTGCGTCGTTCCACTCGGGGCGGCGGGTGTTCATCCATACTCCGCCGCCGAGCACGAGATAAGAGAGCTTAGCCGCTATCGGAATGCTCAGCTTCTCCGCGAATGTCGCCGTATACGTTCTGCCGCCGATGCGCAGCAGACGGTAGTCCCCGCCGAGCTCCGCAGACTCTGCGCGCAGACGGCGGTTCTTTTCCGCGTCGAGCTCGATCGTATCCTTCGGGTCGGCTATCATGCGGTCAAAGTCGGCTATACGGTAGGGAATATCCGCATAGGTAAAGCAGTCGGATGCCATCAGCGTGTCGAGCGCCGCGCGGTCATAGCGCGACAGCGCCTCGAGCAGACGGCAGAGATAAACTATCTGATGGTCGCCCCAGTAGCCCTGAGAGCTGTTCGGGTTGCCGGGCTCGGCCACCTCCCAGTCTATGCCGTCGCGGGTAACGCGGTAGGGATTGTAGCCGTCGGGCGACGAGGAATCGAGAAATACCGATATAACACCGGGCAGATACTCGGGAAAGCTCATGCACATAGCTTCCCAGTTCTGAAAGATGTCGCGCCAGTTGCCCTCATAATATGTGCGGGGCGTGCCGTCCTCGTTCTTAAGAATGATATTGAAGCGGTTCCACGGGCGGGAGGGGTCGCCGTGACGGCGCGAAAAGCTGATGGGGAGATATTCCGCGGTGAGACGGTGCAGATCGGGGTCGCCGGACTGCGCGCCGAACCGGTGCAGCTGTGCCGCGGTACAGTGCTCGCCGAGTGCCGCGCGCACCGCCTCGGATTTTTCATCAGCGAGCGGACGGTTGTGCGAGCGCAGAAAACCGAGAAAATCGTCTACCGAAACATCGTAGCCGTTCATGAACAGACCGCCGCGCATGTTGTTGAACATAACGTTGCTCATATGGTGGTAGGTCGATGCGCGGTTACCCGTGCACTGCAGCCCGTCTGCTCTTGCAATGATGGAGCGCAGCTCCTCGCGCGAGCGCAGTATCTCCGTCTCAAGCTCGCTCTCCGATATGCCAGCCGCTATTTTTGCGATGTCGTCCTGACCGAGACCGACGTCGGATACCGTTTTCCATGCACGCGAGCTGCCGCTTGCCGCTGCGTATTTAAAGCGGAGCAGGAAGCATCCCCTCTCGCCGTATGCCGCGCCCGTCGGTGCATCCTCACCGCGCATGAACGCATCAAGCGCACGCTCAGAGAGCAGCAGCTGCTTTTCAAACGGGGCGATGCACCATGCAACGTTTGCGCGCAGCGCCTCTTCGGGCTCGGGCAGGTCGTTTATGGCGGAGGTCAGCGAGAATACGGCGGTGTTTTCCCCGACCTGCTCGGTCGCCTTGTATGCGTCGCCGAGACACGGCCATGCAAGCTGAAATTCGCTGCGCACGCCGTACGGGAGGATATTTCTCAGTCCGTCCAGCACCTCAACCGACGCGGGCTCGCCGTCGTTTCTTATCTCAGCACTGCGCACGACTCCGTACCTTTCGCAGCTGCACCATTTCATAGTAAACGTCATGCCGAGCGCGGGATTTTCCTCGGTCAGAATGACCTCGTCGCCGAGTACGCTCTTCGCTATCCTGCGGCGTACCGAGAGGTCACGCAGCGGCGATGCGGAAAAGGGCTCCCATACCGTGCTTCTGCCGCCGCGCGTCACCCTAATCAGCGTGACTGCGCCCGTGTCGGTGCAGTGATAGAGCCTGTCCTCGGTCTGATAGGGGAAATATGCCTGCTCCGCATTCTTTCGCCCGGCCGTGACCGCGCCGCTCGATGCAAGGTAGAACCATATATCGTTTGAAGCGGCAAGCGTGTACAGAAACGGCTCGAGACGGTCGTATCCGTCTATCTCGTAGTATTCGCGTCCGTCTATATTCACATAGCCGCCGACTGTTTTTTTCTCCATGCAGATAAACCTCCGTGAGCATGTTTTTCATTTATACTCATATTTTACTATATTCGTGCGGAATAGTCAATGCCGAATCGACCACGGGGCGCTGTTTTCGGTGCGCGCGGTGCATTTTCGGTCGCTCGCCGCGCTCGCGGCATGATATGCGCACGGCTTAATAAATATTTTACATGTTCGGGATAGAACTTTTTAACAAATATGTGATAAATTATTTTCAGAATGCGAAAGGCAGGCGAAAAATAATGGCATCTGTACCTACAATAGATTTTAACGAAAAAAAAGGCTTTATCTGCGATATGGACGGAGTCATATATCACGGCAATCAGCTTCTGCCGGGTGTGGCTGAATTTCTTGACTGGCTGCACGAGGAGAAAAAGGAATATCTGTTTCTGACCAATAACAGCGGCTATACCCCTCGTGAGCTGAATCAGAAGCTTGCGCGTATGGGCTTAAACGTGCCCGAGCGCCATTTCTATACCAGCGCTCTCGCAACTGCGGCTTTCCTGCGTGATCAGGCGCCCGGATGCTCTGCGTTTGTTATCGGCGAGGCGGGGCTGCTCAACGCGCTCTATGATGCGGGCATCACCATGAACGATGTCAACCCCGACTATGTCGTCGTCGGAGAGGGTCGCTCCTACTCGCTCGATACACTGACCAAAGCGACGAATCTCGTGCTCAAGGGCGCAAAGCTGATAGGTGCGAATTCCGACCTGACGGGTCCCATTGAGGACGGTATCGCTCCCGCATGCCGCGCGCTTATCTCGCCTATCGAGCTGGCGGCGGGCACACAGGCATATTTCTGCGGAAAGCCGAATCCGCTCATGATGCGTACGGGGCTTAAGCTGCTCGGCTGCCACTCCGCGGAGGCGGTAATGATAGGTGACAGAATGGATACCGACGTTATTTCGGGAATGGAGAGCGGCATGTCGACCGTGCTCGTGCTTTCGGGCGTTTCCACCCGAAAGACGCTCCGCCACTACGCTTACCGCCCGGGTGCGGTTCTCGACGGTGTCGGCGATATCCCCGTACTTGCACGCGCAGGAAAGAGCGAGACCGCGGAGAAGTAATCGCGCTTGCACATCTGCGCACTGTGCGCCTATGTCACGCACGTGTACGCCGTGCGCGCTTACGTCTTGCGCCTGCAACGTGTGTCATTGTGCCGAACGCCATGCGTGCTTGCACCGTGCGCCGTTGAACTGAACACCGTGCATCCGAACACTCACACTCTGCGTTATTGTACAATCGGCGCGTAGATATTGAGAATGTTCGACTTACCGACCGATTGCAAATGAAATTTTAGAACAGAAATCTTGAACCGATAAAAAATACCGAAGTCTGCCTTCAAATAAAGGTATGACTTCGGTATTGTTTTTTTACATAGATGCGTTTTATGCCAGAGCAGCAGGTGTCGGCTTACTTGCACTCCTCCCAGCTCTTGCCCCAATGCAGATCGACGGTCAGCGGTACGGTGAGTGCGGCGGCGCCCTCCATGCAGCTGCGCAGGATCTCGGCAGCCTGCTCCTTATCGCTCTCCGCGCACTCGATTATCAGCTCGTCGTGCACCTGCAGAATTATATGTGCGTCAAGCTCTGCTTCGCGCAGTGCGCGCGAGGTATTTATCATTGCTATCTTGATAATGTCCGCAGCGGTTCCCTGGATAGGACTGTTCATCGCGACGCGCTCACCGAAAGCCCGCAGCGGTGCACGGGGGCTTGTTATCTCGGGTATATATCTGCGTCTGCCGTAGAGTGTCATAACGTATCCCGTGCGGCGCGCCTGCTCCTTAGCGCCGTCCATAAATTCCTTTATGCCGCTGTATTTTTCGAGATAGCTGTCGATATAAGCCTTTGCTTCGCGCTTGGTCACGCCGATATCGGCGGCGAGCGAGAAGTCGCCTATTCCGTACACTATGCCGAAGTTGACCGCCTTTGCGCGCTTTCTCAGCTCGGGTGTTACCTCGGCGAGCGGAACGCCGAACACCTGCGATGCGGTGACCGTGTGGATATCCTCACCCGAGAGAAAAGCCTCGGTCATTGCCGCGTCGCCCGACATATGCGCGAGTATGCGCAGCTCTATCTGCGAGTAGTCGGCATCTATGAGAACACTGTCCTCGCGGCGCGGGATGAAGTAGCGGCGGAAGCGTCTGCCGAGCTCGGTTCTTATCGGAATGTTCTGCAGATTCGGCTCTGCGGATGAGAGCCGCCCCGTAGCGGTGACATTCTGTTTAAAGCTCGAATGTATAATGCCGTCGTCGTCTGCAGCTGCGACGAGCCCGACCGCATAGGTGGAATGCAGCTTTGCAGCCCTGCGATAGTCGAATATCAGGTCGATTATCGGGCTGTACGGACGCAGCTTTTCGAGCACATCCGCGGAGGTGGAATAACCGCTTTTTGTCTTTTTCAGCGCGGGCAGTCCGAGCTTGTCGAACAGCACCGTGCCGAGCTGCTTCGGCGAGGCGATGTTGAACTCTCCGCCCGCCGTCTCGTATATTGCGTTCTCCGCGTTTTTCTGCGCCTCGAGCAGCTCGTCTCCGTACGCGCGGAGACCGGGAATATCGACCTTAAAGCCCCTGTACTCCATATCGGCGAGCACACGCGCGAGCGGCAGCTCGATTTTATAGTATATCTGTTCCTCCTCCGACTGTGCAAGACGCTTGCGCAGCGCGGGAACGAGGTCATACAGCGCGTCGGCGCAGCTGTCGGGCAGCGGTGCACCGTCATGCTCGGGCACTGCGATGTCCGCAAAAGCCGAGGCGATGTGCGAGAGCGACGGTGCGCTTTCACCGGGCGAGAGAACATACGCGGCGAGCGAGATGTCGAACAGCTCCGCGCGGACGCTTATCCCCGCAGCGGCTGCCTCCTTTAAAAGCTCCTTTGAATCGAATACCGAAATGATCGCGTCACACTCGAGCAGCGGTGCGAGCATTCCGACGGTGCACGGGGAAATGTGCAGACGTTTTTCCTCGCAGCGGATGCGGCAGTCGCCTTCGGTGCGCAGCAGCGCGACCGTCTTTCCGCCCGCAGATGCAGCAAGTGCGCGGATATCGCCCTCATCACCGTCGGTGTATCCGGGCGTTTCGGCGGCAACGGTCTCGTTTATGCCGAGGCGGGATATCAGTCGGTCGAATTCTAGCTCACGCATCAGCGGCAGCAGCCCCTCGCCGTAGCCGCGGTATTCGAGCTCGTCTATTGCTTCCGCCATCGGTGCGGTGCGGCATATCTCGGCGAGACCGTACGAGAGATGTGCGCTCTCCCTGCCGTCCTTCAGCTTAGTAAGTGCCGCGGGACCTACGGGCAGCTTCCGCCCCCCGTCTATTGCCGCATATACGCCCTCAAGACTGCCGAACTCGGATATCAGCTTGATTGCGGTCTTTTCTCCTATTCCGGGTACACCGGGAATGTTGTCCGAGCTGTCGCCCATCAGTGCCTTGAGATCGACGAGATGCGGCGGGGTCGTTTGGTATTTTTCGTAAAACACCTCGGGGGTCATCTCCTGCGTCTGCCCCGTCGATGCGAGCAGAACGGTAACATCGGGCGAGATGAGCTGCAGCGCGTCGCGGTCGCCCGTGAGCAGATAGACGTGCACGCCCGCCGACTCTCCCATGCTTGCCATAGTGCCGAGCAGGTCGTCCGCCTCATAGCCCTCGAGCTCGCAGACATGCAGTCCGAGCTCGGTCATGAGCGTCTTTGATATCGGCAGCTGAGAAGCAAGCTCGGGCGGCATCGGCTTTCTGCCCGCCTTGTAGGCATCGAACAGCTTATGACGGAAGGTCGGTGCTTTCAGGTCGTAAGCGACCGCCGCAAATGACGGCGAAAGCTGCTCGAGCTTCGGCAATATTATCGTCATCATGCCGTACAGCGCACCCGTATCCGCGCCGCGCGAGTTTGTCAGCGCGGGCATGCCGAAAAAGGCGCGGTTTAGAATGCTGTTGCCGTCGATTATAAGCATGTTTTTCTTGCTTGCTTCGCTTGTCATGAGGTTCATTCCTTTCGGAGAAAAAATAAGTTTTATAATTATCGGCGAAAATGATTGATTTTCACACGGTGTTTGTTGTATAATATACTTGTTGCAGAAACTGCAGCGGCGCGGTACCCGAATTGCCGTGCGTATATTACATGAGAGGAGGGTGGAAGAAGATACTCAATATATTCGGAAGAACGGCAAAATCAGCGGGAAAGCCCGCCGCAATCGCCTTTGTCGATTATGAGCACTGGTTCATATCCATGCAGAGGATGTACGGTGAGCGACCCGATATACGCGCATGGCGCGCCGAGATATCCAAGGACTATAACGTTAAGGACATTCTCTTTTTCGGTGATTTTTCAAATCAGTCGCTGCGTTCGGATATCCCGCGTATACGCGAGGTGTCGAGCAGCATTATAGAGACGCAGAACGCAACTGCCTACCATAAGAAGGATCATACCGATTTTATAATGCTCGACCACATTTATCAGCGGGTAATGACCTACGGTGACGATACCGATGTATTTATCATCTTCTCGGGCGACGGTCATTTCAGCTCGGTTGCGAGCTTTCTTGTCAATCGCTGTGAGAAAAAGGTGGTCGTCTACGGCGTGCGTGACTGCCTGAGCAATCAGCTCGCCAACACCGCAAGCGTTGCATTCGAGTGGCCCGCGGAAAAGCCCCGATATTCGAGGGCACAGGCTGAGCGGATGGGTGCCGAGCGCAGAGCGGCAAGAGCCGAGAGCTTTGCATATAACGCAGGATCAAACGTTAGGCCGGGTGATGCATCAAATGCCGCCGACCGTGTATCAAATGCAAGGCTTGACCGAGCATCGGCAAGGTCGGACGCAGCGTCGGCTGCAGCGGAGAGCCGCATGACAGGGCGCAATGTTGACGCGGAAAAAGTGCTTGACAGCGAGCGGTCCGATACGGTGAAGAAAGCCACCGCGACAAGGTCGCGTCGGAATGCAGCCGCAAAGAACAGCTCGGAGAGCGAGTCCGCAGAAGCACAAAAGCCCGCAAGACAAGCGGCGGTCGAGAAGACAGCAGCTTCTGCAGCCGCCGCACAGAGCAGCGGTAAAAACGGCTCGGACGACAACTCCGGGAAGAGTGCAGACACCGATAAAACAGGCGGCTCTGAAAAGAAGCGCAGTCCCGACAAGCGCAGTCCCGACAAGCGCAGTCCCGAAGGGAACAAGCCCGAAAAGAAAGGCGGCCCCTTGAAAAACGGCGCTTCCTCCGAGGGTACGGTCGAAAAGAATACCGTATCCGAGAACTCCCGAAGCAGTAAAAAGCGGCAGGGCGGTCGGAAGGGCGACGAAAAAGCATCGCAGAGCGGTGCCGACAGCGCCTCATCCGATAGCTCGAACGGTATGAAAGCGGGCGGTCGGATGTCAAAGAAAACCTCCGACGGAAAGACCGCAAACGAAGCGGACACTCGTAACGCTGAGTCTGCCGAGAGAACAAACAACTCGGTGAAAACGAATAACTCGGGAAAAACAAATAGCTCGGGCAGAAAAACGTCGGGGTCAGACAGTTCACGAAACAGCGCAGCTGCAAAGGCAGACTGTCCCGCTCGCGGCAAAGCCGACAGCTCGAAAACATCGGGCAGAACGGCTGCGTCGGACGGTAAGAATACGTCAGGCGCGGCGAAAAGGTCGGATGTGACAAAGACATCGGGCGGCTCAAAAAAACCCGACAGACCCGACGCAGGGTCGGGAGTTACCCCGAGAGGGGGACGCCGTACGGGAACTGCCGAGCCGTCGAGGGCATCGGGCGGAACGGGTGCCGAAGCACGTCTTGAGGCGGAGCTGCGGCGCATGGGCGGAAGCGATGACGGTTTTTTTACTTACTATCGCGACATCCTGAAAAACATACGCTTCTATGAGAAAAACAATACCGGAAAGACGAACTTCCGTGCGACCTATTCGGGAACCGTTGACTCGGTCTGCACCTACTATCATCATGACCGTTCGGTCATATCGGTAGCGCTCGACCGCATGGCGGAGCGCGGATACATAACACTCGGTTCGGGCTTTACAAAGGGCTCTAAAACCGTAACGGTCAACTGGGATAAAGCAAAAGCTGACGGTCTGTCCGACTGACAGTTTGTCCGACCGACGGACTGTCAGGTCGGCAATTTGCCCGGTCGGCGAGCGACAGACGGTCTGTACGACCGACGGCTCGTCCGATTTGCGGGTGAACCGCACGGGGGCGGACACATCACGCAAGCTGAATCTAAATGACGCATCTTGCAGAGCGCGCCGCGCTTACCGTACGGAACTATTGCATCACGCGAATCGCACGGGTCAGACGCATCTTGCGAGCTGCACCGAACGACCGCGCCGCGCGAAAATCATTTCTTCTTACTTTTTCCCGAGAGGCGGTACACTGCCGTGCCGAACAGGAATTTCGGCAGCGACAGCATGCGGAAGAACCGACTCGGTTCGTTTATGAGCCTGTACAGCCACTCGAGACCGAGCTTAATGAATATTTTCGGCGCGCGCTTTGCGGTGCCGGCAAAGATGTCGAGCGAACCGCCGAATCCGCAGCACAGCTTAGTGCCCAGGCGTGATTTGTTGCGGTACATGAATTCCTCCTGCTTCGGAACACCGAGGCAGACAAAAAGAATATCGGCGCCGCTGTCATGGATTCGGGATATGACGGCGGCTTCGTCTTTAATGTAACCGTCGAGCGTGCCGCATATGCACAGACCGGGGTATTTTGCCTTCATATTTGCCGCTGCTGCTTCTGCGACCGACGGGCGACCGTCCGCAGCGGGCTTTCCGCCGTAGAAGAATACGCGCAGTCCCTCGCTTGCCGCCGTGCGCAGAAGTCCTTCGGCTATCTCAACGCCCGCGACCTTGCCCTTTTTCAGCGGCGTGCCGAGAAGCCTTGAGGCGAGTATTACACCGACACCGTCGGGTATGATAACGTCGGCACTGCCCATTATCTCGTAGTATTCGTTATGCTCGATACAGAGCTGCAGTATCTCGGAGTTAGGCGTGTGAAGAACTGCTGAGCTGTCGTCATCCTTCGGGTTATGTACGTAATCGAGGCAGAGGGCAAGTGCCTCATCAAAGTTGACATTGTCAAAGCTCAGACCGCGGACATCTATTTTTCCGCAGGTCGGACGGCTGTTGTTCATGGCTTTTTTCCTTTCATGGTAACACACGGGCGCGCGCCGACGCGGATACGCCGACATGCCCTGTGCGGCTGCGGTGCGGGTGCGATGTGCGCTTGCGCTGCATCACGACCGAATTTACATGCGATGTTGATTATATCATAAATAAGAAAATTTGTAAAGGCAAACATAGTATGAAAAGTGTTCAGATATATACAGACGGAGCCTGCAAGGGCAACCCCGGTCCGGGCGGCTGGAGCGCGATAATCGTCTACGGCAGCGCGGAGCGCGAGCTTTCGGGCGGCGAGGAGCGGACGACGAATAATCGGATGGAGCTCAGCGGCGCTATCGCGGGGCTTTCTGCATTGAAGGAGCCGTGCAGCGTAACGCTCTATTCGGACTCAAAGTATATGATAGATGCGCTGCAAAAGGGATGGGCTGTCGGCTGGCGCGCCCGCGGGTGGAAGAAGTCGGACGGCAAGCCTGCGCTCAACCCCGATCTGTGGGCGCGTCTGCTTGAGCTGACCGAGCTGCACGACGTTAAGACGGTGTGGGTCAAGGGTCATGCGGGACATGCTTATAACGAGCGATGCGATGCGCTTGCCGTCGCCGCTGCAGAGGCGCATACAAAGCACTGACGCATTCAGGGCGCGGAAAAGGCTCATACAAGCACCGAAAAAACGGGAAAATCATAAGAAAGGACTGTGCCGACATACCGCACCGCGCGGTGCGTCGGACGGATATCAGGATGAAAAACACGGATAGATGCGCGGTGGCGTGCTCCGCGCAGACCGAAAAAAAAGCAGAGCTGAGCGAACATGAGGACAGCCGCGCAGCACTGAGCACCGAGCAGGGAAGCAGCTGTGCCGCTATGTGTACGGGACCGGAAAGCAAACAAACAGAGAAAATCACCGAGCAGACAAACCGACTGTTCACAGAACAGGCGCTGCGCGAGGAGACCGTTTCGTCGCGCGAGGCTTACTCCGGCTCTTTTCTGCATGTGTATCACGATGAGGTCTCGCTGCCGAACGGCGGCGACGCATCACGCGAATACATCCGCCATGTCGGCGCGGTGTGTATCGTCGCGCTTGACGGACAGGGCAGGATAGCTATGGAGCGCCAGTACCGCTACCCGGTCGGAGAGACGGTGTATGAAATACCTGCGGGAAAGCTCGATTCAAAGCAGGAGGATCCCACCGCCGCCGCGCAGCGCGAGCTGCGCGAGGAGACGGGGATAACCGCGGGGCGCATGGAATGCCTCGGCAGCTTTTACCCCACCTGCGCATACTCCGATGAGGTGATACACATCTTTCTCGCGCGCGACCTCTCATACGGCGAGCGCAGCACCGATGAGGATGAATTCCTCTCGGTCGAGATGGTACCGCTCGACGAGGTCAAGGATATGATAATGCACGGTGAGATACCCGACGGAAAAACGCAGGCAGCCGTCCTCCGCGTGTGGCTGATGTGCCGCAGCGAGAACTGAAAATTTTGAGCATCCAAAACAAAAAGCGTACCCCGAGCCCTTTTATCAGGACATCGGAGATACGCTTTTTTACATTTTCGATTCGGGCTTTGCCGCTCTGTCATTTACCGACTTTTTTTCGATTACTTTCCGAACACGGGCACGCCGAGCGTCTGCTCGGTAGAGAGCGCGTACTTTTCGGGCAGAGTATCGGAATAAGCCTCGGGAGCCTCGGTGAACATGATGTTCTCATCCGACGCAAAGCTGTCGCCGCGTGCAACGATGTCGAGCACGTCCGCAACGACGGCGCTCGCCGTCGGGAGCTTGCCCGCGCCCTTGCCGTAGAACATGACCTCGCCGACCGAGTCGCCCGTTACCGATACGGCATTGAAAACATCATCAACGCCGTAGAGCGGGTTGTCGCGGCGGACGTAGTACGGCTCAACCGAGAGGCAGACGCTGCCGTCCTCGGGCAGTACCGCTCTTGCGACGAGACGTATTCTTGTGCCCGTCTCGTTTGCCTTAGCGATGTGCTCCTGCGTTATCTCGCGGATGCCGCGCACGCGGACCTTGTCCATCGGTATCATCTTGCCCGATGCGATAGCGGCGAGAATGCATATCTTGCGGCATGCGTCAAAGCCGTCGACATCAGCGCTCGGGTCAGCCTCTGCATAGCCGAGACGCTGCGCATCCGCAAGCACCTCGTCATAGCCGAGTCCTTCCTCGCGCATGCGGGTGAGAATGTAGTTGGTCGTGCCGTTGAGAATACCGTTTATCTCGGTGACGGTGTTCTGACCCGTTATGCAGTGAATGAGCGGGTTAAGCACGGGAATACCGCCGCCGACGCTCGCCTCATAGAGATAGCGGACCTTGTTCTCCGCCGCGATAGAAAGCAGCTCTGCGCCGCAGTGCTCGACGACGGCTTTGTTCGATGTGACGACGCTCTTGCCCGCGCGCAGTGCAGCTGCGGAAAAGTCGTATGCGGGATGAATTCCGCCCATCATCTCGAGAACTATTTCGACCTCGGGGTCGTTCTCTATCACCGAAAAATCATGCACAACACGATCGCCGAGCGGGTCGCCCGGAAATTCGCGCAGGTCGAGTATATACTTTATCTCAACTCTTTTTCCGTAGCGGTGCTCGATGCGCTCCGCATTCTTTGTCAGAACCTCAGCCGCGCCGCCTCCGACGGTGCCGTATCCGAGTATTGCTGCATATGTTACATCCTTCATCTCTTTTCTCCTTCTGCTTTGCATATATATTAATTGTCGAAGCTTGCTTTGCCTGTTATGTGCCGCCTGGCTTATGCGGGCGGGGTCAGCCACCGCTCTGCGACGAGTAGCGCAGACCTATCATATAGACCCCGTTTTCGCGGACGAGCGGATAGATGTCGCATACCTCAAGCAGCTCGCCGCAGCCCTCCGTTCCGCGCAGAGCGGCGATAACATTAGTTACCGCGTCGTAAAACTCGCTCTGCTCGGGAACAAAGTCGAGCGCGAGCTCTATTCTATCATCTCCCGTCTCCGCAGCCTTTGCTATCTCACGGCGGAGTATTGCGGGGAGCTCGTCGGGCTTTGCGGCGCGTATTCCCGCCGACGAATAGTAGTCGGGCGCATCGTCCGATACATACAGATCGGGCAGCATCGGCTCTCTGCCGCTTGCCACAGTGTCCCGCGTTACACAGAAATACGGATGCAGCACCGCGCCGCCTCCGCCGTCGTGCGTCGGGTCGTCGCGCAGTACGTCGGTGCAGCAGTAGCCGCTGCCGATGTACATGGTGTTCCATATCGTCTCGGTGCCGTCGTCAGCTGTTCCGTATTCGAGAAAGCTGTATATCCCGACCTCCGCGAGCAGCGTCTGATATGCCTGAGCATAACCCTCTGCGCTTGCGCGTCCGAGAACGAGCGCGCCGTAAGCACTGTCATACAGCTTGTTTGTGTTCCCCGCGTCCGGCAGGGTGCACGAGCGTACGAGCGCGTCATGCAGCGCAAGAGCCGCCGTATAGTCGTCCGCATCTTTGGGTACGCGCTCGAGATATACCGCCTTTGCCGCAGCCATCTCGGCGTTCATCCTGTCGACCTCGGCAGCCGTGCCGAGATATGTCAGCCGCGCCCGTACCGATGTGCCGCTGCCGCTGACGGAGACATCTTCTTCTCGCATGTAGTACAGCTCGGGATGCTCCGCGCGTACTGAGATGAGCACGTCGCGCAGCTCATTCGAATTATAGAGATAATCGACGCTGTCCGAATATTCGTCGTGCGCTGTCGCCGCCTTAACGACCGCTGTATACAGCCGCTGTCCGGAGAGCGAGAGACGGTTGTAATAGACGAGCGAAACATCGTATTCCGCAGGCTCGGACGACGCATGACCGCCGAGATACCTCTCGAGCCGCAGCGCACCGAGCACGGCTGCGAACATAACGGCTACCGACAGCAGCGAGGCAAGCGCTGCAAAAACATATCTGCGCGGCGCGGGCTGCTGTTCCGTTTTGTCGGATACCATTATCTCACCTCCGTTTTGTATGGGTGCCGCCGTGTGCGGCGGGCTCTCGCTATATTATAGCATTTCGGGTGGTGAAAAGCAATAGAAAATGCGTTTTTTGTATAGACAACCCGCCGCCTTTGTGTTATAATCATTCATTATAGTAGTATCCGTGCCGCAATGCACCATGACGTGAATAGTCGGTGCAGGTGCAGCGCGGTAACACACGCCCCGCGGGGCGGAAAGGTTTTTAAGATGAAGATACAGAAATACAGCGTCGGTGTCTGGGGCACTAACTGCTATTTTCTTATAGACGAGAGCGGTGCCGACGGCGGCAATTGCTGTGCCGTTGTCGACCCGGGCGACGACGCGGAGGAGATACTGCGGCGGCTCTGCGCTCAGGGGCTGCATTGCACCGTAATACTGCTGACGCACGGTCATTTTGACCATATGATGGCGCTCGACCGCATGCGCGATGCAACGGGCGCGCCTGTGTATATCCATGAGGATGATGCCGCTCTGATGACCGACGACGAGCTCAACGCCGCCGGAAGGCTCGCAGGCGTTGTCTGCTCACCGCGCCCCGCAGACGTGCTGCTGCATGACGGCGACACGGTAAAAATAGGCGGGGAGAGCGTCCGCGTTATGCACACCCCGGGGCACACGCGCGGCTCGGTCTGCTATCTTGTCGGCGACGGCGGGGATATCCTTACGGGTGACACGCTTTTCCGCGATTCGATAGGCAGATACGACCTGCCGGGCGGTGACTTTATGACGCTGCTGCGCTCGCTCGGCGCGCTTGCCGCACTTGAAGGAGAGCATAAGATATACCCCGGTCACGGCGCAACGAGCACGCTCGAACGCGAGAAGTCGGTCAATCTGTATCTCAACTGACCGCACTCGTCGGAGCATTCCGCACAGCCGCCGATACATGCGTCATAATGCGGTCGGTGTGTTCCGTACGGCAGAAGCTGACACACCGTATTTTGCGGTCTGTCGGTGCAATGAAATAACATACAAAGCGATTACTGCTATGAAAGGAAGCCGCACGCGGCTATGGTAAAGAATATGGAAATGTGTGATCGGAAGGAGCTCGCAGAGCTGCTGTTTCCCGATGTTAAGACTACCCCCGAGGAGCTTGAACAGCGCTATCCCGAGCGTCAGCTGCCCGAGGGCGCTAAGGTAACACGCTTTGCGCCGAGCCCGACGGGCTTTGTGCATTTCGGCGGTATGTATCAGGCGGTCGCGGGAGAGCGGCTTGCGCATCAGAGCGGCGGCGTTTTCTATCTGCGCACCGAGGATACCGACGGTCAGCGCGAGGTTGAGGGTGCGGTAACGGCTCTGCTTAAAACACTTGAATACTACGGCGTAGACTACGATGAGGGCATGGTCATAAACGAGGACGGCTCTCTCGGAGAGAAGGGCGCATACGGTCCGTATAAGCAGAGCGAGCGCGCGGCTATCTACCATGTATACGCAAAAAGGCTCGTTGCGGAGGGCAAGGCATACCCCTGCTTTACTACCGAGGAGGAGCTTGCACAGCTTCAGCAGACCGATAAAAAGGAGCAGATAAAGAACACCGACTGGCATACCGCTGCGGCTGAAAAGCGCGAGCGCATGCTTGAGGGCAGACGCTTTACGATGGATGAGGTCCGCGCGCATCTTGCGGCGGGCGACCCTTTCGTGCTGCGTATACTTGCCGACGGCGACCCCGAGAAGAAGATCGCCTTCACCGACCTTGTCAAGGGTAAGCTCGAGCTGCCCGAGAATGACGAGGATTTTGTCCTGCTCAAGTCGGACGGTATCCCCACCTATCATTTTGCGCACGCGGTCGACGACCATCTCATGCGCACAACGCATGTAGTACGCGGAGAGGACTGGCTTCCGAGCCTGCCCAAGCACATACAGCTCTTCCGTTATCTCGGCTTCCGAATCCCGAAATATCTGCACACCGCGCAGATACTCAAGACGGACGAGAGCGGCGGCAAGAAGAAGCTCTCAAAGCGCGATATGGGCGCAAAGATGGACGACTACCGCGAGATGGGCATTGCCCCCGAGTGCGTATGGGAGTATCTGCTGACCCTGCTCAACTCCAACTACGAGGAGTGGCACATGCAGAACCCCGACAAGAGCTATCTCGATTTTCCGCTGAACATCAAGAAGCTTTCGGTCTCGGGCTGCCTCTTCGATATGCAGAAGCTGATCGACGTTTCAAAGAACGTTATCTCCCGCATGGATGCGCGCTATGTCTACTCCTGCCTGCTCGCATGGACGAAGGATTACGACCCGGAGTTTAATGCGCTGCTTGCACGCGACGAGGAATACGCCGTCCGCATTCTCTCGATAGGCAGGGGTGGGCGCAAGCCGCGTAAGGATATTGCTTCATGGGCGGATGCAAGACCCTATATGGGCTTCTTCTACGATGAGCTGCTCTCGCGCGACGAGCCACTGCCCGACCGCTTTGACCGTGCCGATGTGCGCGCGGTGCTCGATGCATTCGAGAGCGGGTACGACGAGAGTGCGGATTCCGCAGCATGGTTCGACGGCGTCAAGGCGATAGCCTCCGCGCACGGCTTTGCGGCGGATATGAAGGCATATAAGGCTGACCCCGATGCATACAAGGGTAGCATTGCCGACGTCAGCATGTTCCTGCGCCTTGCCGTTACGGGAAAATCTACCTCCCCCGACCTCTATGAGGTCATGCACATTCTCGGACGCGACAGGGTAATGCAGCGCATCGCACAGCTGCGCGAGTCGCTTTGACGTGCGGCATCAATGCTTGACGGATACGGCGCTAACCACGAACATAATATAAATTAAAGGAAGGACCGAACATGAGCGACATCCTTGAAAACGAATGCTCCGAGTGCGGCTCGGCTACGAATTTCATACACGACATAATAGATGAGGACATGCGGGAGGGCGTGTGCGATAACGTGCATACCCGTTTTCCGCCCGAGCCCAACGGCTATCTGCATATCGGCTCCGCAAAGGCGATATGGATAAACAGCTCCACCGCAAAGAAGTACGGCGGGCTCTTCAACCTCCGCTATGACGACACTAACCCGATGAAGGAGAGCGACGAATACGTCCGCTCGATATACGAGGATCTGTGCTGGCTCGGTGCAGAGCCGAACGGCGGCGTATACTACGGCTCCGACTATTTCGAGCAGTGCTACGAATATGCCGTAAAGCTGATACGCGACGGCAATGCATACGTGTGCGACCTTTCGCGCGAGGATCTTGAGCGCTACCGCGGCGATGCGGACGACTATTCGGATAAGGGAATAGTATCCCCCTACCGCGACCGTCCGATAGAGGAGAGCCTTGACCTCTTCCGCCGCATGAAGGAGGGCGAATTTTCCGACGGCGCACGCACCCTGCGCGCAAAGATAGACCCGAACTCGGATAACTCGTATATGCGCGACCCCGTCATCTACCGCATCCGTCATGTGCATCATCACCGTCAGGGCGACGCATGGTGCATCTACCCGATGTACGACTTTGCGCATCCGATACAGGATGCTATCGAGGGCATAACCTACTCGCTCTGCTCGACCGAGTTCCGCAATCACCGCCCGCTCTATGACTGGGTGGTTGAAAAGTGCGGCTTTGAGCATCGCCCGAAGCAGCGCGAGTTCGGAAGAATGAACGTCACCTACACCGTAATGAGTAAGCGTTTTCTGCGCTTTCTTGTCGAGCACGGTGTTGTCGACGGCTGGGATGACCCGCGTATGCCCACTCTCTCGGGCTTGCGCCGCCGCGGCTATACACCCGGTGCTATCTTTGATTTCGTCAGCCGCTCGGGCGTGTCGAATACCGATACCACCGCAGCTGCAGAGCTGCTTGACTACTGTCTGCGCGAGGAGCTCGGAGAGACCGCACCGCGACGCGTCTGCGTCACCGAGCCGATAAAGGTCGTTGTAGATAACTATCCCGAGGATAAGACCGAATATTTCCCCCTGCCGAATCACCCCGCACATCCCGAGCTCGGCACCCGTGAGGTCGCCTTCACGCGCGAGCTATATATCGAAGCGAGCGATTTCGCGGAGGTCCCGCCGCCTAAGTTCCACCGTCTCCGTCCCGACGGAGAGGTGCGTCTGATGGGAGCATACATCGTCCGACTGACCGACATTGTCAAGAATGACGACGGCAGCATTCGCGAGCTGCATGTGACCGCAGACCTTGAAACGGGCAGCGGAATGCCGACCGACGGGCGCAAGGTGAAGGGAACCGTGCACTGGGTCAGCGCCGCACATTGCGAGGATATCGACATCGTGCTGTACGACCGTCTGTTCACTATTCCCGATGTCGCGTCATATACTACCTCGGACCACAATGTTGAAGAGATACTCGAGTTCGTCAATCCCGACTCTGCCCGCAGACTCACGCACGCAAAGGCAGAGCCCTCGATAACCGAGCTCCGCCCGGGCGAGGCTGTTCAGTTCGTCCGCATGGGCTACTATACGCCCGACTCAAAGGAGATCGGCGTCTTCAATCGGATAATCCCGCTCAAGGACGGCTACCGTCCGGGCTGAGCGCCGCATAATCATACATTTTATAAATCATTTCCCGAAAGGCAAATATCATGTTTACTGTTGAAAAGAAGCTTCGCGCAGGCATCATCGGCGCTACCGGAATGGTAGGTCAGCGTTTTGTAATGCTGCTGCAGAACCACCCATATTTTGATCTGACCGTTCTCGCCGCAAGTGCCCGCTCCGCGGGAAAGCGCTATGAGGACGCTGTCGGAGACCACTGGAAGATGAAGGACCCCATGCCCGAGAGCGTGCGCGATATGGTTGTAGCAGATGCCTCCGACGTTGCGTCGGTCGCCGAGCAGGTTGATTTCGTTTTCTGCGCCGTCAATATGGACAAGGCGGCTATAATCGAGCTCGAGGAGGCTTATGCAAAGGCTGAAACCCCCGTGTTCTCGAATAACTCCGCTAACCGTTGGACTCCCGACGTTCCCATGCTCATGCCCGAGGTCAACGACTCGCATCTTGCGGTGCTCGAGACTCAGAAAAAGCGTCTCGGCACTAAGCGCGGCTTCATCGTCGTAAAGCCTAACTGTTCTATACAGAGCTATACCCCCCTTCTTACCCCTCTGCTTGATTTCGGACCCCGCGAGGTTGTTGTGTCGACCTATCAGGCGATTTCGGGTGCGGGTAAGACCTTCGCAGACTGGCCCGAGATGAATGACAATGTCATCCCGTATATCGGCGGCGAGGACGAAAAGAGCGAGCGCGAGCCGCTGCGCATCTGGGGTACGGTCGAGAACGGCGTGATAGTCCCCGCGATCCGCCCCGTTATCAGCGCACAGTGCATACGTGTGCCCGTCACCGACGGTCATCTCGCTACCGTGTTCGTCAGCTTCGACCGTAAGCCGAGCAAGGAGGAGATACTTGAGCGCTGGCGCAGCTTCCGCGGCAAGCCGCAGGAGCTCGGACTGCCGCACGCGCCCGAGCAGTTTATCACCTACTTTGAGGAGAACGACCGCCCGCAGACGCATACCGAGCGGGATATCTACGGCGGAATGGGCATCACCGCGGGCAGACTGCGCGAGGATAATAACTTCGACTGGCGCTTTATAGGTCTGTCGCATAATACGCTGCGCGGCGCAGCAGGCGGCGCGATGCTCGGCGCAGAGCTGCTTACCGCTCTCGGCTATCTGGCCGCAAAGTAAAACGCAATAACGCCGGCTGATTTCGGATAAAATCAGGGCGTAACAAATTTAATCCGATTTCGGGTAGAATCAAAAGAAATATAATGCATGCCGAATATCGGTGTGCGTTGCATCCCGCATCGAACTGCGCAGCGGCTCGATGCGGGATTTTTCTGCGTTTTATTATTCGCTCTCCGTTTAGCCGATTCCTTCCTCCCCGCATATAATGTAAGGCGGGCTTGCATCCGCTGAGTGCGGCGGAGCTGCCCGTACGTTCGATGCGGCGGTGCCCGCATCGGGACGTGAAAATCAGACATTATATTCGGAAAGGAAAAGAATATGGCTCAGTTCACAAATCAGGCGCAGCTCTCCTACGGCGGAACGGTGCTTAATTCAAATGTGGCTGTCGGTGAGATACGCGAGGTGCTCAGCGCGGCGAAGGCGACTACCTCTTCGGGCTACACGGTCGGCGAGGATGTCACCTATATCGTCAGCATAGTTAACTCGGGAACATCGCCCTATACGGGCGTTACCGTGACCGACAGCATGGGCGAGTACGCGCTCGCAACGGGTGCGAGCGTCTATCCGCTGACCTATGTCGGCGGCTCTGTGCGGCTGTATGTAGACGGCATTCTGCAGACTGCGCCGACCGTAGCTGTGGATAATACCGTAACCTTCAGCGGCATCAATATCCCTGCGGGCGGCAACGCAGTGCTCGTCTATGAAGCAACGCCGAACTCCTACGCGCCGCTTGCTGTCGCCTCGTCGATAACTAATACCGCGACTGTCTCGGGCGCGGGCATCGTCACACCTATCACGGTGACCGAGACGCTTCCCGTAACCACAGCCGCGTCGCTCTCGATAACCAAGCAGATATCTCCCGTCCCCGTAAACGAGAACGGAACGCTCACCTACACCTTCCTCATTCAGAACTACGGCGGAACGGCGGTGGGTGCGGACGGGAATGTTGTACTCCGCGATACCTTTGACCCGCTGCTCAGCGATATCTCAGCCGCCCTGAACGGCACGGCGCTCACGACCGCAGACTACACCTACGACACCGTAAGCGGTGTGTTTGCGACGAATGCGGGCGTTATCACCGTTCCCGCAGCGACCTTCTCGCAGAACGCGGCGACGGGCGAATGGACGGTTACACCGGGTCTTACCACCGTTACCGTGAGCGGAACGATCTGATGTGAGCGCTTTAATGCGGATGACTTGATGCAAACGTTTTGATGTGCAAGACGTAATGCGGATTCTTTGAGGTGAACGCTTTAATGCGATTGCTTTGACATCCGACCGCCTGCACGGGCGAAAAAATAAAGAGAGCAGGGGAGTCGGCGAGAGTCGGCTCCCTGCTTTTTCCGAATTCAGCCGTTTTATGCTATTGACAAATCCGCCGCGCGGTGTTATTATCTTACTTGTGCTTTTTTCGGCAAATTACGCAGCCGCACGGGGGCAATACATAGACATAGGAGAAAAATAAATGGAACTGACACGTATGCAATTCGACGTTCTGACGGCGCTGCTTGAGCGCTCCGGAATGTCACAGCGTGCATTACAGAAAAAGACGGGCTACTCGCTCGGAAGTGTAAATAAAACTCTGCACGAGCTCAGCGATGCAGGGCTTGTCGACGGCGGCGCGGTCAGCGCGAGCGGACTCGATGCGCTTGAGCCGTATAGAGTAAAGCGTGCCGTAATCATCGCTGCGGGCTTCGGCTCCCGCCTTGTTCCCGTAACGCTCAACACGCCCAAACCGCTCGTTCGCGTAAACGGCAAACGCATAATCGACGGAATTCTCGACGCACTGCTTGCAGCGGGCATAGAGGATATCGTCATAGTGCGCGGATACCTTTCCGAGCAGTTCGATCAGCTGCTGTACAAGTATCCGATGATACGCTTTATCGAAAATCCCGCATATAACGAGGCGAACAACATATCCTCCGCAATGTGCGCGAGATATCTGCTTTCGGAGGCGTATGTCTGCGAGGCGGACCTGCTTATCTCCAATCCCGCTATAATCAAAAAGTATAACTACCGCTCTAACTTTCTCGGCATAAAGAAGGATCGCACCGACGACTGGTGCTTCGACGTTGTCGACGGCATTATCACCGCGCAGAAGGTCGGCGGAATCGACTGCTATCAGGAGGTCGGCATCTCCTACTGGGATGCGTCGTACGGGCGCAAACTCGCAGAGCATCTTAAAGCCGCATACGAAATGCCCGGCGGCAAGGAGAGATACTGGGATCAGGTCCCGTTCTCGGTTTTCGGCGACGAGTATAAGGTCGATATACGCGAGTGCTATGATGAGGATATCGTCGAGATAGACACCTTCCGCGAGCTCAAGGCTATCGACTCGACCTACGACGTCTGAGTCCGACAGAATCAAACACAGCTGCTTTTTGCCGCCCCTGTACAGGGGCGGCGAATTTTTCGGTGCGGTCGGATGACTTTCGCGCCGCTTGATGCCGACTGCTCCTTCAGACATCGCCCGCAGTGAATTTCGGTATGCTCCTGAAGCGGAATTTTCGCTCTGCACCGTGCTGCGAAAAATGTCAAAATATCCGCAAAAGCTTTACAAAGCGGCGTATGTATGATATAATAACGCGGTTATATTTACGAAGACGGAGCTGCTCCGTCGACCCCTGACGTTTTTGGCGGCGTTCTGCCGCTCTGAAAGGAAATGTGTATGCGTAGATCAAATGCAGAAATCAAACGCAGCGGCAAGCTGTACGAGCTGTGGCACGACCGCCGCTCCTTCCCCGTGCGGCTCCGTATCGCGCTGCTCTGTGCGGCGGCATTTTGCTTTACCGTTATAGTGTTCGGTCCGCTCGAGCTGTTTATCGGAAATTCGGGCTTTTTCCCGTTTTCGTTCGCCGTAGTCCGGCCCGTGATGGCGGTGACGGGTGTTGTCGCCTGCGCGGTCATAACGGCGGTGCTGCTGCTCGTACGCGGCAAGGTTTATAATACGCTCGTCAGCCTATTGTTTTCGGGGCTTTTGTGCGGCTGGCTGCAGCGCAATTTTCTTAATGATATAACAAATCACGGCTCGCTCGACGGCTCGGCTGTCGAATGGGAGCACTTCATGAAAACAACGGTGCTCAACCTTGCTCTGTGGGCTGTGATATTTGCGCTTGTATTTCTGCTGCTCTATTTCAGCCGCAAGGTCTGGTCGATGACGGTGCAGTGGGGAAGCGCTCTGCTCCTCGGCGCACAGGCGGTTGCTCTCGTTATGCTGCTTGTCCGCACCGATATTCCGTCCCCGCAGAACGGCTATCTTTCAACGACGACAATGTTCGACGTTTCACCGAAGCATAACGTAATCGTCTTTCTTCTTGACCGCTACGACAACGTGTTTGCCGATAAGGTGCTTGCGGAGGACACCGAGCTTTGGGACGACTTTTCGGGCTTTACTTACTACCGTAACTTCACGGGCAGCTATTCGCGTACCTTCCCATCGGTCAACTACATCCTGACCGGCTGCAAGGAGGAGTACGACCGTCTTCCCGCAGAGTACGCTGAGACGGCATGGGGCGGTGATACGCTTCTCCGCCGTATTCACGACGCGGGCTACGGTACAAAGCTGTATACCGACTCGCGCTATACCTTCATTAATACCGAATATCTCGGCGACTCGGTCGATAACGTCGTTCACGACGCTAAGTCCGCCGATAACCGCCGCCTTATCTGCTCAATGCTCAAGCTTTCGGCGTATCTTTACTCGCCCGAATGCCTCAAGCCCTCGTTCAGGATTTACACGGGCGACCTTGACGGAATAATCTCCACCGACGACGCATGGATGGACGACGATGTCGCGCATTTTCGCGGCATAGTTCCCGACGGCGTTTCGATAGGCGACGGCGAGAACGAAAACGGCAGCTTTATCTTCTATCATTTCCGTGGCTGTCATGACCCCTATACCATGGACGAAAACGGCAATCCCGCTGAGTTCGATTACAGCGATCAGGAGCACAGCAACACCCTTTATTCTCAGCTGCGCGGCGACCTCAAGATGATTAAGAGCTATATGCAGCAGCTCGACGATCTCGGGCTGCTCGACGACACCACCGTCATTGTTACAGCCGACCACGGCAGAACAGGCACGGTCACCGAGCTGAACGACGGTCTCTCCCGCTGCCCGACACTTTGGATAAAGCCCGCGGGCGCCGACCGTTCCGAGCCTATGAAGGTCAGCAGCAAGCAGGTCTGCCAGGATAACCTGCGCTCTACGATACTTGAGTGCTTCGGACTCAAGCAGGACAGCGACCCGAGAACGCTCGACGAGATCGGCGAGGATGAGGAGCTTGAGCGTTATTTCTGGGCGCAGTGCTGCGACGACAGCGCGACGCATCGCGACTATAATACGCTAACCTACCGTATTACGGGCGACGCGACCGACGTGAATAACTGGGAGCTTGTCAGTACCGAGCGTATCGAATTCCCGTTCTACGATGCGGGAACGGATAACCCCAACGAAAAATAATCGGACGGGCTTTGATACAGGCTTCATTTCAGAACGTGCTTCGTCATAATATCGTACAATATTGAAAAAAATACGGCTTTCATCTCGGGAGCCGCATCAAAAAAGCGGCTTTTGCTTTGACAGCCGCACCGAAAGAAAGGCGGCTCTCATCTCGAGAGCCATGGAGTTGAGAATGAAAAAGCTGATAAAATATCTCTATTACGCAGCAGCGCTTGCAATGCTGCTCACCGTATCCTCCGCCGCATATATTGACCCGTCGGCGATGACCTATATCATTCAGATAATCGCGGGTGTTGTTATCGCAGCGGGCGCAGCCTTCGGCTTCTACTGGCGCAGAATAAAGCGCTTCTTTACAAAGAACAAGGATAACGCCTACGTAGTCGACGACGATGACGATGATGATGACGATTACGGCATGGACGATTATTCGCTGCCCGATTCGGGCAATCCCGCAGCTCCCGCACAGACATCCGCTGCGGGTACGGCATCCGCCGCAGGCATCGCGACCGCAGGCATCGCCGCTTCGAACGCCGCTGCAAGTACCGCTGCAGCAACAAACGCAGCCGCATTTGCACCCTCCGTGAGCGCTCCGGCCGCGCAGGGCTACGCCGACGATGTTATAGACCTGCCCGAGCTTGATAAGTACGACGACGGCAGTTCGAACTCCGCACTGCTGCGCGAGAATCGCGAGCTCCGCCGCATGCTTGCCGAGGAGAGACAGAAGGTCGAGGATCTCCGCCGCGCCATCCATATCTGTACCGAAAGGAAGTAAGGCATGGAGATAATCAATACCGTAATAGGTACGCCTCTCGGCTACCTGATGCGTTTTCTGTATAACCTTTTCGGAGGCAACTACGGAATAGCCATTATAGTTTTCACCCTCTGCACGAAGATAATCATGTTCCCGATATCGATGCTCGTGCAGAAAAACTCCATCAAGATGGTCAAGATGAAGCCGGAGCTCGATTCGCTCCGCTTCCAGTACGTTGACGACAAGGATGCGTTCATCGACGCGCAGACGGCGCTGTATAAGCGCGAGCATTACAGCCCGATGGCAGGAGTGTGGCCGCTGCTGCTTCAGCTGCCGATAATCTTCGGACTGCTCGATGTCGTTTATAAGCCGCTCAAGCACCTGCTCCATATCGGCAGCGGCGTTGCGTCTGCAATGGTAGAGCGCGCGGCGCAACTGACGAATATGACGGTCGACGAGCTCGGCTCTACCGCTCAGCTCAAGGTCGTTCAGCTTATTCAGGGCGGACGCGGCGCGGAGTTTGCCGATATCGCGGGCGCGCCCGATGCGATAGATAAGATAAACTCGCTCAACATGACCTTCCTCGGAGTCAATCTCTCCGAGTCGCCCACGCTCGGCGTTATAAACGCCTGCTTCTTCATTGCGGTGCTGTCGGGTCTGTCTGCGCTGCTTATGTGCATCATCCAGAATAAGATAAACGTCCTGCAGATAGAGCAGAACAAGCTCTCTCAGTGGGGCATGACCGTATTCATGGTCGCCTTTTCTACGTTTTTCGCATTCATCGTTCCCGCGGGCGTAGGTCTGTACTGGATGTGGGGTAACCTCTTTGCAATCCTTGTGATGTACCTCGTCAATATCATCTATTCGCCTAAGAAGTACATAAACTATGAGGCGCTTGAACAGATGAAAAAGGATGCGGCGGCTGAAAAAGCGGAGGCAAAGAAGAACAAGGCTCTCGCTAAAAAGTACTATAAGGAATTCTTCTCAAAGGAAAATCAGAAGGATATGCATATAGTATTCTATTCCGAGGGCAGCGGATATTATAAGTATCTCGGAAATCTCGTTGAGGAGCTGATTCGCCGCGCAAAGTACGCCGTTCACTATGTGACGAGCGACCCCGATGATGCCATCTTCAAGAAGAAGGATCCCATGCTGCACGCGTACTACGTCGATCAGACACGGCTTATCTCTCTGATGATGAAGCTCGAGTGCGACATTGTCATAATGACGACCCCCGACCTCGAAAAGTACCACATCAAGCGCTCGCGCGTAAAGCCGAGCATCGAATATATCTATGTCGATCACGGCTGCACATCGCTCAATCTCACCTACCGCACGGGCGCGCTCGATGCGTTCAATACCGTATTTGCCGTATCCCGCCCTCAGGCTATCGAGGTGCGCGCTATGGAGCAGCTGCGCCATACAAAGAAGAAGCGCATAGTCGAGTACGGCTACGGTCTTATCGACAATATGATAGCCTCCTACGAGGCGTGCGACAAGACCGAGAACGGCAAAAAGACCGTTCTTATCGCGCCGTCATGGCAGTATGACAACATCATGGATTCCTGCCTCGACGGGCTTGTCGAGGGGCTGTATAACAGGGGCTATCGCATCGTTATTCGCCCGCACCCGCAGTATGTCCGCCGTTTCCCGCTTAAGATGCGCGAGATACTGGAGAAATACCGCGACCGCTTCTCGGACGACTTTACGATAGAGACCGACTTTTCGTCGAACGTGACCGTCTACACCGCCGACCTTGTCATAACCGACTGGTCGAGCATCGCTTACGAGTTCTCGTTCACCACCGATAAGCCGACGCTCTTTATCAATACGGAGATGAAGGTCGTCAACCGCGATTACGATAAGATACCGTTCACGCCTTTCGATATCACCGCGCGCAGCGAGATAGGCAGATGCATCGAAAAGTGTGATGTTGCATCGGTCGGCGATGTCGTTGCCGAGCTGTTCGAGAATCAGGAGAGCTATCGCGACCATATCCACGAGATGAAGCAGGAATACTTCTATAATCTCGGTCACAGCGCAGAGGTCGGTGCCGATTATATTCTTCACCGCGTTGACCGTAAGGTCAGCCGCCGCAATAAGGCGCTTGCCGCAGCGGCACAGACGGGCAAGAAGTAAGCCGACACGGCACACGCGGCGCACATAACGCTTACACCGCGAAAATAACTATCCCCGCGGGGCTGTTAAAAATAAGTTTTTAACAGCCCCGCTTTTCCATGCCTGAAAACCGAATCATACTTGAGTTTATTTCAGAGCTTTATCGGTTGTTTATCTTCGCCCGCGGCGGGCAATGCTGATGATAGGGTCGTGTCGCGCAGCGCTGCATTTTTCGTGCCGCTTACGGTATATTCCGAGTCTGCGGAGAGTATCAGTGTACCGAATAATGTAATCCGAGGTTTTTGTTATCCAATCAAGCGATTGTTTACATTTAAGACACATTATAGGACAAAAAATGTCTTTATTGTTAAGTGCATATATGATATAATCAAAAAAGTAAGCATAGGCAGCTTTCGGCAGCGTCGTCTGCCGTCCGTATCGCGTAAGCGGCTGCGGAAAAAGCGTCGCTTACGGAAAGGGTAGATACCTTGTATGAATAAGATTGACCGCACCGTGCTGCGCGAGACCGCGTATGTTGCGCTCTGCGTCACCGCGATGACCGTAATCGTCTGCCTTGTCTTTCTGATTATCGGCAGATGGAGTCTGTCGGTGCTGCTCGGAGGTATACTCGGAACGTTCGCTTCCGTGCTGAACTTCTTTCTCATGGGAGTAACCGTACAGTCGGCTGTCGGAATGGACGATAAGTCCATGCGCCGCCGCGTTCGTATCTCATGGCTGCTGCGGATGCTGCTCGTCGCGGGCGTTGTCGTGCTCGGCGCACTTGCTCCGTGCTTCAACGTGATTTCGACGATACTTCCGCTGTTCCTGCTCAAGATAGCATTGCTCATACGACCGCTGTTCGGTCATGTGAACTGAGTACAGCGTCTTGGTGTATCGACGATTGTCGGATTGCCGATATGCTTCGCCGTGCTGACGTGCTGCTGACTTACCGACGTGCTCCGATTTAACGACACGCGTCGGCTCGCTGACATGCCGCTGACTCACCGATATGTTTCGATTCACCGAAATGCATTTGATGAACGGTGCGCCCCGATTTGCCGACCTACTTCGACTCGTCGATATGCGGTCGGGCAGGGCAGCTGCGACGTGTCTGTAAACGTCGAATTTTGACGAATTTCCGTATACGGGAGATGATATAATGAGAAAAAAATCCGCGGCATTCGTTTTTGTTGATGTGCTGCTGATAATATTAATGCTGCTTCCTATCGCGGCACTCATTGCGCTGTATATACTTACAACGCCTGCGAGCGACGGAATACAGATAACGGGAGCGCGCATATATTTTACGCTTAATACCCCCATTCAGCCGTTCCCGATAACCGAATCTCAGGTTAATTCGCTTGCCGTCGTGCTTGTCGTCTTCTGGTTCTGCCTATTCATCACGCACGGCATCAAGGCAAAGCCGACCACCCGCCGTCAGCTTATCGCGGAGTGGATAGTCGAAACGACAGAGAATCTTGTCCGCACGAACATGCACCCGTATTTCGACGGCTTTGCGCCCTTTGTTGCGGCGATAATGGCGCTCTCCGCGCTCTCGAGTCTGCTGACGCTCTTCGGGCTCTACCCGCCGACCTCTGATCTGAATATCGTTGCGGGATGGGCGCTGCTCGTGTTTATCCTGATAACGCATTATAAGATGAAGGCAGGACCGCTTAATTATCTCAAGAGCTTTGCCGACCCTATCCCGCTTACCCCGCTTAACGTAATAAGCGAGATTGCGACCCCTGTCTCGATGTCCTTCCGTCATTACGGAAACGTTCTTTCGGGCTCGGTCATTTCGGTGCTTGTTGCTGCGGGTCTGGGCGGACTGTCGAGCATCGTGCTCGGGCGGCTGCCGGGTGCGCTCGCATCCTTCCCGCTGTTTAGGATAGGAATTCCCGCCGTGCTTTCGATTTATTTCGACATATTCAGCGGCTGTCTGCAGGCGTTCATCTTTGCAATGCTGACCATGCTGTATATCACGAACGGCTTTCCCGCCGACGAATATGCGCGCAGACGCGCCCGCAAGGCGGCAAAAGCAAAGCACTGACGTGCGCTTGATGCATTCGCGATATGTGTGTACGCTGTCTGCTTTGACGTGCCGTCATGTATCTGCATACGATGCGCTCGGCGCACAATACATCCGCGCGATATGCGATGCGTGGTGTGACGTGAGCAAAACGCGATGGGCTCTGCCTGTCTGTTTATAAAATCATCCATAAAACCCTAAAAACCATTTACGGAGGAAAACAAAATGGAACTCGCTATCGGTATTATTCTCGGCTGCTGCGGACTCGGTGCAGGACTTGCAATGATCGCAGGTATCGGACCCGGTATCGGAGAAGGAAACGCTGTTGCAAAGGCATGTGAAGCCATCGGACGTCAGCCCGAGAGCAAAGGCTCTGTAACCACCACCATGCTCATGGGATGCGCTATCGCTGAGACGACGGGCCTTTACGCGCTCGTTATCGCTATTCTGCTTATCTTCCTTGCTCCCGGCAGATTTGTAGATATTCTCGTAAATACAATGGCTAAGCTCGGCTGAGCCTTCTGAGACTGTCCGCGCGCTGCGCGGCAGGAGGGCGGCGTGCCCGCATTCGTGCGGGTGCAGCCTGTGCGGTGCGCGTCACGCTGTGCACGCGATACCGTGAGCCTACGCGCGGCGATGCCGCGGAATTTCGGAGAAAGGATTCAAAAATTATGGAGACCCAAACGCTTGAGGTCATATCGGTCAATATATGGCAGATAGTCGTTTCTCTGTGCAACCTTGTTATACTCTTTCTCGTGCTGAAAAAATTCCTGTATAAGCCGGTAAAGAAGGTGCTCGCAGAGCGCAGCGCCTCGGTTGAAAAGGAATATTCGGATGCACGCAATGCGTCGGGTATTGCCGAGGAGAGCCGCATGAAGTGGGAGAATAAGCTCCGCGATGCGGATGCCGAGGCTGCCGCAGTCGTTCGCGATGCCACAAGCGCAGCTCAGGCGCGCAGCAGCGAGATAATCGCCGAGGCACGCGAGCGCGCAGGCGGAATAATCCGCGAGGCGGAGGACGAGGCGAGCCTTGCAAAGAAGAAAGCGCAGGGCGAGATACGCGAGGAGATAGTCGATGTTTCGGGCTGCCTTGCGGAAAAGCTGCTCGAGAGAGAGATAAACGAGGGCGACCATCAGAAGCTTATTGACGACTTTATCGGCAACCTCGAAAACGACCGAAAGTAATTCGGTACGGTCAGTCGTCCGCCGCGTGCGGACTCTGCCGACCGTGACCGTAAACAAACGGAGAACGCTATGACAAGTACGGAAAAGGAATATGCCGCAGCGCTGTTCGAGCTCGCGTGCGAGAGCGGGAGAGAGTCGGAGTACGGCGAGGCGCTTCATACCGCCGTTTCGCTGATATTTGCGGACGAGAGATATCCGCAGCTGCTCTCTGTACCGTCTGTCCCGTCGTCTGCGCGCACCGCGATGCTGCGCGAGGCTGTGGGCGGGGTGGTATCGGGCGAGGTGCTCGATTTTCTCCTGCTGCTCACCGAGCGCGGCAGGATAACGATGCTCCCGCGCTGTGCCGAGGAGTACGACACGATGCTGCGTGAGCTTCAGCGCACGGCGGAGGCGGTCGTAACGAGCGCCGTCCCGCTGACCGAGGAACAGCTCGGGCGGCTGCGTGCAGCGCTTGAGAAGAAAACGGGCGAGCATATTTCGCTTCGCACCGAGCTTGACCCGTCGCTGATCGGCGGAGTGCGCGTCCGCGTGGGCGATACGCTCATTGACGGAACGCTGTCGGGCAGATTACACGATATCAGAGAGAGCATTTCGGGCAGATGATGCCCGCCGTGCTTCCGAAAGGATGAGATCAGCAGATGAATTCAAGACCTGATGAAATCAGCAGCATAATAAAACAGCAGATAAAGGACTACGAGTCGCATGTCGAGATGTCCGAGACGGGAACGGTCATACTCGTCGGAGACGGCATTGCGCGCGTCTACGGCGTTACGGGCTGTATGGCGGGCGAGCTGCTTGAGTTCGACGACGGCAGCTACGGAATGGCGCAGAACCTCGAGACCGAGACGGTATCGGTAGCCGTTCTGTCGGACAAGAACTCGATACGCGAAGGCTCAAAGGTCCGCCGCACGGGACGTGTCGTTTCGGTTCCCGTAGGTGAGGGATTGCTCGGACGAGTCGTCGGACCGCTCGGAAACCCCATCGACGGTAAGGGCGACATCGAGTCTGCCGAGACTCGCCCGATAGAGGCGGAGGCACCCGGAATAATCAAGAGAAAGAGCGTTTCGGTCCCGCTGCAGACGGGTATCAAGGCTATCGACAGCATGATACCGATAGGACGCGGACAGCGTGAGCTGATAATCGGCGACCGCCAGACGGGCAAGACCGAGATAGCGATAGATACCATCATCAATCAGCGCGACCAGAACGTTATATGCATCTATGTCGCGATAGGACAGAAGAATACATCGGTCGTCAAGATACAGAACGAGCTTGCCGCTGCGGGCGCGATGCCGTATACCGTCATCGTTGCCGCAGGCGCATCCGAGAGCGCACCGCTGCAGTATATCGCACCGTACGCGGGCTGCGCAATGGCGGAGTACTTCCGCGAGCAGGGCAGAGACGTGCTCGTCGTCTATGACGATCTGAGCAAGCACGCGGTGGCATACCGCGCACTCTCGCTGCTTATCCGCCGTCCGCCGGGAAGAGAGGCATATCCCGGAGACGTATTCTATCTTCATTCGCGTCTGCTCGAGCGCGCCGCGTGCGTTGCTCCCGAGTACGGCGGAGGCTCGATAACCGCACTGCCGATAATTGAGACTCAGGCGGGCGATGTTTCCGCATATATCCCGACTAACGTAATTTCCATCACCGACGGACAGATATTCCTCGAGACCGAGCTGTTCCATTCGGGCGTTATGCCTGCGATAAACCCCGGTATTTCGGTATCGCGTGTCGGCGGCAGCGCTCAGCTCAAGGCGATGAAAAAGGTCTCAGGACCGCTTAAGCTGCTCTATTCGCAGTACCGCGAGCTGCAGTCGTTTGCACAGTTCGGCAGCGACCTCGACGCGGATACAAAATCCCGTCTTGCACTCGGTGAGCGCATCGTTGAGGTGCTTAAGCAGGGACGTAATTCCCCGGTTCACGTCGGCTGTCAGGTCGCTATCGTCTATGCGGTCGTCAACGGCTATCTGAACGATGTACCCGTCGCAGAGGTGCATGCATACGAGGAGCGGCTTTATGAAAAGCTCCGCACCGACGCGCCCGAATTCCTCCGCCGCGTGACCGAGGGCATGTTTGAGGAAGAGGATGTCGAGACGCTCCGTACCGTTCTTGCTTCCATGCAGAGGTAAGTGCTATGGGCGGAGATATTAAGAATCTTCGGGCAAGGATAAAGAGCGTTGATTCGACCCTGCATCTGACGAGCGCGATGGGGCTTGTCGCGTCGTCTAAGATACGCCGCGCGGGCACCGCTATGCAGCACGGCAGACAGTACGCCGACGCGCTCGGCGATACGGTGCAGACGCTTGCATCGTCGCCCGAGTGCAGACGCAGCCCGTATATGCAGCCCCGTGATGGCGCGCCCGAGACGGTCATTGTCATTGCGGGCGACCGCGGTCTCGCGGGCGGATATAACGCAAACGCCTTCCGAGCATGCGACGCGCTGCTTTCCGGGATATCGGAGCGCGGCGGAGAGAGCAGGGTCATACCGATAGGAAAACGCGCATGCGACCGCTACGGCGCTGCCGCTGCAGAGAGCTTTGCTTCATCCGAGCGCATAACGTACGCCGAGGTCCGCGCGCTTGCCGAGCGGCTTTGCAGCAGCTTTACCGCAGGTGAGTGCTCGCGTGTGCACATAGTTTTCACCGCATTTGTTTCGATGATGAAGCAGGAGGCGGGCACCGGCACACTGCTCCCGCTCTCCCCCGATGGTGCAGAGCGTCACTGCGGCTGCGTGCTCTATGAGCCCGACGGTGCGGCTGTGCTCGATACGCTTGTTTCGGAGTATGTTGCGGGGCGCATATATGCAGCCGTAAAGGAGAGCTTTGCGAGCGAGGTCGCCGCGCGCAGGATGGCGATGGATTCCGCAGAGAAGAATGCAAAGCAGATGATATCCGACCTCCAGCTCAGCTATAACCGCGCGCGTCAGAGCGCTATCACGCAGGAGATAACCGAGATAGTCGCCGGAAGCGGAGACTGAGTATATCGGGCGACATCGCTTTATCTCTTACTGCAAGGCTCTTTTTCAGAGCCTTTTCAAAACTTCATTTCGGAGCGTTATTTCTGAGCTTCATTTCGAGGCTTCATTTTAAGGCTTCGTTTTAGGACTCGGCTTCATTTCAAAGCATTACTTTAAAGCTTCAATTCAGAGCATCATTTCAAAGCTTCAGCCGAGAGGTGTCGGGCGCGGTGCGCTGCGGCACAGACGGCTTTTGCGCGGGGCATAGCTTGCCGCCGCTATACGAAAATTACCGTAAGGAGATATGTTATGGCAGAATCTCGCACAGGCGTGGTTACTCAGGTAATGGGACCCGTCGTCGACGTTCGTTTCGATGACGAGGGCTCGCTTCCCGATATATATAACGCGCTTACAATGCCGATAGGCGATAAGACGCTGACCGTCGAGGTCGCGCAGCATATCGGAGACAATACCGTTCGCTGCATAGCAATGGCATCGACAGACGGGCTTACGAGAGGCACAGCGGCGCTTGATACGGGCAGGGGCATCACCGTTCCCGTAGGCAGAGAGACGCTGGGACGCATTCTCAACGTGCTCGGCGATGTCGTTGACGAGGGCGAGCCGCTTAAGACGGCAAACCGCAGCCCCATTCACCGTGCCGCACCGTCGTATGACGAGCTTTCCACATCTACCGAGGTGCTTGAGACGGGTATAAAGGTCATCGACCTTATCTGCCCGTTCGCAAAGGGCGGAAAGATAGGTCTGTTCGGCGGCGCGGGCGTCGGAAAGACCGTGCTTATCATGGAGCTTATCAACAATATAGCTAAGGAGCACGGCGGACTTTCGGTCTTTACGGGAGTCGGAGAGCGCACCCGTGAGGGCAACGACCTTTATAATGAAATGACCGAGTCGGGGGTTATCAAGAACACCTCGCTTGTCTACGGTCAGATGAACGAGCCGCCCGGAGCGAGAATGCGTGTTGCACTCTCGGGTCTTACCGTTGCGGAGTACTTCCGTGATGTAGAGGGGCAGGACGTGCTGCTCTTTATAGACAACATCTTCCGCTTTACTCAGGCTGGAAGTGAGGTATCCGCGCTGCTTGGCAGAATGCCCTCCGCCGTCGGATATCAGCCTACGCTTGCTACCGAGATGGGCGCGCTGCAGGAGCGTATCACATCCACAAAGCGCGGTTCTATCACGAGTATTCAGGCGGTCTACGTCCCCGCGGACGACCTGACCGACCCCGCGCCCGCAACGACCTTTGCACACCTTGATGCAACAACGGTTCTCTCGCGTTCGATAGCGTCGCAGGGTATTTATCCCGCCGTCGACCCGCTCGAATCGACCAGCCGTATCCTCTCCGCCGACATTCTCGGTGATGAGCACTATAATACCGCGCGCGAGGTGCAGCGTATAATTCAGCGCTACCGTGAGCTGATGGACATCATCGCCATAATGGGTATGGATGAGCTCTCCGACGAGGATAAGCTGCTTGTCGGCAGAGCGAGAAAGATCCAGCGCTTCCTCTCGCAGCCGTTCCATGTATCCGAGAAGTTCAACGGCTTCCCCGGCGTTTATGTACCGCTGTCCGAGACCATCCGCGGCTTCCGCGAGATAATCGAGGGCAAGCACGACGACCTGCCCGAGTCCGCATTCCTCTTTGTCGGAACCATAGACGAGGCGGTCGAAAAGGCTAAGGGGCTCGCAAAATGAAGCAGTTTACGCTTGTGATATCCTCGCCCGACGGTGAGATATTCCGCGGCGATGTGTACGGTATCAGCCTGCGCGGCGCGGGCGGCGACCTTGCCGTTCTTGCGGGGCATATCCCGCTGATAACCACCGTGCTGCCGTGCGACGTTAAGATAGACATAAACGATGAGCACGACTCTGTCGGTCATACGGGCGGCGGAATGCTTACCGTAGGCGTCGATAAGGTAACGCTTCTCACCGGCGATTTTGAATGGATACAAAAATAAATATCTTCTCTATTGCCGCATTGAGGTATAGAGTATGTACTCAAAGAGCGGGGCGTTGCCTCGCTCTTTTTGTGTCAGAAGAAAGAACCTTTTGCTTGTATGCGCATGTCGATTACGTCCCGCTTTTTCAGTCTCGCGTATTCGATCAGCTTGCCGCTAAGGTAGGTGCGAGCAGCGCATCACACCCACGTATCATCCGCTCGATAAAGATACCGTATCCCTTTGTCGGGTCGGTTATCATAACGTGCGTCACAGCACCGACGAGCTTTCCGTTTTGAATTACGGGGCTTCCGCTCATACCCTGAACGATGCCGCCCGTCGCCTCGAGCAGTGCCGGGTCGGTTATCTCGATAATGAAATTCCGCGTTCCCTCGCCGCTCGCATCGAGCTTACTTATTTTTGCTTTGTAATGCTTTGCCGTGCCCTCAACCGAGCAGATTATCTCGGCGTCGCCTATCTCCACATCCTCCTCGGGCGCGAGAGATATCGGCTTGCTCTCGCCGCAGGGCGCGAGTGAGAATATCCCGTAAACGCCGCTGTCGGTATTAGAGACCGCCGTGCCCGCCGCTGCGGTTCCGAAATACCCCTGCAGCTCACCGGGTGTGCCCGCGCGCCCCTTTTTTATGCCCGTGAGAATAACGTCGGAGATAACGCCGCGCTTCATCGGCATCAATATCCCCGTATCGCTGTCGTATATGCCGTGTCCGAGCCCGCCGAATGCGAGTGTTTCGGGAATGATATAGGTCAGCGTTCCGATTCCTGCGGTGCTGTCGCGCACCCAAACGCCTATCTTGTAGCCGCTTCCGTCGTCGACGGGAATCGCGCACACCGTGTGTGTAACACCATCGCGGTCAAATGTTATGAGTGTGCCTTTGCCCTCGGATTCGGAGATGTGCTCGTTCAGCGATAGAATGCTGTCAACAGGGTCGTCGCCGACTGCGGTTATAACATCGCCGACCTTGATGCCCGCATCGGCAGCGGGCGCGGCTGTACCGTCGGAGACGCTTACCTCACCTACTCCGACGACGAGCACCCCGTCGGTCTGCAGCTTTATACCGAAGGTCTGACCGCCGGGATAGACCTTCATATCCGATATATCGACATCTTCCGACAGCTGCGCGGTCAGCGCCGCGTCGCTCTCCGCTCCGACAGCGGCGGCGGATACGGCGGTGCAGAGCAGGAGAACGGCAGAGACGGCGGATGCGATTGCTTTTTTGCAGATATTACCATAGTTCACTATGCTTTTCCGTCCTTGACTCGACCGCATCGCGGCCGATTTTTTTGTGCAGACATGCTGCACAAGCATAGTTTTTGCGCGCGCACCGAATCTATGTCATGCAAAATTTCTCTTGATTTCATTTCGCCCGAAAAGCCGCGCGGCAACGCAGATGAGTGCGAATTATCAGTTTATGTAACATGTTCAAAAAAAATACATACATTTTCTGCGGCGATGTAGTATAATAACCTATAGGTACGTTTTATGCGTTCACCGACCGTGCGCGCCGCATAATGCGTTTGCCGTTAAACCGAAAGGATGCCGCAGCACATGCGGCGCTGAAGCTATGGAGTATATCGTTCAGGGCAGAAAGCCCGAGAGCTTTTTTCATTTTTTTGAGGAGCTGTCGCAGATACCGCGCGGTTCGGGAAACGAGAGCGGCGCAGCTGACTGGGTATGCGCTTTTGCCGAATCGCGCGGGCTCGAATGCTATCGCGATGAGCTGAATAACGTTCTTATCAAAAAGCCCGCAAGCGCGGGTTGTGAGGGTCGCCCCGCAGTGCTGCTGCAGGGTCACCTCGATATGGTTTGCGTCGCCCGCGAGGGAGTGGAGCATGATTTTGCCGCAGAGCCGCTGCACCTGCGTGCCGAAAACGGCTTTATATCCGCGGAGGGAACTACGCTCGGCGGAGACGACGGCTTTGCCGTTGCTGCGATGCTTGCACTGCTCGACGACCCGACTCTCGCTCATCCGCCGCTCGAATGCCTGTTTACGGTAGGCGAGGAGACGGGGCTTGTCGGCGCGCTCGGCTTTGATGTGTCGCGCCTGTCTGCCGAGCGGATGATAAATCTCGATTCCGAGGAGGAGCATCTTGTCGTTAACGGCTGCGTCGGCTCTGCCGATTATACCGTTCGTCTCGAGCCCGAGCGGGTTGAGCTCTACGGCCGCGTGATTGATATTACGGTCGGCGGCTTTTCGGGCGGTCATTCGGGCAGCGACATCGACCGCTCCCGCGTAAACGCGCTGCGCTTGTTCGGCAGAATATTTGCGGAGCTGTACGAGCGCTCGCCGTTCAATCTTGTCTCGATAGATTCGGGCTCTGTCTCTAATGCCATTCCGTGCGAGCTCCGCGCGCGCATCGCTGTCTCGGATGAGCCGTACGCGACCTCGCTGCTCGAGCAGCTTTTCGATGCTTTACGCGCCGAGCTGCCGCCCGAAGAAAAGCGCGGATATCTCCGCGTAGAGCGCACAAAGGCGTCGCGCCTGACAGAAGGTGAGATGCTTACCTTCAAGAGCACATCGAATCTGCTCTCGCTGCTTGCGCTCGCACCTTGCGGCGTTACCCGCCGTTCATCCGCCGACCCGACCTTTGTCGAGGCATCGGCAAATATTGCCTCCGCGCATATAGACGCAGACGGCGCTGTCGTCATCGCACTGATGTACCGCTCCTCCGACGAGAGCATGCAGGATCATATGCGCACGCAGCTGCTGCGGCTCTGCCGCCTGACGGGCGCACAGCTTACGGAGCTCGGCAGGTATCCCGGGTGGTCTCCCGTGTATGACACCGAGCTTCAGCGCAGCTATATAGCAGCCTATCTTGCGGTAAATCACGAGTATCTTGCACCCGAGGTGCAGCCGATACATGCGGGGCTTGAGTGCGGCGTTCTTGCGGGCAGAAGCGAGAGCGAATGCGGCAGACACATCGAGTGCATCTCGATAGGTCCCGATATCTTTGATATTCACACGCCGTCCGAGCGGATGGATATCGACTCCTGCGAGCGCGTATATGCCGCCGTCGCTAAGGCTCTTTCGATGCTCTGATTCTGCACCTACCGAAATCGAAACTCGAAAACGGAATAGGCGGAAAAACCAAAACCGAAACAATTGCTTCGCATCCCAAAGCCAAAGACCGGAGCCGCAAAAACCTAACCTCGACATCCCGATAAAAACCGAAATAATTCTCCCTGTCCGAGTTCAAAAAGTCGGACGGGGAGGCTTTTTTTGCGCCCTGAGTGCCGCCCACGCCCCGCGATTGATATATAAAGTGTAAACTTTTATTGGTTTTCTTATGCAGTTAATAAATGAGGTATAATATAGCAGTACACAAATCTGATAGGACAGGGAATTATGCTACACTTTATTACAGAAAATCGCTCCGTGATTGTTAAGATGTTCGTCAACCAGATCGGTATGATATTCTTCGGCTTTGTGCTTTCGATGGCAACAAACCAGAATGACAGCCTCTTTCTCGCAGCAAGCATCTTTTCGGTGCTCTTTTATATGTTTCTCGAGTATACCGTTGCATGGGATCTCGGCGCGCATGACAAGATAAAGCTTGACGGCGGCAGAATAGACTATATGCCCTGCAAGGGAATATTCACCTCGCTCTGCGCGAATATTCTTAATCTGCTCTCGGGCGTGCTAACCGTTATCGGCTATTTCTGCCTTTCCGCAGCGGATCGCGTTCCGCATATGGCGGTGTCTGCCGAGCATTCGGCAAAATGGGCGGTGAATCTCTTTGCCGTTCCGAACATCATCTGCCGCGCACTCCAGCCAATGTTCTCGGGCATCCTCTATAACTTTTCGCCCTATAACCCGATAGCGCTCATCTTCCTCCCGCTGCCGATAATCGCGATATCGGGTCTCGGATATTTCGTTGCTATCAAGGGCAAGAGCATTTCGGGAATGCTCGGTATCAAGACAAAGCGCAACGGCGGCGGTCGCTGAACAGCCGCATCGCACGTGTAAAAAACGCAAAATAATAACGTTTAAAACAACTGCAAAAGAAAGAATAATGCCCAAGCGCATTATACAGACGCAAAAATCGCCTGCCGACCCGCCGCATTCTGCGATGAGCCGATAGGCGTTTTTGTTATTTGTTTGTTATTTGTGCTCATGCCGCCGTGCAACACAGCGAAGTTGTATCGGCTTTTCGGCTGTGCCGTACTTACTGCTGCGTGTCGAACTCCGCAGAGCTTTTTTCCTCTGTTTTGCAGGGGCTTTTTCGGCTTGCGTCTTTTCTTGCAGGCGCTTTTTCAATTTTGCATTTCGCTCATCTCTATGTTATATTTTGTAGTTTACTCGAAGTTAATGGGTAAAAAGCAAATTTTTCGTTTTTTTCAAAAAAATATGCGGCCTATCGCCTTCTCGTCGACCGCAATCTCGTCTACTGTCTGTCGCAGCCACCGCAGTTGCCTCCTCCGCAGCCGCCGTCCGCCGTTTCTTTCTTTCCGTTCCGTCCATATCCACCCGCCGCCGTAATGTCCCGTTACCGTAATAGTTGCGTGTGCGACGACATATAGATGTAATAATTCGGGCGGCGTGACACCGTGTCGCCGTCGCCTGACAAAAAAGAAAACGGCGGGTGATACTATTGACAGAGTGTGCCACAAAGCGTGCCGTATGGTATGCCGCGAAATATTTTTTCTTTCTACTGCTGCTCATCTGCGCGGCGGTCTTGCTCTACGGCGTGTTTCAGCTGATACAGCCGCAGCCCGATCCGCAGGCGGCGTATAATCCGGGGCGGCAGAAGATAATCGTAGACGCGGGGCACGGCGGCGGGGACGGCGGCGCGGTCTCCGCATCGGGACTGCTCGAAAAGGAGCTTAATCTCGAGCTGTCGCTTGCGCTGCGCGACATGCTGTGCGCCGCGGGCTACGACGTAATAATGACCCGCAGCGACGACAGCATGCTGACATGGGAGGGAGCGCCGAGCGCAAAATCGGGCGACCTGCGTGCGCGTACCGAGATAGCAAACGCAAATCCCGACGCGCTTTTTGTCAGCATACATATGAATAAATTCCCCTCGGAATCGGTTCGCGGGGTGCAGCTCTACTATTCGCCCAATCACCTCGAGAGCCGCAGCATCGCCTCCGCGATACGCGACGGCGTCAGAGCACAGCTGCAGCCGTGGAACGAGCGCCCGCTTAAGGAAGCGGGCAGCAACATCTACGTTCTCGACCGTATCCGCTCGCCCGCCGTGCTTGTCGAGTGCGGCTTTCTCTCAAATGCGGGTGAGGCTGCGATGCTCTCCCGCGCCGAATACCGTCAGGCGCTCGCGCTCGTCATCTCTTCGTCGCTGCTCGATTATCTTGACAAAGCGGGATGAATGTATTATTATAGGAAGTGAAATTCGTGCGGCGCAGCCGTAACGAAATAATGCTGTGAAAGAGGAAATTTAGATGAAGGGTCCGAAAACGGTCTATATATGCTCCGAATGCTCGTATAAAAGCGCAAAATGGCTCGGAAAATGTCCCGGCTGCGGCTCGTGGAACACGATGGAGGAATCGGTCGAGGAGACCGCCGCCCCCGCCGCTGCCCCCCGCCGCAGAACGGGCTTGCTCGCGACCGACGAGCGCGGCGCGGAGCGTCTGTCAGAGCTTACCGTTCCCGAATTCATGCGTACGGCTACGGGCATGGGCGAGCTCGACCGCGTTCTCGGCGGCGGTATAGTCAGCGGCTCTGTTGTGCTGCTTACGGGCGAGCCGGGCATCGGAAAATCGACTCTGCTGCTGCAGATATCCGATATCCTCTGTCGCAACAGGCGTGTGCTCTACATATCGGGCGAGGAATCGCGCGGTCAGATAAAGCTGCGCGCGCAGCGTCTCGGCACTGTGGGGGAAGAGCTTTATATCTACACCGATCCGTGCGTTGAGAAGATAATAGAGGAAGCGGGGCGGATAAAGCCCGATATACTCATAGTCGACTCCATTCAGACGGTATATTCCGACCGCGTCAGCTCGTCGTCGGGCAGCGTCACGCAGGTGCGCGAGACGGCAGCGGCGCTTATCGCTTATGCAAAATCGAGCGATACCTCGATAATCCTTGTCGGTCACGTCAACAAAGAGGGCAGCATCGCGGGACCTAAGGTGCTCGAGCATATGGTGGATGCCGTGCTCTGCTTTGATGGCGAAAAGCAGATGGCATACCGCGTTATCCGTGCGGCTAAGAACCGTTTCGGCTCGACAAACGAGATAGGCGTATTCGAGATGACCGCGCAGGGACTCATAGAGGTGCCGAACCCCTCCGCGGCAATGCTTGAGGGCAGACCGACGGGCATGCCGGGCAACTGCGCCGTCTGCATAATCGAGGGTACGCGGCCGATAATCGCAGAGGTTCAGGCGCTCGCTGCCCCGACCGTCTTTTCTGTGCCGCGCAGGACAAGCAACGGTATCGACTATTCGCGGCTGTATCTGCTGCTCGCCGTGCTCGAAAAGCGGCTTGGAATTCCTTTTTCAAAGTATGATGTCTATATCAACGTCGTCGGCGGTCTGCATATAGACGAGCCGTCGGCGGATACCGCCATCTGCCTTGCGCTCATCTCATGTATGCGTGATATTCCAGTCGACGACAGGCTGATTGCGATGGGTGAGATCGGTCTGAGCGGAGAGTGCAGAGGTATCTCGGATGTAGATGCCCGCGTCGGTGAGGCGCGCCGCCTCGGCTTTGATAAGGTCGTTCTGCCGCGTCTGAGCGTCAAAAAGGCGCATGCGGATGGCGATGTGGAGCTCTATCCCGTCGGTGGAATATACGACCTACTCAAAGTCTTTGCGGACAAAAATAAGGCGTGAGCATTTCCGAAAAACGCGGTGTGCCCGAGAAGTGTAAGCACGGCGGAGATGCGTAGGTGTGACGGGAAATGCGTCATTTTTCCCCGCGTCGGTGCGACGTTTTTTCCGTATCTGCCGAGCAGAATAAAAACATATCGCCGTTTCGCTATCCAAGTGTTGACAGATTGCGTCTGACGTAGTATAATGATGTCACATTTTGTATATAAAAGAAAGGACATCACATGAAAAGAGCATTATCATTTATTCTTGCTGCACTGACCGCGCTGTCGCTTGTGACCGCATGCGTATTTTCGGTCGGCGCTGAGGAGAATCTTTTTCAGAAATTCGATCTCCTTCAGGCATACGTTATGAACTTCGGCGCTAGTGCCGGAATTAACCCGAGTGATATCGGCTATTGGGTCGAAAGACAGTATTCCGCTGTCGAGGGCGACGACTTCCTCTGCGGTACGCTTGAAAGCGGCGTGTTCAAGGAGGATAAGGATGGTATGTGCTATTCTTTCCCTGCCGATAAGTTCGAGGCAATCGCACACCGCCTGTTCGATTTTGAGGGTACGCTCCGCGAGATGATAGAGCGCGATACCGATCAGTATCCGCAGCTTACCTACGATGCCGCAAATGACAGATTTATCTATCAGCTGATCGGTAAGGGCGGAGTACCTTACCGTCAGAATGGCTATGTACCGTGCGATGACGGCAGCTATGATGTCTATTTCCAAAGCGGCGACTTTGTAGAGACCGAGAACGATTATTATATCGTCTGGGAGGAAAACTACTACATGCTTAACGTCACAATCGACGAACCGCTCCTGAAGGTCAACGGCGGTCAGCAGGTCAATAAGCTCCCCGAGGACCCGAAATTCCTGCCCTATGAGGAGCCTAAGAATATCATCATTAATGCCGTTGACGGCGTTTCCTTCGAGATAGGCGATGATCAGCTTCCCGTAGGCACCGAGGTTACCGCAGTAAAGCCCGATGATTACGATGTCGAGGCATTCAAGAGCGCCATCCGCGGACTGTCCGAGAGCATAGAGGTCTACGGCATAAGCGCAAAGGTCGACGGTGCGCCCGCAGTATGCAGCGGCGAGGTCGAGGTGACCTTCACCGTTCCCGAGTCGCTTCCGCTTGACGGACTTAAGCTCTTTACCATCTCTCCCGCTAACGGCAGCGCCGTAGATCTGCCCGTTACCGTTGACACAGAGGCACGCACCGCAACGGCTAAGATAGACTTTAAGTCCTATTATTTCGTGCTCTGCACCGCCGACGGTGTAAACGGTGATATCAACGGAGACGGCAGACTCGACACAAAGGACCTGATTCGTCTCATGAAGCATATAGCTGCTAAAGGCGAGGGCATAAATGCGACCGCTCCCGACCTCAACGGCGACGGAAATGTAACCACCATCGACCTTGTACGTCTTATGAAGATGATAGCGGGCTGACGGAAACATAATTGAACATTGTATCGGAGCTGCCGAGACCTGCGTTTCGGCGGCTCTGATTTTTAGGCAATATAAAATCTCGGGCTGCGCCTGTGGCTCAAACGGGTTTGTCCGTGATTTTACTTTCCGCAGCATCCACCGAAAAATTATGATTGCATGATTGCGAGTTTTGTGATAAAATAATCCTATAACAGCAACGCTGCGAGGTAAATATGAATAACAGTTTTTTTGCGATTCTTTTTCGTCAACGCTATATAAAGAGATGGGGGCTCATGCGCAACACGCGCGAGGAGACGCTTGAGGAGCACGCAGCGGAGACTGCAATGCTCGCGCACGCGCTTGCTTCTATAGGAAACGAGCTTTTCGGCAGGCAGTATAACGCCGACCGTGCGGCCACGCTCGCGCTCTTTCACGACGCGACTGAGGTCTACACGGGCGATATGCCTACCCCCGTTAAGTACTATACCCCCGAGATACGAGAGAGCTACAAGCGTATAGAGTCGGAGGCGGCGCGCAGACTCTGTACGACGCTGCCCGACGAGCTGCGGCATGTGTATGAGCCGATAATATGCGGTCACGGAGAGAGTACGGTCGGCACGGCTGCCGCAAACAAGCACACTGCGGTCGACGACGATCTCATCACGCCCGACGCTGTCAGGGGTATAATTGACGGAGACTCGACAGGCGGAGAAACTTCGGCTGACGGAAGCGCCGATGCACGTAATACTGTCAAAGACCGGACCTCGGTAAATGCTCAAACAGTGGTTGATGCACAGTCTGCGGTCGATGCACAGTCTGCGGTCGATGCACAGCCCGCGATTGATGCTCAAGCCGCGGCAGATGCATCGCTTGGCAGGATAGTAAAAGCAGCAGACAGTCTTTCGGCATACATAAAGTGTCTGGGCGAGCTCGGCGCGGGTAATACCGAGTTTGAAGATGCTGCAGCATCCACAAGACAAAAGCTCGAACAGATGAATATGCCCGAGCTTGATTGGTTTATGGAGAATATGCTTGAGGCATTTACCGTACCGCTCGACCGCGTCGGCTTCTGAGACGGGGAGCATTACCGCTTTTTTGTGTGCGGAGCATGATTTTTATGCATGTTATGCGTCATAGCTTTGCGTTTGCGCCGCACGCTGTCCGGTTCCGGCACCGTCCTCTTTGCACTGCGTGCGGCGTTACCTTCGTACCGCACCGTGTCGCACCGTCGCTGCATGCGTTTGCTGACTTTTATTTGCCTGTTTGATGCATAGTGCAATTAACAATTTGTATACTTTTGTATCAAACTATGTTAATAACAAAGTGATATAATTAATGTGTTGTGCAGAGAATAATGACGCTGCTGCCGCTGCACGATTCCCGATATTCGGGCCATTAGCTCAGTTGGTTAGAGCTACCGGCTCATAACCGGTCGGTCCAAGGTTCGAGTCCTTGATGGCCCACCAAAAACGACGATTTTCGATAGAAAGCCGTCGTTTTTCTTTTATAGCAGTCAGTTCGCCGCTAAAGCGGTTTGAGTGGTATGAATACGCGTCCGACGCAGAGTCGTATTGACCGACCGCGCAGGGTATTATTATATTATTAAATAAAAGACTAAGTGACAGACGTATACCACGACTTATTGCGCATGGAAGAGTGTACCTACAGTGCTTAACATACAAGTGGGCGGCAGCCGATATTCGGCTGCCGCCCACTTGTGCGTTAAATGCATGTTATTGCCTTATCGTTTTGCTGTGCCGCGCATTATTCTGCCGCAGTAGTTTCACTCGCGGGTGCAACGCCGCTGATAAGAGCATCGAGCACCGAGGAATCCGCCTTATAAACAACTCCGTCGTCGCCGTAGAGCAGATAGCGCTGGGAGGTGGTGTCGCTGCCGTCCTCGGAGAGCACCTTGCCGCCTACGCGCAGCGAGTAGCTTCCCGTAGTCGTTACCGATGTTGCGGAGGAATCCGAATTCGTCTCGTCAAGCTGTACCTCTTTTGAGTAGTCGACGGTCACGGTGTAAGCGTCGCCGTCGCCGAGCCCCATCTCAGACAGCTGCTCGTCGCTCGGGTCGTATGCCGCCCATCCGGTCAGTTCGAGCTTTCCGAGCAGCTCTGCATAGCTGTCGGTGAGCATATCGCCGGTATAGTTATCGGCGCTGCCGTCGGGTGCGGTCACCGAATAGCCCGTGTAGGTAATATCGGTCGGGAGCGACGCAAGCGAGATGATATCGTCTTCGGATACGCTGAAAGCGCGTATTATCGAGCTGTCGACGGTATATACAGTGCCGCTGCCGTCGGTCAGCATGTAGTAGACGCTCGAATATTCGTTGTAGTCGCCTATGCTGTAGCTGCGGGTCGTGCCGTCGGAGTAGCCGACGGTGACGGTCAGCGACGGCTCGTCGAGACCGTATGTCGAGAGGTCTCCCGGCTCGGTTATCTCGCGCGACGCGCTGATAGAAGCGACAGCCGACGCAAGCGACGAGAGCTTAGTGTCGCTGAGCGGGAAGCCCGGGCGCTGTGTATACTCCCACTCCGCGGAGCTCGAGCCGCGGGTGAGCGTTATCGTGCCCTCCGATGCCTCGCTGCTCGGGAAGGAGAGCGAGAGCACCTCGGAGCTCTGATGTGCGGAGACGGAGATTAGGGTTGTCTCGTCTGCACCGTCGGTCTTGCCGTCGTCGGCGAGCAGCGGCGCAACGATGAAATATACGGCGACGAGAGCCGCAGCGAATACGACGAGCAGAATGCTCGTAACGAGCTGTCTCTGTCGTTTCTTTTTCCTGCGCAGCTCGCCCGCGTCGGGTGCTGCGGTGCTCTCTTCACTTATAACGGGTGTTACCTTCTTTTCGTCCATAGCTCAGCCTCAGCGCTTTCTGCGTCTGTTCCAGATGCAGAGTCCGCCTGCTGCGACCGATACGGGAACAACGACGCACATTATTGCAAGCCAAAAACTGCTCGATCCGTCGGGAACGACGAGCGAATCTGACATCAGCGACTTTGCCGCGATGGTGACAGATGCTTCCTTCTCGCAGACGGTGTTCATGGTTGCGATAAGATACTGCAGATTTGCGTAGTAGTTCTCGCCGATGTAGGGCGAGCCGAACCATATCAGCTGACCGCCGCTCTCGGAGAGAGTTGATCTTGCTCCTACCATAAACTGCCCTTCGACATCATCGTCGGTCACCGAATAGATGGTGTCATTACTCAGCGTCTCGAGATTTGTCTTGCTGTACGCCTTGTCGGAGGTGGAGAGCAGAGAATCGACGGTTACGCTCTTGTCGGTGTCGACCTTCGTGATGCCGTGTGCCTCGGGAGCGATTATATATACGTTGCTCGACGCGAGCATGGAGGAAATATCCGTGCTTGCGATGGTGGGCAGGAGATAGTAGGGCTTGCCGTTTGCGTAGTTGCTATCGCTGCCTTCAACGAGCAGACCGGGAACACGGCTGAGCCCGTAGCGTTCGCCGAGCGAGTTCAGATTGTCGAGCGAGTAAGGATAATAGGTCAGCATAATGACCTTTCCGCCGCCGTCGATATATTCCTCAAGCGCGGATACCTCATCCTCCGAGAGGTCGTTCTGCGGAACGTTTATCAAAACGCAGGATGCGTCGCTCGGAACCTTTCCGTCGCCCGTTATCAGCGAGAGCTGCTCTGTGCGGAAGTTGTCGTCCGCAAGAATGGAGGAAAAGTCGGAGGAGAGACTGCTCTCACCGTTTCCGTTAAGCAGATAAACGACGGGAAGATTGTCGCTCGTTACATATTCGATGGCGCTTGTCATCTGCGCCTCACCCGCAAACTCATAGGTCGTGTCGTAGGACATCGTCTGATAGTTGGGGGTCTGGGTGGTCACGACTATATCGGAGTAGTCGACCACCTTTGAGCGGAGAGCAGAGCTTACGATAACGCTGTTCTGCGAGGGGGCCTTATCGGTGTAGGCCTGATAGAAGGTCGGGTTGAGCGCAACGTCGACCTGCTCGACCTTTATGTGCGAGTTTATCGACGCATATCTGCCCAGCAGCTCCCATATCATGTCACCGTAGGTAGACGAGGACGAACCGAGCAGCTGATACATGGTTATATCGGCATCTACGTCCGCAACGAGCTTTTCGGTATCCTCAGAGAGGGTGTACAGGTCCTCCGCGCTCATATCGAATTTTGTCAGGCGCGAGGGGAGGGAGGATACGAGCAGGTTAACGACTATCACCACAACGATAGCAACCGCAACGCCGATAAGGCTGAAGCTGCCGAGACGTGTACGGCGCTGCTCGCCCTCTGTTTTCTTGAAAATATTCTTCATTTCACTACCTCCTTACGCCCATCTTCTCTGCTGCATGGACTTTGCAGTGAGATAGCAGAACAGGCAGATGACCGTCAGATAGTACACGACGGCGCTGAGATCGAATATACCGCTTACAAAGCTGTCGAGACGGTTGAATACGCCGAGACTTGTTATAATGTTCGGGAACAGACCCTCAAACATGCTCGATTTTACGAAGTAAAGCACCGCGAGCAGCAGCTGAAGCACGATGTAGACCGAGCCGCCGAGCGTTGTATTCTTTGTCAGCATATACGCAACGACAGCTGAGGCAGCCGCGAGAACCGAGAGCGCGATGAACGACGCTATCGGAGTAGACGGAACAAGTGACGAGATACCGTTTGCGAGATAGCAGACTAGCAGCGCACCGAACGAAAGCACGGCTGCAATTATCTGGCTCTCGGTGAGCGCCGAGAAGAACATTCCTATCGCGATGAGCGCACAGCCCATCAGGAAGAACGCAAACAGCGTTCCGTATGCGGTGGCAAAGTTTATCGTTCCGTAGATGGAGAGGATAGGCGGAATGAGCGCAAGCAGCAGGGTAGGCGCTGCGAGCACCGTCACCATTGCAAGATACTTACCCGCAACAACGTCGCGTAGCTTCAGCGGCAGCGAATACAGCAGCTGATCGGTCTTGCGGTGACGCTCGTCCGAAAAGCTGCGCATGGTCAGTATCGGAACGATTATCATATAAATAAAGTAGGTCGAGCTGAGCATGTACTCGAAATTCGGGTACCCGCTCCTGAGGTTCAGCGCGACGGTGAATATTCCGCTGACGAGCAGCAGAAACGCCGCAAAGATGATGCCGGTCATGTTTGTGTAGAACGACCGCAGCTCTTTTCTGAAAACAGCAATCATATCTTAGCCTTTCTTATCGGTTGTTTTTTGATTTTTATCTGATAAAGCTTATCGGAATTTACCTGATAAAATGCGGTCGGTCATCCGAACAGCGGCTTGTAGCCGTCGTCGCCATCGGCATCGTCCGCAGCGTCCGCACCGTCGACTTCGTCGGGATCGTCGGCGGTCGCAATATCGTCTCCGTCGACGCCGTCTGTATCTGTATCGGTATCGCCGTCGGTCTCAACGCCGGTCTCGCCGCCGTCGCCGTATGCGTCCGCCGTGCCGTCACCGTCTCCGTCGTCACCCTCAATGCTCTCATCGTCGGGCATGTCCTCGTCAACCGCAGCGGCATCATCCTCCTGCGTCAGACGCAGGAACATCTCCTCAAGGGTTCTTGTAACGGGCTGAATTCTGTAAACGGTCATTCCCGCACCTGCAAGGGCGGAGAACAGCTGCTCGCGCAGCGCGCCTTCATCCTCCGTTGTCAGGCGGGCATTCAGTACACCCTCCTCATCGGTCGGGTCTATCTCGTAGCCGTCGACCGCGCCGATGTTCTCAAGCAGTGCGCTGAGCTCTGTAACGCTGCCGCGGACGGTGATCTCGGTCGCCTTTTCCTCGCCGAGCGCGCTGCCGAGGTCGTCTATCGGCGAGCTTGCAACAAGCTTTCCGTGCGAGATTATCATAACGTAGTCGCACACGGCGGATATCTCAGAGAGAATGTGGCTCGAGAGAATTACCGTGTGCCGCTCGCCGAGCTTCTTAATCAGCGAACGGATGTAGATTATCTGTCTCGGGTCGAGTCCGACCGTCGGCTCGTCGAGGATGATTATCTCGGGTGAACCGAGCATCGCCTGCGCGATACCTACGCGCTGCTTGTAGCCCTTTGAGAGGTTCTTTATCAGACGGCTGCGCATGCCGCCGATGCAGGTCGCATCCATGACGTATTCTATCTCCTCATGCAGATCAGCTCCGCGGAGTCCCTTTGCGCGACCGACGAACGTGAGATATTCCTCGGGGGTCATGTCGGGGTAGAGCGGCGGCTGCTCGGGCAGATAGCCTATCAGGCGCTTTGCCTCGTCAGGCTCCTCGCAGATGTCGTATCCGCCTATGAGTACCTGTCCCTCCGTCGGCGCGAGACAGCCCGCGATGATGTTCATCGTCGTACTCTTGCCCGCACCGTTCGGTCCGAGAAAACCGTATATCTTTCCGCTCTCTACCTTGAACGAGAGGTCGGATACGGCAACGCCCGAACCGTACTTCTTTGTCAGATGCTTTACTTCAATCATTGTAATTTCCTTTCAAAACAAGGTCATAAATGACGCGAGTGGCATGTTCATGCCCTTATCCATTATTCTAATACCTTATTGTGACGGCTATGTGAAGGTGTGATGTAAATATTCAGAATATTCCTTCCGATGAAGCTATAAAATCGAGCGACGGCCGGCGGTTTGCCGTTTCATGTCGCATGAAAACTCAAGTGCTGACAAGCAAACACCCCTGCATACGAGCTTTGTCATATGCAGGGGTATTGTCAACATGATTTATCAGTCGATATAGATAACATCGTCCTTATCGTGCAGCAGCTTTTTCGCCTCGCGTATCTTATGCGAGAACACGCATATCATAATGATATCGCAGAGACCGTCAACGATGAGCGAGATGCCCGCGAAGATCATGACGGTATCGAACGGTCCGAACATGACGAGCACGCCGAGCACAACCGTGATTATCGAGAGCAGGAGCATGCCGACCCAACCGCCGACGTGTGCGCGCTCGCATTCGATGCTGTCCGCTATCGAGGTGCTTCCGTCGATGACGATAAATATACCGAAAATGACGGTGAGCAGGTCCTTGACCACATTCGGATTAACGATGCAGAACAGTCCCGCGAGCAGCAGCGCGATACCTGATATCAGCGCGTGACCGCCGAAGAAGAATCCGTATGAAGCGAAGGCGATTATCGCCACAACGCCCGCCGTCATAAGCACTATGCCCGATATCGTACAGAGCACGTCCGACGAGCTGTCGGGCAGCACGATGAACAGCACGCCGACAACAATCGCGAGCAGCGCCGTAATGACCTTATCCCATTTTGCGATTTTGATCTGTCTTTTAATTTCGTTCATAACCTTACCTCCGCAGAAGTATTATTTCGGCAGCGGGAAGCTCACCGTACGCCGTCCGCCGCGCAGGCGGTGCAGTCGGGGTGCGGCGTTCTGCCGCGATGCTCCCGCATCTCCTTACACCGACTATTATACCCCTTTTTGAGAAAAATTCAAGCCCACTGGGGCGGAATTCAGCCCATCAATTTGCGCCGTATGAATAAAATTCCATCAAAATGCCGCATCGGAGGAGCTTTTGCATCGGAGACGGAGATATTTTACAAATCAAAAATAGCGATATTTTTTTCGATGAACGGCGAAGAACACCGTTGTGACGGCAGCGGAGACGAGCTCTGCGGCGATGATGGAATACCAGATTCCGTCCATTTTGAATATCAGCGGCAGCAGCATGACCGCAGCGGTCTGAAAGACGAGCGAGCGCAGGAATGCGATGAGCGCCGAGGTGAGACCGTCGCCGAGCGCAGTGAAGAATGCCGAGCCGAACATCGATATACCCGACAGCAGGAAGGAGAACGAATATATTTTAAAGGCGTGGACGGTCAGCGACATCAGCCCGTCGTCATAGCCGACGAACAGCGATGCGAGCGGCGAAGCAAGCAGCTCGCCGAGCCCGAACATGAGCAGCGAGGAGCAGCCGATAACAGCGAGGCTCTTGCGGAAAAGATTGCACAGTTCTGCATTATTCTGTGCGCCGAGGCTGAAGCTCACCACAGGCGCAATGCCCGTCGCATAGCCGATAAATACAGCGAGGAAGATGCCCGTCACATACATCAGAACGCCGTATGCCGCCACTCCGTCCTCGCCCGCATATTCCATCAGACGGGTGTTATACAGCATGCTGACGATGGACATGGATATGTTGCTCATCAGTTCCGATGAGCCGTTTGTGACGGTGCGCAGCAGCGCTCTGCCGTCGAAGCGGGGCGTGGCAAATCGCAGCGCGCTGCCGTTCGGAAGGGAAAAATATATCAGAGGGATAACGCCGCCCACCACCTGACTCAGCGCGGTCGCTATTGCTGCGCCGAACAGACCGAGAGGAAAAACGGCGACGAGCAGTGCATCGAGCACCATGTTGGTAACGCCCGACGCGACGGTGACATACAGACCGACCTGCGGACGCTCCGCGGCGATGAAAAAGCTCTGAAATTCGTACTGCAGCAGAAAGGTCGGCATCGACGCGAACAGAATCCTGCCGTATGTGACGCAGCCGTCAAGCAGCTCGCCCTCCGCACCGAGCAGCGCGCAGAGAGGGCGGATGAATATCCAGCCGAGCACGCCGATAACGACTCCGCAGATCGCGGCTACGATAACAAACAGCGAGAACAGCTCGCGCGACTTTTCGCGCTTGCCCTCGCCCATTGTCTTTGCGATGACGGCAGAGCCGCCCGCGCCGAACATGAATCCTATCGAGCCGAGTATCATGATAAAAGGCCATGTGAAATTGACCGATGCGAACGAGGTCTTTCCGACATAGTTAGACACGAAATAGCCGTCTACGATACTGTATATAGAGGTAAATATCATCATAACGACCGACGGCAGCGTGAATCGCAGCAGTTTGCCGTAGGTGAAATGGTCGGATAAGCGGATCTTTGCTTTTCCCAAGGCTTTGAGCTCCCATGCTTTTTGTGAATTGATATTAAAAAACGCCGTGCGGCGTATAAAAAACGGCGCGTCCGAACCCTCGTCCGAACTGCCGGAGGGTATTGTAACATATTATTTCGGATATTGCAAGACCTGCTTTCGGTAATGCGGCGTTCCGTTTTCTGTCGGGCGCGGCTGCGTGCGGATTTTAGTTTTTGTCGAATCTTGTAAAGCTATTGAAAAAAACGGAAATTAATGATATAATCTACGTATAAGTGAGGCGGGCGCATCAAAATATGTCATTTAGAACGGAGCATATCATGGATATAGAGTTCAGAAAAGCAACGGAAGCCGATCTTGATGCGATCGAGGCAATATATAACCGCATCCACACCGAGGAGGAGCTCGGAAAGGCGAGCATCGGCTGGGTGCGCGGGGTCTATCCCGTGCGTGCGACCGCTGAGACGGCGCTTGTCGACGGCGAGCTGTTTGTCGTCGAAGCGGACGGCAGGGTCTCGGGCTGCGCCATCATCAACAGCAAGCAGGTCGACGCATATACGGGCGCGCCGTGGATGTACGATGTTCCCGATTCGCGCGTGACCGTGCTGCACACCCTTGTTATCGACCCGCTCATGTCAGGGCTCGGGCTCGGCACCGCATTCGTCAGCTTTTATGAGCGCTATGCCGCGGGACGCGGATGCCCGTATCTGCGGATGGACACAAATCAGAAGAATACCGCCGCGCGTACGATGTACAGAAAGCTCGGTTATCGTGAGGTCGCCGTGCGGTCCTGCACCTTCAACGGCATAAGAGAGATTAATTTGGTTCTGCTCGAAAAAAAGGCAGATATGACCTGAATCCGTCGCGCGGACCGTTTTTTCTCTGTGTTCAGGCAATTTTGATTTTGAACCGTTTGCATACTGAGTTTCGTATCGGCATGTTTTTTTCAAATATTATGTCTGGATTACGGTCGGGCGATGCAGCTGCATTACCCGACTGCATTTTTGTTGTCACGGTGTTCTGCTGCGTTGGAATTCTGCGACAGCTATTGACATTCGCCGCGCGCGGTGATACAATGTCGGCAGATACGGCAGGGATGACTGTCGTTTGCTTTTTGTCACTCGGTTAGCTCGGGCTAACTTGACGCTCGGCAGCCTTGAAACGGCATCGGAGGACTACTTTCCGATGCTGCGGCATGACGAGGCGGCAAAATGACAAAGCGGCAAGGCACAGCAGGGCAGCAACGCTTTTATCAGGCGGCTGATGATGTGCAGGACCGTATCGGAAAGGGTGTATGGTTATGGAAAAGGGAACAATAATCGCAATAGTTATATTGGCGTTGGTAATCGGCGTTTGCGTTGTTTCTTCAATTGTGCGCTCGGTCGGCGCGCGCCGCAGCGGAGAGGGAAAGAAGCAGAAGGACGAAACACTCGGTACGCTCACCGTCGGTATCGAAGGAATGCACTGCGACCATTGCCGCGTTGCCGTTCAGGAGCGGCTGAATAAGATAAAAGGAGTCAGCGCAAAGGTCAGCCTTTCGTTGCACAGCGCGACGGTGAAGTACAGCCGACCGATAGAGGACAGCGAGATACGCGAGGCTATCGAAAGTATAGGCTATGGGGTCGGTGACATTAAGCATCCGGAAGGCTGAAAAAGCTCTCGGGGAGGCTAAAAAAGCGCAGACCGAAAAAACGAAAACAAGCTTCTTAATGGTGGCTTTAGTATAATCTGATTTGCGGAATGATGTCGGAATCCTCGCGGATTCCTTAAAAGATGAAATAATGTTTTCGCTTTTTCTACCGCCGAAAACCGTCTCTGCCGTACGCTTGTACGGCGACGAGGCGGTTTTCGACGCTTCTGCATCTTTTTTATCTCTCCCCAAAGATCAAAGGTGAGCTGTTAAAAAACGAATTTATTAACAGCTCACCTTTTTTACGTTATTGCCTGTTTGCTCACGCTTGATGCCGTGCATGTTTTAACAGCAATGCGTCTCCGCGCTTCGGATGCCCGCATACCCGTACCGTTATTGCCGTCGGGATCTTCTTTTTTTAATGCAAGCATTTCTGCGCCGCCGTCAAAAAGCAGCCCTGCATAGCTGTATTCGCTGCATAGTGCGCGCTTTTCGCGGCGTAGCGCGCGGTATAGATGAGCGCTGTCGTGTGCTTCTGCTTTTTCGCTGCTGCACTTCCCTTCACTGCCGCCCCACTTTCTCGATTTATGATGCGGAAGCAGTGCCGCTCCGACACCGCCGCGATGCCACGGCAGACGCTTGCCCGTGTGCGGGTCACGCATGACCGCCTCACGAATCCCTATTATTTTCCCGCTTGCTTTATCGATCGTAATTCCCGCCGTGCCTATGTACATCACCCTTCTGCCGCGGCATATCCGCAGTTCAAGCCGCACCGAAAGCAGCTGCTCGCATTCGCTCACGTCATATCCGCCCTCTACCCGCTCGCCGTCGCGCGCCCGACAGCCGCCGACCGCCTCGATATATGCTCCGATAAATTCATCCGCCTGTTTGATTCCCGTCACGGGATACCGCACCCGCACCGATTCGCTCGTATACTCCAGCTCCTCCGTAGCCATCACCCCCGACATAATTATATGCGCTGCGTCGTGTGATGTTCCGACAACTTTTGGTGTTGTTCCTGCCGGGCTTTGTTTAAGCGTCGTTATGATATTGGTGCTGTGTTATTGCGATATCGGCGCGGCGTTGAGCGGCGTTGCTTTGGCATTTCGAAGTGTTGTGGGCGTTGGTGCGGCGTCGCGAAAAAAGGAGTCCGACGGTGTCGGACTCCCTGCGGTTACATGTTATATCCGTGCTTTGCGCATTTTATATATGCTTTGCGCTGACTGTTCGGGCTGTCACATCGGCTCGATAATGCCATAATCTCCGTCGTCGCGCAGGTATGCCACATTATATTTTCCCGTTTCGGCGTTCAGATACATGAAAAAGCTATGGTCGAGCAGATTCATACGCAGAATCGCTTCATCGGAGGTCATCGGATGCATATCAAAGGTCTTAACAATCTTGATATTGTACTCCTCTTCCTCCTCCGCGGGCTCGGCTGTGTCGGGCTCCTCACGGTAGACTACCTCTTTCAGCTTTTTCTTGTTTCTGACGATCTGACGGGTTATCTTTTCAATAGCTTCGTCAAGAGCGGTCTGGAAGGTATCCGCGGTAACCTCGCTGCGGAACATCGTACCCTTGCTTGAGATAGTGAGCTCAAGGCGCTCAAGATTTCTCTTACGTGCAAGCGTGATGTAGGCTGTTACGTTGTTGTCAAAATACTTATCGAGCTTCTTCAGCTTCTTTTCAAACAGTTCTTTAAGCTCGGTTCCGACTACCATCTGTCTTCCGTTTGTGACTATTTTCATTTTTGCGCTCTCCTTTTAGAATTTTGGATATTTGCTCTGATTAATTTCGGTAACTTCGTCGACCGCCCCCTTTATTGTTGGTTAATTTGTCTGATGTTTCACGTGGAGCAAAAACATGTCTCAAATCGGACGGTTTCACTGCGCGTGGGTGCTTCACGTGAAGCAATTTTTGTGAATTTCTTTTCAAATTAACATCGGAAAGCTCCGACAAGCTCGAAAATGCTTCACGTGAAACATATATATCAAGCCGAGAGGAGTCTCGGCGCAAAGCGCCGCGGCAGTGTAATCGGCTCGTTTGTGAAATTTGTGCAAAGTTCGTCATACGGTGACAGTCGATAGCCTCTGCCGAGGCTATCTTCTGTCAAGACATTCCTCAGCTTCGCGGCGGTCGCCCGATTCGCGGACAACCCGTGTCGAATCATACAGGGCTCGGCACGCAGCGCGCTGCACGCGCGGTTCGGCAAGCGGTGCGCATCACACAGCGAGCGATACAGTCGACTCCGCAAGCGCAAATACCGTTACATGCTTCTCACGGCAGTGCAATTCCTGCGTACAGCAGACCTACTATTCTCCCCTCCCGACGGAACGAGAAGAATTCATCCTCATGACAGGTGCAGTGCGGCGATATCATTATATTATCGTCGCTTATCCCCGCGCGTTTGAGCAGCTCGGCATTCAGAGCGGGCAGGTCGAAATAACGTCTGCCGTTTCTTTCTACCGTCAGTAGGTCGATATGCTCGCTCAGCGGCTCACCGAGCGCGTCTCTGACCGAATCGAGAAAGTCGTCTCTTACCTCAAAGCAGCAGCTGTGTATGCATGCGCCGACGGCGACTCGTATGTTTGCAGGCACAGCGCCGTGCGCGCACATCATTCTCAACGCCGCAGCTGCGATACCCGGCACGTGATTTTGCTCTGTCCTATCGTCGGGGTCGTTATCCGTCGCGCCCTGCGGCAGCGGCAGCCCCTGTACTCCGACCGTACCTCGCCAGCCTGCGTGTACCGCGCCCGCGACACCGGCTACGGGGTCATAGAACAGTATCGGAACGCAATCCGCCGTCCGGATCGCAACGTACCTTCCGCGCTCGGCAAACGACGCGCGGTCGATGACAAAGCCGTCGCAGTAATGCGGTCGGTCGGCATTTTCATCCGATATATATACTACCTTTGTCGAGTGCAGCTGCTTCTCCGCCGTCACCGTATCCCGCGGCATGAAATTATCCGGCGTACCTCGCGTCGTAAAGAAATGCGGCGCTCCGAGACCCTCGGCGCGGTAGACATTCTCTCCCCTGCAGGTGCTCACATCGGTGCAGCGATGCTCTGCATCCGCTATACTGTTCTTAACATCGTTTACGCCGCCGACGGGCATCGCGCTCTCGCGGGCTGAAATGTATGCATCCGCATCTGCGGTACATGCCTCAGATGTCGGCGCTTCTCCGTAAAAAACGAAACGGTTTGTTTTACAGAATGACATAGTAATTCCATATTGTGGCTGCAATTTTGTTATATCAAACATCTTTTCTATACTTCCACTCCTATTGTACCCTATTTTAATGCGATTGTCAACAATTTTTTAAAATTTTAGTATTTTAGCGCGCTAAAGTATTGACGTGCTGCATTGTTTGTGCTATAATGAGACCGTCCGAAACGAAAGCATTTCCGCCGCCGCTCGTATCGGGCGCGGCAAAAGAAAGGAATTAATATTATGAAGGCAACAAAGATACTCACCGCCGCACTTGCGGCAGCAATGCTCTGCGCATCGCTCTCGGCATGCGGTAAGACAAACGACGCAGCGGAGACCACCACCGCCGCAGGCTCCGATAATCAACCCGCCGAGAAGTACACCGTTCTCTCCGAGGACTTCGGCGCTGAGAACTACGCTATCGGCTTCCGCCGCGGCGACGACGCTCTCGCAAAGAAGGTCTCCGATATTCTCGCAGAGATGACCGAGGACGGCAAGGCAGGCGAGATTGCAAAGAAGTGGTTCGGCTCCGACGTTATGCTCCGCAACCCCGAATATCCCCGTGAGCTGAACGAGGAGGAGGGCGACGCATCGCTGCAGTACATCCTCGACAAGGGCGAGCTCATTCTCGGACTTGACGAGACCTTCCCGCCTATGGGCTATCGCGACGCAAACGGCGACATCATCGGCTTTGATATCGACCTTGCAACAGAGGTTTGCAGCCGTCTCGGCGTAAAGCTCAAGCTCCAGCCCATCAACTGGGATTCAAAGGAGATGGAGCTCAGCGGCAAGACCATCGACTGCATCTGGAACGGTATGTCGGTCACCGACGAGCGTATAAACGGCATGGACCTCTCCACCCCCTACATCGCAAACAAGCAGATAATCATCGTCAAGAGCGACAGCGGCATCTCGACCAAGGCTGACCTTGCCGGCAAGACCGTCGGCGCTCAGCAGGGCTCAAGTGCGGTCGACGCTATCAGCGCAGAGCCCGATGTCAAGGCTTCGTTCGGCTCGCTCAACGAGTACGCAAGCAACGATGAAGCCTTCCTCGACCTCAAGGCGGGACGCATCGACGTTCTCGTAGTTGACGAGGTTTACGGCAGATACATGATCTCTCAGGATAAGTAATCGAGATCTGACATAATAACAGCCGCACGGTAACGGGTCTCCGCCGCCGTGCGGCATTGCCGCAGAAAGGAAACCCGCGGAAATGGATTTTCAAACGATATTATCGGTCATCGGTGTGCTGAGCAAGGGACTCGGCTGCACCGTTTCCCTGTTTTTAATCACGATACTGCTCGCGCTCCCGCTCGGACTTCTGCTGAGCTTTCTCGTGACGGGCAAGAGCAAGGTGCTGAGAGCTATCACCCGTGCCTTCGTGTTCGTCATGCGCGGAACGCCGCTGATGCTCCAGCTGTTCTTCTTCTATTTCGGACTGCCGTTCATCCCCGTTATCGGTAAATATCTCGTCATGGAGCGCTTCACCGCAGCCGCACTCACCTTCGTGCTCAACTATTCGGCATACCTTGCAGAGATATTCCGCGGCGGTCTGCTCTCTATAGATAAGGGTCAGTACGAGGCGGCGGAGGTACTCGGCTTTACGCCCATGCAGGTCCGCATGCACGTCGTACTGCCGCAGATGTTCAAGGTGGTGCTCCCGTCTGTCGCAAACGAGGCGATAACGCTCATAAAGGACACCGCGCTCGTCACCTCCATCGGTATCGCCGACCTGCTCCACTACACCAAAACGATGGTCAACCACTATGTCGACGTTACCCCCTATTTCATCGCGGCTGCGATCTACCTGCTCATGACCTTCGGTCTGACAAAGCTGTTCGCGCGCCTCGAAAAGAAGTTCCTGTTCTGAGAGGAGAGCGGATATGGAAGAAATCAAAAACAGCGTCAATACCATTCACGCGGTCGGTATCAAAAAGACCTTCGGCGATAACGAGGTGCTTCGCGGAGTCGACCTCGATGTCGCACCCGGCGAGGTAATCGCCGTTATCGGACCGTCCGGCTCCGGCAAAAGTACACTGCTCCGCTGTCTCATCGGACTCGAAACGGTCAGCGACGGCAGCATCTTCATCGACGGTCAGCCGTTCGTCGAAAACGGTCGGTACGTCCCCGAAAAAAAGGCTAAGCAGGTGCGCAGCGGCATGGGCATGGTCTTTCAGTCGTTCAACCTGTTCTCGCATATGTCGGTCCGCAAGAATATGATCCTCCCGCCGACCCTCGCGGGGCGGATGAATAAGGAGCAGGCGCTCGAAAAGGCGCAGGCGCTGCTCGCGCAGGTCGGTCTCTCCGATAAGCTCGACGCTATGCCGAGCGAGCTCTCGGGCGGACAGAAGCAGCGCGTCGCTATCGCACGCACTATGATGATGGACCCCGAGATCGTGCTCTTCGACGAGCCGACCTCAGCGCTCGACCCCGAGCTCACGGGCGAAGTGCTCGCCGTTATGAAGGAGCTCGCCGAGGCAAAAATGACGATGGTCATCGTTACTCACGAAATGGCATTCGCACGCGACGTCGCTTCGCGCATCGTGTTTATGGATGAGGGCGTTGTCTCCGAGTCGGGCACGCCCGAACAGGTGTTCTCAGACCCCTGCCCCCGCCTCCGCACCTTCCTCCGCGGCTTCTCGCTTTGACGTACGCAGAGGGGTACGCGGGACGAGGGGTACGCGGGACGAGGGGTACGCGGCCTTTTGAAAAAGGCCCGGCGAAAACTTTGTAATAGGGAGTCTTTCTCGGGCAGAACAGCAAGACGATTGCTGAATAAAGGTTTCACCCGCCGCCGACTGAGGATTAGACAGCCTAAAAGTTTCGCCCGCCGTTACGCACGAACTGGGGATTAGACAGATTAAAGTTTTCGTCCACCTTTTTTAAAAGGTGGCGGGGTCAAGGGCGCGCAGCCCTTGTATCGGCGTTTCTTTTCCTTAGCTTTGGAACAACGCCGCGCGTTGTTCGCTGCGCCCTGTATGGTCAAAGAAAAGCGGCTAAAGCTCTGATTAGACCGAATTCGTAGTGATGTCGGCGTTTCTTTCCCTTAGCTTTGGAACAATGCTTCGCATTGTTCGCTGCGCCCTGTTTGGTCAAAGAAAAGTGGCTAAGGCTCTGATTCACCTAAATTCGTAGTGATAACCGCATTTCTTCCCTCTAACTTTTAAACAACATCCTACTCCGCTCACTGCTCGGCATAACTCAACCCCTTCACCACCGCTCCTTAATCAAAGAAAGGAATCAAACCATGTCAGTAGTTTACACCGTATCGCTCAAGGAAGTTATCCGCGAGTTTCAGCTCGAGGAGATATTCCTCCCCGAGGGCGGGAGCCTTCTCGTTTCGCGCTCCGACCTGAACCGCCCCGGGCTTGCTCTCGCGGGCTTTTTCGGGCATTTCGACCCCGAGCGCATACAGCTCATCGGGCGCTGCGAGCACACATACCTCACCCCGTTCGACCATGAAGAAAAGCTCAGCCACATCATGGGCTTCATGTCGCAGAAGCCGGTCGCCGTTATCATCACCTCGAGTCTCGAGGTGTTCCCCGAATTTCTCGAGGCGGCGAAGAAATACTCCGTTCCGCTCCTGCGCACCGAGCAGCGGACATCCGAATTCATGGCGAGCCTGATATCCTTCCTCGGGGTCTGCCTTGCGCAGCGGATAACGCGGCACGGCGTGCTCGTCGAGGTGTACAGCGAGGGAATGCTGCTGCTCGGCGACAGCGGAATCGGAAAAAGCGAGACCGCAATCGAGCTTGTCAAGCGCGGACACCGCCTCATCGCAGACGATGCCGTAGAAATCAAAAAGGTCTCGTCGAAAACGCTCGTAGGCAGCGCACCCGAGGTCATCCGCCACTATATCGAGCTGCGCGGAATCGGCGTTGTCGATGTCCGCCGCCTGTTCGGCGTCGGCGCGGTCAAGGATACCGAGAAGATCGACCTCGTCGTAAATCTCGAGCCGTGGGTGCAGGGAAAGATGTACGACCGCCTCGGGCTTGATAACGAGTTTACCGACATCATGGGCATCAATATCCCGACGATAACCATTCCCGTCAAGCCGGGCCGTAACCTTGCCATAATTCTCGAAATCGCGGCGATGAACAGCCGCCAGAAGAAGATGGGGCATAACACCGCAAAGGAGCTCGAGCGTAACCTGCTGCACCAGATGGGCGCGGACAGCGACGCGGATAAGGCGGATTTTTGACCGCTGCAGATAAAGCAGATTAAGGCAACCGACACACGCACAAAAACTAAAAGATAAAGCCCCTCGGGTAATCCGAGAGGCTAGAAGAAAACCGAGGCTGCGGAGCAGTCTCGGTTTTTTGTTTATCGGCGGTCTGTGACCTGCCTTTTTAACAGACGGCATAGGACGAGCGTTATCGTCAAGCCTTGGCTTACAATTAACTGTCAACAGTCGATCGTCAACCGTCTATCGTCAATCTCAATCCTCCTTGAGCACGGGCAGGTATGCCTTGAAGTAGCTGATGCCCGACCAAACGGTCATGAACGTCATAGCCGCGATGAGGATATAGGAGAGCGCGAGGTGTGTGTACTGCGAGATGAACGAAACCGGCTCGATGAGCATGACGATAACCGCAGCCATCTGGGTCACCGTTTTGCATTTGCCGAGCCATGCGGCGGCGATGACGATTCCGTCCTTGCTCGCAGCCATCATGCGCAGCAGCGTGACCGACATCTCGCGGAGCACGATGACGAAGAGCGAGATACCGAGAACGGTGCAGAAGGTCGCGTCCTCCGCGTAGCGGAGCATGACCGCGATAAGCACGCCGATTATCAGCATCTTGTCCGCAAGCGGGTCAAGAAATTTGCCGAGCGTGGTGACAAGGTTATATTTTCTCGCTATCATGCCGTCGAGCATATCGGTTATCGAGGTCAGCGCGAATATCGCGACCGCGACGATGCGCCAGATAACGTCGCCCGGAAAGATGGGCGCGATGATAGCCGCCATGCAGAAGGGTATGAGCAGCAGGCGGAGCACGGTCAGCTTTGTAGGCAGATTAAGTTTCATTCGGACACGACCTTTCCGTACAGATCATAGTCGAGCACATCGGTTATCTTGACGGTAACGAACTCGCCGTCCTTCACCCGATGCTCGGCGGTGAAGAATATCTTGCCGTCTATCTCGGGCGCGTCAGCATAGCTTCTGCCGTAATGCGCCTCGGAAACAGGGTCATAGCCCTCGCAGAGAACGGTCAGACGTTTGCCGAGCTTCTTGCGGTTGAGCTCGTCGGTGATACCGAGCTGCGTGTTCATGATAATGTCGTATCTGTCCTGCTTTGTCTGCTCGTCGATCTGGTCGGGGAAGCTGTATGCGGGAGTGTCCTCCTCGCGGGAGTACGGGAACGCGCCGAAACGGTCGAACCGCGCCTCCTTGACGTACGTGCACAGCTCCTCGAATTCCTCCTCCGTCTCGCCGGGGAAGCCGACGATGGCGGTTGTGCGGATGACTATGCCGGGAATCTCGCGGCGCAGACGCGATACCGCGTCGCGGACGACGGCGCTGCCGCCGTGACGGTTCATTCGACGGAGAACGTCCTCGGAGATGTGCTGTATCGGGATATCGACGTACTTGCAGATGCGGTCGTTGTCGCGAATCTCCGCTGTCAGCTCGTCGGTTATCTTGTCGGGGTAGAGGTAGAGCAGGCGTATCCACGGGATGGAGGTCTGCTCGGTCAGCTCGCGCAGCAGACGCGCAAGACTGTACTCGCCGTACAGGTCCTCGCCGTAGCGGGAGGTATCCTGAGCAACAAGGATAAGCTCCTTTGTGCCCATCGACTCGAGCTCCTTCGCCTCCGCGATTATGTCCTCCATCGGACGCGAGCGGAAGCGCCCGCGCAGGGTGGGGATAATGCAGTAGGTACAGCGGTTGTCGCAGCCCTCGGCTATCTTGAGGTAGGAGTAGCAGTCGGGCGTTGTTACAACGCGGTCGCCGCCGAGCGCAAGCGACTCGAGCGGGCGGACTGAGATGTACTTTCCGTTGCCGTCAGCCTCGATTCCGTCCACGCCGCAGACGTGCCCGCCGCAGCTGTCGCAAACCGATGAGCACGCGGAGCAGCTGCCCGAACAGCCGTGAACGTTCGCAGCACCCGCTTCATGAGCGGAAGCATCGCCGCCCGTCTCGCTGTCTGCCTCGCTGCCTGTTTCGCAGGCTGCATAACGCGCGTTTTCGGACTCGACCGATGCGTCGCCGTCGACTATGTCGTCGTGACCCGCACCGACCTTGTCTCTCGTGCGCTCGTCGACCGCCTTGACTGCAGCAACGATGTCGTGTAAGCTGCCCGTGCCGAGCACGGCATCAATCTCGGGCATCTCGCTCAGCAGCTGCTCGCCGTAACGCTGCGCAAGACAGCCTGTGACAATGATGCCGCGCAGCCGCTTCTGCTTCAGCCACGCAACGTCGAGAATGTTGTCTATTGCTTCTTTTTTTGCGCTCTCGATGAATGCACACGTGTTGACTATGATGATGTCCGCCTTGATGTCCTCGGGCGTTATCTCATAGCCTGCAGCGACAAGCTCGCTGAGCATGACCTCGGTGTCTATCTGATTCTTCGGACATCCGAGCGATATAAATCCAACTCTTGTTTTTCTCATAATTCTGATTCCTAATGGGGAAGGATAGGGGGGGTACGCGGCCTTTTGAAAAAGGCCTGGCGAAAACTTTAAAATAGGGAGTCTTT
>URDX01000004.1 GCA_900546695.1 uncultured Eubacteriales bacterium | reverse complement strand
CAGAACTCAATCACTTTTTCTATTCTTTTGGTCTCACATCTATTGTAACGCTACAAACAGGGCTTGACCGAATCCCCGCTTTTGCTTGACAAAGGCTGTCGAACGTGATATAATCAATTCTGATTTGTGACAGGAAATAATATATATAATAAAAACACGGTGGGTGAAACGGATGACAGGAAAGATCGGCTTTGATCAGGAAAAATACATAAGGACGCAGTCGCAGGAGATACAGAAGCGTATCGACAGCTTCGGCGGCAAGCTCTATCTCGAGTTCGGCGGCAAGCTTTTCGACGATTATCACGCGGCGCGGGTCCTTCCGGGCTTTGAGCCGGACAGCAAGATAAAGATGCTTGCTAAGATGGCAGACCGCGCGGAGGTCGTTATCGTTATCAACGCAAGCGATATCGAGAACAACAAGATGCGCGGAGACATCGGTATCACCTACGATGCAGATGTTCTGCGTCTGATAGACGCCTTTCACGGCATGGGGCTGTACGTCGGCAGCGTTGTTATCTCGCACTTTACGGGACAAAAGACCGCAATGGCGTTCCACGACAAGCTCGAGCGCCTCGGCATGAAGGTGTATTTCCACTACATCATCGACGGCTACCCGCACGACATCAATCATATCGTATCGGACGACGGCTTTGGAAAGAACGAATACATCGAGACTACCCGCCCGCTCGTCGTCGTGACCGCTCCCGGACCCGGCAGCGGTAAGATGGCTACCTGCCTTTCGCAGCTCTATCACGAGTATAAGCGCGGAATCAAGGCGGGCTATGCAAAGTACGAGACCTTCCCGATATGGAACATCCCGCTCAAGCACCCCGTTAACCTTGCATATGAGGCGGCAACCGCCGACCTTAATGATGTCAACATGATAGACCCCTACCATCTCGAGGCTTACGGCGAGATGGCGGTCAACTACAACCGCGATATTGAGGTGTTCCCCGTACTGGACGCCATGTTCCGCCGCATATCCGGCAGCTCGCCTTATAAGTCACCTACCGATATGGGCGTAAATATGGCGGGTAACTGCATCAGCGACGACGAGGTCGTCTGCCGTGCATCAAAGGACGAGATAATCCGCCGCTATTTCAATACCATGTGTGACAGCCGCCGCGGCAGAGTAACGCCCTCCGCTGTCGAAAAGCTTGAGCTCATCATGCAGACCGCGGGCGTTACCGTTGATGAGCGCCCCGTAGTCGGCGCTGCGCTTGAGAAGAGCAAGTCGGTCGCGGACGCTAATCACCCCGAGGCGGTCGCGATAGAGCTGCCGGACGGCAGAATAGTTACCGGAAAAACCTCCGCGCTGCTCGGACCCGCTGCGGCTGCGGTGCTTAACGCAATAAAAGCGATGTGCAATATCCCGAAGCAGGTGCATCTGATAGCGCCCTCCACCATCGAGCCTATACAGCGGCTCAAGGTCGAAATGCTCGGAAACCGCAACCCGCGTCTGCACACCGATGAGGCGCTTATCGCGCTCTCCATCAGCGCTGCGACGAGCGAGGATGCCGCCAATGCATTTGCAAAGCTCAAGGAGCTGCGCGACTGCGAGGCGCATTCCACCATCATCCCGTCTCAGGTAGACGAGGATGTTTACCGCAAGCTCGGCATTCACCTTACCTGTGAGCCGCGCTACAATACAAAAAAGCTATTCCATAAATAATTGCCCCCGTTGCAAACAGCGAAAGGATTCTTTGAAAATGTCTTGGTTTATATTTGCACTTATAACGACACTCTCATGGGGCTGCGCGGACCTACTCTACAAAAAGGGCAGCGATGAGGATGACAGTCTCTCGCATATCCGAATAGCCGTATGGGTCGGACTCGTAATGGGCGTTGTAGCCGTTGCGCTTATCCCGTTCTCCGAAAGCGGCTTTGACCTGCCCGTTATGGCGAAAAACGCTCTGCTTTATGCTCCCGCGTCGTTTTCCTACATAATCTCGATGGTCATCGGTTATGCGGGACTCAGATACCTTGAGCTGTCGATAGTTTCTCCCGTGCAGAATGCGTCGGGTGCATTCTCCGCTATCGCAATGATAATCTGGATGCTCGCAAAGGGCAGCATCGACAGTATCTCGGAGGAGTACGGCATTATCGACATCTGCGGTACGGCTGTTATTGTCGTAGGCGTTGTGCTTCTTGCATTCGTCGAGCAGAAGATATCTAAGGAAGAGGGGCAGGTCGAGAGCGACCGCAAGTACACAAGGGGTGCGCTTGCGCTTATTTTCCCGCTGCTCTACTGCATCTTTGATACGATAGGTACCGCTGCCGACGGCATTATTCTTGACAGCGAGCACGGACTCGGTCTCGGTGAGATAGATGTCCTTGTGCTCTACGGTCTCACCTTCTTCATCGTCGGTATCGGCTGCTGGATCTTCCTGCTTATCCGTGAGCATAAGCCCTATAATCCCTTTGCACGCCATCAGCTGTGGAAGGGCGCTGCGGCATCCGCGGAGCAGTTCGGTCAGATCTTCTACGTCTTTGCAATGGCGCGCAATCCCGTTCTTGCGGCTCCGATGATTGCTTCTTATTGCATCGTTTCGGTCATTCTCTCGCGTATCTTCCTCGGAGAGAAGCTGCGCCGTAATCAGGCACTGTGTGTTGCGCTTGTTATTATCGGAATTGTTGCATTGGGAATCTCTGAGGGCTTAAGCGAGGCTTAATGCGGGGATGCTAAAATCGTCCGGAACGAAAAAGCGGATAAAAGAATGATTCGGGCTTTTGTTCGGCACAAATGCCGTTAAAATTGTTGAAATCCTATCGGATTTTTCCAAGGGAATGATTATCCGCTTTTTCTGCGCCCGATTTCGCCGCACGACGTACGATAGTACGCCTTGCGCGACGAAATCGAACACTCCAAACGATTTTATCTATCCCCGTCGGGTCGGCAAAAAAGCGCAGACCGAAAAAGCTCTCGGGTTGGCTGAAAAGCGCATATAATCTGCGATGCTTGTCTGCGTCGCTGCGTCAGGTCATTGACAAACCGCGAATGATAAGCTATAATTAGAGCAAGAATATCAACAACCCATTGATTATCGGAGAAAAAACTGTATGAAACATTTCGGCAGAAAGCTCAAAGCATACGCCTATGTACTGCTAATTGTCGGCGTTACGGTATCTATTGCCGTCGGCTTGCGCTGCATAGTATTCACACCCGAAACATCGGTGTCCTCTTACGTCTATACCCTTATCGCCGTCGCGTCCTCCGTGTCGCTGTTTTTCCTGTTTTACGGGATGGGCGAGATCGTTTCAAAGCTCTCCGCTATTGCGGAAAATTCCTCAGGCACACGCCGTGCGGCGCATCACATCCGCCGTCAGCTTGAAAACCCCGACACTGAGGAGACGGAAGAATCGTCTGTTGAGCTTTAACGGCAGAGTTGCAAATGTATAACAAAAGTGCTGTCCGAGAACCGAATCTCGGACAGCACTTTTTGTCTGCCCACCGACTGCGTGTCGCGTCGGCTTTGCAGTATATGCTTTTCATGACCGTTTACACGCAGCTGATTTCGCCGTGTGCTTTTCATCGCCTGCGCATCGCAGACTGCGGGCGGGATAAATTTTTCTTTATTTCAGACCGCGTCTTGAGATGCGCTTCATCAGAGTTATCAGGTCAAAAACATTTACCCTTCCGTCAAGGTTGATATCCTGATTGGGAGAGGACTCAGAGCGTGCTATGATGCTCTTCATCAAACGGACAAGGTCGGTTACAGTCACCTTTCCGTCGCCGTTGAGGTCGCCCTCATCGGTTCCGACAAGGTCGATGAAGCGCTTGATAACCGATATTGTCGAATTATCGTATTCCTTGCCGTATGTAAATTCCTCGTACATCACGCCATCAAGGAATCCCGGTTCGGTGGTGATATCCTCCGATGTGCTCCAATGACCGTAGTAAAGGGTATCTATGTAGTTGTTTACCACTGTGGCTTGCTGTATCTCGGAACCGAGCTTTAGAATCTGCGCGCCCTTCTCGGTGAGAGGAATCTGTACCTCGGTTACATAACCGTCGTCGCGGTTGACTGTAGCGAAGTACTCGCTGTTAAGACCGAATACATCTTTGGTGTTATACGGAAAGACCTTCAGCGGAGTGTATTCGGGATTGTATGTGTAATCAATAGAAAGTCCGTAAAATCTGCCTCCGCGCTCGGAAAACGCCCTTATCCAATTCTCGCTGCTGTCATCAAGCAGAAAGTTGAACATTACGCCATCCTGGTATGAATATACCTCCGGCATACCGGGGGTGCCCGTTACCTTATCAAAATCGACTATTCCCGATGTGTCGTCTTTAACCTCTGTGTAGATATAGATATTGCTTTCATCCCACAGAAAATAAGAGTACGCATCTACGCCTGTATCCCAACCGAAATGCTTTTTGATATTTTCCTCGGTGAAAGGATCGGAAAATCCCCAAACATAATACGGCTGCAGCTTGTAGTCTATCCTTTCGGACTTTAGATATGCATCGTCGAGCTTTCCGTCAACGGTAGGCGTGCCGTAAGCAACGCGGCTGCGCACGGTCTGCTGCTCCTCGGTAGGCTCTGCGGATTCTGCAGCGGCTGTCGGGCAGAGCAGTGCAGACAGCATGCATGCGGTGAGTGTCAGCGTGAGGATTTTCTCTTTCATGTTTTTCTTCCTTTCTTGCGGCGGAGAGCGGGGGATATCCTCCTCTCGGCGGCATTGCCTGCTCAGAAGTTTTCAGGTCTGCGGCATACTGTGCAGACAGAGTTTTCATACGTGTGCGACTCGGTAACAGACGCGCCGCAGTTGCAGTAAAGCGTGTGATAGTACGGGTTTGAAGGGGAACAGCTGTTGCAATAGGTATGAACGTGCGTACCGTTGTGCGAGACTGCTATGCCTTCGTCGCGGCATTCGGTTGCTTCGTTTGAGATAACTGTAATCTCGTATGTTTTTGTGCTGTCGGTCTTATTTGTAACGTAAAAGTCGGCAAGAGAGCCGTTCCATGCAGCACCGCCCTGCTTGACCGCGCCCGTTTCGACCTCGGTTATACGAACGCTGTATTCGTTCATCGCAGGTTCCATGATAATGCTGCCCTGCGCTTCACTGAAATTGGTATAGCCGTCGCTGTTAATACCGAGTACGGCGCGGCTGAGTCTGACTTCTCCCTTAGAGCCTGCGGGCAGGGTGAATCTCTCGCGGTAGAGGGTATCACCGAGATTCGCGGTACTGTCTACAGCTGCAGAACCGGCTCTGCCGCCGAGCATGAGCTCGCGCGATGCGGTATAATTTACACGACCGAAGCCTGTCTGATCGGAGAAACCGCTCTTTTGACCGGCGCACTGCGTGCAGCCGCCCATGATGATGTTTTTCAGTAGGGTAACGTTATTTTTCAGCCCCGGAAATTCCTGCATAAGCTTTACTGCTATGCCCGTGACTACAGGCGCAGAAAAGCTCGTCCCGCTGACCTTGCCAAAATTCGGTATAACAATATCCTCACCGGGCGCCGTGACCTCGGGCTTGTATATATCATCCTCATACTCCATGAAGGATGAAAAATCGGAGATTCTGTTTTTATTATTGACAGAGCCGACGGTCAGAGCGTCGATAGACAGACCGGGCTTTATTATCATCTGATAGTACGATTCTCCTACATATTCGGAGTCGCTTGTATTTCCCGCAGAGATAATGAGCAAGCAGCCCGTAGTTGCTATCGCGTTGTCGATATACGCGCAGACATTTGTATAGTGCGACATCGTTGAGCTTTCTTTTTTGACTACATAAGGACCTACGGGAGTGAGCCAATAATCCTCAAATGTCAGCATGGTTGCGCTCATATTTATCACGTCGACCGACTGCGTTATCATCAGCCAGTTCAGGCAATCGACAAATGATACGTTATTGGTGTTCGGGTTGGGATTATAATTGTAAGCTGCGCAGCGGAACGAAACATCGGGCGCTATGCCGTAGGTTCCGCCGATTATCGACATGACCTCGGACGCATGAGCAGCGCTGTAGCTGCTTCCGTATGAGATTACGGAGTTTGTCGGGAAGTTGGTGAGATTGCTCGGGCGGTCGCCCTCGAGTATTCCTACCTTGATTCCCGTGCCGGTATAAGTGGTTCTGTCGGTTATACCTACGTCGGAATACACCTGCGCAAGCGTGTACTCAACGGTGGAATCGGAGGCAGTACTCTCTTCGGTCATGATATTCGTCGGTGCGATGTCGACCTTTACCGAGCGGATACCCGCGCCCGATGCATATTCTATCAGCTCGGAGCGTTCGGTGCCGTAATCCTCTACGGAATCGTAGTCAATCTCGATATACGGCGCAACATACGAGCAGGATACACGACCCTCTTCAAGCTCGGGGGCAAGCGCTTCGTTTCTGCTTCTGTAGTATTCGCCGACGCGGGCGCGTCTTGCATCCTTGTCAAGCTCCGACAGCTCGGCGAGATTTATCGTCGGGTAGTCGGTCTCGATGAAGGCTACTATGTCATAGTCGTCCGCCGAGACAGACGGGTCGGCCGCAGAGAGGGCGGAGAAATCGAAGGATTCCTCAAATTCGACATCTTCATCGGCATAGATAGAGCCGAAAACGATTGTTGAGGCGAGTATCGACGCGGAAAGGGCAAGCGATATCGCCGTGCGATGCTTTTTCATATTACATATTCCTTTCGTCTGACAACAGTCGGCTGCCGCGGGGCTTTTATATCGGTATAAAAGCCCCGTGCGCCTATGTTATATAATGGATACGGATGTGCTGCAACGTTGCACCTGTAAACATTATATACTTATATTTCCAAATTGTCAAGAGATTGGAATAAAATAATGCAAAAATATGGTATTTAGTGCGCGAACGCGCGAATTTATGCTTCCGCAGCGCGCAATGCGTCGTCTGCGTATCAGCAGCGCGCGATGCGCCGCCGTCGTGACAGAAGCACATAATGCGTTGTCCGCATGCCGACTGTGCGTGACGTTGTCTGTGCATTAGCTGTGCACATGCACTGTTCATGTATCGCTGCGCGCAACACGGCGCCGTGTATCAGCTGCGTGCGATGAGCTTCATCAGTGCGACAAGGTCGCGTACATCTACGGCACCGTCAAGGTTTACATCCTGAATAGGAGTAGGCTCCGCCTTACCCGCAATGTTCTTCATCAGCCGGATGAGGTCTAATGTGGTGAGACTGCCGTCGCCGTTGAGATCGCCGCTGCTTGTGCCGACAAGGTCGATATAACGCTTTGTCTGCGATGCGGTCGAGATGTCGTACTTTGTTCCGTATACCATCTCGGAGTACCATGCTCCTTTGAGGTTTTCGGGGCGCTCGTACCGCTTTTCGCCGATGTAATTCATTATCTGAGCCGAGGCTTCGATCGAGCTGCCGAGCTTGAGCGTTTTTTCGATAGCCTGCTCGGTGAGCGGTATCTTCAGCTCAACGGAGTAGCCCGTGTCGGTGTTTTTAACGGCATAGCAGCCGCTGTTCGGCTGCGTGTCGGACGAGCCGTCGTAGCTGAGCGCGCTGAGTGTGGTGAGGTTTTCTCCGTTTACGATTCCGGCTATCCGCCCTCCGCGCTCGACAAAGACGGTCGCAGACCCTCCGCCCGGTGTCTTAAGCGTGATACTTACGCCATCCTGCCAGCGCAGTGCATAACCATTCGGCATATCGGGGTCGAGCTCATTCATGTCTAACAGACCGATGGAGCTGTCCTTTACCTCGAAATAATAGTAGATATTTGCATCATCCCACAGAGCGTAAGAGCTTGCCTCGATACCGTCTGCCCATTTGTATTTTTCTGCGGCTTCCTCCTCGGTGAGGCTGCCGTCCTCATGGCAGAACCACGGCTGCAGCTTATATTCTACCTTCGCGGAGCGGGTGTACAGATCATCGAGTTCACCGTCGACGGTCGGCGTACCGTAGGTTATACGGTCGTGTATCTCTTCGGTGGGAGAGGGTGTTTCCTCGGCTGCGATGGGGCAGAGCATAGCGGAGGCTATGAGCAGTGCGCACGGGAGCATAAACTTTTTCATAATGACAGTCCTTTCTGTTTTGCGGCAGTCTTTAATGTTATGTTTGATGTTGGTATTTGATGTGTGGTTGCCTTTATATCCCTCGGTTATCGGTCTGCGCTGTTCAACGGTATCAGCCCTTTCTCTCTTGTATACGATTTATAACCGAGCGGCGCTTGGCAAAATTAATTCCGATGCATACTCGGTATTCTTACATTGTTAATATTAGGAGTATCTACGTTCACATGATAACATATAATTGTCTTAAAGTCAATATATTTGTCAAAATACGCAGAATTTTTTCCTGTGCTCCGGCGGTAATATTGCACATTATGTCGAAAAATACGGAAAAATGTCCCTTTGGGGAGCTAACGGCAGCCCGTTCGGTCCTTACAGCAGCTCGTGCAGCCTCTTATCGCTCTGCGGGAGCAGAAATGCAGGCGGAATATCGAGCACCGTGCGGCATCCGCGCTCCCCGTTTTCATGCATACGTGCGACGGCGCGCGCACAGCAGAGCAGCACCGACGCGGTAAAACGCGGATTTGAATCGAGCCGCAGCGAGAATTCCGCCGTGCTGCCCTCGCCGTGACGTATAACCCTTCCGCCGTGCGGCATTCCTGCGTGCTCGCGCTCCATCTGCTCGGCAGTTATAAAGATGACCTCCGTGTCGTACGGCTCGTAATAATCGGGTATCGCGCGGATATCCGCGGCAATGCGTTCGCGGTCTGCGTCGGGTGCGGCGACAACGTAGCATTCGCGGCGGTGCATTTCGCGCTCGCTCGGCTTTCCTTCACCGCTGCGCGCACGGTCGACGGCGAGCGGTATCGGAACGGTGTATTCGCGCGCGTCGATAACGCCCCTTACATGCCTTGCTGCTTCGGAGTGCCCCGCGCTGACCCCGCGCCCCCAGAATGTAAAGCTCTCGCCGTGCGGGATGAAGGCTTCGCCGAATGCCCGCATTATCGAAAACAGCCCCGGATCCCATCCCGCCGCGACAAGCGCAAGCGTTCCGCCCTCCCGCGCTGCTGCGTCGACCGCACTGATATGACGGGCGATGCGCCCGTGACAGTCGTAGCTGTCGACTATCGAATGACGGCGGGCGAGCGCGGGCGAGACAATGGGCGTATCCTGCGCGGAGCCCGAGCATACTATCATAACGTCTATCCGCTCCGCCTGTTCGTCGGTCGCTTCGGTCGGGAGTATCAGCGTGCCGAACGGGGAAGACAGTCCGTCCGGTGCGCGGTGTGTAAATATTGCCGCCGTCTGCATGTCGCTGCTGCGCGCCGCGGCTTCTTCAACTCCGTGCCCGAGATTGCCGTAGCCGTATATTCCTATTCGTATCATGGTGATTTCCTTTCATTATATTATATGCTTTCGGTATTGCCTGAGCTCGGTAATATATATGACCCCGCGCGGGGGTGTATGACGGGGGCGGCTGAGTGAAAGATGCGGCGGCGCGGTACGGCGGCGGGGACGCTGCAACGGTGGGTGGTGTGACGGCGTTGGCACTGTGGTGACGGTAATGATGCGACGGCGGCGAGCTGATTTCGGTCGGTGGAGTTACGATGCAGCGACGGCGGCTGCGTCATGACGGCGAAATACGGCGGCACGACATATATTTTTAAAAAATAAAATGAGCTTTGGCTATTGACTTTAACGAATTAAAGTGATAAAATAACAGAGCAAAGAAAGAACAGGAGACACAGCGATGCAGATAAACGACGAATTGATGCAGAGGAGCGAGCGAATTGTGCTCGGCTTGCAGCAGATGTATCTCGATGCGGGGTACACGCCCTATCGGATGAGCAAGTTTGAAGAATACGATCTGTATGCGGATAACAAGGATTTTCTGATATCGGATAACGTAATTACATTTACCGACACGAGCGGTCGGCTGATGGCGCTCAAGCCCGATGTGACGCTCTCGATAGTTAAGAATCTCGGCGACCGTCCCGACGAGGTACAAAAGGTCTTTTACCGTGAGAACGTTTATCGCGTATCGCGCGGTACGGGCTCGTACAAGGAGATGCTTCAGGCGGGGCTCGAATGCATCGGAAAGGTCGGCAGGGCGGAGCTGCTTGAGGTCATAAGACTTGCGGCGCAGAGCCTTTCTCAGATTTCCGACCGCTCGGTGCTCGCGCTGTCTAGCCTCGACGTTATCGAGGAGGCGATGTCGGGGGAGAGCAGTGCTGCGGAAGCGCGGGGGCGCGTATTTTCCGCACTCGGCGACCGCAGCTATTCCGCACTGCGCACGGTCTGCTCGGAGTACGGCTTCTCCTCGGAGAGCACCGAGCTGCTTTGCGCGCTTGCGTCGGTTCACGGTAAGGTATCCGAGACGCTTCCCGAGCTGCGCAGACTGTTTGCAGACTCGTCATGCGCGTCGCTCGGTGCGTTCATACTGACGCTCGAAGCGATATCCGAGAGCGAATTCTCGGACTCGGTCGATGTCGATTTTTCGGTAGTCTGCGATCCCGGATACTATTGCGGCATCGTCTTTAAGGGCTATGTACACGGCGTTCCCGATGCAGTGCTGTCGGGCGGTCGGTACGACCGACTTATGCACAGAATGCAGCGCCGCTCGCGCGCGGTCGGCTTTGCCGTTTATGCGGACATGCTCGAGCGGATAGGCGACGGCGGGGAGGAGCAGGGCAGACTGCCGGGCGATTATCTCAACGTCGCACTGCCGAAGGGCAGACTCGGCGAGAAGATATACGCGATGTTTGCCCGCGCGGGCTATGAGTGCCCTTCGATATGCGAGCAGAATCGCAAGCTGTTCTTCGAAAATCCCGAAAAGCGGGTGCGTTATTTCTGGGTCAAGCCGTCCGACGTTGCGATATATGTCGAGCGCGGCGCAGCCGATATCGGCGTATGCGGCAAGGACATTCTTGCCGAGTACGAGCCCGATGTATACGAACTGCTTGACACGGGAAAGGGCAGATGCAGAATGGCGGTCGCGGGTCCGCGTGATTTCAGCTACACACCCGGAAACACGCTGCGCGTCGCAACTAAGTTTTCGTCGGTCGCAAAGCGCTATTATCTCTCGCGCGGCATAGATATCGACATCATTCATCTGAACGGCTCGATAGAGATCGCGCCGCTGCTCGGGCTGTCGGACGTTATCGTCGACATCGTCGAGACGGGCGCTACGCTCCGCGAAAATAATCTTGAGGTCAAGCAGGAGGTATTCGACATCAGCGCAAGGCTGATAGCAAATAAATCGTCATATAAGTTCGGCAGAGAGGCGATAGACGATATCGTTGCAAAGCTGTCCGAAATGACTCGCGAAAAGGGGGAGTAAGCAATGATAAGGATACTCGAATACGGAGAGGTAGAGCGCAGCGAGATATTCGCACGCACCGAGCCGCGCGCAGGCGCTGAGGATACGGTGCGCGACATTATAGCCGATGTACGTGCTCGGGGAGACGCGGCGCTGCTCGAGTACGGCAGACGCTTTGACAGCCCCGAGCTTGACAGTCTGACGGTGAGCGCGGGTGAGATAGATGCGGCGCTTGAGTCGGTCGAGCCCGAATTCCTCCGCATACTGCGCGAGGCGGCGGACAATATACGCGAGTTTCACGGGCATCAGAAGCGCAGCAGCTTTATCATAAGCGAGCGAGAGGGTGTTGTTATCGGACAGAAGGTAATGCCCATTGAGCGCGCGGGTCTGTATGTGCCCGGCGGAACGGCGGCATATCCGTCTACCGTTCTTATGGACGCTATCCCCGCAAAGATAGCCGGCTGCCGCGAGGTCGTTATCACTACCCCCGTCTGCCGTGACGGCAGCATTCCGCCCGTTATTCTCGCAGCCGCATCGGTCGCGGGAGTTGATAGGATATTCAAGGTCGGCGGTGCGCAGGCTGTTGCGGCGCTTGCGTACGGAACGGAGACCGTTCCGCGCGTCGACAAGATCGTCGGTCCCGGGAATGCATACGTAGCAGAGGCAAAGCGACAGGTTTACGGCGCTGTTTCCATCGACATGATAGCGGGTCCGAGTGAGATACTTATCGTATCCGACGGCGGAAGCGACCCTGTCTGCGTCGCTGCGGATCTGCTCTCGCAGGCTGAGCACGACCGCATGGCGAGCGCGGTGCTCGTTACCGATTCCCGTGTGCTTGCAGAGGCGGTGCGTGAGGAGATAGAGCGTCAGCTGCCGCTGCTCGAGCGCTGCGACATCGCCCGCGCGTCTATCGACGATAACGGAAAGATAATCGTTGCGCCGTCCGTAGCGTCGGCGATTGATATCGCGAACGAGATAGCCCCCGAGCATCTTGAGCTGTGTGTAGAAAACCCCTTCGACCTGCTCGATTCGGTGCGCAACGCAGGGTCGGTATTTATGGGCAGAAACTGCCCCGAGGCGCTCGGCGATTACTTCGCGGGACCTAATCACACCCTTCCCACAGGCGGCAGTGCAAGATTTTCGAGCCCGCTCTCGGTCGACGATTTTGTCAAAAAGACGCAGTTCACCTACTACACGGGCGCGGCGCTTGAAAAGGTCGCGGACAAGGTCGCATATTTTGCGCGCAAGGAGGGGCTGACGGCTCATGCCCGCAGCGCACTCGTCCGCGGCGAACGCAATAAGGACTGATAATACGCGACAGCGCGGTACAGCGATAATGCAGTAAAGTGCGATAATGTGATGTGCTGAACCGCGATGGCACGATACATAGCCGAATGTGCTACAGCCGAACCGAATGCGCTGCAGCCGAATGCGCGACAAAAAAGCCGCAGTATACATGAGAAAGGACGCTTTCGCCGTGAAAGCAGTGTAAGATGAGCAGATTTTTTTCGGATAAGTATTCGCTTCTGACACCGTATACACCGGGGGAGCAGCCGCAGGACAGGCGATATATAAAGCTTAATACAAACGAGTCGCCCTATCCGCCGTCTCCCGTCGCGTGCAGACTTGCGCGCGAGGAAGCAAACAGCTGCATGCTCTATTCCGACCCGCAGTGCCGCTCGCTCAGAGCTGCGGCGGCGGAGTATTTCGGCATCGGTGAGGACGCGGTAGTGTTTGGTAACGGCTCGGATGAGGTGCTGAATTTTGCTTTTTCCGCCTTCTGTGACAATCGCTGCCCCGCGATTTTCCCCGATATATCCTACGGCTTTTATCCCGTTTTTGCCGAGCAGTGCGGCGTTTTGTATCGCACCGTTCCGCTGCGGGAGGATTATTCGATAGATCCCCGCGATTATTTTTCTGCGGGCGGCACGGTATTTATCGCAAATCCGAACGCCCCGACGGGAATGGCGCTCGGGCTCGACGATATCGAGGCAATAGTCCGTGAGAACCCAGACAACGTCGTTGTTATCGACGAGGCGTATGTCGATTTCGGCGCGCAGAGCGCCGTACCGCTGACGCAGCGATATGATAACCTGCTTGTTGTGCAGACCTTTTCAAAGTCGCGCAGTCTTGCGGGCGCGCGTCTCGGCATCGGTATCGGCTCGGCGGAACTGATACGCGATCTCGAAACGCTGCGTTACTCGGTCAACCCCTACAATATCAACCGCATGACGATGGCGGCGGGTGTCGGTGCGCTTGCCGACCGCGAATATTTTGACGTATGCCGCAGCCGCATTATCGCGACGCGCGAGCGGACGGCGGAATCGCTGCGCGGGCTTGGCTTTACCGTACTGCCGTCGAGTGCGAACTTTCTCTTTGCAAAAAGCCCCGATATCGGCGGTGCGGCGCTGTATAAGGCGCTGAAGGCGAGGGGAATACTCGTCAGGCATTTCACCGCTCCGCGGCTCGACGACTGGAACCGTATCACGGTGGGCAGCGAGGACGAGATGTCCGCACTGCTCGACGCAATATCCGATATAATAAAGGAAGAAAAATCATGAGAGTGGCAAGTATTGACCGAAAAACCGCGGAGACCGACATCTCGCTGACCCTTGATCTTGACGGCAGCGGAAAGAGCGATATTGATTCGGGCTGCGGCTTTCTTGACCATATGCTGACCCTGTTCGCGTCGCACGGACGGTTCGACCTCCGTGTGCGCTGCAAGGGCGATACTAATGTAGACTATCACCATACCGTAGAGGATATCGCGATTGTGCTCGGCAGCGCATTTTCCGAGGCGCTCGGCGACAAGCGCGGTATCAGACGCTACGGCGACACCATTCTGCCGATGGATGAGGCGCTTATTCTCAGCGCGGTCGATCTGTCGGGGCGTGCGCAGCTCGTTTACATGCTTGATATACCGACCGAGCGCGTCGGCGATTTCGATACAGAGCTGTGTGAGGAATTCTGGCTCGGCTTTGCGCGTCGGGCGGAGTGCACACTGCATCTGCGCTCGCTTTCGGGGCGCAATTCGCACCATATAATAGAGGGCGCGTTCAAGTCGGCTGCGCGCAGTCTCCGTCAGGCGGTCAGCATTGACCCCGCGTATGCGGGTGAGATACCATCTACAAAGGGGGCGCTGTGATGGTCGCAATCGTCGATTACGGAGTAGGAAATCTCTTTTCACTCGAGTGTTCGCTGCGCGCGATAGGGCAGAGCGTTACGGTCAGCGGTGACAGCGATGTTCTTGCGGAGGCGGACAGAATAATTCTCCCGGGTGTCGGGGCGTTCGGCGATGCGGCTGAAAAGCTGCGCGCGACGGGGCTTGACCGCGTTCTCTGCAGACTTGCCGCAGACGGAAAGCCGCTGCTCGGTATCTGTCTCGGAATGCAGCTGCTGTTTGAACGCAGCTATGAGTACGGCGAGCACGCGGGGCTCGGGCTTTTGCGCGGCAGCATCGTTCCGCTTGCGGGCGCTGTGCCGCAGGGGTACAAGATACCGCATATGGGCTGGAACGCACTCGAAAAGCGCGGCGAGCATCCGCTGCTGAGCGGGGTGCGCGACGGGGCATATGTGTATTTTGTTCATTCGTATTATGCGGCAGGCGGTGATGGCGGCGTTGCCGAGGATACCATCGCATCGACCGAATACGGCGTGCCCGTTACCGCTGCGGCGGCGCGCGGCAACGTTATGGGCTGTCAGTTCCATCCCGAAAAGAGCGGCGAGGTCGGTCTCGGGATACTCCGTGCCTTCTGCTCGTGAGAGGGCATCACGTGAGAGGGTATATTAGTATTGAAAGGAGCCTTTGCACGGCGGAGGCAGGGTTATAAGTATGCTTATTTTTCCCGCAATTGATCTGTACGGCGGCGAGGCGGTACGCCTGCTCCGAGGGGATTATGATAAAAAGACGGTCTACAGCACCGACCCGCTTGCGGTAGCGCGGGATTTCGCCGCCGCGGGCGCGGAATGGATACATCTTGTCGACCTTGAGGGCGCGCGCGACGGCACCGCTCCTGCGTATGAGCTTATCTGTCGGATAAAGTCGGAGATAGGACTGCGCTGCGAGGTCGGCGGCGGTATACGCGATCTTTCGGCGGTGCGTCGCTATCTCGACGCGGGCATAGACCGCGTAATTCTCGGCACGGCGGCGGTCACCGCCCCCGATTTTCTGCGCGAGGCGGCACGGCTTTACGGCGAGCGTATCGCCGTCGGAGTCGATCTGCGCGACGGCTATGTTGCCATAAAGGGCTGGACCGAAACGACCGAGCACTCTGCGCTCGATTTCTGCCTCGAGGCGGAGAGCATGGGCGTCGGAACGCTTATCTGTACCGACATCTCGCGCGACGGCGCTATGCGCGGCACTAACCGCGAGCTCTACCGCACGCTGTCCGAGCAGACGGGTATGAATATTATCGCGTCGGGCGGCGTCAGCAGTATGGATGATATCCGTGCACTGCGTGAGCTCGGTCTGTACGGCGCTATCGTCGGCAGGGCATATTATACGGGCGATATAAAGCTCGGCGAGGCGATAGACGCGGCGAGATAAATTGCTGCGGAGCTTTCAAACCGACGGCGCGGGGCGAGACGGCATCGCTGCGGCGCTGACCGTGCGCTGTAAAACGGTGCTGCACGGTATCGCGTCGGGTATCGCGCCGTGCTGACTCGCTGTACAGGGGCGGCCGTGCGGCGCGGCTGACGAATATGTGAGAAAGGGGCTTTTTGCAAAAGCTACGGTCCTGAAAATGATAACAAAGAGAATAATTCCGTGCCTTGACGTTCGAGACGGTCGTGTTGTAAAGGGCGTTAACTTCGAGGGGCTGCGTGACGTATCATCCCCCGTCGAGCTTGCCGCATATTACAGCAGGGCGGGCGCGGATGAGCTTGTGTTTTATGATATTACCGCGTCTGCCGAGGGCAGGCGGCTGTTTACCGACATACTCACCGAGACCTGCCGCGGGGTGTTTATCCCGCTGACGGTCGGCGGAGGTATCGGCTCGCTTGACGATTTTGAACGGGTACTCGGCTGCGGTGCTGACAAGGTGAGTGTAAATTCGGGCGCTATCCGAAATCCCGCTCTGATCGGTGAGGCGGCAAAGCGCTACGGTGATCAGTGCGTCGTTCTGTCGGTCGATGTAAAGCGCGTCGGCGGTGAGTTGCACGTGTTTGCGCGCGGCGGCAGAGATGACACGGGCATGGAGGCTATCGAGTGGATACGCCGCTGCGTCGGAGACGGCGCGGGCGAGGTAGTTGTCAACTCCATCGACACCGACGGTGTTCGCGGCGGCTTTGATATCCCCATGCTGCGCGCGGTGTGCGATGCCGTCGGCGTCCCCGTAATTGCGTCGGGAGGCGCGGGCTGCATACGTGATTTTATCGATCTGTTCTGCGAGCTGCCCGGTGTTGACGCGGGTTTGGCTGCGTCTATATTCCATTTCGGTGATGTCGGCATAGCCGAGCTCAAGCGCGAAATGCAGCGGAGCGGAATCCCCGTCAGGCTTTGAACGTGCTGACGCATATCTGCAAACAAAATCGCAATGCTAAATTGTAATATTATATCGGGAAAGGGCGACCCTGCCGTGCAGGGCGGTGAACGAAAATGGCAGTAATTGATGAACTGAAATTCGACGAGCGCGGGCTTATTCCCGCAATAGTTATCGACAGCGAGAGCCGCGAGCTGCTTACTCTCGCATACATGAGCCGCGAGAGCCTTGACATAACGCTTGAGCGCGGGCTCACCTGCTTCTGGAGTCGTTCGAGACAGCAGTTATGGCTCAAGGGTGAGACGAGCGGCAACTATCAACATGTAGTGCGCATCGTTGCCGACTGCGACCGCGACGCGCTCGAGGTGTTTGTGCGCCCCGACGGTCCCGCATGTCACACGGGAAGCCGCTCATGCTTTACGGGCGAGGTCTACGGTGCGGAGGAGATGAGCGAGGGCTTTTCGTATGAAGGGCTGATGGAGCTCATTCGCGGCAGAAAGACCGAGCAGAAGGAGGGCTCGTACACTACCTATCTTTTCCAAAAGGGGCTTGACAAGATACTCAAGAAGATAGGCGAGGAGAGCACTGAGGTAATTATCGCGGCAAAGGCTGAGGATAAACGCGAGACTGTCTACGAGATAGCGGACCTTGCATATCACGTGATGGTGCTTATGGTCGAGGCGGGCATATCGCTCGACGATATCCGCGCGGAGCTTGCCTCACGTCATGTCATCGACAAGAAGGTCAAGCAGGAGAAGATGAACTGATGGAGCGCATATCGGGCGATTTTCATATACATTCGACCTTCAGCGACGGGCGCGACGGGCTGCGCGAGCTTGCCGAAGCGGCGACTGCGCGCGGAATGACGGCGATGGGCTTTTCCGACCACTGCTATACTCCGCATGACACGAGCTACTGCATGCCCGCGGCGCAGCTTGACGAGTATATCGCGGAGTGCCGCGCGCTGCACGATGAATACCGCGGCAGACTTGACATTCTCTGCGGCATCGAGCAGGATTATTTCGGCGGGCGCGCCGACGGCAGATACGATTATGTAATCGGCTCGGTGCACTATCTGCCCGCGGGGGATACTCCGCTCGCGATAGACGAGGGCGCCGACGAGCTCACCGCGCTGACGGAGCGGTACTACGGCGGGGATATTATATCGGCTGCCGAGTGCTACTTTTCGCTTGTCGCGGAGGTCGGTACGGTCACGGGCGCGGGGATAGTCGGACATTTTGACCTGATAACTAAGTATATCGAGCGCGGTCTGAAGCTCGATACATTATCGCCGAGATATTGCAGGGCATGGCAGCGCGCTGCCGACCGACTGCTGTCGGAGGGGCTGATATTCGAGATAAATACGGGCGTGGTCTCGCGTGGATACCGCAGCTCGCCGTATCCTTCCGATGAGATGATAGATTATATCGCCGCGCACGGCGGGCGCTTTATTCTCTCGAGCGACAGCCACCGCACGGATACGCTCTGCTACGGCTTTGAAGAATGCAGGGATGCTTTCTGCGCGAGATACGGTGAACGGAGCCGCGAGCTGCTGCTTGAGTCGCCGCTCGGTTGAGGAGCTTTTGACTGAGCGCTGATTTTCTTGGCGGTATATTGGTTGTCGAATATAAAAACATGGCACAGCAATGCACTTTACGGTGCGCTGCTGTGCCATTTATGTATTTGCTTCGTAAAGGCTCGTTTTTGAATTGTTAATAAAACGACTCTTTAGCCTCCCCGCGGGGATAGATAAAAATGTTCGGAGCAAGTGATTTTGCCCCGTCAGGCGTACAAGCGTACGTCGAGGGGCAAAAACGCTCGCAGAAAAAGTGAATTTATTCTTTGCGGAGAAATCCGTCAGGATTTCTTCCTATTTTTCTTGGCTTCTCTGCTGCACTGAAAACAAATTGTTACTTATTCACTTTTTCGTTCCGGACTTTTTTAGCATCCCCGATTACACATACCAGAGATCGAAGTATGCCCTACAAATCTTTTTCATCTCTTCCCAGACGACGTTCTGTCTTGCGGCTGTAGTGAAGTGCGCGAGGCTTGCCTTTTCGCCTGTGCGGCAGCGCTCGCCGAGATAGCCCTCGGAGATGAGTGCGTCTACCGTCTTTTCGCCGCCGATGCGCTCGGCGTTCTCAACCATCCAGCGGAGCAGGACGGGAGAGGAATCACGCTCAACTGCGGTCCAGATATTGACCTTGCATATACCGTCGGCAAAGAGCGACTTTATCTGATCGGCGGTGACGGAGGAAGTGCCGTGCAGCACTATCTTCTCGCCGATAACCCTCTTTATTTCTCTTGCTGCGTCGCCGTAGTACTTAAGATCCTTACCGGAAGCACGGTGCTCGGTTCCGAGATTGCAGACGACGAGGTCAACGCCCGTCTCGCGTACAAAGCGGTCGGCATCCTCGGGGGTGGTTATGGAGTTATGGGTCGAGCCGCCTGCGTCGTAAATCTCGTCGCAAGCGCCCTCGATGAGGATCTTGCCCTGCATTTTGCGGACAAATGCGGCGGTCATCTCGATATTCTTCTCAAACGGGAAGGTCGATGCATCGTACATAATAGATGCAAAATCGCTGAGGTCGCCCTCGAGCAGGTCGGCATCGTCTACAGGCTGAACGTGGTCGAGATGCAGCATCGCGGTGACGTGCGGATAAGCGTCGGCGAGTATATGCGCGTCGGCTGCAAAGCAGCGCAGACCGATATCGGCGCGGCGGCTGTGCGTGTAGTAGGTCGCCTGCGGGCGATGGCTGTACTTTATCGTCATGGCGATGGTCACGGGAACGGTCTCATAGCCGCCCGCTGCCGCAAACTCCTCCGCAGCGGCGAAGATAGCCTCGGTGGTGGTGAGATTTTCGCTGCATATGCAGGGAATTACCCATCCCTTTTTTGAGGCATCCGCGTAGATTTCTTTGACTTTTTTATAATCCGAAACAACAGGCATCTGCTTGCTCCCCCTGATAATTAAATGATTGTTGACATATCTTGTCCCGTATATTATAATATTTTACAGGTTATAAGTCAATAAGCAATTTGATTTGCATTTATATTTTGATCGGAAGGAATTAAAGCTATGATACTTCTCGGACTTGACGCGGGCAGCACCGCCATCAAATGCGTTGCATTTTCGGAGGACGGCAGACAGCTCGCACTTGCCTACACGGAATACGGAACGGGCGCGGGCGCGGGCGATATGGATGCCGACGCAATGTTTGCTGCGGCAAAGCAGGTTATTGCGCGCTGTGCGGCGGATGATGCCGTAGATGCATCGGATATCGCAGCAGTTGCCGTGACGAGCTTCGGTGAGGCGTGTGTTCCCGTCGATAAAAACGGTGCATGTCTTTCGAGCATGCTTATGTACACCGACAGCAGGGGGCAGCGCGAGGCAGAGCGCGTGCTCGGCAGACTCGGAGCGGATAGGATAGGCGAGATAACCTGCACGGAGTTTGCGCCGATGTACTCGCTGCCTAAAATAATCTGGCTGATGGAGAACAAGAGCACCGTGCGCGAGCGCGCGTACAAGTTTCTTCAGGCGGCGGATTTTATCTGCTACCGTCTGAGCGGGGCGCTTACCTCAAATTATGCACAGGCCTGCCGCACCGCGGCATTCGACGTTGAAGCACGCCGTTTCTCTGCAGAGGTGCTCGGTGCCGCGGGGCTTGATCCCGAACTGATGCCCGAACCCGTCCCGTGCGGAACGGTGGTCGGGACTATCCTGCCCGACCTTGCCGCGGAGCTCGGGCTTCCCGCATCAATGCGTGTCGTTCAGGGCTCTCACGATCAGATAGCAGCCGCAACAGGCGCAGGCGTGCTTGCTCCCGGTCAGGCTGTCGACGGCACGGGAACTGTCGAGTGCATCACCCCTGTATTCGACCATATTATACGCGAGCGCGAGTTTGTCGGCTCGAATTTCGTCTGCGTTCCGCATTCGGTCGAGGGACTTTACGCGACCTATGCTTTCAATTTTTCGGGCGGAGTGCTGCTCAAATGGATACGTGACAGCTTTGCATCGAATGAGCGCCGTCGCGCGTCGGAGCTCGGCTGCAGTGCGTACCGTCTGCTTGACGAGGCATGCCCGAAGGAGATAAGCGATGTTATTATCGTGCCGCATTTTCTCGGCGCGGGCGGAACACCCGATGTCGCGCCCGACGCAAAGGGCAGCATCATCGGCATGACAATGCGCACGGGCGTCGGAGAGCTGTACCGCGCGGCTATGGAGGGGCTTACTTTCGAGATGGTATATAACCTCGAAAGACTTGAGCCGTTCGGCATCTCTGTCACCGATCTTATGGCTACGGGCGGCGGCTCATGCTCGCCGATATGGCTGCGCATAAAGGCGGACATTTTCGGAGCGCTCTCGGGTATTCGCTCGATAACCCCTCTGCTTACGGCGGAGGCGGGCGCTGCGGGCTGTGCGATGCTCGCGGGCAGGGCGATAGGGCTTTATTCGTCGCTTGACGAGGCTGCGGAGCTGTTTGTGCGTCGCGGTGAGCCCGTCGTGCCCGATGGTTCGGTCGCGGAAAGATATGCAGAGAAGTACGAAAAATATAAAAAGATACGTAATTTCGCACTCGATATGTATAGATAACGGCGATGCGCGAGGTAGCGATACCGAGCATGACAATATTGTGTGCGGCATTGCTGTGAGGCGCGTAATAAATGATATAGCTCTGACGGGCAGACCGCAAAATGCTGCCGCCGTCAGAGCTTTTCTACCATTATATTATATATGCCGTACCCGTATGAGCGGGCGTGTATTAAACGCGCCGTTTCATATCAGTCGCGGGTCAATCGGCGTAGTATGCTTCCGCCGCGTCTGCATTATAAGGCAGATACTCGAGCGGGTCAACAACGGCATCATCCTTGTACATCTCAAGATGCAGATGGGGCGACTGCGCTGTCTCAAACAGTGCGCCGTCGGCGACCGATGCGATAACATCGCCGCAGCTAATCGCGCCGCCTACGGTCAGCGACGCTGTCGAATCGGGGTCGAGCCCGCGATAAACGGTCGCATAGCCGCTGCTGTGCCCGATGCGCACGCAGCGTCCGCTCATGTCGTCATCATAAACGCTCTCGACTATACCGTCCGCGCAGCAGCGCACCTCGGTGCCTATCGGTGCGTCAATGTCTATTCCCATGTGTGTGCGATAGTCGTTCATCGTTATCGAGAAAACGGGCATATCTGCCGAAAATGATGCGCTGACCTTGCCGCCCACCGGCATTATGAACTCGGGTGCGCGCTCCTCTGCGGGAGCGATAACGGGCTCGGTCTCGTCGTCGAGTCCGTCTATGGCGTCTACCCCTGCGTTAACGGGTGCGGTTGCCTCGCTCTGAGGCGCGGCGGTTGTCGCGAGCGGCGCGGGCGCGTCGGTCACATCGGGCGCGGGGGTATCTTTTCTCGAGGAGATCGCGGTGAAAATGGTTACACACATAATCGAAGCGAGCATCAGCGCAAGGATTATGTATATAACGCCGCTGAGCTTAGCTCTCTTTGCGTTATAATCCATAACTCTTTTTTCCTTTCGTTTTTTTGTTCGGGCTTTCTGAGGAAAGGCGCAAAAATGCAAAAGCTGCATCTCGGTGCTTCCTTCATCGGTTATTTTGCGGCAGTGCAGCCTTTTTTATTCACGAAAAGAAAAATATATTTGCTTTCATCGCGACGTGAGCTTAGGTGTTTGCTTTTTTTGCATGACGGCACGGCTGCGGGTGTTTGTCTTTACATGGCGACATGGACGGCGCAGTGTGACCCGACGATTTGTTGACGTAAGCATTCCTGCGGTTATCAATCGTCGGCAGCGAATTAAAAAAACAAAAACACCCGTTCTGCTTGCGCGGCGAGAAAAACGGGTGATCATACTCATCTTTAAATTAAATTGTTCGGCACGGTCGCGGAATATGCGGCGTATGTATATATACATGTACACACAAACGCGACATTCGATACCGTGTGGCACCGTGCTGCTCCCGTTTAACGACCATACAGCATGCCCGGTGAAGTATCAGGCTCTGCCTCGGCGGTGCTTTCGATATTCGGGGCACGCGGGCGGGAGGTCGGTGCGAGCGCGCGTCGGCAGCGACGCATCAAAACGGATACGCTCCGTCTGCGCCGCTGCCGTCGGCTCGGTCGGCGGTAAGCTATCGCGGAGAGCCTCGATGCGGGAGCTCTGTGCGGCAGCCTACCGCCGCGGGGGATTACTGTACTACGGCGCGCTTGAGAGTTGCTACGCAGTCAGCGCAGACAAGCTTGCCCTTGAATACAGTAACGTAGTCTGAATTGCCGCAAAAGATGCAAGAGGGCTGATACTTCTTAAGGATGATCTTGTCGTCATCTACGAAGATCTCAATAGAGTCCTTAGCCTTGATGTCGAGAGTGTTACGGATCTCGATAGGGAGCACGATTCTGCCCAGCTCGTCGATCTTTCTTACGATGCCTGTTGATTTCATGGGAAATTTCTCCTTTCAGATATAAAAGATATAAATTTCGGGAAACATTTCGGATATGCCGTGCCGTTCGGCATCGAACACGTCCGATTTTGAGAAATCGACACTGCACTTTCGATTTCTACGATGGTAGTATACCACTTTAAGTAAGTTTTGTCAAGATAAACTATATAATTATATTGAAAAACACAAAATGCCATGCTGTGACATTTATTTCGGTGCTGCAAAAAACGACAAATGTTAACGAAATGTAAATTCTTCAAATTATGAAGACTTTTTTGCAAGAAAGGTGTTGCAAAAAATCTCCCTTTAATGTAAAATAGAAGGGCTTGATGTGCGATGAAGCGGAAGGTGGCTGCGGCGGCTATGCGGCTGTACGCAGGGAATTTCCGCAGAGTATGTCCGAGTTTATAAACCGGGCGGCAAACGCACCGAGCGGCAGGGAAAAACAGCGGCGCTGTCGCGCTGACGAGCTGCGGCAGACCCCGTTATTTTTAAGAGCCTGTCCGAAACACCCGGGACAGTGTGCGGTTCTCCGAAACCCGGGAGAGCGGTACTGCTGAGCGGGAGGGTACTCGGTGTAGGTCCCCCTGAATTCTTTAAGGAGGAAAAACAGATGGCAGCAATTAAGGAAAAGCTCAGAATCAGACTCAAGAGCTACGATCACACCCTTATCGACACGGCTGCGGAGAAGATCGTTGAGACCGCTAAGCGCAACGGCGCTACGGTATCGGGTCCCGTTCCGCTTCCTACCGACCGTGAGATCGTAACCATTCTCCGCGCAGTCCATAAGTACAAGGACAGCCGTGAGCAGTTTGAGATGAGAACTCACAAGAGACTCATTGATATCATTAAGCCTTCTCAGAAGGTTGTTGACGCAATGATGAGCCTCGAGCTCCCCGCGGGCGTTGATATCGAGATCAAGCTCTGATGTCCGCCTCGGTGTCTGCATTATAACATGATCATGATGATGCAGACAAAAGCGCACTGCCGGCGCATTCCGGCAGCAAAGTCGGCCGCGCTGCATGACCGAAAGGCGGGCAGCCTACGGCATTGTCATGTTGGTCTCCTCGGAGATCAACCAATAACAGAAAGGAAAAGAGATACTTATGAAGAAGGGTATCATCGGAAAGAAGCTGGGCATGACCCAGATCTTTGACGAAGCGGGAAACGTAATTCCCGTAACGGTTCTTGAGGCAGGACCCTGCGTCGTTGCCCAGAAGAAAACAGCAGAGAATGACGGCTATGATGCCGTTCAGCTCGGATTCGAGGATGTAGCCGAGAGAAAGCTCACGAGGCCTGAGCTCGGACACTTTAAGGCTGCAGGCGTATCCAACAAGAGACACCTCAAGGAGTTCCGCCTTGATGATTGCTCCGGTCTTAATGTAGGCGATACCGTCACCGCTGACATCTTTGCAGCAGGTGAAAAGGTCGACGTAACCGGAATTACCAAGGGTCGCGGATTCACGGGTGTTGTCAAGAGATGGAACGCACATATTCTCAGAATGACACACGGTACCGGTCCTATTCACCGTCAGCCCGGTTCTATGGGCTCAACCTCCACACCCTCGCGCATTTTCAAGAACAAGATCATGCCGGGTCAGTATGGTAATGAGCAGGTCACCGTATTAAACCTTGAAGTCGCAAAGATCGACGCGGAGGCGAACCTCATCGCGGTTAAGGGCGCAGTTCCCGGAGCCAAGGGCGGTATCGTATTCATCCGTGATACGGTCAAGAATGCGTAATCGGAAGGAGGAAGTTACATGCCGGTTTTAAAAGTAGTCGATATGTCTGGTAAAGAAACAGGCGAAATTACCCTCTCCGATGTTGTATTCGGTTGCGAGGTAAACGCCACTGTTCTTCACACAGCGGTAAAAGCATATCTTTCAAATCAGAGACAGGGTACACAGTCTACCCTCACACGCACCGAGGTTTCCGGCGGCGGTAAGAAGCCCTGGAGACAGAAGGGTACAGGCCGTGCAAGACAGGGCTCGACAAGAGCTCCGCAGTGGACTCACGGCGGCGTGGCTCTCGGTCCTAAGCCGAGAAAGTACAAGATGTCCCTTAACAAGAAGGTTAAGAGAATCGCTATGTGCAGCGCTCTCAGCGACAAGGTCGCAGGCGGCAACATGGTAGTCGTTGACTCCATCAAGACCGATGAGTACAAGACCCGCGTAATGGTCAACATGCTCAAGGCGGTCGGCGCCGGAAAGAAGAGCCTCGTTGTCCTCGCCGACGGTGATGCAAAGGTCATCAAGAGCTTTGCAAACATCGAGGGTGTGAAGACAGCGTCCTGCACCGAGGTGAATGTTTACGACATTCTCAACGCCGACACATTTGTCGTCGCTGCAGACGCAGCAAAGAAGCTCGAGGAGGTATTTGCATAAATGAAGACCGTTTATGACATCATAATCGCCCCTGTTATCACAGAGGATTCGATGGCTATGAGCGCAGACAAGAAGTATGCGTTCAAGGTTCTTTCGGATGCAACCAAGCCTGAGATTGCAGCTGCGGTTGAGAAAGCATTCAAGGTTGACGTGAAGTGCGTTAACATCATCAACGTTAAGAAGCAGCCCCGGCGCTACGGAGTACACAGTGGCTACAAGTCCGCATGGAAAAAGGCTATTGTTACTCTCAAGGAGGACTCGAAGCCTATCGAGTTCTTTGAAGGACTGAACTAAGGAGGTAAACGGATATGGCAACAATCAAATACAAGCCTACCAGCAACGGCCGTCGTAACATGACCGTGCCGTCATTTGAAGAGCTTACAAAGTTTACTCCCGAAAAGAGCCTTGTAAAAACTCTCAAAAAGCATTCCGGCCGTAACAGCTACGGTCGCATTACCGTTCGTCATCACGGCGGCGGAAACAAGAAGAAGTATCGTATCATAGACTTCAAGCGCAATGTAAACGGCGCGGCTACCGTAGTCGGCATCGAGTACGACCCTAACCGTACTGCATACATCGCACTCCTCTCCGACACCGAGGGCAAGAAGAGCTACATCATCGCTCCCGAAGGCCTGAAGGCAGGAGATACCGTTTATACGGGTCCCGATTCCGATATCAAGGTAGGTAACACACTTCCTATCGCGAATATCCCCGTCGGTACAATCATTAACAGCATCGAGCTCCACCCCGGTAAGGGCGCGCAGCTTGTCCGTTCCGCAGGCGCATATGCACAGCTTATGGCTAAGGAGAACGGCATGGCTCAGATACGTCTCCCCTCGGGCGAGGTTCGTCTCGTTGCTCTTAACTGCAAGGCTACCATCGGTACGGTCGGCAACATCGAGCACGACACCGTCAAGGTCGGTAAGGCAGGTAAGACCCGCCATCGCGGCATTCGTCCTACCGTCCGCGGTTCTGCCATGAACCCCTGTGACCACCCGCACGGCGGTGGTGAAGGTAAGTCTCCTATCGGACGTCCTTCTCCCGTTACCCCGTGGGGCAAGCCTACCAACGGCTATAAGACTCGTAACAAGAAGGCGAGAACCGACAAGTTCATCGTCAGACGTAGAAACGGTAAATAATTAAGGAGGCATTGAATAATGAGCAGAAGTCTTAAAAAGGGACCTTTCGTCGAAGCTAAGCTCTTTGCCCGCGTTGAGGCAATGAACGCAGCAGGCGAGAAGAAAGTCCTCAAGACATGGTCGAGAGCTTCCACCATTTACCCCGAGTTTGTCGGCCACACTATTGCGGTTCACGACGGAAGAAAGCATGTCCCGGTATATGTCACCGAGGACATGGTCGGACATAAGCTCGGCGAATTCGCACCTACGAGATCTTTCCGCGGTCATGCGGGATCCAAGACCTCGAACAACGGTAAATAAGGAGGCACGGGCAAATGGAAGCTATCGCTAAGATGAGATATATCAGGATTTCCCCCCGCAAGGTGCAGATCGTTCTCGACCTTATCCGCGGCAAGGATGCAGCAACTGCTATGGCAATCCTGAAGCACACCCCCAAGGCGGCAAGCGAGAGCCTTATCAAGCTTCTCACCGCTGCTGTCGCAAACGCAGAGCACAACTTTAATATGGATTCGAGCAAGCTCGTCGTATCTAAGTGCTTTGTAACCCCCGGCCCTACACTCAAGCGCATGATGCCGAGAGCTAAGGGTCGCGGAGATCGTATACTCAAGAGAACCAGCCACATCACTCTTGCAGTGGCTGAGAAAGAATAATCGGGAGGAGGAGAAGAAAAATGGGTCAGAAAGTTAATCCGCACGGCCTGAGAGTCGGCGTTATCAAAGACTGGGACTCCAGATGGTTCACTAAGGACGAGGAGTTCGGCGACACGCTCGTTTCGGACTACAAAGTCAGAGAGTATCTTAAGAAGAGCCTCTTCCTCGCCGGTGTTCCGAAGATCGAGATCGAGCGCGATAATCTTCGCGTAAGAGTATTCATTCACTGCGCAAAGCCCGGTATGGTTATCGGTCGCGGCGGCTCCGAGATCGACAAGATCCGCGTTGCAATCGAGAAGATCGTAGGCAAGCCCGTAACCGTCAACGTTGTTGAGGTTCGTCAGCCCGATCTCAATGCTCAGCTTGTTGCAGAGAGCATTGCAAGTCAGCTCGAGAGACGTATTTCCTTCCGCCGCGCTATGAAGGGCGCTATCGGAAGAACAATGAGAATGGGCGCTAAGGGTATCAAGATATCCGTCAGCGGTCGTCTCGGCGGCGCGGAGATCGCACGTACCGAGCACTATCATGAGGGAACTATCCCGCTTCAGACCATCCGTGCAGACATCGACTACGGCTTCTGGGAGGCTAACACCACCTACGGCAAGATCGGTGTTAAGGTATGGATCTACAACGGTGAGGTCCTTATGGATTCCAAGAACAGAGCTAAGCGCTCCTTCCCGGACGCAAGACCGGCTGAGCGCAATGACCGTCGCGGAGACCGTCGTGGTGACCGCCGCGGAGATCGTCGCGGAAACTTCGGTTCTCGTCAGGGAGGACCCCGCAACAATAATGCCGGCAGAAACGGTGCACCCAGAGGCGGAGCGCCCCGCACCGGCAGAACACCTAAAGAAGGGGGAGCAAACTGATGTTAATGCCTAAGAGAGTCAAGTACAGACGTGTACACCGCGGCAGAATGAAGGGTCAGGCTACCCGCGGCAATACGCTTACGTACGGCGATTTCGGTCTCGTTGCAACCGAGCCCGCATGGATCACCAGTAACCAGATCGAAGCTGCCCGTATCGCGATGACACGTTACATCCGCCGCGGCGGTAAGGTCTGGATTAAGATCTTCCCGGACAAGCCGGTAACCGAGAAGCCTGCTGAGACCCGAATGGGCTCCGGTAAGGGTTCTCCCGAGTACTGGGTATCCGTAGTCAAGCCCGGAAGAGTTATGTTCGAGATGAACGGCGTTCCGCTCGAAACAGCAAAAGAAGCTATGCGTCTCGCATCTCATAAGCTCCCTATCAAGTGCAAGTTTATTGCAAGAGCTACCGAGACCGAGAACGCTGATTAAGGAGGAATAAGCAGTGAAAGCAAGTGAAATGCAGAGTATGTCTGTAGAAGAGCTCTCCAAGAAGCTCGCAGACCTTAAGGAAGAACTGTTTAACCTTCGTTTCCAGCATGCAATCAACCAGCTTGACAATCCCCACAGGATCGACGATGTCAAGAAAGATATCGCACGTGTCATGACGGTTATGCGTCAGAAGAACGCATAAGCGGAGGAGGTTAAAGAATGAGTAACGAGATGAACAGCGAACGTAATCTGAGAAAGACCCGCGTAGGTCGTGTCATCAGCACTGCTATGGATAAGACCGCGGTCGTCTCCATCGAGGATAACGTTAAGCACGCCAAGTACGGCAAGGTCATGAAGCGTTCTATTTCCGCACATGTTCATGATGAGAACAACGAGTGCGGTGTCGGCGACAAGGTTGAGATCATGGAGACGAGACCTCTGTCTAAGACCAAGAGATGGCGCCTCGTCCAGATTATCGAGAAGGCTAAGTAATCAGCCTGAAGATTTTCGGTAAAAACGCATCGTCCCCATCGGGGGCGGCGCGGATTTATCTCCGGAGATAACGCATCTCCGGAGTATAATCACCGATCTGCCCCGTGCAGGAATACAATCGGTGATAATACGCCCGCGTAAGCTGTAATGCGCGGACGGCTGAACTTTTCACAAGGAGGAAAAAACAGTGATTCAACAGCAGAGTTATATGAAGGTTGCCGACAATACGGGCGCTAAGGAGATTATGTGTATCCGCGTGCTCGGCGGCACCGGCCGTCGTTATGCAAATATCGGCGATGTCGTAGTCGCAACCGTAAAGAAGGCCGCTCCCGGCGGTACCTGCAAGAAGGGTGACGTCGTTAAGGCTGTCATCGTACGCTCGGTAAAGGGCGTTAAGAGAGCTGACGGCTCGTATGTTCGTTTCGACGACAACGCGGCGGTCATCATCAAGGAAGATAAGAACCCCAAGGGTACCCGTATCTTTGGGCCGATTGCAAGAGAGCTCCGTGATAAGGATTACCTTAAGATCCTTTCGCTTGCTCCCGAAGTACTTTGATCGGAGGTTCGCACAATGAAAAAGCTTCATGTTAGAAAGAATGACGAAGTAGTTGTTATCTCCGGCAACGACAAGGGTAAGCGCGGTAAGGTAATCAGCGTTTCTCCTTCCGAGGGCAAGGTCCTCGTAAGCGGAGTTCATATGGTAAAGAAGCACCAGAAGCCGCGCCGTCAGGGCGAGGCAGGTCAGATCCTCGAGGTCGAGGGCGCTATCTACGCTCAGAAGGTCGCTCTTTACTGCCCCAAGTGCGACGCGGGTCGCCGCAGCAAGATTTCCGTCGGCAAGGACGGAAAGAAAATCAGAGTATGCGCTAAGTGCGGCGCAGAGCTTTAATCGGAGGTAAAGGAATATGTCAGCAAGACTCAGAGATCTTTATAAAAACGATGTAGCTCCCGCTCTGATGAAGAAGTATAACTACAAGAGCCCGATGCAGATCCCGCGTTTCGACAAGATTGTTATCAATGTCGGTACGGGCGACGCAAAGGATAACTCCAAGGTTATCGAGAACGTTATCGGCGATATCACAACTATTGCCGGTCAGAAGGCTGTTGCTACAGTTGCAAAGAAGTCGGTCGCTAACTTCAAGCTCCGTAAGGGCATGAAGATCGGCGTTAAGGTAACACTTCGCGGTGAGAGAATGTACGAGTTCATGGACAGACTCTTCAACTTCGCGCTTCCTCGTGTACGTGACTTCAAGGGTATCGGCAAGGATTCCTTCGACGGCAGAGGTAACTACTCTCTCGGCCTGAAGGAGCAGCTGATCTTCCCTGAAATCGAGTACGATAAGGTTGAGAAGATTCGCGGTATGAACATCGCTTTCGTCACAACAGCACACACCGACGATGAGGCACGTGAGCTTCTTTCGCTCATGGGCGCACCGTTTGAGAAGTAAGGAGAAGCACGATGGCTAAGAAATCAATGATTCTCAAGCAGCAGAAGACACAGAAGTATTCTACCCGTGAATATAACCGCTGCAAAATTTGCGGTCGTCCTCACGCGTATCTTCGTAAGTACGGCATCTGCCGTATCTGCTTCCGCGAGCTTGCCTACAAGGGTGCCATTCCCGGTGTTCGTAAGGCAAGCTGGTAATCGACAGATTGCCGCACACGGTGTCGGATGAAATACAGTCTGCATCCGACGCAAAAAAGCTTCCGGAGCTTAATCGGAAGGAGAGCGGTACGCACCGCTTTAACCGCCGATACCAAGCCGACTCAGTCGGCATTGCATTAAGGAGGAAATAAAATGCAAATGTCAGATGTAATTGCGGATATGCTTACAAGAATCCGTAATGCTAACAATGCAAAGCACGAGACCGTAGATGTTCCTGCGTCCAATATGAAGAAGTCTATCGCGGAGATCCTTCTCAGCGAGGGCTACATCAAGGGCTACACCGTCATCGACGACGGCAAGCAGGGCGTTATCAGAATCACCCTCAAGTACAACGGCAAGCAGAAGACCATTCAGGGTCTGCGCCGTGTATCCAAGCCCGGTCTTCGCATCTATTCCAGCTGCGAGGATATGCCGAGGGTTATGAACGGACTCGGTATCGCAATCATCTCAACGTCCAAGGGTATTATGACCGATAAGCAGGCTCGCAACGCTAACGTTGGCGGCGAGGTTCTTGCTTTCGTATGGTAATCGGTAAGGGAGGAACAGAATTATGTCAAGAATTGGTAGAATGCCTGTTGTGATCCCTGCCGGCACCGAGGTTACCGTTGCCGACGGCAACGTTGTCACCGTAAAGGGAAAGCTCGGAACTCTCACACAGACCTTTAATTCCAGAATGGTTATCTCTCAGGAGGGAAACACGCTGACTGTCAGCCGTCCTTCCGACGAGAAGGAGGACCGTGCACTTCACGGTCTTACGAGAACGCTTATCCACAACATGGTCGTCGGTGTATCCGAGGGCTATGAGAAGAAGCTTGAGATCGTAGGCGTAGGTTACAGAGCCCAGAAGGCAGGTAAGACGCTCACGCTCAATCTCGGTTATTCGCACCCCATCACCTTCGAGGATCACGACGGAATCACCTTCGAGACCCCCGACTCTAACACTGTTATTGTCAAGGGCTATGACAAGCAGCTCGTAGGCCAGACCGCAGCGGTTGTCCGCGGTTGCCGTCCGCCCGAACCGTACCTCGGCAAGGGTGTTAAGTATGCCGGTGAACATATCCGCCGCAAGGCCGGTAAGTCCGGTAAGTAAGCGAAGGGAGTGGCTGAGAAATGATAATGAGAAAAGATTCCAATATTGGACGTATTCTTAGACACAAGAGAGTCAGAGGTAAGATCTCCGGCACTGCGGCTCGTCCGCGTCTCTGCGTCTACCGCTCCAATAGCAACATTTACGCTCAGGTAATCGACGACGTAAGCGGTAAGACCCTCGCAAGTGCAAGCACTGTCGAGCGCGACTTCACCGAGTACGGCGGAAACAAGGCTGCTGCTCGCAAGATCGGCAATCTTGTTGCAAAGCGTGCCCTTGAGAAGGGCATTGAGACGGTTGTATTCGACCGCGGTGGTTATATCTACCACGGCAGAGTACAGGAGCTTGCAGACGGCGCCCGCGAAGGCGGACTCAAATTCTAAGGGAGGTTACAGTGATGGCTAAAAGAATTGACGCATCCTCGCTGGAATTCGAACTTGAGGAGAAGCTCGTTGCCTTGAACCGTGTTTCCAAGACAGTTAAGGGCGGTCGTATCGCACGCTTCACAGCTATCATGGTTGTCGGAGATAAGAACGGCCATGTCGGCTACGGTCTCGGAAAGGCGGCAGAGGTACCGGATGCTATCCGCAAGGGTATCGAAGACGCGAAGAAGAATCTTATAGAGGTTTCCCTGAAGGGAACTACGATCCCGCACGAGGTTATCGGCGAGTTCGGAGCAGGCAAGGTACTTATCAAGCCGGCTGCCGAAGGTACCGGTATCATCGCAGGCGGTACGGTCCGTTGCGTTCTGGAGATGGCAGGTATCAAGAATATCCGTGCTAAGTGTCTCCGTTCGAACAATCCTACAAACGTGGTAAAGGCTACATTTGAGGGACTCAGATCGCTGCGCACCGCAGAGGAGGTCGCTAAAACTCGCGGCATCTCTGCTCAGGCGCTGAAGAACTAAGGAGGAACCGAAAATGAGTAAGGTTAAGGTTACACTCACAAAGAGCCTGATCGGTTCTAAGCCGAACCAGAAGTCCACTGCTGAGTCGCTCGGTCTGCGCAAGATCGGCGACAGCATCGTTCACGAGGCAGGCAGCGTACTTGACGGTAAGCTCGCAAGAATCGGTCATCTCGTAAAGGTTGACTCTGCTGAGTAATCAGACTCGGTATATGCTTTATAATAAGGAGGGAGCGCCGCGCGACGGCGCAGCGCGGACATACGTCGGCGCAATTCCTCCGACACAGAAAGGAATGTTCAAATGAAACTCCATGAACTTTCGCCTGCCCAAGGCTCGGTAAAGGCAGCCTTCCGTGTAGGCAGAGGTCCCGGTTCCGGCAACGGAAAGACCTCCGGTAAAGGTCATAAGGGACAGAACGCCCGTTCCGGCGGCGGAGTACGCCCCGGCTTTGAGGGCGGTCAGATCCCGCTTTACAGACGACTTCCGAAGAGAGGCTTCAGGAACCACTTCGCCGTAAACTATGCAATTGTCAATGTTGCAGCACTCAACGAGTTTGAGGACGGCGCAGTAGTTGACGAGGCAGCACTTCTCGAGCGCCGCCTTATCACCGATCCTATGGACGGTCTTAAGATCCTCGGCAACGGCGAGCTCACCAAGAAGCTCACCGTAAAAGCCAACCGCTTCACAGCTTCCGCTAAGGAAAAGATTGAGGCGGTAGGCGGAAAGGCTGAGGTGGACTGACGTGTTTAAGACGATAGTCAACGCTTTCAAGATCCCCGATCTCCGAAAGAAGATGTTGTTCGTAGTTATGATCCTCCTTGTTTACCGTCTCGGTGCGGTTATTCCCGTTCCGTTCGTAAACTCGGACACTCTTGCCGAGACCTTTAATTCGGCGAGCGGATCTATCTTCCAGTACCTGAACATCATGTCAGGTGAGGCATTCTCGCGTGCAACACTGTTTGCATTGTCTGTCCAACCGTATATCACGGCTTCCATCGTTATGCAGCTGCTCACCATCGCCATCCCTGCTCTCGAAAGACTGCAGAGTCAGGGCGAGGAGGGCAGAAAGAAGATTACAACAATTACCCGTTACGTCACCGTCGGTCTCGGTCTTGTCACCGCTTACGGATACTATGCGTACATCAAGTCCACCGGCGCTCTTATCAGCATGTCCTCTCAGGGGCAGAAGGTGCTTGCTGCGCTCGTAATCATCGCGTGCTATTCCGCAGGCTCCGCGCTTGTAATGTGGATGGCTGAGAAGATCAATGAGTTCGGTATCGGAAACGGTATCTCGCTCATCCTCTTCGCAAACATCCTTTCCAGCACCCCCCGCATCGTATCCATGCTCTACAGCTTCTTCGTAAGCGGTCGTCCGTGGTATATCGTTGCAGGTGAGGCTATCATCATTGCATCGCTCGTCATCGTTGTATTTGTTGTCTTCGTTACCAACAGTGAGAGACGTATCCCCGTACAGTATGCTAAGAAGGTCGTCGGCCGTAAGATGTACGGCGGTCAGTCCTCTTATCTGCCGATCAAGCTGAATATGTCCGGCGTTATGCCTATCATTTTCGCCAGCTCGATCATCTCTCTGCCGACCACTCTTGCGCTTATCATTAAGCCTACGGAAGGCAGCGTATGGGATCATATCGTTAACTTTTTCTCGTACAATTCCTGGTTCTACCCGATTGCGATGTTCCTTCTGATCATTGCATTCGCTTACTTCTATGTTGAGATCTCGTTCAATCCGGTCGAGGTCGCTAACAACCTCCAGAAGAACGGCGGCTCCATCAGAGGCATCCGTCCCGGCAGACCCACGGTTGAGTACATCAGAAAGGTACGCGGCAGGATCACTCTTATCGGCGCGCTGTTCCTTGACATCGTCGCCGTACTCCCGATCATCGTTAACCTTGTCTCCGGTTCGAGCGTAGGCAGTATCGCGTTCGGCGGCTCTTCGCTGCTGATTATCGTCGGTGTTGCTCTTGAGACCGTTACCGAGCTTGAGGCACAGATGACGATGAGACATTACAAGGGCTTCCTTGACTGATGTCGTGAGGGTAAATAAGATGAAGATTATATTTTTAGGCGCACCCGGCGCCGGTAAGGGCACACAGGCGGAGATAGTCAGCGAGACCTATAAGATCCCCGCGATCTCTACCGGAGCTATTATAAGAGAAGCCATCAAGACCGGAACCGAGATGGGCAGGGCTGCCAAGTCTTATACCGAGGCAGGCAAGCTCGTTCCCGACGAGGTTGTGATAGGCATTATCAAAGAGAGACTCGCAAAGGATGATTGCAAGGACGGCTTTATCCTTGACGGATTCCCCCGCACCGTACCGCAGGCGGAGGCTCTCGACGCTATGGGCGTTGAGATCGACCGCGTGGTCAGCATCGAGGTATCCGACGAGGCGATAGTCGAGCGCATGAGCGGGCGCAGGGTATGTCCCTCCTGCGGCGCTTCCTACCATACGGAGTGGAAGAAGCCGAAGGCTGAGGGCATATGCGATGCCTGCTACGAGGCGCTTGCCATCCGACGCGACGACAGCCCCGAGGTGGTTCTCGACCGCCTCAAGGTTTATCATGAGCAGACCGAGCCCCTTAAGGGTTACTATGAAAAGAAGGGCAAGCTCAGAACGGTAATAGGACAGGAAGAGGTAGCCGATACTACAAAGCTGACTCTTGCCGCCCTTGCCGACTGAAGGCTCTCCTTTAGAGGTCGATTGTTCGATGATAACTCTGAAAAATAAAGCACAGATCTCTCGTATGAGAGATGCCGGAAAGATTACCGGTGAGGCACTTCTGGCGGGCGGCGAGGCTGCAAAGCCCGGCGTATCGACCCATCAGATAGACACTGTCATTCGCCGCTATATCGAGAAGTGCGGGGCAAAGCCCACATTTCTCGGTTACGGCGGATTTCCCGGCAGTGCATGTGTCTCTGTAAATGACGAAGTTATCCACGGAATACCCTCTGTTGATAAGATACTGAAGGAGGGGGACATCGTTAAAATCGATGTCGGAGCTTTTTACAAGGGCTATACCGGCGACAGCGCCGCGACCTTTGCGGTCGGCGAGGTCTCCGATGAGGCTGCAAGGCTTATTTCCGTAACAAAGAATTCCTTCTGGCGCGGTATCGCCGCTGCCACCGTAAACGGCGGCAGAATCGGAGATATCGGTGCCGCCGTCGACGGCTACGTTACCGAGAACGGCTTCTCCACCGTGAGAAGATACGTCGGTCACGGTGTGGGGCGCGAGCTTCACGAGGCGCCGGATGTACCGAACTACGGTCACCCCGGAAGAGGTCCGCGCCTCCTCCGCGGAATGACTATAGCGGTAGAGCCGATGGTTTGTACGGGAACATACGAGGTGAGAGAGCTAAGCGACGGCTGGACCGTAAAGACAGCCGACGGCGGGCTCGCCGCTCACTACGAACACTCTATTGCATTCGCCGAGGACGGTATTATTATACTGGACGCGATCGACGTGCCCGACTTTGTCGAGTACGGCGCCGCTCCGCTTACCTTCGACAGGTGATTGACTTAGAATATTCCATCACCGCCGAGAGGCGGAAGCTGCCGCGGCTGCGGCAGAGCCAAGACGTAAAAAGACCAAAATACAGTATTGACAGGAGGGATTGTTCTGGCTAAGGATGATATTCTCGAATTTGAAGGCACGGTAATCGAATCCATGCCCAATGCGACCTTCAAGGTCCAGCTGCCCAACGGACATATCGTTTCAGCACGTATTTCCGGTAAGCTAAGAATGAATTATATTTGGATACTGCCCGGTGATAAGGTCACGGTAGAGGTATCGGTTTACGACCTTACCAAGGGACGGATCACATGGCGTACCAAGGCAGAAAGGAACGGTAATTGAAATGAAAGTTAAACCTTCCGTTAAAAAGATATGCGATAAATGTAAGATTATCCGTCGCCACGGCAAGATCATGGTGATATGCGAGAATCCGAAACACAAACAGAGACAGGGCTGATTCCTGTCGGGTCAAAAGGAGTGAAGAAATAAGATGGCACGTATTGCAGGCGTAGATATTCCGAACGGAAAGCGCATTGAGATCGCCCTTACCTATATCTACGGTATAGGTCGCAGCACTGCGAATCAGATACTTGCAAAGACAGGCATCGATCCGGACACCCGCGCTCAGGCACTCACCGAGGAGCAGATCGCAAAGCTCCGTGAGGAAATCGAAGCAAACTACAAGGTAGAGGGTGACCTCCGCCGCGATGTTGCATTCGACATCAAGCGCATGGTAGAGATTAACTGCTACCGTGGTATCCGTCATCGCAAGGGTCTGCCCGTCAGAGGTCAGCGCACTAAGACAAACGCAAGAACACGCAAGGGTCCTGCGAAGACTATTGCGAATAAGAAGAAGTAAAGGAGTGAATGAGTACAGATGGCAAAGGTAGCTAAAAAGGTAGTCAAGAAACGCCGCGAGAAAAAGAATATCGAGCGCGGAGCAGCGCATATCAGTGCTACATTCAACAACACGATCGTTACGATCACCGATACTCACGGCAACGCCGTATCCTGGGCATCTGCAGGCGAGATGGGCTTCAAGGGCTCCCGTAAGAGCACTCCCTTCGCAGCACAGAGCGCTTCCGAGGCAGCTGCAAAGAAGGCTGTAGATCACGGCATGAAGACCGTTGAGGTTTACGTTAAGGGACCCGGATCGGGACGTGAGTCCGCAATCCGCGCGCTTCAGACTGCTGGTCTGGACATCAGCCTTATCAAGGATGTAACACCTATCCCGCATAACGGCTGCAGACCCCCCAAGAGAAGACGTGTCTGATCGACTGTCGTAATTTGTAGGAGGATATTAAAATGGCAAGATATACAGGACCTGCTTGCAGACTCTGCCGCAGGGAGGGTAAGAAGCTCTTTCTTAAGGGTGAGCGCTGCACTACCGGTAAGTGCGCACTTGACCGCCGTCCGACCGCTCCCGGTCAGCACGGTGCCGCAAGAAAGAAAGAGGGAGAATACGGCATGCAGCTTCGCGAGAAGCAGAGAGCAAAGAGATACTACGGCGTTCAGGAGAAGCAGTTCAAGAGCTACTTCGTAAAGGCTGACCGTTCCGAGGGTGTAACGGGTGAAAACCTTCTTTCTCTGCTTGAGCGCCGCTTCGACAACGTAATTTACAGAATGGGCTTTGCAGGCAGCCGCCGCGAGTGCCGTCAGCTCGTGCTTCACGGACACTTCCGCGTAAACGGCAAGAAGGCAAACATTCCTTCCATGCTTCTCAAGGTCGGCGATGTTATCACTCTTCGTGAGGAGAGCCGTAAGAGCGCACGCATTAAGGAGCTTGTTGAGGGCTTTGCTTCCGCAACCTCTCCGAAGTGGCTTGAGGTTGATCGCGAGAATGTTCGCGCAACCGTCAAGGATCTGCCCAAGAGAGACGACGTTGACTTCCCGTTCGAGGAGCACCTTATCGTCGAGCTTTACTCGAAATAAGATTTCCCGGCCGTTCGCACGGGATACATCATTCTTTCGTTGCGAACGCATCTCACGTTTTGTTTGAATGAGAGATTTAATAGGAGGGAAAATAATGATTGAGATAGAAAAGCCCAATATTTCGACTGTCAACCTAAGCGAAGACGGAAGATCCGGCACCTTTATAGTCGAACCGCTCGAAAGAGGCTACGGTACTACTCTCGGAAACTCTCTGAGAAGAGTGCTGCTCAGCTCGCTTCCCGGTGTTGCGGTAACGAGTATAAAGATCGACGGTGTGCTTCACGAAATCTCTACCGTTCCCGGAGTCAAAGAGGATGTAACCGAGATCGTCCTTAATGTTAAGGGCATCACCGCTAAGCTCTATTCCGACAGTCCCAAGACCGTCGTTATCGACTGCAGCGGCGAGCGTGAGGTTACGGCAGGCGACATCAAGCAGGATTCCGACATCGAAATTCTGAATCCGGAGCATCATATTGCTACTCTCAGTGAGGGCTCTCGCCTTTACATGGAGCTTACCTTCGACCACGGTCGCGGATATGTTTCTCAGGAGCGTAACAAGCAGCTCGGTCAGCCCGCCATCGGTACTATTTATACCGACTCTATCTATACTCCGGTATATAACGTAAGCTACTCTGTTGAGAATACCCGTGTCGGCAGCAATACCGATTACGATAAGCTCACACTCGAGGTTCTTACTAACGGAACCATCTCCGCTAAGGAGGCGGTCTCCCTCGGAGCCAAGATTCTCAATGAGCATCTCAATTTGTTCGTCGATCTCAGCGACGAGGCAAAGAATACAGAGATAATGGTTGAACGTGAAGAGACCATCAAGGAGAAAGTCCTTGAGATGACCATTGAGGAGCTTGACATGTCTGTCCGCAGCTTCAACTGCTTGAAGCGCGCAGGCATTGATACGGTGGAGGATCTGACTAATCGCACCGAGGAAGAAATGATTAAGGTCAGAAATCTTGGTAAAAAATCGCTTGAAGAGGTCATCTTCAAGCTCCACTCTTTGGGTCTTGACCTGAAGAAGGAAGAAGAATAAGGAGGAAACTATAATGCCCGGTACAAGAAAGCTCGGAAGAACTACCGCGCATCGTAATGCGATGCTTCGCGGACTTGTAACGTACCTTCTTGAAAACGGCTCTATTGAGACCACTCTTTACAGAGCAAAAGAGGTACGCAGCATGACCGAGAAAATGATTACACTCGGCAAGAAGAACACACTGGCAAGCCGCCGTGCTGCTCTTTCCTATATAACCAAAGAAGACGTTGTTAAGAAGCTGTTCGATCAGATAGCACCCTCGTATGCTGACCGTAACGGCGGTTACACCAGCGTTTATAAGCTCGGACCCCGCCGCGGCGACGGTGCCGAGATGGCTGTAATCCGCCTTGTCGGCTTCGAGGCTCCCGCTAAGGAAGATAAGAAGGCTGACGCTAAGGCTGAGACTGCTGCTGAGTAATCGGAGCAGCGTAGGGGAATCCCCCTGCATCCTGCGCGGGCTCAGCCCCGCGTGATAAAAGCAAACATATACCTGCGACATGCCACCGCTGCGGTGAGCACGTCGCAGGTTTTTGCGTTTACGGAGCGTGTTTGCGATGTTTCGATTGCCGCTTTTTGTGATGTATGCTTGCCGATGATTTGCTTTGCGGAGTGCTGCCCGTCTCGGTATTTTCTTGTATGCCTCCCCGCCGCAGACGGTACGGCGGGATGCATTTCGGCGTGACATTTTTATTTAATAAACGGGCAAAATGCATTTTTTGCCTTGTGTACTTGCAAAAATCCGCGGAATGGTGTATAATCATGGCATATGTACGGGCGCGCTTTTCGGCGCGGCTGATACATAATCTCAGCTGATTCGGAGGGAGCCCTTGAGGATAAGAAATGTAGATATCGGCTTCGGGCTCACTCTTGCACCGATGGCGGGCGTGACCGACCGCACCTTCCGTATGCTGTGCCGTCGGCAGGGCGCGGATTATGTCGTGTCGGAGATGATATCGGCAAAGGCGATAGCTTACGGCGACCGAAAAACGCCCGAGCTCGCGCGTCTCGGCGAGGATGAGCATCCCGCCGCGCTGCAGATATTCGGCAGCGACCCGACGATAATGGCGAATGCTGCGGCATGGCTGTGTGATAACTATGCGCCCGATGTCATAGACATAAATATGGGCTGCCCGGTGAGAAAGATATTCACGTCGGGCGACGGCAGCGCGCTCATGCGTTATCCGGTGCTTGCGGGCAGGATAGTGTCTGCGGTGCGCGGCGCGGTGAGCGTCCCGGTTACGGTCAAGCTCCGCACGGGCATCGACAGCGAGCATATCAACGCGCCTGAGCTTGCAAAACGGCTCGAAGCCTGCGGCGCGGACGGGCTGTGCATTCACGGACGTACGCGGGAGCAGATGTACGCTCCGCCCGTCGATCTTGATACCATCTCCGCCGTAAAGACAGCCGTGAGGATTCCCGTTATAGGAAACGGCGGGATACGCTCTGCTGCGGATGCTGCGAAGATGATGGAATATACCGGAGTGGATTCGGTAGCCATAGGGCAGGGCGCATGCGGGAATCCGTGGCTCTTTGCCGAGGTAAAGGCTGCGCTGTCGGGTGAGGAATTCGTTCCGCCGACGGTGAGCGAGCGAATTTCCGCGGCTAAAGAGCATATGCATCTGCTGATGGCGGATAAGGGCGAGTATATCGGCCTGCGTGAGGCGCGAAAGCATCTCGGCTGGTATATCACGGGCATACGCGGTGCGGCTGCAATGCGCGACCGCATAAACCGTGAGGAGCGGGAGGATGCGATATGTGCACTGCTTGACGAGCTCGCGGAGCACGCTGAGGAGTACGCGCATTCGGGCTACGCCGAATAGTGCGTAATGAGGCGAACTGTCGTTCAAAGGACAATTCGAAAGTTAGATATAATACAAATACCCGCAAGGCTACGGCAGGGCGGGCGAAGGGAGAAGCTATGAAAAACGCAGCATATTACAACGGAACGATATCCGCCATCGAGGATATAAAGGTACCTCTCGAGGACAGAGCGGTTTATTTCGGCGACGGTGTTTACGATGTCGCATTCTGCCATAACGGAAAGCCGTTTCTTATCGACGAGCATTTCGAACGCTTCTACAACAGCTGCCGTCTTGTCCGCATCGACTTTCCGTACACGCGCGAGCAGCTGCTCGGGATAATAAACGACCTTATATCGCGCCTTGACGACCGTTCGGATGTTCTCATCTACTGGCAGGCGAGCCGCGGAACAGCGCCCCGCAATCATCCTTTTCCCGAAAATTCAAAGGCAAATCTGCTCATGTACGTCAAGCCGAAGAAGATAACAAAGCTCGATGTACCGATGAAGCTGCATACCGTCGACGATATCCGCTATGAGATGTGCAACGTCAAGACCATCAATCTTATACCGAATATCCTTGCCGCACAGGCTGCTATAGACGCGGGCTGCGACGAGGCGGTTCAGATAAGACGCCGCCTGTTCGAGGATGACGGAACGGAGTATCGCGATGTCGTCACGGAGGGCGCACATACCAATATTGCTATACTTAAGAACGGCGAGTATATCACCGCCCCGCTCGGACATTTCATTCTGCCGGGCATCGCGCGCAGCCATCTTATCGGTATCTGCCGCGCAAACGGTATCCCCGTAGTCGAGCGCTATATTACACGCGCCGAGCTTGCCGATGCCGATGAGATTCTTATCTCGAGCACTACCACACTTGTGCGCCGTGCATGCGAGCTCGACGGTGCTCCCGTCGGCGGACGCGATACCGCGCTGTTCGACCGTATACAGCAGCTCTACGTCGAAAAGCTTGATCGCGACTGCATGTGAGTTGTCGCTTGATGCGCAGGCGCAGAGTTATGGATTGACGGCAGTTTTGCTTAGGTATATTGATGTGCATGACATGCTGCTAAGGGCATGGTGATGTGCATTAGATGTCATGCTTTATCTGCTTACGCCCGCTTGACCGCGAAATACGATAAACCGCCGCCCCGACCGTTCGGTCGGGGCGGCGGTGCTTTAATGTGTGCGAAATAATAGTTCGCAGTGCCTTTTGTATAAGGATGCCTTTATATACATGTGGCAGCGCGTGATATCGTTTAGTGCGCCCATCGCAGCTTGCAGTGATTTTTTTCGTGTGTCGTTAGTTGCAGGCGTCGTTTTTTAAGCGCGTCGGGCGGCGGCTCTTTTATGCGTGTCGGCGCGCGGCGCGTCTGCGCTTTATACGCCCGTGTATCCATATGCACAGGCAGAAAAAGAGCATTCCCGTGATGCCGCCGAAAAAGTCGATTATGACATCTATCGTGCTCGATGTGCGTTCGGAGTATATCTGTATCGTCTCGTCGATAACGGCAGTGCACAGAACGGCGAGCGGTGCGGCGGTCAGGCTGCGCCGGTGCAGCAGCAGACGGAGCGCGAACAGCTCCGCGCCGAGCAGAGCGAACTCCGAAAAATGCGCCGCCTTTCGCACAAGAAAGGAGAAATCCTCGTCGCCTATGAGGTCGAGCGGGTCGAGGATAGGCTTAAGCAGTGCCATGACGCCGTCGCTCTTTTCATAGGTCTGCGTCGGGTCGTCGGAGGAGTTGCTCCAGATAAAAGCGAGCGTCGCAGCTATCAGCACGGCGAGAAGAATTATCCCGCAGCGCCGTCTGCGGCTCATTTCATTTTCGGGCATCGCTCTCCCCCCTTTTCGTTTCTGTCATGCCCTCACGCAATATACGACCTTTTCGCTGCGCACAGCGCGGCATAATATTACCGTAATATTATAGTTACTTTTTCGCCCGCTGTCAAGCCCGCATCGTGCTTGACTATTCGCCCGCCGTATGCTATACTTTACAGTGGGAATGCCTTCCCGTTACCTTAATAATACGGAGCGCTGCCGCACGGTATGACGCTCTGCACGAGAAAGGCGGAAATCGCTTATGCTGCATATAAACATAAAAAACACGCTTTCGCGCGTCTGCGCGGTCATGCTTGTCGGGGCGACGCTGCTTGCGCTGCCCGTGACCTCCCGCGCGGCGGCGCAGACAGCCGCCGATACCGCGGCGACCGCGACCGACGGAATTATCCGCGAGACGGTCGACATCAGCCGTCCGAAAAAGGATATCGTCGGCGAGGGCTATGTATGGAAGAATATCGACGAGACGCTGAAGCTGTCGGGGCTTGAGATACATACCGACGACGATTACGGTCTGCGCGTCATGAAGGGCGCGACGATTGAGCTCTCGGGAAAGAACTATATCAGCGCAAAGAAGGCTGCGATAGCATGTCAGGGCAGCGTCACATTTACGGGCGACGGCAGTCTGACGCTCGTATCCGAGGACGGTATCATGTCCTACTCGACCGAGAGCGGAACGGTGATAACCGTGCGCTCGGGCAGCATCACCATCGAGGCTCAGAGCTGCGGGATACGCTGTGAGAGCGGCGGCATAACGCTCTCGGGCGGCGTGACCGATATAAGCTCGGCGGGGACGGCGCTTTCTGCCCGTACCGCGGCGCTTGCCGACTGCACACTCACCGCAAACGCTCCGATATATACGTCGGGTACGATCCGTATCACGGCTGCCGCACTCGATATTTCCTCCGCGAGCGGCGCTGCGCTTAACGCAGACGGCGGGATAATCACCGAAAAGGTCGATATGACCGCAGACGGTCGGTCGGTCGACGAATACGACGGGCAGGCACACATAACGACCGTGTCGAACGCTTATCGCGGCGGCACGAGCGCAATACTCGGCGAGGGCTATCCGCGCTATGCCGATGTCATCATTGCCGCAGCCGCAGTGCTGCTGCTTGCCGCGCTGATAGCGGTGCCGCTCATCCGTCGCAGCGCAAAGACGAAGGCGCTTAAGCGCCGTATCGCCGAGGCAGAGGGGAAGTGATTATATTCGTCGCGCGTGTTGATGCGGCGGCTTGGCATATCGGATATGCAAAGGGCGGTGCAGACGTTTTCTGACACGCCTGACAACCGCAGATTGTCGAGGATGTCAAAATAATTTTCTCGGTATACTTGCAATTGTCTTTCGGATGTAGTACAATATACGCACCGAAAAGTCTGTGAGTCTCCCGCGGTGCAGCTGTGGGGCGGAGAACGCCCGTGCACGAGGCGGAGCCTCGGTATACCGAAAGGAAGTATTGATATGTTCAAGGGCTTTAAGATCAAACCGCCGTTTTTTGAGATCGGACCGAAGTGCTTTATGTACGGCGACGAAATGCTCGCGCTCGCAAAGGTCATCGACCGCGTCGCGATAAAGTACGATGTAGACATTCTGCTCACTCCCGTCTACACCGACATTAAGACCATCGCCGACAATACCGAGCGCATTCACGTATTCGCTCAGCACATGGACTGTCTGCGTCCCGGCAGGGGGCTCGGCTCGGTGCTTCCCGAGGCTGTAAAGGCGGCGGGAGCAGAGGGCGTAATGCTCAATCACGCGGAGCGCCCGCTGACGCTTGAGACAATAGAAAAGACGATAGCGCGCGCCGACGAGGTCGGATTGGGCACCATAGTCTGTGCAAGCACGGTAGAGGAGCTGACCGACATTGCACGGCTCTCGCCGAATCTGCTTGTCGCCGAACCTACCGAGCTTATCGGAACAGGCAAAACGAGCGACGAGAACTACGTCACCGAGACCATCCGCCGCGTGCGCGAGATAAACCCGGATATCATGGTGCTTCAGGGCGCGGGAATATCAAACGGCGAGGACGTTTACAACACGATAATGCTCGGCGCGGAGGCGACGGGCAGCACGAGCGGAATATTCAAGGCAGCCGACCCCGCCGCAATGGTCGAGGAGATGATATCGGCGCTGCGCTCGGCATGGGATGAGAAGCATAGGGCATGAGAACCGTGAACGGAACAGAGAAGAAATGTCTTATCGGCGTTGACGTCGGAACGACCTCGCAGAAGGTCGCGGTGTTTGATACCGACGGTAATACGCTTGCCGCCGTAAACGTCGATTATATCCTTGATACGCGCGGAAATACCGTCGAATTTGACGCTTGCGAGTATATCTCGATACTGCGGCGCGGTCTGACTGCGGCGGCGTGGAAGGCGTTTCCCGGTGCGGGCGAGGAGGAGCTGCGCGAGCGCGTTGCCGCCATCTCGATAGACACGCAGGGAGAGACGCTTATTGTCACGGGCGGCGACAACAGCCCGCTGCGCCCCGCGATAGTCTGGCTCGATAACCGCGCCGACGCACAGGCAAAGGAAATAGACGCGCGCTTCGGACGCGAACGGGTCTACGAGGTCACGGGTCAGCCCGAGATCGTCGCTACATGGCCCGCGTGCAAGCTCGCATGGCTGCGCGAGAACGAGCCCGAGATGTTTTCGGGCACAGAGCGCATCTTTCTTCTTGAGGATTGGCTGCTGTGGGCGCTTTCGGGACAGTTCGTCACCGAGCCGACGGTGCAGTCGTCTACCATATATCTCGATATAAGACAGCGCACATGGTGGGGCGAAATGCTCGACGAGGTCGGAATCTCCGAGCGTCAGCTGCCGCGCATCGTGCCGAGCGGCACCGTGATAGGCTATGCCGACCCCGCATGGCTGTGCGGCGGAGGCACTGCGGGTGTACCCGCAGACGGCGGCATTCCCGTTGTCACGGGCGCGCTGGATCAGGTTGCGGGAGCTATCGGCGCGGGCGTTGTCCGTGAGGGCATCGTCAGCGAGATGACGGGTACGACCATGACCGTTTTCGCACCGACGGGCGGCATACCGCCGTACGACGCGAGCAGCATCATGCCGTGTCACCTTACATATGACGGCAGCTATGCGCTGCTTTCATGGACCCCCACTGCGGGGATAGCGCTGAAATGGTTCAGAAACAAATTCTGCCCGGAGCTTTCATTCCGCGAGCTCGACGAGCTGGCTGAGAAGGTTGAGCCTGGTTCTGCGGGACTTGTTTTTCTCCCGTATCTCTGCGGCTCGACCATGCCGAAATACGACCCCGACGCGCGCGGCGTTTTTTACGGGCTGACCATGGAGCACGGGCGCGAGCATATGGCGCGCGCGATACTCGAGTCGGTCGCCGCAATGCTGCGTGCAACGCTCGATTATCTCGATGTCCGCTGCGAGGAGATACGCACGATGGGCGGCGGAGCACTGAGCCCGCTGTGGTGCGGCATCAAGGCGGATATGTGCGGGCGGCGGCTCGTTACGCTTAAAAATACGGACACGGCATGTCTCGGCGCCGCCATACTCGGCGGTGTCGGAGTCGGGCTTTTCCCGTCGGTCGAGGAGGCTTGCGACTGCATCGTCGCGACCGACCGCGAGTACATCCCCGCACCGAGCGAGGCATCGGAGGCGGCATATCGCGCCTATACTGCGGCGGATGACCGCATCTATCCGCAGGCATAATGGCGTTAGCTGCATGCATGACGCATCTATTCGCACGGTGGCATCTTTCGCGGCACGGAGTATCCGACCGTGAGCATTGTGCGTTCGCCGCATGCATGAAACGGCCATTCGCGCAGCGATGCATCTGCTCGCGAGCATGACATTCACTTGCAGGTGTGACGCGGCTATCTGCGGGTGTGGCACGCTTTCTACCAAAATATAAATATCGGCTTTTGAGTTGATCATCATGCAGCGCAGGCTGCAAATCAACATACCGAAAGGAATAAAAAATGATCAAGGCAGGATTCGTCGGCTTCGGTGAGGTCAATACGCCGAAGGATATAATCGTTAAAAAATGCGCTGCGGCGCATGATCTGCTACACACACAGGGCATAGACACCGTATCGGTCTACCCCGTGACCGACGACTACGAGGAGCGCGACATCGCGCATGCACTCGACGTGCTCGGAGGCGAGGATTTTGACTGTCTCGTGCTCTGCGTCGCGGGCTGGATACCTACCCATGCGGTGATAAAGATAACCGAGCACTACCGACATATCCCCATGGTGCTGTGGGGGTTGTGCGGCTGGGTCGAGGGCGACAGACTCGTCACTACCGCCGATCAGGCGGGCACGAGCGCGCTGCGCGGAAGCATGGCATCGCTCGGCTATACCTTCAGCTATATCTATGATATCGTCGGGCTGCCGTCACGCGCCGACAGGGTTGCGGCGTACTGCAGAGCGGCGAGCGCGGCAAAGCGGCTGCGTCATGCCCGCGTCGGCTTCGGTGGCTATCGCGACATGAATCTCTACGGCACTCAGGCGGATGGCACATCACTCAAGCGCGTTGTGGGTCCCGAGATAGAGACCTTCGAGCTGCTTGAGGTCTATCAGCGCAGCGAGCTCTTCTCGGATGCCGAGAAGGACGAGATAGTAACGCTTATGAAACAGGGCGGCGAGTACCGCGGCAGATACATGAAGCCGTGGAGCTTCGTAAAGCCCGCGGCGGAGACGGGAATGCGCCGTGCGGCGGGGTATTTCCTTGCCGTTGATGCGCTTATCCGTGAGCGCGGCTACGACGGCATTTCGCTCAAGGATGTGGACGGAATGAAGAAGCTGCTCGGCTTTCCGCCCGCGCCCGTGTTCATGCTGCTCTCCGATCTGTCGGGAGTCTGCACCGTGCCCGAAAATGACTGCCTCGGCAGCATAACGCAGCTTATGGTCAAGTATCTGACGGGTCAGTGCGCGATGTATCTGGAATTCTACGAGTACTTTACCGACCGCGTGCTTGCGGGTGTTCCCGATTACATTCCCGCAGAGACGACCGACGGCGCTGTGACGGTCATGCCCGCAGCGTTCGGCGAGCTGGACGAGGGAATTCTCAATGTTTCAAAGGTCAGAACGGGCGAGCTTACACTCTGCCGCCTCTCTTCCGTCGGCGACCGATATGTCATGCACATGGTCAGCGGCTTCGGAAAAACACCGCGCAAATGGGAAGAGGCAGGCTGGACGCAGCCCGCACCGCAGCTGCCCGGACTTGAGATAATGCTCGACGATGTCGAGGATTTCGCCGATAAGGTCATGGGTCAGCACTACATCATCTCTTACGGAAATAATATGGTCGAGCTTCGTGCTCTCTGCGATATGCTCGGGATAAAGGTTATATAAACGGAGGAAAATCCAATGGTAATGACAAATTCAATGCGTGTATACACGAAGACAAACGAACTCGGCTACATCCTGACGACCCCGACGGGCTTTAATGCGGAAAACGAGCATCTGCCGCTCATTGTATATTTGCACGGCGCGGGGGAGCGCGGCGACAATCTCGAGGCGGTAAAGATTCACGGTATTCCGAAGCTCTTTTCAGCCGACCCTGATTATCACGGGCTGCGTGTCGTAACGCTCTCGCCGCAGTGCCCCGACGGCAAGGTGTGGGATAACCTAACCGAGCAGCTGATGTATCTCATTGAGACGATAGTCGAGGATCTTGCCATAGACCGTGACCGTATTACCCTTACGGGCAATTCCATGGGCGGCTTCGGTACGTATGAGATGGGCTGCAGCTACCCCGGGTACTTTGCGGCACTTGCACCTATCTGCGGCGGCGGAATGGCATGGCGCAGCGACGCACTTACGGATACGCCGATGCGCGTTTTCCACGGCGGTAAGGATGATGTGGTGCTGCCCGCGCGCTCGGAGGAAATGGCGAATATGATAAATCATAGGGGCGGTAATGCTACGCTGCAGATTTTTCCGGATGCGTGGCATGATTCTTGGACTCCTGCATACGAAACGACCGACCTGATTGAATGGCTTGCCTCGGCTTCCCGAAAAGGCTAAAATCGTCCGGACCGAAAAAGCTCTCGGGGGAGGCTAAAAAAGCGCAGACCGAAAAAGCGGATAAAAGTGTGATTTGGGCTTTTGTACGGCACAAATACAAGGAAAGCTGATGAAATCCTATCGGATTTCTCCAAAGGAATGATTATCCGCTTTTTCTACCGCCGAAAACCGTCTCTGCCGTACGCAAGTACGACGACGAGGCGGTTTTCAACGCTTCTGCATCTTTTTTATCTATCCCCTCAAAAATCACAATCCCGCCCCGCTGCATCAAGTCGATGCAGCGGGGCGGGATTATTGTATGAGCTTAGTACATCTTGCGGAGCGTGTATCTTTGTGTGCTCAATAAAGATTATTTATTATCACGTAATAAATCAAATCAATGCGCGGCGGTTTCGATGTCTTTTTCGGCACTGCTTGTCCCGCCCGATATGAGCCTTCTGTAGTTCTCTTCAACGCTCGGAATTATCTCCTCCCACCGTCTGCCGAGGGTATTGCCCGCGCGCAGACCTATCTCGCGCAGCCGTTCCGGCTCTAAGAGATAGCGCTCGATAATGTCGGCGGCAGCCTTCGCGTCATCGGGCACGTGAATGGCGTTGTCTCCGTCGCTTGTCGGCTCTGCGGCATTTGAGCACTGCAGCAGAACGCTCGGCAGGTGCATCGCAGCCGCTTCACGTACGACGAGCGGCGCGTTGTCGTACATCGACGGAAAATAGAACAGCGATGCCGCCAGCTCGAGACCCGCAAGCAGCTCGCGGTCACGTATAACTCCCGTAAAGAGCATGTCTTCCTCACTGAGCCCGCGCTCGCGCGCATGGTGCTTTATCGCCTCGGCATCGTAGCCCATGCCGACGATTACCGCGCGATACGGCACGCCGCGCTGCTTGAGCAGGGCGCAGCTGTCGATGATGAGCCGTAGATTCTTGTGCCATATCTGCTGGCCGACAAACAGTATGATGGGTCTGTCTGCGGGCAGCTTAAAATGCTCTGCGGCTTTTCTGCGCAGCAGCTCGGCATCCTCGGGATACGAAAAATCGGTCCCGTTTTCGGTTATCCGAATATCGCCGATATAGCCGTATGAGCGAAGGGTCTGAGCCGTTCCGCTGCTGACTGCCCACACCTCATCGGCGCGCTCAAAAAAGCGGACTATCCGCCGCACCCCGAGCCATGCTATCAGACGGGAATGGGTATAGTTCATAAAGTCGTCGTAGAACTTAGAATGGAATGTAGCGACGGTCGGTATCCCTCTCCGTTTTGCCGCACGCATTGCGTATCTGCCGAGCGCAAACGGGGAATGGATGTGAAATATGTCTATATCCTCCCGGCGCATATAGCGGCGCAGCTCGGGGCAGAGTCGCGGCAGCGTAATGCGGAATACCGTGCGCAACACGGGCAGGCTTGTCGTTCGGATAACGCGGTAGGGAAATGCATCTTCGGTCTTTCCCTGACTCGGCACGCAGACGGTAACGCTGTCGCCTCGTCTGCACAGCTCACGCGCGTAGCTGTCGACCGTCTTTACAACACCGTCGACGTTAGGATAATATGTGTCGTTGATGAGTGCTATGTTTAGTTTTTTTTCGTCCTGCATCGGTATCAGCTCCGGCGCGGGAGCTCCTCCTTTCCGTTTTTACGCCGATCGAGCCAGCTGCGGATGTAGATAAGTGCACCGAGAATTATGAAGATATAGTATACGAAGAATCTCCATGCCATCATCGCCCAGAAAATATATCCCGATGAGAGCGCAGAGAACACTGCAAAGAAAGAGCCTTCAGCCGCGCCCGCATTACCGGGGGTCGGTATAAATGTGACAGATGCGTAGATAGCGACAGTAGTGACAAAGCACGGCAGCCATGCCATCGCTCCGCCGAAAGCGCGCAGAACAAAGTACGGAATCGAGCAGAGAAGCGTCTGATATATGACTGACAGCACCATTGCGCCGACAGAGACGCTGGGCATAGCAAGCATACCGCGTAGGCTGACTGCGTATTCCGATACGGTATCGGTGAGTTTTTTCTGCTTTTCTTCTTTGTTTTTAACGAGACGCATGCGAGAGAGCAGACGCACAAAGAAGGCGAGCAGACGCGAAAAGAGCTTCGGAAAAAGTGCGGAGATCAGTATGCAGGTCGGGAACATCGCATAGAAGAACAGACCTATCCAGCATGACACCCTGATAATTGCTATATTGAGCAGCGAGCTGCCGAATATAAAGCAGACGGCGGCAAGCAGTATGAACGCATACTGCATAGACATAAATCCCGCGAGCGGTATCGCCGCGCTGTTCGCATCCGAGTAGCCGTTCTTTGACATATAGTATATCTGAAACGGCTGCCCTCCGATGCCCGACGGGGTGACGTTGTCGTAGTAGCGCCCGAGCAGCACGACCCGACGCGCTACCTTGAAGTCAACCCTGCCGTCGACCTTTTTCATCAGCAGCGCGTACTTTACCGTCTCGGCAAAGATAGCACCGAAGCAGCAGAGCGCCGCGGGGATGATATAAATATAATTGATATTGACATCTGAAAAGCGCGTACTGTCGCTCTCCCCGCCGAATTCCTTTATCGCCGTCCATGCTATGACGGCAATATTCAGGAGTATGAACAGGACGGTCATGACCGCCTTTTTTCGTTTCTTTCGCTTGTTTTCGCTTTGTTCCATTTTATGCTCCGATCGGTAAAAAAGCTGTATTTGCGGGTCGGAGCCCGCATTCTGTCATGATGGGCGTTTATCGTGGTGGGCGTTTGTCGTGATGAGCGTAATGTCTGATGCGTTTGCTTATGCCTGCGTCAGTTTATTTGCGATTGCCGCGCAGCTTGATATGCATCGGATTGCTTGCGTGCTGCATGCGCTGTCTTACGGTTAGACTTGCGCGTAGAAAATAACCGCTTACTGCATGCGTTACTTCCATTTGCACTTATCGCGCAGGTCGGCATATATCGAAAGATAGCTCTCGTGCCGTTCGCGCGGTATCTGACCCGCTTCAAGCGCGGCGAGTATCGCACAGCCGTCCTCACATGTGTGTGTGCAGCGCGAATAACGGCAGCTGCCGAGATACGGCTCAAACTCGCGGAAAACATGCGGCAGGTCGGCAAGCTCGTAATAGTCGTATCTTGTAAAATCTATCATGCTGAAGCCGGGCGTATCCGCAACATAACCGCGACAACCGTCGCGCGGCAGACCGAGCAGCGATGCGAGCGGGAAAAGCTCGGATGTGCGGGTTGTGTTCTTGCCGCGCGAAAGACGCTCGGAGAGCTCGCCCGTTTTGAGCCCGAGCGAAGGAAACAGCGCGTTAAGCAGGGTCGATTTTCCCGCTCCGGAAACGCCCGCAAAGGTCGTAATACCGTCGCGGCATTCTTCGGTGATATAATTCTTCAGCGCGTTCACGCCGCTGCCGTCAAGCGACGACAGGTCAAAAACGGTGAATCCGCAGCGGGTGTATATGCCGTGCAGCCGCTCCGCGCTCTGCTGCGAGAGATCGCGCTTACTTATTACTATGACGGGTTTGATACCCTCATGCTCGGCGATGGTTATCAGCTTATCCGCGAGCAGGGTAGACGGCTCGGGATATGCCGATGAGATAACTGCAAAAATTCGGTCGAGGTTTGCGAGCGGCGGACGAATTAACTCGTTTTTGCGGGGCAGCAGCCCGGATATTACGCCGTCGCTGCCGTCACGCCGTGCGCCCGTGACGAGTTCGGTAGAATTGACGGTGTCGCCGAGATTTTGAGCTGTCGTGACGTTGCCCGAATTAACAGCTTTGCCGCTGCATTCGACGGTCACACGGTCTCCGGGGAGCAGACGCTCACCGCCGCGGCGGAGAATGCCTCTCGCATTACATATCAGAGTGCTGCCGTCGTCGGTTTCAACGCGAAATTTTCCGCCTACGCCCGACAGGACCGTACCTGACAGGACTGCGCCCGCCGGATTGCGCCCGTCGGACAGATGCGCACCCGTCAGATTGCGCCCGCCCGTCAAGCTCTGCACCCGCGCTTTTCAGCGTAGCTTTCTATAAAGTCGACTATGGGAGTCGGGTCGGCGAGCGAATGCGGATGATGGTCGCAGCCGGGCTTGACAATCATCTCGATGCTGTCGCTTACTGCGCGGTAGCGTTCGTAGTATACCTTTCCGCAGGCGGTGAAATCAACGACGGTGTCGGCATCTCCCGCGCAGATGAAGCACGGAATGCCGTCGCGCGCGTTCTTTTCCGCCATATCGTTGGGATTGCCGTGAAAGGTCTGCTCATCGGCATCGGATATGCCGTAGCATTCGCAGCACTGCTCCCATTCGCGGCTCTGCTTAAAGCGACCGGGCCATACAAATACGTCGGTCACGGGCGCATCGAGATAGAGTATGCCGCACTCGTCGGGATATGCTGCAGCATAGTTTACCGCATAGAGCGCGCCGCGCGAGAAGCCGAATATCGCGGGGCGGCGGCTGAGTGCGAATCCGTCACCGTCGGTCACTGCGAGATAAAAATCGTGCAGCATCGCGACAGATTCGGGGTTGCCGTACATGTCGCTTACCTTGTGATACGCTATGTACCATCCGCGCTCGAGCAGGGCACGATCAACATAATCGAACGCGCTGAAAAATTCGGCTCTCCATACCCACGGATTGCCGTCGAGCGGATTTTCGGGGCAGACGATGAGGCTCTCTCTGCCGTCGACCGTAAAGGTGTATTCCTTGTAGCCGAACCAATCGCCGACCGTAATGTTCTCTGCCTTCGGCATCTGCTTGTTTTCCATAATTTCTCCTTGCTCTCGCCGCGCTGCGTTATGCAGGCGTCTGCGGCGATGTATAATTTTTTTCGCACGGCGGATAATATATCCGATATATCCGAATTTTGCTGTTGCCGCCATGCGGCTTATGAGGTACTGTGATGGACGATTATTTTTCCTATGCGTGCGCCGAGCTTGATAAGGCACTTTCACCGCAGAGCAGCTTTGACGTGCTGCGGCGTGTTATACGCTTCGGCGGCGGGCAGGCGGTGTTTTATTATATCGATGGCTTTGTAAACGAAAGTTTGATAACAAAGGTTTTCGAGTACGTCGCATCCGCCGAAAATGCCGATGCGCTCGGTACGAATCTGCCGTATATCGAGCTTGATCTTGTCACCGACATCCGCTCGCTGATAACGTCGGTGCTCAGCGGCGGCGCCGTTATGCTCGCCGAGGGCAGGGAATGCGGCACGGTAATCGACGCGCGCATATATCACGCACGCGGCATAAGCGAACCCGAAAAGGATAAGGTACTGCGCGGACCGCATGACGGCTTCGGTGAGGTACTTATCAACAATACCGCGCTGATACGGCGGAGAATACGCTGCCCCGAACTGAGAATGGAGCTGTCGCGCGTCGGCAACCGCACCGCGTGCGATACGGTCATTGCGTATGTCGAGGGTATCGCGGATGAGCGGCTTGTACGTGCGGTGCGCGAGCGACTGTCGCAGCTGAGCGATATCGGCGCGGTCAATCTCAGTGCAGAGAGCATCGGCGAGCTGCTTGTGCGACGCTCGGTGCTCAATCCGTTTCCTAAGATACGCTATACCGAGCGTCCCGATGCCGCCTCCGCAATGCTTATGGAGGGCAGCGTCATACTGATGTGCGACAACACGCCCTCTGCCATGATACTGCCGACCTCGTTTTTCGATTTTCTGCAGGAGAGCGACGATTATTATTTCCCACCGACCGTCGGCACGTATCTGCGCCTTGTGCGGCTGATAACGCTGCTCGGCTCAATACTGCTCATCCCGCTGTGGATGCTCTCGCTCGACTATGCCGATTCGCTCCCCGCATGGCTCGGATGCGTCATACCGCGCGGAGATTATGCACTGCCGATTGTCGCGCAGCTGCTGCTCGTCGAGATCCTTGTCGACGGTCTTAAGCTTGCATCGCTCAATACCCCCGACGCATTGTCGAATTCATTCAGCGTCGTTGCGGGACTTATACTCGGCGACTTTGCGGTAGAGATAGGTCTGCTCGTTCCGCAGGTGATTCTGCTTATATCCTTTACCGCACTTGCGAGCTTTGCACAGCCGAGCTATGAGCTCGGATACGCGATAAAATTCGTCCGTATGCTCATGATAATCCTGATATCGTTCTTCCGCGGATGGGGCTTCATCGCGGGGGTCATCATCGGCATTGTGCTGATAGCAACGAACAGCACCGTGCCGGGCGGCAGGGGATATCTCTATCCGCTTATTCCGTTCTCGGCGCGGGGGCTCGGGCGGGTGTTTTTCAGACGGCGGCTCAAGTAGCCCGAGGATGTTCGGGCTGCGCGGCATTCTGCTTTACGCGGCAAATATGTCAGATGGTATTATTGTTTTTCTGCGCGATTCGGCGGTCATGCGAGGCTGCTTTTCATTCGATATTACTTTTCGTTCTGCGTGATGAGTCGGTCGAGCGACGGGGCTATTCCGAAAGCCGTGCAGGTCGCATCATATGCCGTGCGCAGCTCGCCGCGTTTTGCATCCGACGGATATCTGCCGCGCACCGCGCGTATGAGCACGTTCTTCGGCGTGTCGTCGGGGTCTACGAGCTCGACCGTCTGTACCTTGTAGCCCTCCATTTCGAGCCGCGCGCAGCGCAGACCGTCGGTCAGGCTGTCGGCGAGCTTTCCGCGCAGTATCGGGTATGCCGAGTAGGCGGGAGCGAGTATCGGCGGCAGCTCACCGAGCTGAGAAAATATCTCGTGATGGCAGCAGGGCGTTGACAGAATGACCTTTGCGCGGTATTTTACCGCAAGTGAAAGCACAAGATCGGTTGCGGTGTCGCATGCGTGAAGCGAGAGCACGAGCGACGGCGGCGCGGGCGGCTCAAAGCGCGAAACATCGCCGCAGACGAAATGCAGACCCGTGCAGCCGCTCTCACGCGCGATGCGCTCGGAGAGCTCTATCACATCGGGCTTGAGGTCAACACCGTACATATCCACCTCGCGTCCGCGCACCGCTGTTAGATAATGATATACCGCAAAGGCAAGAATGCTCTTGCCGCAGCAGAGGTCACACACGGTGAGTATGCCTTTCTGCGGTAGCTTCGGATAAACGTCGTCAAGCAGCTCGAGAAAGCGGTTTATCTGCCTGTACTTTGAACGGCGGCTGTCGAGAACTCTGCCGTTTCCGTCCGATATTCCGAGCGGGCGGAGAAAGGGCGCGTCTGGCGTGAGAAAGCGCTGCTTGTCGCGGTCATGCGAGCGGAGCACCGCCTGCTCGCCGCCCTCTGCCTTTATTCCGTTCTTGACATGCATTGGACCGCTGCGAGATACCATTACGGTGCAGCTGCCTGCCGTTGTCAGGATATCCGCCTGTCTGTACGCACCGAGCAGCTCGCATATCCGTTCGCCGAGCCGTGCGGGCGGGAGATTTTCATGTACCGCCTTTCCGTCCTGCAAAAGATATTCGCACTGTGCCTCGGTCTCGCCGCCCGCGCTGCGGAACAGCGTGACGGTGCAGCGCTTTATCGCCTTGTCGGTGCTGCGGGAGAGCACGGTCTTTTTGTATATGCCGCGCGACGCGGCGTTGTCGACTATGTCTTTGATATCTTGCATGTTGTCATTCCTTGCAGATTTATTTTGGGGTCGCGGAATGGTGCGGTGCCCGTTGACTGTGCTTTACTGCATCTGCATAAAGCTGTTGTCTCGTTGGTCCGCATCAAGTTCTGTTATGAAATCTTACCGTTCTTTGAGACGAGCGGCAGCGCCCGTTCGACATCGGTCTCGTCAACGGGGACCGTGCCGCCGGAGTAGCGTGCATCGCAGTAGCGGCTGATAAAACCGTCGGTCGCAGCGCCGTCTCCGAGCAGCTTTCCGTGCTCGCGCGGGGTACGGACGGGGTCGTATATGTAGCCGTCGCGTATCTTTGCCTTCATCAGCTTGATGTAGATGTATCGCAGCTGCTCTGCGGGAGTAGTCATGTCGCGCCATTTGCGGCGGTCGGCGGTATTTTTTGCAAGAGCCTTGCGGTGACGCTCGCCGCGGCGGAATACAAAGCTTTTTGAGTCCTTACCCGCTATCCGTTCGCGGTCGGGGATTCCGAACAGCTTATGCAGTCCGCGTACGACCGCCTCGAGTGCGGCGGTTATTCCCGTAGCCCTGCCGAATGCGCGGATACCGCTTATTATCAGCCCGCGCGGGGTCAGCCGCTTCAGCGCTATCAGAAACAGCACGAGCAGCACTATTGCGGCAAAGCCGAAAAGCTGTCGCAGATACCTCAGCTGCGTATAGCTGTCGCTCACGCTTATCGCGTATTGCACATAATAACAGATTACGGCGAGCAGCAGATAAACGGCGCAGCGAATCGCGAGCAGCTTGTGCTCGAGCACTGAGGTGATAAACGGTCCGTGCCGCTTCTTTTCGCCGCGCTGTTCTGCGGCGTTGCTTGCTCCGTCGGTGACGGGAGCTATTTTTGAGTTTTTATCGGATAATTTCATCTGACTTTTGTCTTTTCGATTTGATTTTTGAGCGTTTGTCGGTCGGCGTGCGGTGTGAGCGACCGCCTTGCGGATCACGTTGCGGCGGATGTTTTGCAGTGCCCGTTTGCGGCAGCCGCACTGAAGCACGTATGACATCGATTGTTCTAAAATTGTTTTGCACCGACCGAGCATCGCGAAATGCCCGCAAAGCGCATGGCAGCGTCGGTCCCGGAAATTTCGGCATCGTCTTCTCCGACGCTCTCGGTTTTACTTTTTGCCGCCGTTACTGTCTGACCGCTCAGACGCCGCTTTATCCTCTTCCTCGAGCTCGGCGGGGTCTATGCCGAGATTGAAGGCGAGCTTCTGTATCGCCGCGCTGCGCGCGTTCTCACGGCGCACACCCTGTCTGCGCAGTCTGCGCTCGATAGCGTCTATCTCGCGGCGGCGCAGCCTTGCACTCTCCGCCTCTCGGCTGACGCGGATTCGCTCGTTCTCCTGCCGCTCTTCCTCTTCGCGGCGGCGCTTGTGCTCGTCGGGCAGCGGAACGCATAGAACGGAGTTTTCCGCCTCACGCAGACGCATTGCAAGCAGGTCGATAGTCTCATCTGTACCCGGTGTGAGAATATACACCTCGGTCTGCGACATTCCCGCAGCAAGATCCTCCTCGATAAGACTCGAAAAGGATACGCCGCTGCGGAGCCGCACCCTTGCCATACTGCGCAGTATCTCGGTAAGATGCAGCTCACCGCTGCCGAGAGGATAGCGGAGATATTCATCGCCGTCGATGGTCGTCGCGTTAGCGGCAAAGCCCGCGCGGTGTCCGTTATACGCCGCCTCGCGGATGATGTCCGACGCAAACGACAGTCCGAGCTCCATCATCGAATTATATGCCTCGGATGCGACGGTGTCGCCGACAAGCTGAAAATTCAGATAGACCATATACGTGCGGTTAGCGCAGTATTCGCGGCTGTTGACGCGGATAGACGATATGCCGCAGCCGCCGCTGCGCGCAGTAGCCTTGTAGTTTATGCTGTTCATCGGATCGCCCGGCGCATATGCCCTGATACCGCCGAAGGTGAAGGGGTCGGATATCAGATTGCGGCGCGTCATATGGTCGCCCTGAACGGTGTTGACGGGATCTACACGCTCGGGCAGCGGCACTATGCGCGGATAAATATACAGCTCTGCGGGCGCGTCAAGATATGTGGTGTGCCCGCCGCCGTAGATGTCGACTGTCTCGAGCTTGTAATAGCCGCGCGCGGCGCAGACCGCCTCATGCGTTCGCTTTATCTGCTGAAACGGCATGAGATTAAAGCGGCTGTAGAAGTACTGCATCGCCTTTTTCGGGTCCTGCGCGCACTCAGCCATTCGTATGCCGTTGTATATGTAGCCCTCGATGTTGACCGCGAAAAGCGGCAGCGGCGTCGGATTGTACACCGTCTCGGTGAGCGTCAGATGCTCGCCCTCATATGCGCCGAGCTCGGAAAAGCTGCGGGTGTAAACTATTCTGCTTATCATCTTTGCCCGCAGACTGAGATACAGCCGCACGAGCGCGAAGATAAAGCCCGCGCCGAGCAGCACGGCGAGAATGGTCGTGCCGTAGCGCGAAATGAACTCGATAAAGCCCATTTTATTTTGCCTGCCAGTAGCCGAGACCGCGCTCGGTAGGTACGGGCGTGCGGTCGAGAATATCGGAGATAATGCTCTCTGCAGCGCCGTGCTTTATTCTCGCGGTGCTCGACAGCATGAGTCTGTGCGCGAGAACGGGGATGGCGGCGCGCTTTACGTCGTCGGGCTGAACATATGCTCTGCCGTCTATCGCCGCAAAGCCCTTTGATGCGCGCAGCAGACTCTGCGCGCCGCGCGGACTTACTCCGAGCAGAACGTTGTCATACTCGCGTGTGCGCTCGCAGAGCGATGCGATGTAATCCTTGATATCGTGATGCACAAAGATGCGGTCGAGCTCGTGCTGCGCGGCGATGATATCCTCGCGGCTGACCGCAGGGCGCAGCGCTGCGAGCGGGTCTGCGCCGTCAAAGCGCTCGAGTATCGCAACACACTCTTCATGCGACGGGTAGTTCATACTCGTCTTGAACAGGAAGCGGTCAAGCTCCGCTTCGGGGAGCGGATAAACGCCCGCAGTCTCGACGGGATTCTGCGTTGCGACGACGATAAACGGTTCGGCGAGGCTGTGCGTCACGCCGTCGATGGTTGCCTGACGCTCCTCCATGCACTCGAGCAGACCCGACTGCGTTTTAGGCGTTGCGCGATTAATCTCGTCCGCGAGCAGGATGTTTGAAAATACGGGTCCGGGGGAGAACTCAAACTCGGATTTCTTCATATTAAAGTAGTTGATTCCGGTTAGATCCGACGGGAGCAGGTCGGGTGTGAACTGAATTCGCTTCGCCGTACAGTCAAGGCTCGCCGCAAGCGACTTTATCAGCAATGTTTTTCCCGTACCGGGAACGTCCTCGAGAAGAACATGTCCTCGGCAGAATACGGCTACGATTATCATATCTATGATGTCCTGCTTGCCGACAACGACCTTTGAAATGTTGTCGCGCACCGCGGTATAGGTCTTGAAAAGGGTGGTTTCACTTGTTTCCATCGGAATTTCCTTTCGGGGGTTGAATTTTGCTTCTCATTATTATAACCGAAAATTTTACCGTTGTAAACAACAGTTTCATTGAATATTGTAAATTTTCTGTCTTTTTTATCTTCCTTCGCTGCGGAGCATAGCAGCGCTGTACGGGCGAAGAAGGACGGCGGAAAAATTATCTTGATTTTTTCGACCGTATCGGTTATAATAAGGGGTATATGTGGGAAAATTTTTGCTGAAAAAGCAATCTTTGCGGTCACAGGAAAGGACAGGTGCGCGGAAATGAAGGTCGAAAACGAGCATACCCCCGAGCTTCTTGAAGCGGGGAAGGTCGTCAATACGCACGGCGTGCGCGGCAATCTCAAGCTCGAATCGTGGTGTGACAGCCCCGCGGTGCTTACCTCCCTACGCACAGTGTATTTTAAAAAGAAGAGCGGCACTGCGGTCGCCGTGAATGTGTGCGGCGGCTTTACGCATAAGGGCTATGCCGTGCTGTCGCTTGACGGCATTTCGGATATGGATACCGCGCTGCGCTATAAGGGCGCGATAGTTTACGCCCGCCGCAAGGATATCCCGCTTCCCGAAGGGAGCTATTTCGTCCGCGACCTTATCGGTTTGCCCGTCATTGATGCCGAAAGCGGCGCTCGATACGGCGTGACACACGACTATATCAGCGGCGCTGCGCAGGATATGTACGAGGTCCTGCTCGACCCCGAACTTTGCACGGGCGGCGAGCTCTCTAATGAGCCTTCCGATGGTGTGACGACCGACGGTGAATCGGCTGACGGGGACGGCGCATCGGACAAAGCAGACGGAACATCGGTCGCCGAGCTGCGCCGCAGACTCCGCTATGTTCCCGCCGTGCCGCAGTTTATCGACCGCGTAGAGCTCGGCAAGGGAATATTCATCCGCGTGCCCGACGGGCTGTTTGACTGAGGTGCGGCATGCGATTTGACGTTATTACGCTTTTTCCCGAGATGATAACCTCCGCACTCGGCGAGAGCATCATCGGCAGGGCACAGAGCAGCGGCTGCATCGAGCTGTACGCGCATCAGCTGCGCGACTGGAGCAAGGACAAGCATCGCCGTGTAGACGATACGCCGTACGGCGGCGGTATGGGAATGCTCATCCGCCCCGACCCCGTGTGCGACTGCCATCGCGACATTCTTGCACTCGCACCCGAAGGGCGCTGCCGTACCGTCTATATGTCCCCGAAGGGAAAGGTGCTCACGCAGCGGCATGCGGCGGAGCTTGCACGGCTCGACCGTCTGATAATTCTCTGCGGTCACTACGAGGGCATCGACCGCCGCGCGATAGACCGCGTTGCAGATGAGGAGATATCGGTCGGCGACTATATTCTCACGGGCGGAGAGCTGCCCGCGTGCATCCTTATCGACTGCATCTCGAGAATGTGCGAGGGCGTACTGCCATCAGCCGAATGCTACGAGAATGAGAGTGTAGCATGCGGAACACTCGAATACCCGCAGTACACCCGTCCCGAGATATACGACGGGGAGAGCGTGCCGTCCGTACTGCTCGGCGGCAATCACGCAGAGATCGAGCGGTGGCGCAGACAGGCTGCGCTTGAACTGACGCTGAGGAATCGTCCCGACCTTATATATTGATATAATGACGCGGCGCATGTGTGCGCGGCTCGGCTGCATTTTATCTTGCGGACACGGGCTGCTCACCGTCCTTTAATTACGATAACCGAGGGATTAATGAATGTCAAAAAACAGTATTTCGGAGAAGAGCGGAAAACGGGGACTCGGAGCCTCTGCGACCGTTGCACTGATGATGCTTGCCACCGTTGCGGCGAAGGGTCTCGGACTGTTCCGTCAGGTGCTCATGGCGTCTACGTACGGTACGTCATCGGATGCAAACGTCTTTTCAGTCGCATCCCAGATACCCCTGCAATTTTTCGATCTGCTCTTTGCCACCGCGATATCGGGCTGCTTTATACCTGCTTATAACAGCTTCAAACGCGGCAGGAACGGCGAGATATCGCCGGAGGCGGACGACTTCTCCTGCTCCTTCTTCAATTTTATATTCCTTGCGACGGGCGTGCTTGCACTGCTCGGCATTCTGCTCGCATCGCCCATTGCTGCGCTGCTCGGCTTTGAGAGTATGTCGGATAAGCAGCTTGCGGCGGAGCTGATGCGCATAATGTTCCCGATGATAATCTTTACGGGAACGGCGTACACGCTCACGGGAGTCATGCAGTCACGGGGCAGATATCTTATCCCCGCAATGATAAGCGCTCTTTCCAATCTGACCGTTATCATCTATTTTCTTCTCTTTAATGACAGCTTCGGCGTTCAGGGTCTTGCGGTCGCGTATGTGCTGGGGTGGGTATTTCAGTTTCTGACACTCGCCGTGCCGCTGCGTACGGGAGGCTATCGCTTCCGTCCCGTGCTGCATATGCGCACCGAACAGATGAAGCGCACGCTGCGTCAGGTGCCTGCAATAATGATGGGCTCATGGCTGCTGCCCGCAACGACGATTGTCACAACATATTTTACCTCTTTTATCGGAACGAACGGTTCGGTTCTGTTTAACTATGCCGATAATGCATTTATAATGATATCGGGTATTCTTACCTATTCTATCTGCAACTACGCGCTGCCCAAGCTTTCGGTGCTTGCGGCGGATGAGAGCGAGCGGGGCGAGCGCGATTTTGTCGCGTGTGTTCGCTCCGGACTTGTATCGGTGATGTCACTCATACTGCCGTTTATGGCTGTGATAATGCTGCTCTCGCCCGAGATAGTTGCCGCTCTGTATATGCGCGGCGGCTTTACGGCAGAGGATACGTCGATGGTATCGACCGTTATGACGCTTCTGCTCGTCGCTATGCCCGCCTTTACCGTAATCGAGTTCGGCAGCCGTGTGTTTTATGCAAAGAAGCTCGGCAAGGTGCCGATGATCGCCGCTCTCTGCGGTGTTGCCGTTGATGCGGTGCTCGCTGCGCTTTCCGTTTTCGTTTTCGATGCGCAGGGGCTCGGCGGTGTATGTCTGGTCGTCGGCTCGACCGTTATCGGATTCTATGTTGCCGCCGCCGTCATGATATGCGGTGCGGTAAAATATGTAAGGGCGCTGTTTGACCGTGAGCTGCTTTCAAGTCTGCTCCGTATATTGCTTGCAAGCGCCGCTTCCGCCGCCGCATGCTTCGGCGTGCTGCGCCTTGTCTCTGCGCTGCACGGAGGGATTGATGTATCCGGCGGAACGGTTTACAATATCATGATCTGTGCTGTAGCATTTATCCCGGCAGCAGCTGTTTATCTGCTGCTGCTCAAGCTGCTGCATGTCAGCTTCGGCTCGCTCGGCGGAAGGTCGGACGGTTCGGATGCGGCGGTCGATAAGGCCGATGATTCCGTGATTGATACAGTCGTTAAGGCTGCCTCCGAATGCGTTTCCGACGGCTGTAATAATTCTGCCGATTCCTCTGATTCTGCGCACGGTGATGCAAGCATTACCGCCGATGCCGCACAGTGCGGCAATGCAGCACATGCCCCCGAAAATCCAAGCAAGGATGGTGATGATCCAATTGAAGAATAGCACCGAAAGAAAACGACGCAGGAGCGGTATCGCAGAACTCCTTCGCGGCAGCTTTGTCGTATGCATGCTCTCACGTTTTACCGATTTCATATACCGAAAGGCGGGGGAGAGCCTTATCGGCTCGTTCCTTACGGGCGAGGTGGGTCGTGAGCCCTCGTATGCCGGAGCGCTATCGGTTTTTTCCGAGGGCAGGGTGCGCAATCTCCGCCGCCGTCTCATGACCGCCTTTGACAACAGCGTTATCGTCGGTGGTGTCAGACGCGGAATGAGCTCGCTTTTCTCGATGTCTATGAAGTATTACGGCATCTTCTGTCTTACCTTCGGCATTTCGCTTGCCTTCTCGTCGCTCTGGCTCGGGCGGCAGAGCGGCGGCTTTGTGGAGAGCACGAGAATACTTGCAGGTGCGGGACTGCTGCTTGCGGCGCTCGTGATGTTCTTCTCCGACGCAACGCTCGGCGAAGCGATATGCTCGAGTCGTGTATGCGATGTGATACTTTTCCGCTTTCTCGGACTCAGACGCGAGATATTTGAGTACTGCGGCAGACGGCATAAGGGCTATACCGCATTCGCTGCAGGGCTCGTGCTCGGGCTGCTCTCGCTGCGGCTGAGCCCGATGTATATTTTCGTTGCACTTGTCGGCGTTATCGCCATGTATACAGTGTTTGCTTCACCGGAGGCGGGCGTGCTCATCATGTTTGCGTGTCTGCCGTTTATGACGACTATGATGCTCGTCGGCATCGCGCTGTGGACGACCCTCTCATATGCGGTGAAGGTCCTGCGCGGAAAGCGCACCTTCCGTTTTGACAGTCTCGATGTCGTCGTCGTCCTTTTCGGATTCGTTATTTTCCTCGGCGGCTTCTTCTCAAGCGGCGGCGCGGCATCGCTTAAAGCTTCGCTCGTGTTCTGCTGCTTCATTCTCGGCTATTTTCTTGTCGCAAATCTCCTGCGCACGACCGAGCGCATAGAGCGCATGATTGCGACTATGCTCATCGCGGCGCTTGCGGTCTCGGCATACGGTGTATTCCAGTATGTCACGGGCAGCGCGGAATCTACATGGCAGGATCAGACAATGTTCTCGGATATCTCGGGGCGCGTTGTTTCAACCTTTGCAAATCCTAATGTTCTTGCCGAGTATCTTATCATGATGATGCCGATATGCGGCGCTATGCTGATATCGTCAAAGAAGGGAAAAGAGCGCGCGTTCTATCCGCTCACCTTCGTGCTGCTCGGGCTCTGTCTTATATTCACATGGTCGCGCGGTGCATGGCTCGGCTTCCTTGCAGGTGCTGCACTGTTCCTGCTCATTCTGTCGCGTAAGTTCATGGTGGCAGGATGGTTTGGTCTCATAGCGGTTCCTGCACTGCCGTTCATACTCCCTGCTAATATCGTAGCGCGCTTTACGAGTATAGGCAACGTCAGCGACGGCTCTACCTCCTATCGCGTGAGCATATGGAAGGGCGTTATAAAGATTATCAAGGAGTATTTCTTCTCGGGCGTCGGTGTCGGAGAGGCGGCTTTCAAAAACATATATCCGCTCTTTTCTCATGAGGGTATCGAGCTTGCACCTCACTCGCACAGTCTGTATTTTCAGCTGGTCGTAGAGGTCGGAATTCTCGGGCTTATACTGTTTGTCGTGCTGATGGCACTGTTATTTCGCCGCAGCTTCAGCTTTTTCGACAGCAAAAACAATATTTATCCCTACACAGGCAGGGAAGCACTGCGACTGAGAATGCTCTCCGCTGCGGGAGTATGCGGAATATTCTCCATGTTGCTCCAGGGCTTTACCGATTATGTATGGTATAACTACCGCATCTTTTTGATGTTTTGGATGGTTATCGGTCTGACGGTTGCCGTCGGACGTGCCGTAAGGGAAAATACGCTGTCCCCCGACAGATGTCTCTGAAATAATGCATTTCCGCTGCGGTGAACAGCACGGCGGGAATGCCTGAAATATCGGGCTCAAAACATCCGAAAATATCAGACACAAGACAGAAAGGAATGATTCCATGAATAACAAGACTGCCGAAGCGTCGAGCGGTAAAAGACGCGGTCGCTTTAACTTTATCGACTTTACGCTTATTGTCGTTGCACTTGTCGCGCTCAGCGTGCTCGTATATATCGTAGTAGGTCCGAAGAATTCGCAGGCAGCACAGCCGACTACGTTCTCTATCCAGTACACGCTCGAGATAAAGCATCTGCGCGAGGATTGGCGCGACTATATCAGCATCGGCGACGAGATAACCGACGCGGATTCACTCACAAAGATAGGTACTGTAACCGACGTCTCGTACCAGAACGAGTATGTCGCATCGACCGACCGACGCACCGGCGAGGTCATTTACGTAGAATATCCCGACTACGTTAACATGAAGATAACGGTAGAGACCGATTCAGTTACAAAGACGGATAACGGCTATCTCGCGGGCAAGAAGGAGTTCTGCATAGGCTCTCCGATGTCGCTGCGTCTGCCTAAGATAAGAGTGGATTCGTCCTGCACGGGCATTGAGGTAATCGGGGAGGTGAACAAGGATGCAGCAAACTGAAAAGAACACGGTTAAGAAAACACGCTTTAACATAATCGACCTGCTTGTAGTTATCGTTATCATCGCTGCGATAGCTACGGTTGCGGTGCGCCTCGATATCGCCGATAAGATCGTTCAGGCAACGTCAGAGGATTCGGCAAGGGTAACACTTCTTGTCAGCGGTGCCGATCAGGAGTCGGTAACATCGGTCTCCGAGGGCGACGAGATATCGTGGCAGCAGGAGAACTGTGATTTCGGCACAATCGTCCGCAAGGACGTTGCAAACGCCGTTGTCTACAACACCGTTGAGGACGGCACCTACGTAAAAACGACCAATCCGGAGCGCTACGACGTTACGTTTACCGTCGATACAAAGGGTACTTTCACCGAGGACGGCTATATGCTCGGCGGAAAGAGCTATCTTGCAGCCGGCAGAACGGTAACATTTTTCAACGGAAAAACCGTAATGACATCTATTGTCATTGCAGTAGACGAAATAGGCGAGTAAACGCGATTTCGTTTGTGCAGCTTGACTGTTTTTTCTTGCAAAAATTCGATAAATACATTAAATGTACACTTGATTTTCTGACCCGTCTCTGTTATAATTAAACTAAGAAGCGCGGCTTAATATACTGCGGCGCAGTAGAGGAGTATTGAATATGGTTTCACGCAATGTAACGATTGTAAACAGCATCGGTCTGCATGCTCGCCCTGCTACCTTCTTTATCCAGAAGGCTAATTCCTATAAGAGCTCTATTTACGTAGAGAAGGACGATCGCCGCGTTAATGCAAAGAGTCTTCTCGGTGTACTTTCGCTCGGCGTTGTTAAGGATATGACTATAACGCTCATAGCAGACGGTGCGGATGAGACAGATGCACTCGACGGTCTTGAGGATCTCGTTAAGAACGGTCTCGGTGACTGATAATTCGGCTTTCACCGCATTTGCGGACAATGAGAAATGAAAAAAGCATGCTATACCGCAGTTGCATTATGCCTCTGCGGTTGCTTTTTTTATCGGATATATCCTGAATACCTCGGAGTGATTTCGGGGCAGTCTGTATGACGGGAGGTGAGCGAATGAGCGACAAAGAAAACATTGTTGTCAGCACAAGCGCTGTTGTAAGCGAAAACGAAAACGAATATGAGCACGCAGACAATAGCGGCAAGACGACAGCGGGGCTGAACGAGGACCGACTTGAGCGGCTGAGAGAGGCTGCGAGAGACCTGCCGTATCAGCCGGGCGTGTATATCATGCACAACCGCGAGGGCAAGATAATCTATATCGGAAAATCAAAGTCGCTGCACAACCGTGTCTGCTCATATTTCTTTTCTGTGCATCACAGTACCAAGACCGCGCGCATGGTCGATTCCGTATGGTATTTCGAGTATATTCTGACCGATACCGAGATAGAAGCGCTTGCGCTCGAAAATCGCCTGATAAAGCTCCACGCCCCCCGCTACAATATCCGTCTGAAGGATTGCAAGAGCTACCCGTATATCAAGGTCGATCTCGGACTCAGATACCCGACGGTGACCGTGACCCGCTCGCGGCTCGGAGACAGGGCAAAATATTTCGGACCGTATTCGGGCACCGACGCGGCGTATACCATTCTGCGTACGGTGCAGACGGTTTTCGGCGTACCGTCATGTAAGCGCAGCTTCCCCCGCGATATAGGCAAGGAGCGGCCGTGTCTTTATGCGCAGATGGGCAGATGCATCGCTCCGTGCTCGGGAAAGGTAAGCGAGGAGGAGTACGGCGAGATGATACACGACGTTCTCACTTTTCTCCGCGGCTCGTTTTCGGATGTCCGCCGCTCGCTTACCGAGCGGATGAACGAAGCGTCTGAAAATCTGTTTTTCGAGTCCGCCGCCATCTACCGCGACCGCATAAACGCGCTCTCTAAGCTCTGGCAGAAGCAGAAGGTAGTCGGCGCGCCGGGTACGGAATACGACGTTTTCGGACTGTGCGAGGACGAGGCGAATGCCGCGGTCTCTGTTTTCTATGTTCGCGACGGAAGCATAACCGACCGCGATTCCTTCAATTTCGGCGCAGGCGCTCTGCTCGACAGCGGAGATATTGCCGCGGCGCTGTGTGAGCTGTATTCGCGCAGGGAATATGTACCGACGACGGTGCTGCTCGATTTTAAGCTCGAGCCCGACGACATCGCTCTGCTTGAGGCTTATCTCGAAGAACGTGCGGGCAGGCGCGTACATGTTAGGATGCCCGAGCGCGGAGAGCAGAAGCAGCTGTGTGTGCTCGCTACCGAGAACAGCAGCGAATTTCTGCGCCGCTCGCGTGCGGAGAACGCAAAGAATACCGAAACGCTCGTTTCACTCGCGCAGCTGCTCGCGCTTGAGGTCGTACCCGAGCGCATAGAGGCATTCGATATTTCAAATATGGGTAACGACAATATCACCGCGGGCATGATAGCATGCGTCGGCGGAAGATTCGAGAAAAAGCTCTACCGCAGCTATGCCATCCGCTCAACGGGCGGCAGACAGGACGACTATGCATCGATGCGCGAGGCGATGCACAGGCGATATCAACACCCCGAGGACGGTATGCCCGATCTTATACTCGTCGACGGCGGTGAGGGGCATGTCTCGGTAGCGCGCGCACAGCTTGAAGCGGATGGAATAGATATCCCCGTATTCGGCATGGTCAAGGATTCTTTCCACAAAACACGCGCCATCACCGACGGTGAACGTGAGATAAGCATCGCCCGCTCGCGGGAGGTATATAATCTCATCTTCCGCATTCAGGAGGAGGTGCACCGTTTTACCGTTTCGCGCATGAGCGGCGCAAAGCGCAAATCGCTGCGTCATTCTTCACTTGAGGCGATACCGGGCATAGGTCCCGCAAAGGCAAAGATGCTGCTATCGTATTTCGGTACGCTCTCCGCACTCTCGCGTGCGGATGAGGATGCCATAGCATCAGCACCGGGCATTACACGCAGAGATGCAGCCGCGGTAAGGGCATATTTTGACGAAAAAAACAGAGCCGCGCACGGCTCTGACGGCAAAAAAACAGACAAATAACAGACGAAAGGCAGATGTAAAATGAGAATTATCACAGGCACGGCAAGGGGAATGCGCCTCGAAACGCTCGAGGGCACCGCTACACGCCCGACGGCGGAGAAGGTGAAGGAAGCGCTCTTTTCGATGATACAGTTCGATATCGAGGGCAGACGTGTGCTCGACCTTTTCGGCGGCTCAGGTCAGCTTGCGCTTGAAGCACTGAGCAGAGGTGCAGCGAACGCGACCGTTATCGACGCAAGCAGGGATGCCACCGCGCTTATCATCCGCAACGCACAGAAAACCAAGCTCTACGACCGCACCCGCATACTCACGTGTGATTGGGAGGCTTTCCTGCGCGGAAATGCGGGACGCGAGCAGTTCGACATTGTGTTTATCGACCCGCCGTACGCATCCGATTACGCGCACCGCGCCGTTGATATGCTTGTTTCGGGCGGCATGCTCGCGGCGGGAGCACTTGTGGCGGTCGAGAGCGACAGCTCCGAGCCGACCGAGCATGAGGGGCTTAAGATTCTGCGCCATTCAAGATATGCCAAGACCTATATAACGCTGTACATCTACGGCGATGGGCTCGGCGAATTCGTCACACAGTAACGGCGGTGGTGATATGCGTAAATGCATGGTGATAGGCAGCTTTGACCCCGTTACGGCGGGGCATGCCGAGCTCATAAGGCGCGCTGCGCAGCTATTCGACCGCACGTACGCGGTGATAATGCACAACAGTGAGAAGAGCTGTCTCTTTACCGCAGAGCAGCGGCTGCGGCTGCTTGAGCTCACATGTGAGTGCATCGACGGTGCAAGCGCGGATATCTATGAGGGCTACGCGGCGGATTATGCGCGGGATATGGGCATAGACTGCATCGTCCGCGGGATACGCAGTGAGGCGGATACGGCATACGAGCTCGAGATGGCACGCTTTAACCGTGCACGGTACGGCGGTGCACAGACGGTGCTGCTGCCCGCTTACGGCAATATGGCGGATGTCAGCTCTACCCGCGTGCGTGCACTGCTCGAATCGGGCGGCGATATTGAGTCGCTTGTTCCGAGCGGTACGGTTGCTCTGATGCGGCAATACTATGCCGAGAACGGCAAGCAGCGAGGGGATAAGCGGTAAATTCGTAAATTTTCAGTATATTCGCAATTATGCCCCGCATTTTCCTTGAAAAAATCACGGAAACGGTGTATAATAGAGTACTAAAACATTTAAGCTGCCCTGTTTTTGCGCGGCATAGCCGCTCATTCGGGCTTCGGTAGGGAATTATGGAATTTAATCATGTTTCCGTTCTGCTTGACGAGGTGATAGACTCGCTTTGCATAAAGCCGAACGGAACCTACATAGACTGCACCGTCGGCGGCGGCGGGCACAGCTATCATATCGCGCAGCGTCTCCGCCCCGAGCAGGGCGGCAGACTGTGGGGAATAGATCAGGATGAGTGCGCGCTGCGCGCAGCGTACGAGCGTCTTGCGCCGTTGGGCGACACCGTTCATCTCGTGCGTGATAATTTTTCGTCGCTCGCTTCGGTCGCCGCTCGCTGCGGTATCGAATCCGCCGACGGTATACTTCTCGACCTCGGCGTATCCTCCTATCAGCTCGATACGCCCGAGCGCGGATTTTCGTACATGCACGATGCGCCGCTCGATATGCGTATGGACGACCGTTCGACGCTGACCGCCGCCATCATTGTCAACACGTACGGCGAGCACGAGCTTGCGGATATCATCTCCCGCTTCGGCGAGGAGCGCTTCGCGCGCAAGATAGCCGCGCGTATATGCGAGCAGCGCGCCGTCGCGCCGATAGAAACAACAGCTCAGCTCGCGGATATCTGCCGTTCGGTCATACCCGCAAAGCTTGCAGCAACATCGGGAAATCCCGCAAAACGCACCTTTCAGGCGATAAGAATTGCGGTAAATGCGGAGCTTGACGTTATTTCGCCCGCGCTGCGTGCAGCTGCCGAGCTGCTTGCCCCCGGCGGCAGACTCGCGGTAATTACCTTCCATTCGCTCGAGGATAGGATAGTTAAGAGCGAGTTTTCGGAGCTCGCGACGGGCTGTGTCTGTCCGCCCGATTTTCCCGTGTGCGTTTGCGGGCATAAGCCGACGCTGCGCATCGTGAACAAAAAGCCGATACTCCCCGGCGCGCGTGAGCTGAGCGAAAATCCCCGCTCGCACAGCGCTAAGCTGCGCGTTGCGGAAAAGCTGTAAAAGAGTTGCTTCCGCAGCAGGAACATTAAATCTAACCGTCAAAAGCGGAGACTGCCGCAGAATTTCACCGCACATCGCATCAGTGAGACACATATCGCTGCTGTGAGATGCATATCGCAGAGCGAAACGCATATTGCAACAGCGATAAAATCAGCTGCATTTTGATTTTCAGCTGCATACCTATTTGTTTTGCGTATTGTTTGACCCCGCAAAGTCTTTATACATGTGTCGCGCAGCGTCCGTGAAGGCTCTGCAGAAAACGTACAGGAAGGAGCACTGCCATGCCGCAGGAAAAGAGAAAAATAATCTCCCCCTCCGCGCAGCGAACACGCGGCGGTGCTCAGTACGGTACTGCAGAGCACCCGCGGGCAGGCGGCGCACAATCGCATCCTGCTGATAGAGAACAGAGAAATGCGCCTGCGCAGAGCTCTGCAGACCGTCGTAATTCATCACGTGCGGCAAGCACGGATAACCGCAGCAGCAGTCGCACGGCGAATACAAATAACCGTGCCTCTAGTCCCCGCATAGGAAACGCAGGAGCGCGAAGCGGCGGGGGTTATTCACGTATATCAAGCAGCGAAGCCCGCAGCGGTGCAACCATTACAAGCGGTGAATCCCGAGGCGGCACAGGCACGTCAGGCACTGCACCGCGCAGCAGAAGCGATGCACAGCCGTACGGCGCGACCTTCCGTTTTCAGAAGATAACGCCCGAAATGTCAGCAAAATACCGCGCACAACAGCATGATAGCAGCGGAAACCGTCCTGCATCGCACAAGAGCGGCACAGCGGCAAGCGGGGGAGCATCCTCCCGTTCGCTCGAACGCCGCGCCGGCACATCGGTCGGCATCGGCAGACGCAGGTCAAAGCCGTTGAGCACACCGTCTCCGTCGGGCGCTGCGGTCATACGCTCACGTCTTACCGCGCGGCGCATGCCGACTATCCGAACGGTACAGTCGCGCGTCGTCAGGCGTTTTCCGTTCAAGCTCATTTTCACGGCGGCGCTCTGTACGGTGCTTTTCCTGCTCGTCATCTACAACAACGTTCAGATAAACGAGAAAAACTCCGAGGTTGATGGCCTGAAAACGACTATAGTAAAGCTTGATTCCGAGGTGAGCGAGCTGAATCTCAAGGTAGAAAAGAAAAACGACCTGAGAAAGATAGAGCAGCGCGCGCTCGAGCTCGGAATGGTCAAGGCAGATGAACTGAAAAAGGTCTATGTTTCCATCAGCTCCGCCGACAGGGTAGAGCTTGTAGATGAGGATAACGGAAACACAAACAGCTTCCGCATGACCGGACTGTTCGAGCAGGTCAGAGATTTCTTTCTCGGTCTGTTCGGGCTTGATGACGGCGGCGCCGAAACGTCGGGCGGCAGCTCGGGCGACTCGGAAGGCTGATATCTCCCCGCCGACGGAATTTCAGATCCGAAAAAGCATAATTCCGGTATCACGCCGATATACAGTCCGCCGAGGCATACAAGGAGGCGGACGGGCATACAATACACAGGCGGGGTCGCCGCGAGAGCTTTTCGGCTGATGCGGCGATCAGGCGACGGCTCAAGGACGATATGAAACACAAAAATTCAGCCGCTCTGCGGCTGGATCGATAAATACCCCCGAGGGGAGGTGCCGTAGTGGCAACAACAAGAAGAATAAACGGCTACATATCCAAGCGCGCAATAATACTGCTGTTTGCATGCATTGTTCTTGCTCTCGGACTCACCGCCAGACTCTTTTATCTTCAGGTACTGCGATACGACTATTACGAGTCTATCGTTCTGAACAACGTTTCGGCGACCACCACCGTCAGCGCATCGCGTGGCGTGATTACCGACCGCAACGGAGTGCAGCTTGCAAGCAATTATACGGTCTACAGAATATTCATCGCCCCGCGAGAGATAGAAAACGAGGAGCAGAAAACACTCATCTGTCAGGGGCTATCCGACATTCTCGGCGTTTCGGCAGAAAAGATTCGCGAGCAGGCGGATATGGAGTACTATGCCGACCGTACCGTCAAAAAGAACGTCGAGGAGGAGGACGCAAGCGCGGTCAAGGAGTTTATATCGGATAACGATCTCGCGCGTCAGGTTTACGTCGAACCGTCGACAAAGCGTTATTATCCGTACAATGACCTTGCCGCACAGGTTATCGGCTTCGTAAGCACCGACGGCGGCATGCTCGGCATCGAAAAGCGCTACGACAAATATCTCACAGGTACCCCCGGTCGCTACATAACCGCACGCGACGCATGGGGAAAGAGCATGACGAGCAAATACGAGACCTACGTCGAGGGGCAGGACGGACATACCGTCGAGACGACGCTCGATGTCAAGATTCAGAGTGCGCTCGATACTCAGCTTGAAAAAACCTATAACGAGTCAAAGGCTACGAACCGCGTAACGGGTATAGTTCTCGACGTAAACACGGGCGGCGTTCTCGCGATGGGAACGTATCCGTCGTTTGACCTTAATAATCCCTATGAGCTTGACGAGGATATGCTTAAGCTGTTCGACGGCTACGAGGAGGATGGAAATCAGCAGCTCGTGCGCGATAACGACAGCTATTCAAACTTCGCCGAGATGATTTACGACTACAACGACATAAAGGAGCAGTATTCGCCCGACAGCGATGAATATTCCGAGGCGTACATGAATCTGCTCTATTCGATGTGGAAGAACAAGGCGGTGAGCGAGCTCTACGAGCCGGGTTCGACCTTCAAGGTCATAACGACGAGTATGGCTTTTGAGGAGAATCTGATAACGCCCGATACCGAGTTCACCTGCTACTACCCCTACGACGTTGAGGGCACGAAGATTCGCTGCCATAAGTACGGCGGACACGGCACAAACCGCTTCCGCTGGCTGCTGCAGCAGTCCTGCAACCCGACACTGATTCAGGTCGCGCAGCTCGTCGGACGCGAAAAGTTCTATAAGTACTTTGAGGCATTCGGCTACACATCGGCGACGGGCATCGACCTGCCCGCCGAGTCGTCACCCATCTACCATGCTTACGGCGGCTTTAACGCCGTTGAGCTCGCCGTCTATTCGTTCGGTCAGACCTTTAAGATAACCCCCATGCGCCAGATAACGGGTATAAGTACGGTCGCAAACGGCGGATATCTTATCACACCGCATGTCGTTTCACGCGTTGTCGACGGTGACGGAAACTCCGTCTATACGGCAAATGAGAACCCGCAGCGTCAGGTCGTCAGTACCGAGGTATGCCGCACCATATGGGATATACTCGAGGAGGGTGTTGCCACCGACGGCGGTGCTAAGAATACATATGTCCCCGGCTATAAGATAGCCGCTAAGACGGGAACCTCCGAGGTTCGAGACGTGCTCACCGAGGACGGCAATTCCTTCCTGCGCGTCGGCTCTACCGTTGCATTCGCCCCCGCAGACGACCCGCAGATAGCCTGCATAATCGTTTGCGACGAGCCTATGACATCGCAGATATACGGTGCATACGTTGCCGCGCCTTACGTTGCTGCGGTAATGGAGGAGGTGCTCCCGTATATCGGTGTTGAGCGTCAGTGGTCCGATGAGGAGCGCGCGAATATGAATACTACCGTCCGTAACTACGTCGGCGCTTCGGTTGCAAACTCTATCACTAACATGAAAAACCTCGGTATCAAATATAATATAGTCGGCAACGGCGATGAGGTAACTTACCAGGCTCCCGCAGGCGGCAGCGCCTTTAATAAGTCGAGCGGTACGGTTACTCTCTACTGCGGAGACGCAGTGCCGAACAGATATATAACCGTTCCGAATCTTGACGGTCTGAGCGCTTCGGTCGCGAATCAGCGCATCGTAAATGCGGGTCTCAACCCCGTTATTACGGGTGCGACAAACAGCGTCTCTGATGCAACGGCGGTCGTCGTATCTCAGGAGCCCGCAGCGGGTTCAAGCGTACTTTACGGTTCTACCGTTACCGTAACGCTCCGATTTATCGGCGATACCGACGCATAACGGTGCGTATGCTCTGCGATGCCGCAGAGAATAACGGTAAACCGCCAAAAAGCAAACAGAAATGTAAAAAGGAAAGGCGGCAGCGGCTGAGAAACACCGTGCGATAAAATGACCTTGAAGTAAGCGGCTGCGGAAAACTCGCGCCGCGGCAAAGCCGGCATGTATAAAGCAGGGCGGGATACCGCCTGCCCGACGGATGTGAAAAGCATATCATAAAAATTCATTTCCGTCGGGGGTATCTTTATGAATGCTTGGGAGCTGCTGTGCGGCACGGTGCCGCTGAAGGTCAGGGGCGGGCTGCCCGACAGCTTTTCGTCGCTTTCGTGCGACAGCCGCAGAACGGAGCGCGGTGCGCTGTTCTTCTGTCTCGGCGGCGTCGGTCTTGAAGGAGAAGCATTTCTCCCCGAGGCTGCCGCGCGGGGTGCCGCTGCCGCGGTCGTTTCGCATCCGCTTGATTCACCGCTTCCGCAGATAGTCGTTTCGTCGCCGCGTGCCGCATATGCCGCCGCGTGGAACAATTTATGCGGTCGACCGGGCGACAGACTCAGACTGCTGGCGGTCACGGGCACAAACGGAAAAACTTCGGTCACCTATCTTTTGCGCAGTATCCTGCGTGCGGCGGGTATCAGCTCGTCGCTTATCGGGACGGTCGGCGGCGATATGACCTGCCCGGACCCCGACGTGCTCTATCCGCTGCTGTCGCAGCTTGCGAATTCGGGCAGAGAGGCGGTCGTGATGGAGGCATCCTCACATGCACTTGCGCTCGAAAAGCTCGCTCCGCTCGTCTTTGACGCGGGCGTGCTCACCAACATAACGCGCGACCACGGGGATTTTCATCCGTCTCCCGAGGCGTATATTCAGGCAAAAGCAAGCCTTTTCGCTCGCTGCCGCGTCGGTCTTGTCGGGCTCGATTGTCCCGCGGCTGTTCCGCTGCTCGAGCGGAGCGTGCCGGGCAGGATGCTCGGCTATTCGGTATCGGGCGCGGAGGGGGCGGCGTATTCGGCGCGCGATATTGTTCGGGGCGAACAAGGAACCGAGTATGAGCTTGCGTACGGAGACGGGATTTTCCGCGTCCGCTCGCCGATGCCGTGGCGGTTTACCCCAGAGAACACGCTTGCCGCCGCATCCGCCGCGCTCGCCGCGGGAATATCTCCCCGCGATGTGCGAACGGGTATCGAATCGCTGTCGCTTATACCGGGGAGGCTTGAGCGGATAACCCCGCGCACGTCTGCACCGATGTGTGAGGTCTATGTCGATTACGCGCATACACCCGACGCGCTCGGCAAGGCTATCGCATCGCTGCGCGATCTGTATTCGGGTAGGCGGATAACCGTGCTTTTCGGCTGCGGGGGAGAGCGTGACCGCGAAAAGCGCCCGATGATGGGTGCAGCTGCGGAGCAGGGTGCGGATTCGGTCATAGTCACATCGGATAACAGCAGAAGCGAGGAGCCGATGATTATTATCGCCGAAATACTCGTCGGTATGGCGCATCCCGAGAGGGTGATGGTGATATCCGACCGCAGAGAGGCGATAATTACCGCACTCGACGGTCTCGCGCCGAGCGATGTACTGCTGCTCGCCGGCAAGGGTCATGAGGAATATATCATTGACCGAGACGGCAGACACCGCTTCTCCGAGAGGGAGATAGTCGCCGACTACGCGGCGGGGAGATAACGTAGCGTCTCGCATGGCGAACAGATAAATGTATTTGACACATTCGGAGAATGATATATGGGTATTAAGATAGGAACGGGCGGGCTCTCCGTCGAATGGATAGCCGAGGCGACGGGCGGCAGGATATGTACCGTCGGTGCAGCGGAATGTCGGACGGCTGAACCGCTCTCCCCTTGCGATAAAAGCGACTCTTGCGGCGCACCGTACGGTGCAGATGATTCGCGCGGTACATCATGCAATTTGAGCGAGCCGCGCGGCATAAGCACCGACACACGGGCGCTTGAGCAGGGCGAGATATATCTTGCACTTGCGGGTGAGCGTTTCGACGGTCATCGCTTCATCCCTGCTGCGTTTGAGCGCGGCGCATTCGCCGTTATCTGCTCGGAGCTGCCCGAAAATCCGCCCGCAGGGCTGTATATCGTGACGGGCGACAGCGGTCGCGCGCTGCTCGACATGGCACACGCATATATCCGTCAGCTGCCGAAGCTCCGCTGCACCGTCGCGGTGACGGGCAGCGTCGGAAAGACGACGACAAAGCAGTTTATCTACTCGGTGCTCTCGCAAAAATTCCACACCGAAAAAACCGAGGGAAACTACAACAATCTTGTCGGTATGCCGCTGACAGTGCTCTCAACATCGCCCGACTGCGAGGCGCTTGTGCTCGAGATGGGGATGAACGCAAAGGGCGAGATATCGCGCATGAGCCGCTGCGCTGAGCCCGATACCGCAGTCATTACAAATATCGGAACAGCGCATATAGGTATGCTCGGCTCGCGCGAGGATATTCGCGACGCAAAGCTCGAGGTGCTTGAGGGGCTGCGGGACGGCGGACATCTGATATGCACGGACGAGCCGCTGCTTGCGCATGTTCCCGCGATGCGCTTCTGCCGCGGCGGTGATATATTTGCAGACGATATCACACGCAGCGGCGACGGGACGGATTTTGACCTGTGCGTACTCGGTGAAAGACTCGGGCACATGCATATACCCGTGCTCGGTGAGCATAACGTCGCGGATGCAGCTATGGCGGCATGCGTCGGTCGGCTGTACGGCGTTGATGCGGAGCAGATACGTCGGGGGCTTGCCGAATTCCGCAACGTCGGTGCGCGGCAGAGCATATCGCGGTCGGGCGGGATTACCGCCGTGCTTGACTGCTACAACGCATCACCCGAGTCAATGAAGGTCTCGCTCGGCGTTCTTCGTGAGACGGCGGGAAGCGGCAGAGCGATAGCCGTGCTCGGCGACATGCTCGAGCTCGGAGAATACTCGACCGAGCTGCATCGGTCGGTCGGCACGGCATTTGAAGGCAAGAATATCGACGCGCTCTATACATACGGTGATGAAGCGCGGCATATCGCCGAGACCGCCGAGCAATTTGTCGGTGCGGTGCACTGCTACGGCAGCGATGATTGCGACGCACTTGCCGATGCACTCCGCGCAGAGCTGCGTGAAGGCGACACGGTGCTGTTCAAGGCGAGCAACGGAATGCGGCTCGGAGAGCTTGCGCAGAGCGTGCTTGACCTTGACAGAGAATAAATCCGCCGCGCCGCAGCGCCGGAATTTTGCACGCTGCGCTTTCTGCTGTGTCATATCGGTTAAGAATTGCGACCTATCGGTATACACCGAAAAACTAAGGATGCGGGTTCGCCCCGCAAAAAGGAGAGCCTGATTTGAAGAACGAAATGCTGCTGTATTTTTTCGTCGCCGTTATAATGACATTCGCCCTTACGGCGCTTATCACAAGAGCTATCATTCCGAAGCTTAAGAGCATCAAACTCGGTCAGAAGATACTCGACATCGGTCCACGATGGCACAAATCCAAGGAGGGAACACCGACCATGGGCGGCATCGCCTTTATCCTCGCGTCGCTTATAACGACGGTCACGGTCGGCATCTTTGCGGCATACAGAGGAAAGTTCGACAGCTTTGGCAAGGTCGCATGCGTTACTGGAATGATAGTCTGCAGCGGTCTTATCGGCTTCTGCGACGATTATATCAAGTTCATTCGCAAACAGAACGAGGGACTGCGCGCATGGCAGAAGTTTTCGCTGCAGTCGATAGTGGCCATCGCATTTCTTATCGCATATACAAAGCTCGGCTACGCCGACACCGAGGTGTTTATCCCGTTCGTGCGCACGTATATTGAGCTCGGACCAGCATACTACATAATCGGATTTCTGCTGATAACCGGCTTTGTCAACAGCGTCAATCTCAGCGACGGTATCGACGGTCTCGCGTCGTCGCTCGTGTTTGTCATTGCGGGCTTCTTCGCAATTGTTGCGTTCCGCACAAGCGATTTCGATCTCTGCTATCTTTCGGCGCTCGCCATCGGCGCATGCCTCGGATTTCTTATGTATAACTTCTACCCCGCACGCATATTTATGGGTGATACGGGCTCACTTTTCCTCGGCGGTGTCGTCGTCGGACTCGCTTTTCTCGCGTCCGACCCGCTTATTCTGCTCGTTGCGGGCTTAATATATCTCGTTGAAAGCGCTTCCGACATAATTCAGGTCGGCGTTTTCAAGCTGACTCACGGTCGCCGCCGCTTCTTTAAGATGGCGCCGATACACCATCATTTCGAGCGCTGCGGATGGAGCGAAAACAAGATCGTCTGCAGCTTCTCGCTGTTTACCGCCGTTATGTGCGTTATCGCATATATCGGTCATCTCGGAATCGGATAACCATACGGCTTGAACGGAGAAAATCGGTATGAACGAAAATTTTGACCGCGGCGCGCGGCAGTCGAGCAGAGGACAAAGCCGCGACACATACGTCGGGCAGGGAGGGCAGAGCGGACAGGGCAGCCGCAGCGGGCGCACGCGCACCGAGCAGCCGCCGCTGTACGGAAGTGCTCACCGAAATGCTCCGCCTGCCGCGCGGAATGACGCGGGATACGGGTATGCAGCGGATGCACGCAGCTCGGGCGTACCCCGAACCGCAGGTCCGCGAAACACAAACGGCGGAGCCGCACAAAACACCTATTCTGACCTCAGCGGCACGATACAGAACGGCACCTCTGCACGCAGTGGCATCGTACAGAGCAGAAACGGCTCATCCGCAAGGTCGGGTCGCGGCTCAGTCACTCGCCACAGCACCGACAGGATTAAAAAGAAGAATAAAAACACCTCACAGAAGCATGGCAAGAAAAAGTCGTCTCTGCCGAAATGGCTGCTGCTCCCCGATTCGGGCAACGATGAGGACATCATACGTATAAAGGGCAGCTTTGACCGCCCGCTGCTTATTATAGTGCTTGTGCTTATCGGCTTCGGACTTATCATGGTATTCAGTGCGAGCTATGTCTACGCGCTGTCAAAAACCGGTGACAGTTTGTACTATATCAAGCGTCAGCTGCTGTTTGCGCTGCTCGGTATCATCGCAATGATATTCGCGATGAACATAGATTACCGAGTGCTCTACCGTTTTTCAGCTCCCGCATTCATTGCGACAAGTATCCTGCTTGTACTGACGCCGCTGTACGGAATGGCGGCGGGCGTTGCGACGCGCTGGATAGATATCGGCGGAGTTCGCTTTCAGCCGTCCGAGATAATGAAGCTCGTGCTCGTGCTGTTTCTCTCGCGCTACTTCATGATATATGAAAAGGCGGCGACGAACCCGAATGATAGGACTCAGTCGTCTGTCTACGGACTGTTTGTTCCCGGTGCATACGTGCTCTTTGTATGTATTCTTATCGCGCTCGAGAACCATTTCTCCTGTATGATAATCATGTTCTCTATCGGAATGGTGGTAATATTCGTCGCGGGCGCGAGGATGTTCTGGTTTGCCGTTGCGGGCTCCGTTGCTGCAGTCGCCGCGCTGATAGCGATAATGTTCTCATCCTATGCGCGAGAGCGTATTGACGTTTGGCTGCGCCCTGAAAAATACAGTGCGGACGATGAGGTCTATCAGACGCTGCAGGGGCTGTATGCTATCGGTTCGGGCGGCTTTCTCGGAACGGGACTCGGTAACAGCCGTCAGAAGCATCTGTTCGTTTCACAGCCGCAGAACGACTTTATCTATACCATCGTCTGCGAGGAACTCGGTTTTGTCGGCGCTGTCGGCGTTATCGCGCTTTTCCTGCTGCTGATATGGCGCGGCTGCGTAATCGCGCTGCGCGCACCCGATACATTCTCGCAGCTCGTCGTTGTCGGAATCATCGGTAAGGTTGCTATCCAGTCACTGTTGAATATCGGCGTCGTTACCGCATGCCTGCCCAATACGGGAATTTCGCTCCCGTTTTTCAGCTATGGAGGCACTGCACTCGCAATGCAGATAATGGAGATGGGCATAGTACTCGGAATATCGAGGTATTCACGACGAATGTAGCCGATGAGGCAGATAATGCAAAAGCACCGAAGCTCACCGCGCCGCCGAACGGTTCGGCGCTGCGAAGAGCCCCGTGATACGGGTGGCTTTCGGTCTGCATTTTTCGGTCTCATCGGACCTTGCAAAGCTAATTGAAAGGACACACTATGCGAGTATTAATGACAGGCGGCGGAACGGGAGGTCACGTTAATCCCGCTATCGCCATAGCAGATAAGATAAAAGAAAAGGAGCCGGACTCGGATATTGCCTTTGTCGGCACGCCGCGCGGCATCGAAAATAAGATAGTTCCCGCGGCGGGATATCGGCTGTACCATGTTGATATACGCGGGCTTAAGCGCAATCTGTCGCTCGAAAATCTGCGCACCGCCGCGCTTATGATAAAGTCGCACCGCGAGGCTCGAAAGCTGCTCAAGCTCTTCAAGCCCGACCTTGTTTTCGGCACGGGCGGATATGTTTGCTGGCCTGTAGTGAAGGCGGCAAGCGAGATGGGCATCCCCACCGCGCTGCATGAGTCGAACGCGAGCCCAGGGGCAGCAGTTAAGATACTTGAAGCGCACGTTGACAGGATATATGTCAACTTTGAGTCGACGCTTGAGCGTCTGCATCACCCCGAAAAGGCGATGCGTGTCGGAAACCCGCTGCGTTCTCAGTTCAGCGAGATAAGCCGCGAAGAGGCGCTGCGCACGCTCGGGTACGAGGGTAAGTACCGCCGCATTATCCTCTCCTGCGGGGGAAGTCTCGGCGCGGAGAAGGTCAACTGCGAGGTGCTGCGTTTCATGCGCGACTATGTGTCGCACCACCCCGAGATAAAGCACATACATGCGAGCGGTTCCATCGAGCGCGATGCCGCAAAGGAGATGTTCGACAGCTACGGTCTCGGAGAGTATCCGAATCTCGAGCTGTGCGAGTATATATACGATATGCCGCTCAAGATGGCGGCTGCCGATCTTGTCATAAACCGCGCGGGCGCGATAACGCTCTCCGAGCTCGCATTTCAGGGCAAGCCCTGCGTGCTGATACCGTCGCCTAACGTCACCGACAATCATCAGTATAAAAATGCGCATGAGCTTGAGGAAGCGGGCGCGGCGCTGCTGCTGCAGGAAAGCGAGCTCGAGGGCGATGTCTTTACCGAGGCTGTATCCGCGCTCGTAGAGAGCAGGGAACGTCTCGCCGCCATGAGCGACGCAATACGTCGCTTTGCCGTGCCCGACAGCGCAGATAGGATATACGCCGATATACGCGCACTGCTCGACGGAAAGGCTGCTGCAAATTAAGGGGCAGAAATTCACTCTGATTGATGCTGAAAAATCAGACGACCGGGATATCCGTGCTGCGCGACAGAAAAGCCGCAGCATGTTTATTTACGCCGTGTCTCACGTACATGAGATACAGTACGACGCAGCAACCGAATGTAAAAAACGGAGATATCCCGCCCCTCGGCTCGGTATCTCCGTTTTAGTTTGATATTGCTCTGTGTGTTAAAGTTACGCGCTTTCCCTCTCGTGCGGCTCGCTGGCATGTACCCTGCAAAGTGCTGAATGCCGATGCTTCGATCGCCCTTAATATTCCGTGCTCAAAAGAAAATCCGCAAGGTGTACGATCTTTACACCGTTGATGTTTTTTTATCGATTCAGGCAAGATAAGCTTAGGTTATCCACCGTTATTTAAGAAATCCGCTGATTATCTGCTCCTCTGCTTCCTGCTCCGTAAGACCGAGAGTCATGAGCTTAACGAGCTGTTCACCCGCTATCTTACCGATAGCCGCCTCATGGATGAGCGATGCGTCGATATGATTTGCAGTGAGCTCGGGAATGGCGCTGACCGAGCCGTGATCCATTATAATAGCATCGCACTCGGTGTGACCCGTGCAGCGGTTATTTCCGTTTATCTTTGAGAGGAAAACCTGATGAGAGCTGTCGCGCGCGACCGAGCGCGAAACAACGCTTGCATGGCTGTCCTCACCGTCCATATCAACGGAAAAGTCGGTCTTTGCGACCTGCTTGCCGTGCGTCATTATCTTCTCGTGTATTACGAGCGTAGAGCCCGCAGCGAGCTTTGCCCTTGTGGTGCGTACGGTGGAATCGACGCCCTTTATCTGCAGGGTATCCATCTCCATCGTCGAGCCCTCTCCGAGCGTTACCTCGGTGGTGGGGTTGAGCACGCGCTCGCCGCTGCCGTCGCCCGTGCCGTAATGCTTTTCGATATACTTTACGCGGGCGTTCTTTTCGAGAAAGAAGCGGTGTATGCCGTCATGCTCGGACTTTTTATCGCCGCCGTTATGGATGCCGCAGCCCGCGACGATGGTCACGTCTGCATCCTCTCCGACGTAAAAATCGTTATAAACCATATCCTCAAGACCCGACTGCGTCAGCACGACGGGGATATGAACGCTCTCGTTCTTTGTTCCGGGCTTGATTATGATGTCGATGCCGGGAACATCGGTCTTTGTAACGATGTCGATATGCTCGGTCGTGTTGCGCGAATCAAGCTTTCCGTTGGCGCGGATATTATATGCGCCGCTCGGTATCTCATGCAGATCGGATATCTGCTCGAGCAGCTGTCTCTGTATGCTGTCCATGATGATCCTCCTTAGCCGAGCTTGTCGGTCAATGTCTTACATGCTGCGGCAGAGCCGAGCAGGGTAGGCAGAATGCGCTCGCGCTCTCCGTAATCCTTTACCTCGCCGCCCGCGATAACGATTATCTTATCCGCGATGCCGAGAATGCGCTCCTGATGCGAGATGATGAGTATGCTGCCGCCCAACTGCTTATGCATGTTCTCGAATACGGTGATGAGGTTGCCGAAGCTCCAGAGATCTATGCCCGCCTCGGGCTCGTCGAATATCGAGAGCTTTGTGCCCCGCGCAAGAATAGTTGCTATCTCGATGCGCTTGAGCTCGCCGCCCGAAAGGCTCGAATCGACCTCACGACCGATATAGTCGCGCGCGCACAGCCCGACCTCGGAAAGATAACGACAAGCCTCGCTTATGCCTATCTTTTTGCCCGCCGCGATGGTTATTAGGTCGCGTACGGTGAGTCCCTTGAAGCGCACGGGCTGCTGAAAAGCAAAGCTTATGCCCGCCTTTGCGCGCTCGGTTATCCCGAGCTCGGTCACATCCGTACCGTCGAGCAGTATCCTGCCCGAGTCGGGCTTTTCGATACCCGCGATTATCTTCGCGAGCGTCGATTTTCCTCCGCCGTTCGGTCCCGTTATCGCGACGAAACGGTCGTCTATCTTAAGATTTATATTTTTCAGGATTTCCTTTTCTCCCCCGTCCGATGGAGCGGAGAAGGAGATGTTCTGAAGTTCAAGCATCTGTATGTCTCCCGTTTGATTTGTGTTTGTCCTTTGCTCCGATCATTATACCACCTGCCGCGGGGAAAGTCCATAATAATCGACCGTTTTTTTCATTTTCTTAATATTTGTGCTGTCAATCGGCGGCGCATCCTCTTATTTTACCGTTAATCTGCGGAGCGCATCTTTTTACGGTATTGATGCGGCGTTGTGCCGACGTGTCGGCGGAAGGTCTTGATAAAGTAGCTTATCTCGTTAAAGCCGCAGTTAAGACCGATATCGGTTATGCTTGTGTCGCTCGTGATAAGCTGCTCGCACGCGCGCTCGATGCGGTAGCTGTTTACGTATTCTATCGGCGTCTTTCGCGTCATGCCGTAAAAGAAGGAGCAGAAATATTTCGGTGTCATGCCCGCTGTCTTTGCAAGGTCGGCGAGCATTATCTTTGCTGCGTAATTCTCCTCAATATACCCTATAACGCGCTTGAACGGCTCGAGCTGCCCCGTGCTGCGCTTGTCCGCTTTGCGTTCGCCGCCGTATAGCTTACGCATGGTAATGATGCCGATGAGCTGCAATATCGCGCCCTGAACAACAAGCTCAAAGCCGCTTGCGCCTATCTCCGACGCTTCGCGTATGCTCGCCGCAAGCGAGAGAATCTTTTCGTCACCGCTCGGCAGTATCGGGTTGACTACCTTGTGATGCGAGATGATGTCGCTTATCGCCTTATTGCCCGCCTGATTGCGCGTCAGCAGCGTGCGCATATCAAATACGATAGAGTCGTATACCGCATCCTCTGGCTTTGCGCTGTGAACGACTCCGTCGCTGATGAAGCATGCGTCGCCCGCACCGAGTCGGTAGTCGGTGCCGTCGAGATTAACATTCAGCCTGCCCTGCTGAACCACTATCAGCTCGTGCTCGATGTGCCAGTGATGTATCATTTCATAGCGCGGATGGTCGCGCGTCACGTGATAGTAGGCTATCGGATAGTTTACCGTTCCGTGCTGTATCCGCTCAAAATAATCGAGATATTTCATACCCGTACCTTTCCGATGCCGAGGACGGCATCTCGGGAAAATTGTCCGATTGCGCGGCAGAAGCGCTCAGTGTGCAAACCGCCGAGCGTAAGGATGAAAAAACCGTCCGTCTTTGACGGTTCGACGGTAAAAGCTGCATCACCGTGACAAAACGGCTGTTTTTCCTCTCCGACCGCACTGCATGTTATTATGACCGAAAATGTGAAAATAATCATATTTTTTGCTATTATAACACAAGAAGAACACATCTGTCAATGATATAATGAGCATGGATAGAGATATCCCCCGAAACAGACTCCAATATGAAAGGAAGTTATAAATCATGGCAAAGAATCTTTACGTCGGCGAATACCCCGCAATAGGCATCCGTCCGATCATCGACGGACGCAGAGGACCGATGAAGCTCCGCGAGAGCCTCGAGGATCAGACTATGGCTATGGCAGAGGCGGCTAAGAAGCTCTTCGAGGAGAACCTTCGTTATTCCAACGGAGATCCCGTAAGAGTCGTCATTGCCGACTCCTCTATCGGCAGAGTGCCCGAGTCTGCCGCTTGCGCAGAGAAGTTCCGCCGCGAGGGCGTTGCCGTAACCCTGTCCGTAACACCCTGCTGGTGCTACGGCTCCGAGACCATGGACATGGATCCCATGACCATCAAGGGCGTATGGGGCTTTAACGGAACCGAGCGTCCCGGTGCAGTCTATCTTGCATCCGTTCTTGCAACGCATGCACAGAAGGGTCTGCCCGCATTCGGCATCTACGGTCACGAGGTACAGGACCGCGATCAGGTAACCGACATCCCCGAGGATGTTAAGGAAAAGCTGCTCCGCTTCGGTCGTGCTGCTATCGCGGTTGCAACCATGCGCGGCAAGTCCTACCTCCAGATCGGTTCGGTAACCATGGGTATCGGCGGCTCCATCATGGATCAGGATTTCATGGAGAGCTATCTCGGCATGCGTGTTGAGAGCGTCGACGAGGTCGAGATCCTCCGCCGTATGGAGGAGGGCATCTACAACAAGGAAGAGTTTGAGCGCGCACTTGCATGGACCAAGGAGCACTGCAAGGAGGGCAGAGACGATAACCCCGACTTTGTCCGCTTCAACCGTGAACAGAAGGACAAGCAGTGGGAGTTCACCATCAAGATGTACTGCATCATAAAGGACCTTATGAACGGCAATCCCAAGCTGCCCGAGGGCTGCGAGGAGGAGATGGTCGGACACAACGCCATCGCCGCAGGCTTCCAGGGTCAGAGACAGTGGACCGACCATTGGCCGAACTGCGACTACCCCGAGGCTGTTCTCAACTCGTCCTTTGACTTCACAGGCAAGAAGGAGCCTATGACCTTCGCTACCGAAAACGACGTTCTCAACGGCATCAGCATGCTGTTTATGCGTCTGCTCACCAACCGTGCGCAGATCTTCGCCGACGTTCGTACCTTCTGGTCTCCGGAGGCTACAAAGCGCGTTACCGGCTACGACTTCGATGGCGTTGCTAAGGAAAACGGCGGTATCATTCACCTGCTCAACTCCGGCGCTGCATGCCTTGACGCTTGCGGTGAGTGCGTTGACGAGAACGGCAACCACGTTATGAAGCAGTGGTGGGATGTTACCGACGAGGATATCAAGAAGATGACCGACGCTACCGTATGGTGCGAGGCGGGCTTTGATAACTTCCGCGGCGGCGGATTCTCGAGCCACTTCGTTACCCGTGCAGAGATGCCCGCTACTATGATTCGTCTGAATCTCGTAAAGGGTCTCGGACCGGTTCTTCAGATTGCCGAGGGTTGGACCGTAAACCTCCCCGACGAGGTCACCGATACGCTCATGGAGCGCACCAATCCTACATGGCCCTGCACATGGTTTACTCCTCGCTGCGACGGCAAGGAGGGCAGCCCGTTCAAGAGCGCATATGACGTTATGAACAACTGGGGTGCTAACCACGGTGCTATTTCGTACGGTCACATCGGCGCAGACCTTATCACTCTCTGCTCGATGCTCCGTATTCCCGTTTGCATGCACAACGTTCCCGAGAAGGACATCTTCCGTCCCGCAGCATGGAATGCGTTCGGCATGGATAAGGAAGGTCAGGACTTCCGCGCTTGCGAGAATTACGGTCCTATGTACAAGTAAAATCCGATAACGGCGGTCCTGTGCCGTCTCAATCTAAAGAGTCGGCCATAGTAATTATTGTGATGCGAAAACCCATCCGCACTTCATATGCGGGTGGGTTTTTCTTTGTTTTTGTGCAAAATGCCCCTGTTTTTGCATAAATGCGACTTTTGTCATTCAAAACCGCACTTGACAACTTTTGCAGTTTGATTTATTATATATATTATGGTACAATGACTGCAGCTACGGTCGGACGCAGCAGAGCATGCTTTGCTGCGGTTCGCTTTGCCCTGCTGTGCGGCATGTACGTGTAGGCAATTTGCATTGCTTACGGTAAAAAGTCGGGTGCACGCACCCACAGATCCGAAAGGTAAGAACGATAATGTACAGAATCGCCTCAAAAAAAGAGCTGAATCCGTCGGTCGTCATGATGGATATCGAGGCTCCGCTTGTAGCAAAAAAAGCGCTGCCGGGACAGTTTATTATTCTCCGCGTCGATGAGGACGGTGAGCGTATTCCCCTCACCGTTGCGGGAGTTGCCCGCGAGAGCGGAACGGTAAAGATAATTTTTCAGATAGTGGGCAGCACTACAAAGAAGCTCAGCGTAAAATCGGCAGGGGAGTGCATCACCGACTTTGTCGGACCGCTCGGAAAGCCTACCGAGCTCGACGGCATACGTCGTGCATGCATCGTCGGCGGCGGTGTCGGCTGCGCTATCGCACTTCCGATTGCAGAGGCGCTGCATGAGATGGGGGCGCATGTTACGAGCATCGTCGGCTTCCGCTCGCGCGATATCGTCATTCTTGAGGATGAATTCCGCGCATGCTCAAACGAGCTTGTTATGATGACCGACGACGGCAGCTACGGCAGAGCGGGCAATGTCACGGTGCCGCTGAAAGAGATGCTTGAGTCGGGCGAGAAGTTCGATATGATAATCACCATCGGTCCGCTTATCATGATGAAATTCGTAACGCTGACCGCAAAGCCGTTCGGCGTTCCCGTAACAGTTTCAATGAACCCGATAATGATAGACGGAACGGGAATGTGCGGCGGCTGCCGCCTGACGCTCTGTCGCGACGGTGAGCGCGTTACAAAGTTCGCATGCGTCGACGGACCCGATTTCGACGGCTACGAGGTCGATTTCGACGAGGCTATGTCGCGCGGCAGGATGTATATGCCGTTTGAGCGTCACGCATATGAGGCGACATGCAATCTGTTCGCAAAGGAGGCGGAGTAAGATGCCGATAGTACCGAAGAGATACGAAATGCCGGTTCAGGAGCCGGAGGTCAGAGGTCATAATTTCGGAGAGGTCGCACTCGGCTATGATGAGACGCTTGCGGTCTCCGAGGCGCAGCGCTGTCTCTCCTGCAAGAATCAGCCCTGTGTATCCGCCTGCCCCGTAAATGTACATATCCCGGACTTTGTCCGCTGCGTCAAGGAGGGGAGATTCGAGGATGCATATTCGGTAATTTCCGAGTCATCGTCGCTGCCTGCGGTCTGCGGCAGAGTCTGCCCGCAGGAGACGCAGTGCGAGAGCCGCTGCACGCTCGGCGCTAAGTTCGAGCCTGTCGCGATAGGAAGAATCGAGCGCTTTGTCGCCGACCGTCATGCCGCAGCAGCGCATGCACCCGCAGAGCGCCCCGCACCGAGCGGTCACCGCGTCGCAATAGTCGGCTCGGGTCCGTCGGGACTTTCGTGTGCGGGTGACCTTGTAAAGGCGGGACATGAGGTCACCGTTTTCGAGGCGCTGCACACCATAGGCGGAGTTCTTGTCTACGGTATTCCCGAATTTCGTCTGCCGAAAAGCATCGTTGCGGGCGAGGTCGAAAAGCTTGCTTCTCTCGGTGTCGAGTTCCGCACAAACGTAGTTATCGGTAAGACACTTACAGTCGACGAGCTGCTTGAGGACGGATATGAGGCGGTTTACATCGCTTCGGGCGCAGGTCTGCCGATGTTTATGAATATCCCGGGGGAATCGCTCAAGGGCGTGTATTCGGCGAACGAATTTCTCACCCGCAGTAATCTCATGAAGGCGTATCGCGAGGACAGTGACACCCCGATAATGAAGGGCGGCAGGGTCGCTATCGTCGGCGGAGGAAACGTTGCGATGGATGCTGCGCGCACCGCGCTGCGTCTCGGAGCGGAGAAGGTATATATCGTTTACCGCCGCTCGATGGATGAGCTCCCCGCACGCCGCGAGGAGGTCGAGCACGCGCAGGAGGAGGGCATCGAGCTCAAGCTCCTGACAACCCCCGTCGAAATACTCGGCTACAGTGACCCCGAGAATCCGCGCAACGAGCGCAACGGCTTTGTAACGGGCATGCGCTGCATCCGCATGCAGCTCGGCGAGCCCGATGAGCGCGGCAGACGCAGACCCGAGCCGATACCCGATTCCGAGTTCACGCTTGAGGTCGACACCGTCGTTATGTCGATAGGAACCTCCCCGAATCCGCTTATCAAGAGCACGACCGACGGACTCGAGGTCAACCGCCGCGGCGGCATCATCACCGACGAGCACGGCGCAACGAGCCGTAAGGGCGTATTTGCGGGCGGCGACGCCGTAACGGGCGCTGCAACCGTTATCTCCGCTATGGGAGCGGGCAAAACTGCTGCTGCAGCTATCTGCGAGTATCTTGAGGGCGCGGGGAACTGATTTGAGCCGATTTTAAAATTCAAGCTCCGGCTCTTTTGACGCTCTGAGCTCTTGGGCCTTACACGTCCGCTGCAGCTTACAGCGGAACAGCATAATAAAATTCGGAGCGGGATGCCGTACGGCGATATCCCTCACGGCACATCCAACTCCGACGGGTGTACCGTTTTCTCTTTGCGTGCTGCTTCGACGGCGTTTGTGCAGGGTAGTATTAAAGAAACGGAAATAGTGTATTTCAATTATTGTAATTCACGGTTTTACAAAATTCTATTGATAATCCTATATTAATATGGTATAATACTTGGAGTATATTAATGCTCTAATCCGAACATACGGCGTTTTCGCCGTGCGAAAAAGAAAGGTGCGGTCTATCTATGAACAAGATCACAGTTATCGGAACCGGAAGTGTCGGTTCGACAATCGCTTATACCCTTGCGGTTACGGGTATAGCCTCTGAAATCGTAATGGTCGATATCAACGAGGAAAAGGCGCTGGGAGAGGCGCTTGACATCCGTCAGGGAATCCCCTTCTGCGAGTCCTCGGTTTCTGTTTATGCGGGCTCCTACCGCGATGCGGCAGGCTCCGACATTGTTGTTCTTACAAGCGGCGTGGCACGTAAGCCCGGTCAGTCGCGTCTCGACCTCACACAGACGAACGTAAACATTACAAAGAGCATTATCCCCGAGATAACAAAGTATGCCGATAAGGCTGTTTACGTAATCGTCAGCAATCCTGTCGATATTCTTACATATGTATTTATGAAGTGCTCGGACATCCCCGAGAACCGCATCATCGGTTCGGGTACAATCCTCGACACAGCTCGTCTGCGTTCGCGCATCTCCGAGTACTACAATATAAACCAGAAGAACGTTCACGCATACGTATTCGGTGAGCACGGCGATTCTTCCTTCGTTCCGTGGTCCATCGCTAATATCTCCAACATCCCGATTGACGGCTACGCTGATGCAATTTCGGGTCAGGATATGCTTCCGATGCCTAAGCTTGATCACGAGGCCATCGAGGATTACATGAGAAAGTCGGGCGGAATGGTCATCTCCCGTAAGGGCGCGACCTACTATGCTATCGCAGTTTCGGTAACTCATATCTGCGACCGCCTGCTTCAGAGCATCAATTCTACCATGACCGTTTCCTCCATGATGCACGGCGAGTACGGCATCGACGATGTCTGCCTTTCGACACTGAGCGTCGTCGGACATGAGGGCTACGTCGGACGCATTCTCTATCCGCTGAGCGATAACGAGGTAGGACTGCTCCGCCGCAGCGCAGATTGCCTCAAGGATATCATCAAGCAGATTAATATCTGAGCGAAAGGTTCGGTTACATAATGGAATTCAGAACAGAACACGATTCGATGGGCGAGGTAAAGGTCCCCGCCGACAGATACTGGGCAGCACAGACGCAGCGCAGCTCCGAGAATTTCCGCATAGGCGTAGGCATCGAGACGATGCCGAGAGAGATTGTTCATGCCTTCGGTATTCTCAAGAAGGCGGCGGCGCTCGCAAACGCAGAGCTCCGCCCCGATAAGATGACCGCAGAAAAGCTCGACGCACTGACAAAGGCGGCAGACGAGGTAATTTCGGGTCAGCTTATCGAGCATTTCCCGCTCGTTGTATGGCAGACGGGCTCGGGTACACAGTCTAACATGAACGCTAACGAGGTCATTGCCAACCGCGGCAACGAGATTGCGGGCAAGAAGCTGCTCCACCCGAACGACGACGTAAACATGAGCCAGTCGTCAAACGATACATTCCCGACCGCAATGCACATTTCTGCTGTCCTCGCGATAGAGGACAAGCTCATCCCCGCGGTCGATACACTGATAGCTACCTTCAAGCGTCTTGAGGCTGAGAACGAGGGCATAGTAAAGAGCGGAAGAACGCACCTTCAGGACGCAACGCCCATTAAGTTCTCACAGGAGATAAGCGGCTGGCGCAGCTCTCTTGAGCGCGACCGCGAGCTGCTGACCCTTGCGCTCGGACCGCTCTACGGTCTGGCGCTCGGCGGCACGGCAGTCGGAACGGGACTTAACGCCCCCAAGGGCTTTGACGAGCTCGTAGCCGCAAAAGTTGCGGCTGTCACGGGCAAGGCTTTCGTTACCTCGCCTAACAAGTTCCATGCACTCACCTCTAAGGATGAGATAGTATTCGCTCACGGCGCGGTAAAGGCGCTTGCGTGCGATATGATGAAGATTGCAAACGACGTCCGCTGGCTCGCATCCGGACCGCGCGACGGTCTCGGCGAGATAAGAATCCCCGAGAACGAGCCCGGCTCGTCTATAATGCCCGGTAAGGTCAACCCCACGCAGTGCGAGGCTGTGACCATGGTCGCAGTTCAGGTAATGGGCAATGACACCGCCGTTTCCATGACTGCGTCACAGGGCAACTTCGAGCTGAATGTATTTATGCCCGTATGTGCGTATAACTTCCTCCAGTCTGTAAGACTTCTCGCCGAGGCTATTGTTTCTTTTGATAAGAACTGCGCCTACGGCATAGTCGCAGACAAGGATAAGATGTACCATAACCTCCACAACTCGCTGATGCTCGTCACCGCTCTCAACCCGTACATCGGCTACGAGAATGCTGCAAAGACCGCAAAGAAGGCGTACAAGGAAGGCATCTCGCTGAAGCAGGCATGCGTCGAGCTCGGCTTCCTTACCGAGGAAAAATTCGATGAGGTATTCCATCCCGAGCTGATGGTATAAGGCAATTTGCGCCTCGGGGCATGGCTCCGAGTCGGCGGGTACGGTCTCGCCGCGTCCGCATTTCCCGGCTTTTCGCTGCACGGTGCAGCGATTTTCTAGGCAAGCAAGCCTAAACTCCACAGAGAAAGGATGCCTTCGCAAAGCGAAAGCTATGGTCAAAAAAATGAAATTCAATTATTTTCCCGGCTGTACACTGAAAAACAAGGCAAAGGATCTCGACCGCTACGCGCGTCTGTGCGCGGAAAAGCTCGGCGTTGAGCTCTGCGAGATTCCCGAATGGCAGTGCTGCGGCGGTGTGTTTACAACTGCTCTGAATGACCCGGTCACAAAGCTCTCATCCATCCGTGCGCTCGAGTATTCGCGCGATAACGGCGGAGTTCTCGTGTCGGTCTGCTCGGGCTGTCATAACGTTCTCAAGCAGACTAACGAAGCAGTAAGGCGCGGCGAGCCTATCGCAAAGAAATCGGCGCTCTACATGGGCAGCGAGCAGCAGTATGCGGGCGAGACCGAGGTCATTCACTACCTCGAAATGCTCCGCGACAAGATAGGCTTTGACAAGATAAAGGCTGCAGTCACAAACCCGCTCACGGGCAGAAGGATCGCAACATATTACGGCTGTCTGCTTCTCCGTCCCGCCTCCGCAATGCGGATGGACGACCCGGAGAATCCCACTATCCTTGAGGATTTTGTCCGTGCCATCGGCGCGGAGCCCGTTATTACCGCACAGCGCAACGAGTGCTGCGGCGGATATGTAACGCTCGAGGATCGCGGTCAGGCAGAGAAGAGAAGCGGCAAGGTAATGTCGAGCTTCGAGGAGTACGGCGCGGATTCGGTTATCACCGCATGCCCGCTGTGCATGTATAACCTCAGAAAGAACTCTGCATCGACCCTCCCCGTTATCTATTTCACCGAGCTGCTTGCGGAAGCGCTCGGCATCAAGGATGGTGACGCAGAATGATGACCGATAAGAAATATCTCGCCGAGCAGATTGCCATGACGAGCGGCGTTGATGTACACAAGTGCATGATGTGCGGAAAGTGCTCCGCCTCCTGCCCGTCGTACGATGAGATGGAGTATCACCCCCATCAGTTCGTAAAGATGGTGGAGAGCGGCGATATCGAGCCCCTGCTCGAGTCAGAGTCTCTGTATCACTGCCTTACCTGCTTTGCGTGCGTCGACCGTTGTCCGCGCGGCGTAAAGCCCGCAAACGTCATCGAGGCTGTCCGTCTCGCTGCGGTTCGCCGCAAGGGCGGAAATCACATGCCTCCCGACCGTCTCCCCGAGTTTCTTGATGAGGATATCCCGGGTCAGGCACTTGTCAGCGCTATGCGCAAATATGTAAAGTAATTTGGTATTCCGAGGCCGAGAGGCTTCATCAATTACGAAAAAGGAATTGGTTTAAATATGCAGAAAATCGGAGTATTCGTTTGTCACTGCGGCACCAACATCGCGTCCACCGTCGATGTACATCAGGTCGCCGAAGTGCTTAAAAATGAGCCGGGAGTTGTTTTCTCGACCGATTATCAATATATGTGCTCCGAGTCCGGTCAGGATATCATCAAGAATGCTATCCGTGAGTACGGTCTCGGCGGCGTAGTTATCTGCTCCTGCTCTCCTCGTATGCACGAGGCGACCTTCCGCCGTGCGGCTGAGAGCGCGGGGCTCAACCCCTATCTTGTCGAGATAGCCAACATTCGTGAGCAGTGCTCCTGGATACATAAGGACATGGGCAGCGCTACCGAGAAGGCTATAATCCTCGGCAGAACGGCTATCGCAAAGGTACACCTGAATGCGCCTCTCATCGCGGGCGAGAGTCCCGTAACAAAGCGCGCGCTCGTTATCGGCGGCGGTATTGCAGGTATTCAGACCGCGCTCGATATCGCTGATGCGGGCTTTGAGGTCGACATCGTCGAGAAGAAGCCTACCATCGGCGGTAAGATGGCTCAGATAGACAAGACGTTTCCTACCCTCGACTGCGCGGCGTGCATACTCACGCCTAAGATGGTCGACTGTGCGCAGAGCGACAAGATAAACATCTACGCATACAGCGAGGTAGATTCGGTTTCCGGCTTCGTCGGAAATTTCACCGCAAAGATCCGCCGCAAGGCGCGCTATGTAGACGAGGCTAAGTGCACGGGCTGCGGCGCTTGTACCGAAAAGTGCCCGCAGAAGAAGGTCCCCAACGAGTTCAATATGGGCTTTGATACCCGCCGCGCCATCTACATCCCGTTCGCTCAGGCGGTGCCGAAGAAGGCGACCATCGACGCAGACTACTGCATGATGCTCAAGACGGGCAAGTGCGGTGTGTGCTCTAAGGTCTGCTCCGCGGGCGCTATCGACTATAAGCAGCAGGATGAGATAATCGAGCGTCAGTACGGCGCTATCGTCGTAGCTACGGGCTTTGAGCAGATTAAGCCCACAAAGTACGACGAGTACGCCTACAATCAGAGCAAGGACGTTGTTACCTCGCTCGAGCTCGAGCGTCTTATGAACGCCGCAGGTCCTAACGGCGGTACGCTGCTGCGCCCCTCCGACAAGACACATCCGCATACAATCGTATTCGTACAGTGCGTCGGCTCCCGCTGCTCGGATGAGCGCGGAAAGTCCTACTGCTCCAAGGTATGCTGCATGTATACGGCTAAGCACGCAATGCTTATCCGCGAGAAGTATCCCGATACCGAGGTATATGTATTCTATATCGACGTACGTACCCCCGGTAAGAACTTCGACGAGTTCTATCGCCGCGCGGTAGAGCAGTACGATGTTCATTACGTCAAGGGCATGGTAGGAAAGGTCTCTCCGAGAGCCGACGGAACGCTCGACGTTCAGGCATCCGACCTTATCCTCAACAAGCAGCTGCACATAAGCGCCGACATGGTTGTTCTTGCATCTGCCGTAGAGCCCGATAAGAGCGCGCGTCCGCTCGCAACCATGCTTACCGCAAGCATGGATACAAACGACTTCTTTACCGAGGCGCACCCCAAGCTCCGCCCCGTAGAGAGCCCGACGGCAGGCATATTCCTCTCCGGTATGTGTCAGGGACCGAAGGACATCCCCGAGACAGTCGCTCAGGCGAGTGCTGCCGCATCGAAGGTCATAGCACTGCTGTGCAAGGATAAGCTGACCTGCAACCCGTGTGTCGCACACTCCGACGAGATGATGTGCAACGGCTGCTCCTCCTGCGAAAAGGTCTGCCCGTACGGCGCTATCACCTACGTTGATAAGGAATTCCGTATGCCTAACAGAACCACCGCCGTACGCCGCGTAGCGCAGGTCAACCCTGCGGTATGTCAGGGCTGCGGCGCATGCACGGTCGCATGCCCGTCCGGCGCAATGGATCTCAGCGGCTTCTCAAATAAACAGATTATGGCGGAGGTGGATGCGATATGCCGATGACCGAAAACGGAACCTTTAAGCCGAATATCGTCGCTTTCTGCTGCAACTGGTGCTCCTACGCCGGTGCAGACCTTGCGGGTACTAACCGTCTTTCCTATCCCGCCGACGTTAAGATTATCCGCGTGCCCTGCTCGTGCAGAGTAAACCCGATGTTCATTCTCCGCGCATTCGGACGCGGCGCAGACGGCGTTATCCTCTGCGGCTGCCATCCGGGCGACTGCCACTACACGACGGGTAACTATTACGCCCGCCGCAGAATGACCCTGCTGTTCTCCATGCTCGACTACCTCGGTATTGAGCGCGAGAGAACGAGAGTCGAGTGGGTATCGGCTGCCGAGGGCGCAAAGTTCGCCGAGACCATGAACGACTTTGTCAAGACCGTCACCGCACTCGGTGAGAACAAGAGATTGGAGGATCTGAGATGCAAGAAGTAATCAGAGAAAAGGCTGCCTCCCTCCTGCGCGACGGTACTGTCACGCGCGTACTCGCATGGAAGCGCGGCGAGCTCGGCTACGATGTCACTCCCGCCGTATTTACCTCCGAGGATCAGCTTTCCGAGCTTGTTTATAACGGCTTCTGCGGTGCTAATATGTCGAAATATACCGTAAAGCTCAGTCACGGTGAGGGAAAGACCGCTGTCTTTCTTAAGCCCTGCGACACGTACAGCTTCAATCAGCTGCTGTGCGAGCACAGAATAATCCGCGACAATGTTTACGTTGTCGGCATCCCCTGCGACGGAATGCTCGATGAGGGCAAGATGAAGCATCTCGTTCCCGAGCTGCTCGGCGCAGAGGAGGACGGCGAGACCGTACATCTTACAACCTATGATGATGTTCTCACAACACCGCGCACCGAGCTTCTGCTCGAGCGCTGCGAAAACTGCAAGAGCCGCCGCCATGTAGTGTATGACGAGCTGCTCGGCGAGGACGGCGAGGTAGTTGATTCTCATCGCTTTGACGAGGTCGAGCGCCTTGAGGCAATGACCCCCGATGAGCGCTATGCGTTCTGGCAGGGTGAGCTCTCGCGCTGCATCCGCTGCAACGCATGCCGTAACGTATGCCCCGCATGTACCTGCGAAAAGTGCGTTTTCGATAACCCCGAGTCGGGTGTCGAAAATAAGGCTGCCGCAAACAGCTTTGAAGAAAAGCTGTTCCACGTCATCCGCGCATTCCATGTTGCAGGCAGATGCACCGACTGCGGCGAGTGCTCCCGCGTTTGCCCGCAGAATATACCGCTCCATCTTCTTAACCGTAAGTTTATCTCCGATATTAACCGTCTCTACGGCGATTATCAGGCAGGAGAGACCGACAACGGCAGATCTCCGCTCGTAAACTTCAATAAGGGCGACGGAGAGCCCTGCGATTTCGATAAGGGAGGCAGAGAGTAATGAAGCTGATAAAGAAAGATCGGCTCGGCGAGCTTCTTGCCGCAATTGCCGAATCGGAGGCACTCTATCTCCCCGTTGACCGTGGCGACGGCAACGCCGAGTATCGCAGATACGAGGAGGGTACCGAGCTTTCGTCTAAGCTCAATACCGTCCGCTCCGCAAAGGATTTCTTCTTTCCGCAGACCGAAAATCTCGTCGATTTTAAGCTTAGCGGAAACAATATCGAGGTCATAGACCCGCGCCGCGAGTGCGAGGACTTCGTTATATTCGGCGTTCGCGCATGCGATGCCGCAAGCTTCTCGGTGCTCGACCGTGTATTCATCGAGACCGCACCCGAGGATACCTTCTATAAGAACCGCCGCGAGCACGCAACTATTGTTACGCTCGCATGCTCGCGCCCCGCTGCGACCTGCTTCTGCCATACGTTCGGTATCGACATGACCGAGCCTAAGGGCGGAGACGTCACCGCATGGGAGCTCGAGGACGGATATGCATTCCGCGCAGAGACCGAAAAGGGAAGCGCACTGCTTGCACGTCTCGATTCTCTCCTTACGGACGATGCGTCCGCTGAGGGTGAGATAGCAGAGCAGAGAGAGCAGACAAAGGCTCGCGCCGAAAAGCTTCCGCTCTCCTCCCTCACTACCGAAAAGTTCGACGGCAGGGATATGCTCACGACCTTCCGCGACAGCCGCTGGTCCTCGCTCTCCGAGGCTTGTCTCGGCTGCGGAACCTGTACATTCGTCTGCCCGACCTGTCAGTGCTATGACATCAAGGAGTTCAAGACGAGTGACGGCGTAAAGCGTTTCAGATGCTGGGATTCCTGCATGTATTCCGACTTCACAAAGATGGCGGGCGGTCAGCCGCGTCTTACGCAGCTCGAGCGTTTCCGTCAGCGCTTCATGCATAAGCTCATCTATTTCCCTATGAACAACGACGGCGTTTACGGCTGTGTCGGCTGCGGAAGATGTCTTGCACGCTGCCCGATACACATGAATATCGTCAAGGTAATGAAGGAGCTCGGAAAGGAGACTGCAGGCAATGAATAACGAAATGCTTATCCCGTCGGTAGCTGTTATTACCGATGTCCGTACCGATACACCGGACGTCAAGACCTTTCGTGTTCTTACGCCCGACGGTAAAAAGCCCTTTGAGCATATGCCCGGTCAGTGCGCTATGCTCTCCATCCCCGGTGTGGGAGAGGCGCTGTTTTCTATAACCTCCTCGCCGACAAACCGCGAGTATATGGAGTTCTCCATAAAGAAGTGCGGCTGTCTGACGAGCTGGATACATATGCTTGAGCCCGGTCAGCAGATAACAATCCGCGGACCGTACGGCAACGGCTTTCCCGTTGAGACCGAGCTGCGCGGTAAGGATCTGCTCTTTATCGCCGGCGGTATCGGACTTGCTCCGCTGCGTTCGGTAATCAACTACTGCCTCGATAACAGAGAAAACTACGGAAAGCTTCAGATAATTTACGGCTCGCGCTCCAAGGACGACCTTGTTGACTATCAGGAGATAATCGACAAGTGGATGAAGGCGGAGAACGTCGAGGTCAATCTGACCATCGACCGTGAGCAGGAGGGCTGGGACGGTCACGTCGGTTTCGTTCCCAACTACGTAAAGGAGCTCTCTCCCGATCTCGGCATGACCGTACTCATGTGCGGTCCGCCTATCATGATTAAGTTTTCTCTCGCAGGGCTCAAGGAGCTCGGCTTTACCGATACTCAGGTCTACACTACGATGGAGCTGCGTATGAAGTGCGGCATCGGAAAGTGCGGCAGATGCAATATCGGTAACAAGTACGTCTGCAAGGACGGACCCGTATTCCGTTTCGACGAGCTCGGTGAGCTCCCCGACGAATATTAATAAGGAGCGGCAGATATTATGGAAAACAAAACGGTTGATATTTATTTGTTCGGCAAGAAGTACTCCGTGCCGGAAAATCTCACTATAATGACGGCAATGGAGTACGCAGGCTATCAGCTCAAGCGCGGCTGCGGCTGCCGCGGCGGCTTCTGCGGCGCGTGTGCCACCATCTACAGAATAAAGGGCAAGCAGGAGCTCTGCGCATGCCTTGCATGCCAGACTCAGGTTCAGGACGGCATGTACATCGCTACGCTGCCTTTCTTCCCGCTTGTCAAGCAGACCTACGATATTAACAAGATTCGTCCCGACGAGCAGATCATGATGCAGCTTTACCCCGAGATATACGCTTGCGTCGGCTGCAACGCCTGCACTAAGGCCTGCACGCAGGATCTTAACGTCATGCAGTACATCGCATACGCTCAGAGAGGCGAGTTCGACAAGGTTGCAGAGCTCTCGTTCGACTGCGTTATGTGCGGTGTTTGCTCGTCGCGCTGCCCCGCAGGCATCTCGCATCCGCAGGTTGCAATGCTTGCGCGCCGTCTCAACGGCAAATATCTCGCGCCCGGCTGCGGTCATCTTGAGGAGCGCGTACGCGAGATAAAGGACGGAAAGTTCACCGATCTCATCGAGGCTCTTATGCAGAAGCCTATCGAAGAGATGAAAGAGCTGTACAACAATCGCGAGATCGAAAAGTAAGGAGGCGGCAGAATGTATAACGAACAGATGATGCTTTCACTGAAGAAGGTCGAGGCTAACAGAGCCGCAAACACCGAGCTCCAACCCCGCAGAATGACCGCCGATGAAAAGGATGAGCTGCTTCGCACCTACCATCCCGACTATCGCGCAGATCAGTTTTCCGAGCTTGTTATCGGACCGAACAAGGGCGAGCGTGTACCTCACGAGCTTGCAGCACTGCTTCAGGCAGAGAGCCGTATCCGCGGTGTAAAGCTCGATCTTGAAAACCCCGATTACGATACCGACGTTCTTATCATCGGCGGCGGCGGAGCAGGTGCTTCCGCAGCTATCGAGGCTGACAAGGCGGGCGTGCGTGTTACCGTCGTTACCAAGCTCCGCATGGGCGACGCAAACACAATGATGGCAGAGGGCGGCATTCAGGCTGCCGATAAGCCGAACGATTCTCCCGCACAGCACTATATCGATGCTTTCGGCGGCGGACATTTTGCTGCTAAGCCCGAGCTGCTTGAAAAGCTCGTATGCGAGGCTCCCGAGGCTATTCAGTGGCTCTCCGACCTCGGCGTTGAGTTCGATAAGATGCCCGACGGCACCATGATAACAACTCACGGCGGCGGAACCTCGAGAAAACGTATGCACGCTGCTAAGGACTATTCCGGCGCAGAGATAATGCGTACCCTCCGCGACGAGGTGCTCTGCCGCGGTATCCCGGTTATCGACTTTACCGCAGCAGTCGAGCTTATTCTCGATGAAAACGGCAACGCCGCGGGCGCAGTACTCATGAATATGGAGACCGAGGAGCTGCTTGTCGCACGCGCAAAGACCGTTATCATCGCAACGGGTGGTGCGGGCAGACTCCACTATCAGGGCTTCCCGACCTCTAACCACTACGGCGCAACCGCAGACGGTCTTGTGCTTGCATACAGAGTCGGCGCAAAGCTGCTCTATCCCGATACCCTTCAGTACCATCCTACCGGTGCTGCTTTCCCCGAGCAGATATTCGGTGCGCTCGTTACCGAAAAGGTTCGTTCGCTCGGCGCTAAGCTCGTAAACGCAGACGGTGAGGTATTCATGCATCCGCTTGAGACCCGTGACGTCTCCGCAGCATCCATTATCCGTGAGTGCTCGGCAAGAGGGAAGGGCGTCAAGACAGGTGCGGGCGAGGCTGTATGGCTCGATACCCCGATGATTGAGATTATAGGCGGCGAGGGAACCATCGAGCGCAGAATCCCTGCAATGATGCGTATGTTCGGTAAGTACGGCATTGATATCCGCCGTCAGCCGATTCTCGTTTATCCTACGCTCCACTACCAGAACGGCGGTATTGATATCTCCGCAAACGGTGAGAGCGACGTACATAATCTCTTTGTCGCAGGCGAAGCTGTCGGAGGAATTCACGGCAGAAACCGCCTGATGGGTAACTCTCTCCTTGACGTTATCGTTTTCGGACGTAATGCAGGTAAGAGTGCTGCACAGAGAGCTACCGAGGTAAAGGTCGGACAGCTCACGCTCGACCACGTTGAGCGCTTTGCATCCGAGATTGCTTCGGCATCGCTCCCCGAGGATAAGACCTCGCCTATACTTCTTCCCGATTACAGAAGAAAAATTAATTAAGGAGCAAAATATATGTCTCTATTCGGCGGTGTATTAACCATCACCGGCGTATCGTACCTGATGCTCGCTCTGTTCGTTATTCTTGCCCTGGGCTATACCCTCGGCAGAATAACGATAAAGGGCATCTCGCTCGGTTCTGCCGGCGTGTTTATTGTTGCGCTCGTATACGGTGCGTTCTTCTATACGCATCTCGATGCCGCAATGGCTGAGGGCGCAAAAACCGCCCTTAAGATTGTTGAGAATATCGGTCTGATACTGTTCGTATCGTCTGTCGGATTTATCGCAGGACCGAAATTCTTCTCTAACATGAAGCGTAATTTCAAGTCCTATGTGCTTATAGGTCTTGTTATCATTCTCTCGGGCGGTATCGCAGCTGCGCTGTGCATACTGTTCGGCAGAACGGTCGGCGGAGAAACCGATTACGAGGGCTTTACCGCTATCGTTTCCGGACTCCTCTCCGGCGCGCTTACCTCTACCCCTGCGTTCTCCGCTGCTAAGGCAACGGTCGGCGAGGCGTATGAGGACCTTGTATCCGTAGGCTACGGAATCGCATACCTCTTCGGCGTTATCGGTGTCGTTCTGTTCGTACAGCTCGTGCCTAAGCTCGAGCGCGCGGATATGAAAGTCGAGCGCGAAAAGATGCTCGCCGCAGGCGGTGCAGCTGACGAGAAAAAGACAAAATCCCGCATCGGAATACTTAAGATGGACCCGTTCGGAATCATGATGTTCTCGCTCGCTGCAGCTATCGGTCTGATTATCGGACTCGTAAAGATACCGCTCAGCTCTGCGGGACTCAGCGGAACGACCTTCTCGCTCACCACAACGGGCGGATGCCTGCTTACGGCGCTTGTTTTCGGTCATTTCGGTAAGTGCGGTAAGGTCTCGCTCATGCCTGAGATATCGACGCTCAAGGTTTTCCGCGAGCTCGGACTGATATTCTTCCTTATCGGTGCGGGTGTTTCGGGCGGCGCGAATTTCGTCAATCACTTCAAGCCTATCTACTTCGTATACGGCGTTATCATCACGCTGCTGCCGATGATACTTGGCTACCTGTTCGCAAAGCATGTTCTCAAGCTTTGCCTGCTCAACAGCATCGGCTCCATCACGGGCGGTATGACAAGCACCCCTGCACTCGGAACTCTTATCAATTTTGCGGGCACGGAGGATGTTGCATCGGCTTATGCCGCTACATATCCCGTCGCGCTCGTTGCAGTTGTGCTGCTGACTCAGCTGCTTATCGGTATATTCTGATAGGCTGCACGGCAGTATAAAATAACAGCCCGATTCTTACACCTACGGTCTACGCTTCGCAGTTGTCGTGCTGCCGCAGTATGCCGTAGGTTTAAGGCATGCGGCGAAGCTTATCGCCCGAACGGGTATGCTACTGATATTTTAGAATTCAAAACAGAATCAAAATTGAATTCATTTCATTGCTCAGATTCAAAGAAAGGATGCTTTCATCTCACGAAAGCAGAGATGTAATTACTATGAAGGTTGTTGTATGTATAGGCAGCTCCTGCCACCTTAAGGGTTCGCATCAGGTCGTCAGCTGCATTAAGCGTCTGATCGACGAGAACGGTATTGCAGATAAGGTCGAACTCAGCGGTTCTTTCTGTTTCGGTCAGTGTCAGAATGACGTCGGTATATCTATCGACGGCGTTATCCATTCGGTAAAGCCCGAGGATACCCCCGAATTCTTCAAGACCGAGATTCTTGACAAGCTCGCCTGAAAAGGGAAGCACCCTTGAATAAAAAACAACATCACGGCGATGCCCTGCAAAAAGACGTCAATATAATGATAGGTCCCCCCTCATCGCCCGATAGAGACGGACTGATGATGGGGGACTTTTTCGGCAGCAAGGGGGAGCATATAGTTTGCGGCGGAACAACCGCACACCTCGCCTCTTCATATCTCGGAAAACCGCTCGAGGTCGTGCTCGATTATCAAAGCAGCACCATCCCGCCTATCGGAAAAATAGAGGGGGTGGAGCTCGTTACCGAAGGTGTTGTGACAATCGGGCTTGCGCTCGAAGCCGCTAAGCGATATCTGTCATACGGCTGCGACGATTTCCGCGATACCTCTAAAACCGACGGTGTTTCCGCACTCTGCAGACTTCTTTTCGATGCGGAGGGAACGATACGTTTTTTTATCGGAACGGCGGTGAATAACGCACACCAAGCCCCGCAGCTCGAGATAGACTTCAATCATAAGATGGAGGTCATCAACGGGCTGATAGACTCGCTCGGAAAGATGCGCAAAGAGGTAACTGCAAGGTTTTATTAACTATACGCCGACAGCTCTTGATCTCATGCGTGACGCAATACTGTTTTTACGTTTACCGGTCGCACGGCTTCTGCCGTGTGACTTTTTTCTGCCTCCCCAAACTGCGGCAATAAAGCAAATCAAAACACCGCCGAGCACTATCAGCAGCCGCGCACCGAGTGTAAGCTGCGGTATAATACCGCCGTCGGAGAGCGCGCCGATAATCAGCGACGCGATTGCATATATGGTAAAATATGACACACAAATCACGGCAGCATGAAGGGAAGAGCCTTTAGCGAGCTTGCCCGCAAGCGTGCCGCATACCGCGCACGATACAGCAAATGCAGCGATTGAAGAGGGAAGAATCATCACTGCGGGGTCAGAGGTTTTCAGCGCAGAAAAAGTACCGATTGCCATAACGGCAAATGCAGCTGCAAAAGCGAGCAGCACGGCAAAAACCGAACGTATAATTTTTTGTTTCATAGTAAACCTCTCATTATTAATAATTTATAGGATTATTTAATAAACTATGCGGAAGCAAAGAAGGACTCAAAACAAAACATCAAAAATCAACTCGCTGCATTTATATTCGGTAATGCTCAAAACTATGATTAACGGTTATGATTTACGGTGAAATAGCTCAATTTAAAGACATGGCGTACGACTCTTTCAATGAGGCACTTCCGACGGGGAAGCACCCAATATACACGGAAATTGCGCAATACATTTCTGCAGCAGTACATAATTGCTTTACCGAAATGCGCATTATTTGATATGCTGAATTACGTAAAATGCAAATTTTACGTAATTGAGGGCAGAGGTTCGGAGAAATGAAAGCGCAGAATGCGCAGAAAAACCTAATTGCGTAATACATTTCTACGGCTGTACATAAAAAAGTCAGGATGACATCAACGTGTGATATCATCCTGACTTCGGCATGCGGCTGATGCGGCATCATAGTTTTCAGACCTGCTGTCTGAGCTGTTATGCGCCGTCTATCTATTCTTTTGCCGTATTGCTACTTGGAAATTCGATCAGTTTATCGGCCGGAATTCTTGAGGTCGTTCTCGTACTTCTGGATCATCTTCTTGACCATCTTGTCCGCCGATGGAGCCTGCCTGGCGAGAGGTCAGATCGCCGTTATAACCGTTAGCGAGGCTAACGCCGACTTCACTTGCTGCCTCCATCTTGAACTTGTCAAGTGCTCCCTTTGCCTCGGGAACTAAATTCTTGTTTGTAGACATTTTGTAATCTCCTTGTATACTCACTCATGCGGCGCGGATTCGCAGCCGCCTTTTCCTTTACAGAGCCTTTGCGGCTCTGATATTATTATGAGCGTATATCGGAAGATTATTATGTAATATTATGGCAACACAGCCTTTTGCGGGCTTCTTTTGAGCGCAGAAGATATTATATATCACGCCGGTACCGAAAAATCGGCACAGCACCCTCCGTCAAACTGTCGGAGGGTGCTGTGCTACAGTGGAAAGGAGCAAAATTACTTTTACTCAGCGTCGGTATCCTCGTTCGCGCTGTTGTCGGACTCGGTCTCATCGGAGGCAGCGGGAGCACCGCAGCATCCGCAATCGCAATCATCGTCCGCATCGCAGCCGCAATCGCTGTCCTCAAAATCGCAGCAATCGTCCTCGTCGCAATCATCATCGTCATGGCAGAGAGCGCAGCAGCTCGAATGATATTTATCAAAGAAATACTTAGCAGCAAGATAGATGAGCGCTGCAGCACCGACGATAGCTGTTACGATAACAACAGCCTTTATGGCACAGGATTTCTTCTCGGGTTCCTTCTTACAAATGCACGGGATGTTCATTATTATATCCTCCTGAAAATATTTATTATCAAGTAATCTGTATTATTTCCATACCTATATTGTAACACGGAAGTTTACGTCAGTTGTGAATACAATGTAACATTTAATTGTTCATTATGCACTATAAAACGATTCACTTCCCTGTCGTGACGATATTTTTCGGCGGTATCGCAGTCAATGTACGAATGTTCCACAGCTCCGACTTAGCATCATATCTATTCGACTGTGCTGCCGGACGTTCCGTCGGTGGGCGGTGCCTGACTGTCTGAGCTTTCCCCCGAAGCCTCACCGCTCTCCATGTTATCGCCCGATTCCTTTCTGCGGTCGGCGATAAGACGGTTGACCGATTCCTTTGCAAAGTAATTTATTACCGTCGCAATCGGCGCGGCAATAAACATCGACGGCGTACCGAACAGACCGCCGAAAAATACAACCGCGATTATCAGCAGCTCGGGGTCGATGCTGCATGTGGTCTTAAGCACGTACTTTTCTATTATCTTTCGGTCGATAATGTGTATCGCTATGACCGCGAGCAGATAGAAAAGCAGCTTTCCCGGGTCTGCAAGAAGAACTATAAAGAAGCCGGGCAGCAGACCGATAAATATGCCGATATACGGGATAACGTTCATTATCGCGAGAATGATACTGATAAACGGCGCAAACGGAACGCGGAACAGCGAAAGCAGCGCAACCGAAAGCCCCCATATTATCACTATGTCGATAAGCTTTCCCGTAATATAGCTGTTGTATACCTCAAAAATGAAGCTGCTGTTCTCTTTTATCCGCTCAACAACCCTTCGCGGCAGAATAGCACGCAGCAGACGGCGGCATATCCGCAGCAGCCGTTCGCGGTCAATAAGCAGATATATTGCAATGACGATGCCGAGGAAAATATCCATCGTAACCGATACTGAGCTTTTCAGAATATCGAGCACATACGGTGTGATGTCGGTCAGCGATGAGGTTATCCCTGAGATAAAGTTGTTTATCATGTCGAGCAGCTGATTCTGCAGCGAATTCTCGTCGCCCGTATTCAGACTGTTCATAAGCCCGGTAACACTCGCGCTGAAATCGAGATATTTGTCGCGCAGATTTTCGTAGCTTTCGGTTATCTGCGGTACCATGACCGAGATAAACAGCACTATCACGAGAATGACCGCGAGCATCGCTGTAATTATCGAAAGAAAACGTGCGCCCTTGTTGATTCCCGTATCTTTCTTCTCGGGCTTTTTCTGCTTTTTGCTGCCGAGCTTTTGTGCGGAAGCGGCGAAAAATGCATGCAGTCCCGATGCGTCGGCTTTGCTTTGCACGTCATGCTTTGTCGCGCGTGAAGCAGTTTTTACGACGCCGGAGGTAGCAGCGCCCGCATTATCTGCGGCGGACTCTTCCCTGCCGCTTTGCGCAGTATTCGATGCCGCAGCGTGAGAAGAAGCAGTCTGCTGAGAAGATGCTGCGTGCTTAGATGCAGCACGTGCCGTATGCCTTTTTGCTATCCTTGTAAAAACCGACGTGAGATAATGCTCTATCGAATTCTGCATCGGGTAGATTGCGAGTGCAATGAAAAAACCGATAACGACCGGAAACAGTGCGCTGAAAAAAGATCCGATAACGCCGAAAATCGACTTATAATGCATCAAAAAGACAAGGCAAGCAAGTGCAAACAGGATTATCAGCACGATCTGCTTTGTGATGCCTCTGTGCTCCTGCTCAAATTTCATCCGCTTCATCGGCTCTCACCCGCCTTTTCATTTTCGTCGCCGTCGGTATTCAGAGTGTTTGCGGCACTGTTATCTTTGCTGCCTGTTTCCCGACCGCCGGCGGTGTTGTTATCTTCACCGTCTGCTTTCTGCTTATCTGCTGCAGCGTCACGTACGGCGGGTCTGCGGGTCTCGAGCCGCCCGAGCAGCTTGCGCGCGATGCTTGTTATCAGTACGTAGAGCGGCACGCCGATGAACATACCGACAACACCGAGCAGATCGCTCATTACCGTTATCGCGATGATAACTCCGAGCGAGCTGATTCCTATAGAGTCTCCGAGAATCTTAGGTCCGATAACATTTCCGTCGAGCTGCTGAATGATTATAACGATAATAATAAACAGAATCAGCTTTGCGGGGTCGGCGATAAGAACAAAGAACGCGCTCGGCACAAGTCCGAGTATCGGTCCGAAAAACGGGATGATATTCGTAACGCCGATAATAACGCTTATCAGCTGATAGTGCGGGATGCCGACTATCATAAGCGTAATGAATGTAATTATGCCGATTATCAGCGAATCAAGCAGCTTTCCGACGATAAAGCCGCCGAACGTCTTATCGGAGAATACTGCATAGTCGATGAATGCAGCAGCAGCCTTCTCGGGCAGCAGCGCGCGGACGAGCTTTTTGCTGCGGTCGGCGAAGCGCTCCTTTGCAAAGAGAAAATAGACCGATATGACCGTTCCGATAATAAGATCCTGCAGCGTGCCGATAAGCCCGGTAAGAAACGACGTTATATATGGCGTAACACTGTTGATTATCTCATATGAGTTGCTTATGAACTCGCCTGCGGATTTAGTCAGCTTTGCAGTGTCGATAAAGCTGAGCTTTCCAAGCGTCGTGACGATAAAGGTCTGCACCGACGCGATGTACGAATCAGCTTTACTCATCAGATCTTCATAGCTGTTTACCATCTGCGGGATAACTATCAGCATCAGCAGAACGATAACCCCGAGATAGAACAGATACGAGATGGTTATTGCAATGATGCGGCGGAGCTTTTTGCTCATGTGCAGCGGGATGCGTGCAAGCAGCTTGTCTTCAACCGCCTTCATAAACGGATTGACAAGATATGCGATTATAAAGCCGACGGTGAGCGAAGAGAGTGCACCCATGAGCCTCGACAGAAATGCGAGCACCGACTCAAGATTAAGTACGGCAAAAATGCCGAGCGAAGCTACGGCTATCATTACGCAGATATACGCCGTCAGCGATGAATATCTGCTTTTTTCGTTTGATTTTTCGCTGTTTTTCATTGTGCCGAATGCAGCCTTCGTCCGACGAAAGCATTCCTTTCTGCAGCGCCGCCGCACGGCACTGCCGTTATTTTAAAGACAAAAAGCGCCCGCGCGGGCGCAGATTGCCTTAAAAGCTGAATTCATCCTCACTTGCGGTCTCGTCGATCGGAATGGTGTACGGCTCGTCGTCATCGTCGCTATCATCAAGGTCGTCAAAATCCTCAAAATCGGACGGGTCGAAGTCTTCAAATACGTCGGGTGTTCTCTCCTCTGCGATGCGGAGGGTATAAGCCGTCGCCGCACCGATAGCGGCAGCGATGCCCGAGAGCGCCGCGAAAACGGATGCGGTCGTCTTTTTCTTACCGATAAGGCACAGCAGTGCGCCTATCAGCGATACTCCCGCGCAAACAAACGATGCGACAGAAGCGATAAGTGGTACGTTTTTGCCATCAAAAAATCGAGATTTCATAATGAGCCTCCGTTAATTGATTAGTTTTTCGTATGCAGCATCCGCATGCGGCGGATACGGTGTCTGTTTATGTGCGCCGTGCGCTTTATTTCGATGCGGCGTTCTGCTTGAGATAAGCGTTGATAAAGCCGTCGATATCTCCGTCCATCACGGCGGTGATATTGCCGTTTTCGTAGCCCGTGCGCGTATCCTTAGCGAGCGTATACGGCATGAAAACGTACGAGCGTATCTGTGCGCCCCACTCAATATTCGCCTTAACGCCCTGAATATCCTCTATCTTGTCGAGCTTTTCGCGCTCCTTTATCTCCATAAGCTTGGACTTCAGCATCTTAAGCGCCGTTTCCTTGTTCTGGAGCTGGCTGCGCTCGGTCTGACAGCCGACAACGATGCCCGTCGGGATATGCACTATTCTGATCGCGGAGTCTGTCTTATTGATATGCTGACCGCCCGCGCCGCTTGAACGGTGCGCGGTTATCTCAAGATCCTCGTCGCGCAGCTCGATCTTTCCGTCGTCGTCCGAAAATTCGGGCATTACCTCGACCGACGCAAACGATGTCTGCCGTCTGCCCGACGCATCGAACGGAGAAACACGAACAAGACGGTGAACGCCGTTCTCGCTCTTAAGATATCCGTATGCGTTTACGCCCTCGATGAGAATGGTCGCACTCTTTATGCCCGCCTCATCGCCGTCGAGCCAGTCAAGCAGCTTGACATTGAAATTATGACGCTCAGCCCATCTTGTGTACATGCGGTAGAGCATCTGCGCCCAATCCTGAGCCTCAGTTCCGCCCGCGCCCGGGTGGAAGGAAAGAATTGCATTGTTCGAGTCGTATTCGCCCGAAAGCAGCGCCTCAATTCGCTCTGATGCCTCGGTCTCGGTGATAGCCTTGACCTCGGAAAGTACCTCCTCCGTAACGCTGTCGTCGCCCTCCTCGAGTCCCATCTCGATGAGCACAAGGGTGTCCTCGTAACGCGATACAAGCTTCTCGTAACGCTCGACCTTGTCTTTTTTGACCTTCAACTCCTTAAGTACCTTGCCCGATTCGGCTGCGTCGTTCCAAAAGTCGGCTGCAGAGGTCTTTGCTTCAAGCTCCTCTACCGATTTTTTTGTTTCCTCGATCTGCAGCGCGGAGCCGAGGTCGACGATTTTGTCCTTCATGTCGAGAAGCGTTCGCTTCGCTTCGTCAAGTTCTATACTCAATTTACGGTATCCTCCAAAATGTTATTAAAAGACCGACGCGATGTTGCGCGGCATGTATACGGATATATATTGATAATTGATGCTGTATGATGCATCTAATGCTGCTGCAGCGTGCACACGAAAACGCATTCGGCTGCAACACGCATCAAACAAGTTAAAACTGCATCATGCATCAAAGCCGTTTCAAAGCTGCTTCAAAGGCGCTTCAAAGCCGACTCAAAGAGAACGCGCCTCGCGCGAATCGAATATTTCGGATGTGATTTCGGCACCAGCCCGCTCCGCTATGTCCTGCAGCATATCGCGCAGCACGCGGCAGACGGGAAATTCCGTCTCGTAATGCCCTGCCTCTATCAGCGTCAATCCGAGCCCTTCCGCATCAAGTCTTGCGTGATGCCCTGCTTCGCCTGTCACCAGCACATCCGCTCCCGCTGCGACGGCGGCGGAAATAAAGTCCTTGCCCGCCCCGCCGAGCACAGCGACACGCCGAACGGGTCGCTGCGACGGTATCAGCGTCACGGCATCCGCACCGAGTGCGGCTTTGACGTGACATGCATATTCGGTCGCACCGAGCAAGGCGTGCGGCGTACCGACAAGCCCCATCTCTCCCATCTCATAGGTGAGCGGCGATGTATCGGTGAGCCCGAGCACGTCTGCAAGCGCATGATTTACTCCGCCCGAAACGGCATCCAGCCGCGTGTGGAACGACATAACGGCTGTATTCGCCTTTATCAGAGAGACGAGCGTCCGGTCGGTGACCGCAGAGAGCGGTCTGAATATGAGCGGATGATGCGAGATAATAACATCGCACCCCGTGTCGACCGCGTGCGCCGCAGCAGCGGGTGTCACATCGAGCGTTATCAGTGCGCGGTGCACCTCAGCTTCGCCGCACGGCAGCAGCATAAGCCCGTCGTTATCCCATTCGCAGGAAAGCGACGGCGGTATCAGCATGTCAAATGCGGAATAGAGCTCTCGTATGTTCATAGCGCATTTTTCTCCTATATGTTGCAAACATCGCCGCAAGCACCTCTGTCACAAGCGTTGTCATCGCAGACATCGCCGCCGCAAGCATTATCGGTACAAGCATTATTGCTGCAAGCACTATTGTCGCAAACATCGTTATCCCGCAGCTGCGACATTTCGGAGTGACCGACCGCGCCCGCAAGCTCGTAAAGCTCCGCAATAGCATCAGTGATCTGCGAAAGCTCTGCCCGCAGCTCAGGTGTGCGTGCGTTATCGGCGGCTGCATCACAGCCTTGCACCGACAAATTTTCACCGCTCTGCCTGTCTGCATTTGTCTCGACCTGTTTCAGCTCATTTGCATTGTTCGGCTTTAGCTCATCACCGGCAACGCTCTGCCCCGCCGCGTTCGCATTGCTCTGCTCGGCTGCGCGCAACAGCCCGTCGCGGCGTTTACACAGGCGCTCAGCAGCACGTGCGGCGCTCTCCGCAAACAGCGAAATATTCGAATGAGCCTCCCGCCGCCCGACAAGCAGCTCGGCATAGCTGTACTCGGCATTCTCGCCGCAAAAGCTCGCTTCCATAACCGAATAAAGCCGCTCACCGTCGCGCGCAAGATGCTCTGCGGTTATCTGAAAGCCGCTATGTGCAAGATAGGCGCGCAGCGATTCGGCGCGCGTCATGGGTTGCAGAAACAGCCGCACACCCTCGCGCAGATACGGAGCCTCCGAGATTATCCGTGCGATAAGCTCGCCGCCCATTCCGCTGATAACGACCGCGTCGGGCGAATAAGCCTCAACGCCGTGAAACCCGTCGGTCAAAACGAGCGCGACCTTGTCGGAAACTCCGTAGCGCTCCGCATTCCGTCTTGCGCTGCCGAGCGGGCCCTGACGGATATCACAAGCCACAGCCCGCTCCGCCTGCCCGTGCAGAAGCAGAGCTATCGGGAGCAGACCGTGGTCGGTACCTATATCCGCGACGATGCGCGCACTGCCGATCGCTTCCGCGATACAGCCGAGGCGGCTGTCAAGGATGATATTCAAGGCTCAGACGTTTGCCTTTCCGTCAAGGAAGGTATTGAGCTTTTCAACGAGAGCATCGGCATCCGTGCCGTGAACCTCGCATGCGTCGGCGATAGACTCGCCTCTCGATGCAGGGCAGCCGAGGCAGTGCATACCGATGTCAAAAAAGAACTGAGCGGTATCAACATCAAAATCAAGAACGTCGCCGATAAGAGAATCCTTTGTAACCTTCATTTTTACTATCCTTTCGCGGGCTCCTCTCGGAGTCCCGTCACAGCTTGAATTTACGGCTGCATACCGATATTCGGCAGTGCAGTCGGATAATTGCTTACAATAAATATTATACCCGCCGTGCGTCAAATTGTCAAGAGGCAGCGCAGCACTCGACAGCCTTATATTCATAATTACAATTTTCTCTTGAATTCTTGTCGACTTGATGGTATAATATCTATGAAAATATCCGCAGCAGAAGCATTTTGCTGCAAAAAGTGAGGAAAATCAAGATGAATTGTCTGTTTTGTGAAATAATCGACGGAAACATACCTTCAAATAAGCTGTACGAGGATGAGCGCGTGCTTGCATTTTACGATATAAATCCGCAGGCTCCCGTGCATTTTCTCGTAATTCCGAAGGAGCATATCGCATCCGCCGACGCAGTTACCGCCGACAATGCCGACATTGTCGCATATATCTTCTCGCTCATCCCTACCCTTGCCGCAAAAGCGGGACTCACAAACGGCTACCGCGTAATAACAAACTGCGGACCCGATGCATGTCAGTCGGTGCCGCATCTGCACTTTCATGTGCTCGGCGGAGCTCAGCTCGCCGATAAGATGGCGTAAATTCCGCTCAATACCTTGCAATATCTGCCTGCGCCGCCCGCTGAGACGCTGCGCGGGATAAAAATTCTGCCGAAAGGAGACGACCGATATGACCGTACGCGGACGAACAGTATGCATCGCAGTATGCGCCGCACTTATCACGACTCCCGTCTTCGCCGTTTCGGGCAAGACTTCCCGTATCGACGGCTATGTGCCTTCATCGGTCGGTACTCTGCCATGCGGGTCGACTCTCGCGTACTACGATCTTTCGGACACCGCATGCGACACATCGGGCGGGGCGCGCACATCGCCCCGCTGCGGCGGACAGGATTTTTCGGTCGTCGAATTCGACCCCGCCGAGCGTGAGCTGTATCTCGATTACATTCCCGCGGGTGACGCACTCGGAGAGCTCGCGACCGTCAGCGACACCGTGCGCGGCTTTGCAGAGTCGGCACCCGACGGGAAGCAGCCCGCTGCCGCGATAAACGCAGGCGGCGTAACAGAAAGCTATCTACTCTCGCGCGACAGAGACATTGCCACGGACGGCGAGCTGCTGCGACAAAACGTCAAAAAGAGCATAGCGCTTCCCTGCGGCTACACTGTCAGCGGCGGAGAGATACTTTGCGGCGCGCAGACCGAAGCTGAACAGCCGTATACCCCGCGCTATTCCTTCGGCGTGACGCGCGACCGCGTACCGTTTCTTGCGCTGCCCAAACTCAGCATAACCGTTTCAGGCTCAGAGCACGGTGCGACATTCACGACCGACGCATTGAACCGCCTGCCGTCCGAGAACACCGTCGTTGTTTATACCGACCGCGGTCCCATCCGCAATCAGTCGCTCGACGATGCATATGAGCTTGTTATCGACTGCGGCGATTATACCGTTTGTCACGGCGCGAAGCTTGTCGGTACGGTTACCGATATATGCTCTCGGGGCGACGCCGACCCGCTCATAAGGGCGGGCAGGATAATTCTCACCGCACGCGGCGATGCGTTCGATAAGCTCAGCGGCTATTCGATCGGAGAGACGGTCACGGTTTCGATAGAGGTGACCGACGCTCTCGGTCGCTGTGATGAACAGCTCCGTAATGCTGAGACTGCAAGCGGCGGTGCGCTTCCGCTTGTCATAGACGGCGTAACATGCGCATATGAAAATCGCATGCTCACCGATAGGCTTTCCGCATCGGTCGTAGGTTATACCGAGAATGGGAAGGTTAAGCTCGTATCGCTCGACAGCAGAAAGGATAACAACTCCGAGCGGTGCTTTTCGATAGCACAGATGTCGGATATTGCGATCGAACTCGGGCTTGTCAACGCGCTGCTGCTCGACAGCGGCTCATCGACCTCTATGGTAGTGTCAGATGCGGACGGATTTTCGACCGTCAATCTTCCGAATGACGGCGGCGAGGCCGCTGTTGCGGGTACTCTTGTGCTCTCGCGAGGCAGATCGGGCATGGCTCAAGGAAATTTTGACATACCGCAGCTCGTCCGTTATGATGAGAATATTTCGGTGCTGCGTTTCAGCGATACCGAGCTGCTTAAATACGTCCGCACGGGAGACGGTGGTATTATCGGGACAGACGGCGATTCGCTTTACGACGCCGCATCGGGCACACTCGTACAGCGCACCGAAAACGCAGTCTCGCTCCGCTGCATGTATGCGAAAAACGGAATCGACCTGTCCGAATATCGCTTCATCACCGTAACCTACAGCACGGCATCGCGCGATGTCGACGATGAGAGCTCTCATCTGACAGCCCGCGTTTTGCCTGCGGGAAGCGCGGAATATCTACCCGAATCGGGCATAGAGCTTGCGCTTATCGCAGACGGCAGCTTCCACAGCGCGGCGGTCGATCTGTCGGCGTATCCCGCAGCAGGAGGAATGCTCGATGAGCTGCGGCTTGTGCTCACGGGCGACGGCTTTGATGTGCGCATAGCGTCGGTCGCGTTTTGGAAAACACTCTCCGGCGCGGAGCTCGGCGGCGCGCGTCTTGCTTCCGAGGCAAACGGCGGTCCGTACATCCCGCTCGGCGATGTCAACGGAGACGGCACATCGGATGTTAAGGATATAGTGAGACTCATGAAGCGCATTTCGGGCAGCAACGTTATTGCAACGCATACCGATATAAACGGCGACGGTGTACTTGATGTCCGCGACCTTATCAGACTTATGAAGATAGTTTCGGGGCAGGTACAGCCCTGACATAAATCAACTATTCGGGACGTTGCTCCGCATGCAGTGCGTGCGGCGGCATCGTTCTTTTTTGATGTTATTTTTTCATAACATCGTTTTTCCGTCGTTTGTTCTTCATCGTATGTTTTTCCGTAAGTCCTTTGCCGTGATGCCGCAGCACATAAATCAATCACATTCCCGCACCGTCCGACGCAAACCGCCCGTAGACCTCACTTGTCGGAACGACGTAAACAAAAGCATCCTCGTCCGCGTCGCGTATTACGCCGCGCAGTATCAGCAGGTCGTACCGCGTGACTACGCTCACTGCTATAGTCTGCGACTCCCCCGTATATCCGCCGCGCGCACAGCCGAGATAGTAAAAGCTGTGAATACCGCGCTCGCGCAGCGCGCCCGTCACCCTGTCGCCCTTCGAGGTTATCACTGTAACGGTGACGCGGTACTGCTGAACATAAAAGCTGTTCATCGTCCTGCTCTCCGCGTAGATTGCAATCAGACTGTACAGCGCGGGCTCTATGCCGAAGCACAGCCCCGCTGCGGCGATTATCAACCCGTTGAGCACAAGACCTATGCCGCCGACCGTTCTGCCGGTCTTTTTTCTTATATAAAAAATAACAAAGTCGGTACCTCCCGTCGAAAGCCCCGCGCGAAAGCACAGCCCCATTCCGCAGCCGCTTATAACACCGCCGAAAGCGGCGCACAAAAGCGGCTGTGACGTGATATTCAGCGGCGGTATCACGCGCAGCAGCAGCGCCGATGAAGCAAGAGCGAGAAACGACAGCAGCGTAAATCTCCTGCCGAGGGTGAAAAAGGCAAAAACGGCGAGCGGAATATTTATCGCGAGTATGAGAATATATATCGGTATTTCGCCCGTCGGCAGCCGACGCGACAGCGCCGACAGCAGCTGTGCAAGACCCGTAACTCCGCCGGTATACAGTCCCGCGGGCGAGAGCAGACTGCCGACCGAAACAGCCGATCCGAGACCGTACAGCAGCGCCGCAAGCACCGCGTTTGCCGCTTCTCTGCGCCTTGATTTCATATTCCGCCGCCCCTTCCAAAATAATTTTTCATATTTATTTTATACCGCTCCGCTCATAATATACTATGCAATTATATCGTAAAAACGAAAAGAATAATTTCGCGGCGGCGCTTAATGCAATTTTATTTTCTGCCACCACGTAGCTGCCGCAAAATTCTTTGCAAAGGAAAACGGACCGTGCGGCAGCGCCGTCAGGTCCGATGAAGCGTAATGAAAAAAAGTATAATAAGACTCGGCGTTCTGCTGCTCGCTGCGCTCGGAATCACCGCGCACGCGATAACGGGAGTAACGCACACGCCGTCGACACCGTACGGGTGGTATTTTGTCCCGAACAATACGGGCACTACCCCGCTGCTTGACCCGGGAATGAAATTTGCCGAGGAGCACGGGGGATATTATTGCGATCACCGCTGTGAGGGCAGCGAGAAGGTTATCTATCTTACCTTCGATGCGGGCTATGAAAACGGCAACGTTGAAAAGATAGTCGACGCGCTTGACGCACACGGGGCGCACGGCAGCTTCTTCATACTCGAGAATCTGATAAAGCGGAATCCCGAGCTTGTTCAGCGGATGCATGACGGCGGTCATGCCGTGTGCAATCACACCTGCCGCCATCACGATATGACAAAGAGCAGCCGCGAGGAGTTCGAGAGCGAGCTGCGCGGGCTCGAGGAGCAGTATACAGCTCTGACGGGCGACGAGCTAACGATGTGCTACCGTCCGCCGGAGGGACGCTTTACCGAGCAGAATCTCGACTGGGCGACCGAGCTCGGCTACAAGACCGTATTCTGGAGCTACGCATACGCCGATTGGGATAACGATAATCAGCCCGACCCCGAAAAATCGGTCGAGAAAATAATCGCTCACACCCATCCGGGTATGATAATCCTCCTTCATCCCACGTCCGCGACCAATGCCGCGATAATGGATACGCTGCTGACGCGGTGGGAGGAGATGGGGTACAGCTTCCGCACGGTAGGTGAGCTTTAATGGCGCACGGACGAGTCAAAAGCATACTTGCCGCAGCGGCGGTTCTGACTTTTTCACTCTCGCTCGGTGCAGCAGCGTACGACAGTGCGGAGCGCGACGGGGCGATGGGGGTCGTCGGTGACGCAAATATGCGCATAGCGCTGACATTCGACGACGGTCCGCACCCGACCTATACCCCCGAAATACTCGATATTCTCGCCGAATATAACGTAAAAGCGACATTTTTTGTTGTCGGTGAAAACGTGCGGGAGAATCCCGAGCTGATACGGCGGGAGCTCGAGGAGGGACACGAGGTCGGAAATCACACCTATACCCATCCCTGCGCACTCGCAAAGCTCAGCTGCGACAAACTGATGGACGAGATAAACGACTGTGAGGACGCGATATTTGAGACGGTCGACTTTCGTCCGCATCTTTTTCGCCCGCCCGGTGGGGCAAACACCTGCGCTGTAAAACGCGCATGCTCCGAGCTCGGCTACACCGAGGTGCTGTGGACTGTCGATACGATGGACTGGAACGCAAAAACTTCACTCGACAGCGCGCTGAAAACGGTGCGGGAGAACGTCAAAGACGGTTCTATTATCCTTTTTCACGACTATGTCGGGCGAAAGAAGCCGATAACCGCGCGGGCACTGAGGATACTTTTGCCTGAGCTCTGCAGCAAGGGCTGCGAATTCGTTTATGCCGAGGAGCTTATAGGCTGATTTCTGCCGCTTGTCAGCAGCGTGACATGCGCTTATGTCGGAACGGCTGCCGCACAGCGGCGGTGTCAATATGACTGCGGGCGGCATAAAATGAAACTGTAATAGTCATTATTACAAGAAAAAGAATATTTACCGAGCATCGGCGGGACCTCCCGCCGCGTGCGCGGTCCTTCGCCCGATTGGGCTTAATTCACACAAAACGAAAGGGAGCTTTCGCCAGTCGAAAGCTACGGTCATCAGTATGGAAGCAAACAGACCGGGCTGCGGCTGCGGTGCAATCTGCACGCAGGACGCAGAGGTTAGCGTTTATCCGTCGCTCGCAATGATGTACCCGCCGATACAGCAGTTCAGACTGCTGTACGACTCATCCGCGGCACTGTCACGCGGCACAATATTCCGCGAGCTCGACAAGCCGTTTACGGCGCGCGCCGTTCAGCGCTCGGGTATGCCTATGCGCAGCGGCATTGTGAGGTGACGGTATGAACGAAAAGGAAAAGGCACTGCGTGCCGTTCAGGAATATGACTTTCAGTGCATCGAAGCGGGACTTTATCTCGATTCACACCCCTCCGACCGCGAGGCAATGAACTATTTCAACGCATCGCGCGAGGCGCTTGCGGGCGCGGTCGGAAACTACGAAAAGTGCTACGGTGCGCTCAGCTATTCGGGCAACATCAACACCGCAGACTGCGGCTGGAACTGGGTCAGCACGCCATGGCCATGGGAGGAATAAGCTATGTGGAAATATGAAAAACGACTCGAATACCCCGTCCACATCAAGCATCCCAACCCCGCGGCGGCAAAGATAATCATCAGTCAGCTCGGCGGTCCCGACGGCGAGACGGGCGCTGCGGAGCGATATCTGAATCAGCGCTACTCAATGCCCGACCGCAAGGTAATCGGCATACTGACAGATGTAGGCACGGAGGAGCTCGCGCACCAAGAGATAGTCGCAACTATCGTTACTCAGCTTACGAAAAATCTCTCGTATGACGAGATAAAGCGCAGCGGATTTGACACCTATTTTGTCGACCATACGACGGGTGTCTATCCGCAGGCGGCATCGGGCACACCCTTCTCCATTGCCTCGCTCCAGGTAACGGGCGATGTTTTCACCGACCTGCACGAGGATATTGCAGCAGAGCAGAAAGCGAGACTGACCTATGATAACATCCTTCGTCTCATCGACGACCCCGATGTAATCGATCCGATACGTTTCCTGCGCGAGCGGGAGATAGTGCACTATCAGCGCTTCTGTGAGGCTATCGCGATCACGCAGCAGACCTGCGAGGATAAGTGTAACTTCTACGCATATAACCCCGCATTCGACCGTACGCGGATGAAATAACAGTATCCGCACTGTGCTGTCAAAACGGCAGTTGCTTGCCGTGCTGCACCGCTTCGTCTGACACTGCCTCGATTAAAAGGCTGCAGCACGCGACAGCCGCGCGTAAAACCAAAACCTCGTGCCGAAAACACAGACGACAACGGCGCGTGTAATCATTTGACAGCCGTGCACGACTACAATCGTATGCGCGAAAGTCTTGTGCGACAGCGGCATGTTACCATCACGCATTACCCATTGTCGAAACGAACAGCCGCCGACACCGAATTAAACTACAACCATCCCGCTGCGGTCTGCATAACTGCAGCGGGATGTATTTTTATGTATTTTAAAATTGCGGCGAGCGGCTCTTTTATACTTTTACGGACAGCTTCTTTTCATAAATAAAAGTATTTCTTGTTTCGTGTATTTGACATTTACACTTTTTTGCGGTATAATGCTCGTAATGCGTAAATCAGGATGCCTAAAAACCTCGGAACAATTCTCTTTTGCAAGCGTCGCTCCGGAACGTTTTTATATCCCTAAAAGCAAAGCAAGCTGTAAAAAACGATTTTTAACAATCCTGTACGGAGACAAATATTCACGGTATGCGCGGACGCTCTCCGCGCTCATGCGAGGTTAAAATGAAGCATAACGATAACAAAAAAGGCTTTGGAAGTCGATGGGGCTTTATACTTGCGTCGGTCGGTTCGGCGGTCGGAATGGCGAATGTCTGGGGCTTTCCGAGTAAGCTCGGCAGCAACGGCGGCGGAGCCTTTCTGATAATATATCTGCTCTTTGTCGTCATTTTCAGCTATGTTGCACTGCCCGCAGAGTTTGCCGTCGGACGCAAGATGGGCACGGGTACGCTCGGCGCTTACAGGGGCGCATGGCAAACGCGCTGCAAGGCTGCGGGACACACGGGCGGCTTTGTCGGCTGGCTGCCGCTCGCGGGCTCGATGTGCATTGCCATCGGCTATGCCGTCATAATCAGCTACGTGCTCAAAGCGCTTGTTGACTCGGTGACAGGCTCGCTTATGACCAACGATACCGAGGTGTGGTTCAACTCCTTCTCGGGCGGCTCATTCTCGGTCGTTCCCTATCACATAATCGTTGTCATCGGAACGCTGCTCACCCTCTCGCTCGGCGCTCACAGCATTGAAAAGACCAATAAGGTCATGATGCCGCTCTTCTTCGTTATTTTTCTCGTTCTCGCGGTGCGCGTCGCTCTCCTCCCTGGCTCGGCGGAGGGCTACCGCTTTATGTTCACCCCTAACTGGGACGCGCTGAAAGACCCCATGGTTTGGATATGGGCGATGGGTCAGGCTTTCTTCTCGCTCTCGGTCACGGGCAGCGGAATGATAGTCTACGGCGCTTATCTGTCAAAGGATGAGGACGTTGTCGGCGTTGCGGGCAATACCGCTCTCTTTGATACCATCGCGGCGCTCGTCGCTTCGCTCGTTATAATCCCCGCATGCTTTTCCTACGGACTCGATGTCGGCGCGGGTCCTTCACTGCTGTTCGTAACGCTGCCTAACATCCTGCAGGATATCCCGCTCGGCAGGCTTTTCGCCGTCATACTCTACGCGGCCATGATATTCGCAGGTGTCAGCTCGCTGCAGAACATGTTCGAGGCGGTTGCGGAATCGCTGCTCGACCGTTTCCCGCGGCTCAACCGTTGGGTGGTGCTCGGCATACTCTGCGTTATCTGTCTCGGCGCCGGCATCGGAATGGAAGCTATCTCTAAATGGGGACCGTGGATGGACCTCGTCTCGATATACATCATACCCATCGGCGCGACACTCGGCGCGGTCTCTTGGTTCTATGTAATGAAGAAAGACGATCTGCTCGACGCAGTAAATACTGGCAGCAAGCGCCGTCGCGGAAAGCTGTGGTACTCTATAGGTCGCTATATCTACGTTCCGCTTGCACTGATACTCTGCATCGTCGCGCTTGTAAAGCAAGTGTCGTTCTGAACGCAAAGAAACTTCCCTCCGGTGTTTTTCTCCATATATTGTACCCCGCAAGCGACAAAACAGCAAACACCTTTCGGCAAAACAGTTCCGCTGCGAAAAATAAATCCGTCCCGTAAAACAATATACTTGATTTTGCAGCGCATTCGTGTTATGATAATATTGCAAAGCAGATATGCTCGCGTGTCGTCACAGCTCAGCTGTTGTCGATATTCACGCAGGTAATGCTCTGCATAAAAGCTCAGCGCCGGTCGCTGACGGAAATTCAGGCGGACCTTCCGCCGCGATAAGGAGAAAATATGAGCAATTTTATTCTAAGCTGCTGTTCCACCGCAGACCTGTCCCTTGAATATATGAAAAGCCGCGATGTAAAATACGTCTGCTTCCACTACTTCATCAACGATAAGGAATATATCGACGATCTCGGTCAGACCATGTCGCTCCCCGAGTTCTACCGCATGATGGATGAGGACGACATCATGACAAGAACGAGCCAGATCAACGTCACCGAGTATACCGAATATTTTGACAAGATGCTCGCCGAGGGCAACGACATTCTTCACCTGACCCTCTCGAGCGGTATTTCGGGCACGGTCAACTCCGCACGTCTCGCCGCAGAGGAGCTGCACAAGAAGTACCCCGAACGCAAGCTCATAGTTATCGACACCCTCTGCGCTTCGTCCGGTTACGGTCTGCTTGTAGACAAGGCTGCCGACCTGCGCGACAGCGGTATGAGCATCGACGACGCGGCGGAATGGATTGAAAAGAACAAGCTCCGCGTAAACCACTGGTTCTACTCCACTACGCTTAAATTCTATATCAGAGGCGGAAGAGTTTCTAAACCCGCAGGCTTTATCGGCGGTCTGCTCGGAATCTGCCCGCTGCTCCATGTCGATGATAAGGGTAAACTCATCCCGATGGAGAAAATACGCACAAAGCAGAAGACAATGGAGGCTGCCTTCGGAAAGATGGTGGCTATGTGTCAGGACGGCGACGACTACTCCGAGAAATGCTTCATCAGCCAGTCTAACGCAAAAGAAGACGCTCAGGCACTCGCAGCGCTTATCGAGCAGCACTTTCCCAAGCTGAACGGAAAGGTACATATCTTTGATATCGGTACGGTCATCGGAAGCCACTCGGGTCCCGGTACCATCGCCCTGTTCTTCTGGGGTAAAGACGCGAGATAAACACTGCATCTTTCTCATGAGGAATAGGTGTGCGTAACATACGCCAGACAGCAAGTCCCGACACTATCGCACTGTTCTTCCTGGGTAAGGATGCAAGATAACCGCCGCACCATCGTGCAAGCAGCGCCTAACGGTGGGCTGCACAGCACCGTGCAGCGCATGTCGGCACGCACCACATACGACTACAGCAAAAAGGCGCGACTGCACGACGGCGAACACCGAATAGCTGCGGCACATATATATAAATAACGGCAGGGAGTGACATCATTCACCCCCTGCCGCATTTGTTTAGGCAAAAGCACCGTTATTTCATCGAGCCGCAACCGCTGCAGAATGTGCCCGTATTCGCCATACCGCAGAACTTGCAGGTCCAGGATTCAGCCTTACTTTCGCCCTCTCCGACGGTGCCGCGGGCATAGTCGGCGGACATGGGCTTCTTTTCGGCCTCAGCGCTCTCGTTTTTCTTTTCGCCGCTGCAGCAACAGCAGCACTTTTTATCCTCTTCCATGTTACACTCTCCTTTTTTACTGTCATGCCGTTTCCGTCGCGCCGTCGGCGCACAAAACGCGCAAATACGATGCTATGATATCACACGGCGGCGGGCTTGTCAAGCCGTCATTCCCCTACATCCCCCCGCGCAGCGTGTCGCGATGCGCCTAAAACCTCATAAATGTCGATCCGTGTCGTATAATATTGCGTATTTTATTATACATTATCTGCGGTTTGTGTTACTTATTCTACGTTATAAGTTTGTCAGTCTTCTGATATTGCGTATTAGGTCTTTTCTTTTTTAGCAAAATATATTATAATATGCAGGAGTGGGAAATGTTTGTCTGCACATAATCGCGCGTCATACATATTCCGATAGAACGGCTATGACGGGCAGAGCTGCGCAGCACGCGCACCGCCGCATACCGGACAGCAGACAGCGGGCATCGCCCGTCGCTCCACCTATGATATGTAAACTGTAAAGGTATATGGTGATAAGATGGAAAAGAACTATATAGACGGATCTACCTTCGCCGATATGATTGTCTCCGGCGCAGCTAACCTCTCTTCTAACAAAACGGCGGTAAACGACCTCAACGTGTTCCCTATCCCCGACGGCGATACGGGCGACAATATGTTTATGACCATCGAGTCGGGCGCGCGCATGCTGCGTGACAGCGAGTCCGATTCGCTCTCTGAGGCATCATCGGTCGCGTCGCGCGGTATGCTGCTCGGCGCGCGCGGAAACTCGGGCGTTATCCTCTCACGCATTTTCAGCGGGATCTCTAAGGGACTCGAGGATAAGCCGAGCGCCGATGTTCGCGTTCTGCATCTCGCTATGGAGCGCGGCATACAGGAGTCGTATTCGGCGGTTCCCGTACCCGTTGAGGGCACAATACTCACCGTCTACCGCGACGCGGTCAAATACGCAGGTGACCGCATCGACGAGAACAGCACACTCGACAGCTACTTCCGCGATTTCAATACCGAGCTGCGCCGTTCGCTCGAGCACACACCCGAGCAGCTCGACGTCCTCAGGGAAGCGGGCGTTGTCGATTCGGGCGGAGCGGGTCTTGTCTACATATTTGACGGCATGCTCGCTGCACTCGAGGGCACGGGAAAGCAGCTCGCGGAGAACGCAACCGCCGCAAGCGCACCGCGCATCGACCTCTCACTCTTTACCGAGGATTCCGAGCTCACATTCGGCTACTGCACCGAGTTTCTGCTCCGTCTGCAGCATAAAAAGACAGATATCGACAGCTTTGATATTGATGAATTCATCCGCGGGCTCTCCGAGCTCGGCGATTCGGTCGTTGCCTTCCGCGACGGCTCTATAGTAAAGGTACATGTACACTCGCTCACCCCGGGCAAGGTGCTCGATTACGGTCAGCGCTTCGGCGAATTTCTCACGCTCAAGGTCGAGAACATGACGCTGCAGCACTCCTCAAAGGAGCACGGCGAGCATAAGCACGAGGAAGCAAAGCCCGCCGGGGCCGCGGAGACCGCTACCGCAAAGAGCGCAAATACAGCGACCGCAGAGTCATCGCCCGTGACCGCAGAGGCGACCCCCGCACCCACCGCGCCGCGCAAGCACTATGCGACCGTAGCGGTAGCGGCGGGAAAAGGTCTCATCTCCGCCTTTTATGAGCTCGGCGCAGACAAGGTCATATCGGGCGGGCAGTCGATGAACCCCTCGACCGAGGATTTTATCGCCGCGTTCGACAGCCTTAATGCCGACGTTATTCTTGTTTTCCCTAACAACAGCAACATCATTCTTACCGCAAATCAGGCGGCATCCATATACAGCAAGGCGCAGATAGTCATAATTCCGACAAAGACGGTCGGCGAGGGCTGCGTTGCCATCTCGATGGTCGACCCCGACGAGAGCGATGCAGAGGCACTTAAGACCGCGATCTGTGAGGCGATAACGGCAGTCGGAACGGGCTTTGTCAGCCGCGCGGGCAGAGATGCAAGCTTTAAGGGCGTTGACGTTACGGAGGGCGATTATATCGGCTTCTCGCGCGACACCATCTACTCCTCCGAGCCGACCCGCCGCGATGCTCTGCTCAAGCTCGCAGATTGCCTTGACACATCGTCACACGACCTCGCAATACTCTTCAGCGGTGCCGACACCGACCGCACAGAAGCGGAGGAGCTGACGGCGGAGCTGTCTAAGCGCTTCCCGTCTACCGAGTTCACTCACATACGCGGTGATCAGCCGACACACGACTATATACTCGTTCTCGAGTAAACACGTTAATTCGATAGGCTTAAACACACGCCGTTCTGCTGACGCACGAACGTTTATACCCGTGCGCAATCCGATTTTCCGCCGCACGGACGTTATATCGGTAAACAGGTCGATTTGCCGCCGACCGCAATACCATGTGCGGACATTTTAACGGCTTACCGCACGGCACCGCGGACAGCAGGCAACATGTAAATTATGTCATGGCAATGCGGCAGCCTCGCTGCATGACTGCAGCGGTGCGCCGCTCACGGAGACATAAATAATCACGGCAAGCGTGCCGTATCAAAGGACCGCGGGCTCAGCCCGACGGTTCTTTTCTTTTCTCAGACGATGTGCGACGCGCCGACGGATACCGACATTTTCATGCAGACTTTTTAGTTTATCATTTGTTAACAATTTAGCTATTGCATTTCGTCTCATTTGCATATAAACTGCTCTGTGAGGTATTATGACTCCATTCGAAAATCACACAGAAGAAAGGAGCTTTCCTGAGCGAAAGCAACGGTCATACATATGAACAAGATCATGCATAGGATAATCGCGGCGGCGTCTGCCGCGGTTATTGCAATCCCCACGGCGCTGAGCGTCTGCGGCAGCAATGCCGAGGTTTACGACGTTAACGGCGACGGCGTTGTAGACACACGCGATCTCGTCCGCGTCATGAAAAACATGGCAGCGAGAGAGAGCACGGACGATATCAACGGCGACGGTCGCTGCGACACGCGCGATCTCATTGCGCTGATGAAGATGATAGCATCGGGCACAAATCTCGACGGCATCACCCTCAAATCCGAGCTCGGCTACATCGCAACAAACAAGATTTACGCCGTCGGCGACAAGGATCAGTACGCATTTGTCGGTCTCGAGGGCTATAACGGCACTGCGGCTTCTCACCGCATCGACGGCGAGCTCATGGCTGACATCGAGATGCTTGCTAAGATTTTCGTAATCAACTGCGTGCGCGAGGACGGCTTTGCTACCCTCTCATACGGCGATAAGTCGGTCAGACTCAGCGAGGCGACGGGCACCGTCGTATCCGACGGCAGATCTGTCGCAAAAATCCGCACCGAGGCTGTCGGCGACCGCCTGTTCGTATCCGCCGAAAAGCTCGCCGCAGAGCTCGGCTATGACTACGAGTATGACGCTGAAAACGAGCTGACATACTTCTACTCCACCAAGCGCGTTCTGACTCCGGCAAATAAAGAAAAGCTCGCAGAGCGCATCGAAAGCTACAGGACGGTCGTCATGGACACATCGGATGTCGAATCGAGTCAGGTTGGCGTCGGTCTGTACAAAAAGACCCCCGAAAGCGAGCGAGTCGTCGGTATCGCGTACACGACATGGCACTCAGACATGTCCCGCTGGGGCACACAGACATGGGGCAATCCGCTGTACGGTCCGTATCGTTCCGACGATGAGGAGGTAATCCGCCGCCATGGCGAGGAGCTTGCAGCTGCGGGCGTTGACTTCGTATTTGTCGACTGGTCGAACAACACCACCTACCACAAGGAGGACGAGAATAACCCCGGAATGGCGGTCATCGAAGATGCCACCACAAAGCTCTTTGAAATATGGAAGGACATTCCGAACGCGCCTAAGATCTGTATCTTTGTAGGTCCGGGTCATGCGGGAAGAGGTTCTATCACAAGCGGCGACCATCAGCGCAAGGTCGATCAGGTATACAACACTTATATCAAGAACACCGAGTACAACGACATGTACTACTATTATAACGGCAAGCCGCTGCTCATCTGCTACGGCGCGACCCCGAACCTCTACACGAATAACCCCTCGTCTCTCTGGAACGACAACGACGCAAATCGCTTTGAGATAAGATGGATGAGCGGATACGTTTCTCAGCAGAACCACCTGATGCAGGATAAGGCAAACCTGCTCTCCCGCGGCTTCTGGAGCTGGGAGGAGCGCGGCGCTCAGTCGTACACCGTTGACAGTGCCGGCTATGTAGAGTGCGTGACCATTTCGGCGGCTACCCGTCAGGACGGCAGCGGCGATAATATATCCATCCCCGCAGTCGGCAGAGAGAACGGCGCGACCTTCAAGCGCGCATTCCAGCGTGCGGACGACCTCGGTGCGCGCATAGCCCTAATCGTTTCCTGGAACGAGTGGCTTACGGGCGAGCAGCCTTCCGTCGAGGTATCTAAGGATATCGAGCCCTCAACGGTTCACGGAACCTTCTACCTTGATCTGATGACTCAGCAGATAAAGAAGTTTAAAGGGCTTAACTGAACAAAAACAAACCGATGCTGCTTGGGCGCTGCTCCGCAGCTCGACAAAAAATAATACATGCCACTCGGCATGTCAAGCAGACATAATACAAAAAGCGGTGCTGCATCAGACATACGTGAAGTCTGACGCAGCACCGTCTTTCGTTATGTGCGATATCGTTTTTTGCTGTATGTTTTGCACGGTATTGTTTTGCACGGTATTGTTTTGCACGGTATTCTAAGCCGCGCGTGATATTTGATTTATTCGGTGCATTTGCCGAATGGATTTTTCAGCGGAGAATAAATATCAGCGCTATGCACACCGCGAGAATCGGTATCGCAGCGATAAGCGCTTTCGGCGAGAAGTGCACTCCCGAATCATCCCCCGCCTTTTCGGGGAATGCCCCCACTCTGCGGAATGCAGCGGTCACGGGCTTGTAGAGTATCAGCGCAAGCGCGCAGTTGATACCGCCCTTGATGAAGTTGAACGGAATTATAGCGGGCAGCAGCATCCCCGCAACCGCCTCGCGCGTAACATTCATATAGAGCGGCGTGAAGAGCCAGTTCCAGAATGTCATGGCAACTATCATAGCAGACCAACCAGCGCCGAGAGCGGCGAGAGCACCCTTGTAGCTGTGCTTTTTCTTGTAAATGAGCGATGCCGTGACGGCGAAAGAACAGCTCGATATCAGATTCATTGCAAAGCCTATCGGTCCCGTCGTGCTTATCGAAATCATCTCGATGAATGCGACGATAAAGGATATCGCAGCTGCCGTGACAGGTCCGAATGCCAGACCGCCGATAACGATTATCGAGTCCTTCGGATCAAAGGTCAGAAACGGCATCGACGGTATCAGCGGCACTCTGCCGACCGCGACCGCCGCAAAAGCGAGTGCGCAGAGCATTCCCGTCAGGCTGAGCCGTATTATGCGGCTGCGTGATGCATTTTTTGCTTCGATTTTGTTCATTTGATTACTCCCTGCCACTGAATTTTTCCGTGCACGGTCATGGCTGCCATGTCGGAGTAATTCCTCAAAAAACAAAAAGCCCCGCATAGCGGGACATAAAAAACGGCGGGCGCGAAAAAACGCCCCATCCTTCTCTCATCCGGACTGTAACTGTCGGTATCGGAATTGCACCAATTCAGCGCATACGCGCTCGCGGACTGTACCGCCGGTCGGGAATTTCACCCTGCCCCGAAGAATTACACTCAGATTGTAGCACAATGCAGCTGCTTTGTCAATAGCCGAAAACAAGAAAATCTCTGCAACGCAAGCGCAGGACGTAAGGATCGTACACCTGCGCACGACACTCGCGAAACGAATAACCGAACAGGAGCGCACGACACTCACGAAGCAAATAACTGAGCGAGTGTGTGCGACACTTGCCCGGCGAATCCCACTCGGTGAAGCCGAATATCACTACGAAGCAACATCACTCGCCGTCGGGCTGATATAACTGAAAAAGCACTTGCGTATGCAAGTGCTTTTTTCATGGGGTGAGCGATGGGAATCAAACCCACGACCTCCAGGGCCACAACCTGGCGCTCTAATCGACTGAGCTACGCCCACCATGTTTGACAACATGCTTATTATATCACAAATCAGCCGCGTTGTCAATATAAAAATACGAAAAAAACATTTTATATCGAAATATGTTTGCCGCACCGCTGCAAGCTGTTCTACATTCGGTCGGATGATATCTTCTTCGCCGCCGTTCTGCTCTGGACCTTCATCGCCTCCTATGTGGTGCATATCATTCAAAAGCGCATCTTTAAAAGGAACGCCGCAAGAAATTAACCGCGCGGACATTTTTTCACGCAAAAAGTATTGACTTTTTCGAGATTTGGTGTATAATAATATTGTTGTGTTTGACACAGCAATATTTGCGGGTATGGCGGAATTGGCAGACGCGCTAGATTCAGGTTCTAGTGGGGGCAACTTCGTGAAGGTTCAAGTCCTTTTACCCGCACCATATCGAGTATTTATAAGGGATTTCACTTATGAATACTCGATTTTTTATCTTGATACGGCTTTATGTACTGAGCAGGCGGGATGCCTGCTCTTTTGTTATGCCGGAAGTGGCTCGGTGAGATACTCCACGGCAACGCCTTTTCGGGTGTCTGCTTTGATGCGAGGTCTTTGAGATACCTCGGGTATTTCCACATACCCGACAAAGCGATAATAGATAACTATTCTCTGCGTTCGGTTTTTACCTTTGCCTTCCGTTTCGAAAACATCAATATGGTCGATGAGTTCGCGGAGCAGCGGTGCGGTCAGCCTGTCCATTCTCATAAACCTGCGGATTGCTGAGGTAAAGGTATCACGGTCTCTTTCGCATTGTCCGCACTCGGATAGCTTTTGACGGAGAGTTTTTATCTTAGCTTTCAGTTCCAACCGTTCTACCTCATACTTGTGGGACAACTGCATAAACCATTCGTCACTCACCTTGCCGACAGCATTATCTTCGTAAAGCTTTTCGTATAGACGGGATACGGTATCGTTCCTGGCGATTGCTTTTTGAAGTTCTGCTTCGTCGTGCTTCTTTTCCTTCAAAAGCTCTTTATCGGTCTTTTGAGCAAGCAGCTCGG